>JAGXGH010000059.1 GCA_024636835.1 Verrucomicrobiales bacterium | reverse complement strand
TCGCCTGTCTCAGCAAGACGCACAGAACCGACGAAAACCTTAGCCGAATACTACAAATTTTAAGTGTAAACGCATTTCAGCAAGTCCCTGTAAACGAGCTACTTACAACTTCAAGGGTCGAAAAATTAGAAGTCTATAATCGTAACCAGTTGATGCTCAACGGGTTTTAGCTGGACACTAGTGATAAAGAACCAATAAAAGGCCCATAGGTAATCCCCCGGCTTTGCCGGGGAGACTCTCGGAGTTTGACTTATAGTGCAGTCTTCCAGTTCGTTAGGGTAGTGAGCCGCTCAAAGCCACAACCCAAAACGAACAATGGAAGACTACAGAAGTCTGAATCATACAAAATGGCAGTGCAAATACCACATCGTATTCATTCCGAAATATCGGCGAAGAAAACTCTACGGAGTGATCAAGCGAGATCTAGGAGAAACCTTTCATCGACTAGCCGAGCAGAAGCAATGTTGGATCGAAGAAGGGTACATAATGCCCGATCATGTTCACATGTTGTTGAACGTGCCACCGAAGCTGGCGGTGTCGAGTGCGGTGGGCTACATCAAGGGCAAGAGTGCGATACATATTGCGCGTCACTACTTGAAGCGAGACAGGAACTACGCGGGCCAAGCCTTCTGGGCGCGTGGATATTTCGTGGATACGGTAGGTCGCGATACGGAAACAATCCGGCGATATATCGCCGATCAGGACAAGGAGGATCGAAGGCTGGATCAGCTGGAGATGCCTTGGATAAACGAGAAACCCAAAAAGTAACAAACTAGAATAGCCGTCTTTGAGCGGCTCCAATTTTCAAGCCTCCGGCTTTGCCGGAGGTCTCTGACTATTTTATCGAAAGTGTTTGATATTCCACCATACCTTCTTGCGGGTGTGACATGGAAAGAAGTCGGAGGCGATCCTAATGCTATCGATGGCTACGCACTGAAGGTGAGAAATTTTGATCATTCTGGAGACCCTGTGCTTAAGCCGTTGACCGTGACAAGGCATCCAGAACTCACATCTTTCGGAAATTTAAGTATACAGCTTCGCAGGGCGGCTGAAATACTTGATCGTAAATGCGAAAACAGCAAAGATCAAGACGCCCCGGTCGAGTTATTGAGTCATGATTTGATGGATCTATACATTGTAGCCAAGCACCTATCAACACTTATAGGTGTTAATTTTGCTGGAACGCCAGGAGATGACTTGACTGCTGAGCAAGTTATAGAAATAGCAACGCGATACAATCGAGGGCCTGACTTATCTCGTAAATCGATTCAGGAAGACACATTCTTAGACTGCAAGCCGAAAGCAGAACTCATGCCAGAAGGTGGGAGAATTGTCACCGTAGTTTGATACATAAGTTCTGTAGCCATGACATCAATTCAATCTCTTGACAGACGTTTATATCCGAGGAACATTATGAATGTAATGATCAACGTAGTTGTTTTCATCGCTCTCAGTTGCTGTGCCTCGTCGGCAGCTGTTACTACCTTGAATTATCACGGTGTATTGGATCGTGCGGACGCAAACTATTCACATCCAGGCACAGATTTATTCAACACTGGTGTAAATTGGGAGGCAGAGATTGTAGTTAATCTAGACGCGTCTCCGATAGCTGTATATAAAGGTAGTGGATATAGCGATTACACGATGACTCCATTCGCTCTGTCGATGTCTTTATTTGTTGGAGCAGAGGAGGGCGGGATGAACATATCATCCGGCAGCGTAGAAGGGGTGATAAGGGCGCATAACGACGTATATGGAAACGACCGACTCTCTCTTATATTCGTCTATTTGCGTGCATTCGGTGACCCAAACGGCTTTCAAAGGGAAGGTAATGTAGTTTTGGAAAATGCGATGACCTTGATTGAGTTCTCTCTGACTGATTCATCCGGAAACTGGTTTGGCGATGACACAGAGTTGCCAACATTCATCGATTCAGCTTCGTTTGATGACGCTTCGTTTCTCTATTCTTGGATTAGTCTGCATGGGGAATACGAGGACGCATATATTGAAGACAGGAGTGGTGTAACGGTATATGTCACGGAAATCCCTGAGCCGTCGTCTACTTTCTTCTTAATCGTATCTGGAATGCTCGCTGTGCATAACCGGCGCAGGCATCAGTAAATGTTGACGGCAAGATCGACGCCATTAGCGTCAGCCGAAGCCTTGATAGGCGGGGATGGCGATTATTAGCCCTAAAACTTAAATTGAATTGAAAGCCGATAACAAGATAGATTTTTCTACTTCTGTTGGTTGCCTTGACTCAGCAGCTCTCTCGCGCGATTCCAACCATCAATGGTATCCACGTCGCTGACTGGTGTGAGGCGGGCGGTCTTCCATCCAAGTGTGTGGAGACGTTGGATGGTCTTGTGGAACACGGTGTCGGTGCTCCATTCGATGTTGTTGAAGACGAGTGGATCGAAGTTGCGTAGAGCGAGCATTGTGTAGCCGCCATCGAATGCTGGGTTGATCACTGCTTGATGATTGCTCAACAGTTCTTGCGTTTGGAGGAGGCGTATTTTTGTCATCCATGGTGAGTCGCCACCGAGAAATATCACTGGCCCGGTGGTGGATTCGCCTGCAGCGCTCAGGCGGTCGCCAAGATGGCCACCGCACTGAGGTGTGAATTGATCGACGCCGTGTGACGCGAGCCAGTCGGTCATTTCTGCTTCGGCGTCATGAGGTGCGTAGAAGACGTGAACTTTCCAGACTTCGGGAATCTGGCGTAGTTGGTGCTCGACCATTTGACGGTAAGCGGCGCATGCCGCGTCATCGCCTATCGTTTTGGCGAGGCGTGTTTTTACTGTGCCTGGACGCGGTGCCTTCAGCATTAGAATGGCGGTTGGTTCGGGCGAGTGAGAGTTGGCGGGATAGTTGGTGTGCGGTTCGCCTTGGATGAGATATTTCGCTGTCCACCAGAGGTCGCGGAGGGTTGTTAGAATTTCTCCGAGTGCTTTAAACCTCCGTGCTGAGGTGATGATGCCGGGCGTGATATGCGCGATTTTTTTCCGTCGAGGGGCAGCGTGGCGAATGAGTGTACGGGAGATCGCGACGTCTTCAAATTTATCAATCGGGGGGAAGCCGCCGAGTTGAGTAAACACATCGCGGCGAACAAACATCGCTTGATCGCCGAGGTAGAGACCATGGGTTCTACCCCTCCAATCAGCCCAGCGGCTAGTCATTCTCAGAAACAATCCCGAAGGCTCAAAGCGGCGTTGGAAGCCACCTGCAATGATGCGCTTATCATCGATGATGGTGCGTTCAAACTCATCGAGTGTCACGTAGCTGGCCGGCACGGTGTCGGCATGCAGAAACCATATCCATTCGGTATCGGCATGTTTTGCGCCGAGGTTCATTTGATAAGCGCGCTGACCGACAGGCGAGTAAATCAGTGCGGTGTGAAATCCATCACAGATCGAGGCTATCTCGTCTCGTGACTCAGCGTGATCGCTATCCACAACGATGATCGGCCATGTTGGTCGACATTCGCGGAGGCGGTCGAGCGTCGTCCGCAATGCGGCGGCATCGCGGTGGACGGGGATGACAACGGTGATAGAGAGATCAGACACGGTATGACACTGTGTTAAGTGGTTATTCGGAGATTTTAGAGAACCGCGGACACCGCTCAAACGGCCGAGACGGCCGCGCTCCTTGAGGGGAAGGCGCCGCTGGCGCTCTTAATACCGTGCCATCGGATCAGACACGGTAGAGCTTGAGATTTGCGGGTTGCGTGTATTCCCGAGAAAGCGGTTTGGGGAGCACTGATTTTGCTTCGGGTGCGTAGCGATCGAGCAGATCGATGGCGCATTCCTTCAGTTCGATCCAACGATCCCAATCGTAGTTCGGCGCGTGGCGGATGTGTCTGAGAAGCGATAACCACTCAGTCTTGGCGCGCTCTATATCACCTGAACCAAGATATTCGGCGGCCTTGAGGTCGGGCTTTTGCCCTTTGATGATCCAGTCCATGAGACAGTCGGCGGTGCCTTCTCCAAAGCCAGGTGGGATGCCTAGTTCAAGATATCTAGGGTAGTCGAGGGAGCCGTAGATGCGTCGGCACGCGGCGGACAGGCGCTCGGATTCGCCGCTCGAAAGATCGTTGAAACGATGTCCGCCGCGAAGGTTGGCCAAATGCCAAACGAGCTCAGATGCGAGGTAGTCGGGTTCTTCTAAAGCGGCTGCGATTGCCAGTCCTTCGCCGCGTTGGAACATGGAAAAAATCATCCCACGACGTGTGGGTGTGCCGTCACGATCAATCAAGCCAAGACGAAGCCACGCGCGAAGTGGTGAGTGTCGCGGTGCCGCGCGTAATTCCCCTGAGACGGGGTCGATGAAATCGGTAACTTGTGCGACTTCTTGAATGCGCGTTGGGGGGGCAATGAGCGCGTTGCCTAGAGAGTCCACGATGGCATCGACTCGCACATTGGCGAGATCAAAGCGGGCGGTGATGGTGGTTTCTGTCGACTCGCTATCGAGCAATTGCACGCCGTGGTAGCGGCTGGTGATCGCTTTGGCGACTATGTGTAGAAGCTGGTTTTCATCGGTGTCGATGGCGCTTTGTGGGCGGATTTTACGAGCGAGGTTTTTAGGGACTCTCCAATCTTTCTCGACGGTGGGACGAGTCGCAATGACGATCGCTTTCAAGTAACGCCATGGACGTGTCGTGTCCTTAGGATGGAAGCGAATCGTGTTGCCGAGAGGGATGTGCTCATTGACGAGTGATGAGAGTTGAAGAGCTTGTCGCCAGCCCTGTTTGGTGAGGGCGTGGCAGCGGGAAAGCGGTGTGGGAAGTGCCTCTTCCTGTGGCTTTTCCCATTCGGATTGAAGTGTGAGGATCTCCTTTTGTGTCGGCGAAGCAGAGAATGGCGAGCGCTCGGATCCATCGTGATCATCGACCGTGGAGCCGTCGCGGTTTTCGGTCGTTGGCTCAAACCCCAAGCGAATATTTTGCTCGCTGAACATGGTGGTGCAAAGCCGCTCGGCGGCTTCGAAGGGTGACTGCTCAAGGTTCACGGCGCGGTCCATCACACGGATAAGAATCGGCCAATCAACGACATTTCCACGGCGCAGATGACCGGCGCGGGCGTCGGAGGGTTTGACGGAATCTCGGGTGGTGAAAATGTAGCCTTGGTCGTCGAGTCCGCGTCGCCCGGCGCGACCAAACATTTGCAGCAATTCATCGGGCGGGATTTCGCGGATGAAGGGTCCGTCGGTGTAGGTTTTCGCGGCGACAAACACGGATCGCACCGAGAAATTGATGCCGGCGGCGAGTCCTGTCGTGGCGACAATCACACGGAGTTGCCCGTGTTTGGCCAGTGGTTCGACCAATCCAGCGCGCACGCTGTAGGGGAGCCCGCTGTGGTGGTAGGCGACGCGTTTTTTGAGGAACTGCTTGAGGTCGGTGGGACAGTTGCGTTGCAAGTCCGGTGGCGGAATAAGTGGTTGGTCGTTGGGAAGCGCTGCGGCGATTTGTCGCGCGATTTTCTCGGCGTTTTGGCGATGCGGAGCGAAGATCAGTAACGGTGCAAAATCGTTCAAGCAGGCGGCAACAGCGAGTCTTGCAAGAAAGCTGCCCACGGATTTTTGGGCTTGGCGCTCAAGCAATTCTACCGGTTGTTCGTCGAGAGGAACCGGACGTTCAGAGACGCGAATGAGTTTGGATTTCCGTCCCAGTCGGGTGAGCCATTTTACAATATCGTTCGGGTTTGATACCGATCCGCTGAGCATGAGAAGTTGGGTGTTTTCCGGTGCCAGCGCGACGCATAGTTCATAGTTCAGCCCACGCACTCGGTTGGCGATCATTTGGTATTCGTCGATGACGAGCAGTGCCGGCCCGTTGCCCGAAATCATCCGCTCGCGTTGCGTTTCCAATGTGGCGACGACTACTGGGGCGTCGACGTTTTCGGCAATGTCGCCGGTGGCGATTCCACAGTTCCATCCCTTGCTTTGCCACTCGCGAAATTTATCGTTGGCGAGTGCGCGGGTAGGGACGGTGTAGATCGCTTGTCCCTTGATGTTGCGCGCCTCGACGAGTAGCTCGAATATCTTTGTTTTACCGGCGCCGGTGGGAGCATCGACAATCACATCATAGCCCTCGCGAAGAAAGCGCACGCCGTCCTGTTGCCATAGATCGGGGAGTTCCAGGGCATTTAGATTGGCGAATGGATCGAAGGCGGGCACGGCGGAAATGCAAACACTACGCCTGCATGGCTGCCGCCAGAGCAGATTTCATCGTCGCGACTGGTGGCGCTTTTCCGAACCAAATGGCGAACGACGCTGCGCCTTGGTGTGCGAGCATGTTGGCGCCATTGGCGATGCGGGCGCCTTGCTCTTCAGCGTCGATAAGCAGTGGGGTTTTTGGAGGCGCGTAAATCATATCGAACACCATGTGATGAGGACGGATCAGATGAGCGGGTAGTGGCGATCCGTCACCGGCCTTTAGTCCAACGGATGTGGCATTGACGATGAGATCGATTTCTTCGAGGGCTTCTTGTAAAGCTGCCGTGTCGGCCAGTGCGATGGTAGCGATGCGGTCGGATGGTCCGTGGAGGCGGTCGTCGCGGAAATACGGGCCGAGTTGCTCAGCGAGTGGGCGTAGTTTTTCCACCGTTCTGTTGATCATCACAAGGCGTTCGCAGCCGTCCATGCCGCATTTGATCGCTGCGGCTTTTCCCGCGCCGCCACCGGTTCCAATGATGGCAATCCGCAGATCGCGTAGATCCATGAGAAAGGCATCGCGCACAGCTCCAGCGAACCCGACTCCGTCGGTGTTGTAGGCTTTGCTGGTGCCGTCGGCAAGGAACAGAATCGTATTTGCCACGCCCATGATGGTCGAAACCGAATCAGCTTTCGTCGATGCTGCTAACGCGGCTTCCTTGTGTGGAATGGTGATATTGGTTCCTTGAAACCCCAACTCGGACATCAGGGCAAAGCATTCGTCGAGCGACTCGACATTCTTTGGGATGTGAATTTTCACATAGCGACCCTCAATACCCGCCTCGTCGAGAGCTGGCTGTTGCATCGCCGGCGAGAGAGAATGGGAGATGGGATCGCCAATCACGCCGATCAGCGGGCGTGGATCGCAGGGGGCCGTCCCTCCATCGCGCCATTGGCGTAAGTCGTCGAGAGTGAGGGTGAAATTATTCGCAGTCATAGGTGGCGCAGGGATTGATTCCATTACGTTTCGGCGGGACAAGACCAAGATACGATAATCTCACTTGTCATCCACTTCCATCGCATGTTACGAAAGGATGACATGCGAGCTAATTCGTATGGGCTCAGAACAACACATTAACCAATCCATACAGATGACAACACAAGCAGGAATTCAAGCTCCCCCACAATCTTCAAGCGGTAAAAAGTGGTTCATGGGCTGCGGCATCGCATTACTCGTCGTTCTTCTAATCGGTGGCGGGGCCACGTATTGGTTATATAATCAAGCCAAAGATTTTATTGGTAACCCTGGCTTGGGTGTCGTAGCTGCGGTCATCAAGATGGACGATACCTATGAACTTGTCGACAAAGACGTCGCCGGAGGCACCTTGACCGTTAAAGAATCCGCGACTGGCGAAGTCTCGGTCTGGACACTGACTCAATTTGAAGAGGGCTCTGAAACTGTCGAACTTACAGACGATAAAGGTCGCAGCATCACCGTCGGTGGCTCTTCTGGAAAAGCGTTCACCATCACTGAGCCTAGCGAGGAGGCGACTGAGGAAGCCCCCGCAGTGGAAGATGCGGTCGAAGATAGCTCTGAAGTCGTAGAATAACGATCATTCAACGAATCAGTCGAAAACTCACTGCGGGTGGCAATCGTCGATTGCCACCCGCTTTGCTTGAGAACATAGTCAGATATGTCTGAAACGGAATCTTCTGGAACATCGCTCTTGCTGGGAGTGAACATTGATCATGTCGCCACGCTCCGTCAGGCGCGGTATTCGACGATGCTCGACAACCACAACGTCGAGCCTGATATCGTGATGGCTGCCCGTGCGGCGGTTGAGGGAGGTGCCGATTCCATCACCATGCACCCGCGCGCCGATGGCCGTCACGTGCAGTTGAGTGATGTCGAAGCGGTTCGACGTGAGGTGGAAATTCCACTTAACATGGAGATGGGCAATACCCCTGAGATGGTTGAAGCATCGTTGCGGATTCAGCCTGAGTTCGTTTGCTTGGTGCCGGAGACGCGCGAGGAAATCACCACGGAAGGTGGTCTGGATGTGGTGGCGAATGAGGCTGCGTTACGGGTATCGTTGCCGCAGTTTCGAGCGGCCGGCATCAAGGTGAGTTTGTTTATCGATCCCGTCGATGAGCAAGTGCGGATGGCGGCGGATCTCGGTGCAGAAATGATCGAATTACATACCGGCGCTTTTGCCAACCAACAAGGCGAACAGCGTGAGGCAGAAACTCAGCGTCTGATCGCCGCCGCAGAGCTCGGTCATTCGCTCGGCCTGCAAGTGAACGCTGGACACGGCATCAACTATGACAACTTGGACGAATTGTTCGCAGTCCCCCACTTGGTGGAACTTAACATTGGCCACACCTTGGTCAGTCGCGCTGTGTTCGTCGGGCTGGCAGAAGCCGTGCGCGAAATGCGTGAGCTGATGAACGATTACCCGCAGACGAAATGAACGGATCTATCCTTGGTATCGGAATTGATTTGGTCGAAGTCGGCCGTATCCGGCGAGGAATTGACCGTCATGGTGAGCGATTTCTCGATCGTATCCTGAGCGCGAACGAGCGTGCGTATTGCGACAGGATGGCGGACCCTTCGCCACACGTTGCGGCGAGGTTTGCAGCGAAGGAAGCAGTGTCCAAAGCGATGGGCACTGGTATCGGTGCAGGGGTGCATTTTCACGAGATCGAAGTTATCCGCGACGTCGAAACTGGTGCGCCGTCGATCCGTCTCCATGGCGAAACCAAGGCGACACTCGAAGCGCTCGGTGGAGGAGAAATCCTCATCACCCTGAGCCATACGCGTGACCACGCCACCGCGCAGGCGATGCGCGTGAAGTCGACTTAATCGATGAGGCTGGATGAGCGAAGAGAATGAGTATCTTTGACATGGTGCTACTTGGTGACGATGCGCAATTCGATGTCGATGAGATCGTTGACGAGATGCATGCCCACTCTGGCAAAAAACTGACCTGATCCGTAGATGATACCCCACAATGTGCGGTCTATGGAGAGCGTGGCTTGCGCTGCTCCTTTGCCGTCGGAAGTGACCCCACACACTGCCTGAAATGCAGTGGGGACGGAGTGCCCTTTGATTTCCAAAATACCTTCGATGCGCAGATTCGGCTGACCGTCGTGAGCATCGGGGATGGGGATGCCGCGTTGCACCGTGAACGATGCTGTGGGGTGGTGTTCGATATCGAAAAAATCATCACTGGCGAGGTGGGCGATCAATACATCATGCAGTTTGTCGCCGGCGAGATCAGTGCATCGCATGGTGGAGAAATCGATGGTGAACTCACCGGCTTCGATGATGTTCTCCGCCGTTTCGATCCAACCCGCAGAGATCTTGAGCATGCCGAAGTGACTGTTGAGTAGGTTTCGTCCGGTCCATTGGATGCGTGATTCTGAAAGGTCGATTTCGTGGCGACCATTGGCGAGCATCGGCACAATGGGATCGTCCTTCTCTGATCCGATGAATTCATGTCCTTCGTTGATCCATCCGAGAATACCGATGCGCATTTCTTTCACATTAGAGTAGCCGAGGCGCTCCAGTTTTTCCGCCGCCAGGCGAGACTCGTAGCTCGATGCATGCTCGCCATAGACGACGATGAGCTGTGATTTCTCCGGCACGATTTCGGCGATGCGATCGACGAAGGTCATTTCATACACGCAGTTACCGACGGCTGTGGGGAGGTGTTGAACTTGGTAATCTTCCTCGAGGCGGACGTCGATGATGACGGGTGGGTTTTCCGCAGTGATGAGTGCGGCGAGATTGGTGGCTTTGATGGTTTCAGACATAGTGAGAGCGATGGTTCTATTGAAATATACGAAATGGACGAATGTTGCGACGGCGTTTCCTTGTTTATGCTTGAAGAAAGGCCTCTAAAATAGGGTGAAGAGTCGCGTAATCGATGGAGAAATCGGGATCCTCAGGTCCGCTGTAGGAGGAGTGTGCAGCGTAGCGAATGCCAGTCATCGCGGTCAATCGGTAGTATTGTGGGTAGATGAAATCCGAGAGAAAAAGCTCGAGGACTTTGGTGCCTGGTTTCACGAACGCAAGGTTTGCCAAGGCGGCTCCATGCAGGGCGACGATTTCTTTGGCGGAGGCGAAGAGCCTGGCTTGATCGAGTGCGGTCATACCGGAGAGCGAAACCAGTTCGTAGCCGTGGTCGTCGCGCAGTTGGTCGATCAATGCAGACTCATTGCGGGCGCGGCGGCGCCAGGAATCGGCTCGGGTGATGTAGATTTTGCGATCGGCCGTGGTGGGTAACTTGGGGATTTGTTGGCGCAGCCAGGTGATTGCCGACAGCGGGTTGACCATCGGCTCGGGAGACGAGGGCGCGATGAGTTTCCGGACTTCGATGTGGGTGTCGAAGTTTGCTTCGATTCGCTTTTCACTGGGGATGCCTAGTTGATCGAGCCATTGGGTATGGAAGGGGCGCGACATGGGAGTGAGGATGTAGTCGGCAGCATTGAGCTGCTCTTCCATGTTGCGCAGACGCGGCAGGGATTCGATGATCCAGTGGTAGTAGTTTTTCCATCCCGAAAGCGAGGGAAGTAGCATGACGGTGGCGTTTATCTTTTCAAGGGGAGGAAGCCCTTCGTAGTGACAAACGCGGTTGCCCAGAGGGTAGTCGTTGAACTCGTGAGTTAGATCGGTGACGAGCTGGTTCGCCGAGTCGATGACCACTCCGTGATGTGAGAAGACACGCGCGTTCGCCATCTCTGCAAGCACGAACGGGCGGGTGTGATTTGGTGTCTCGGTAAGCAGCGTGCGCTGGCAGAGCGGCTCCAATGCAATGATTTCAGGCTCTCGAACGAGTTCGCTCGGTTCTACTGGAGTGACGATGGTTTCCGCAGCCTCGGTCAAACTTACACAGCGATCTGGCGGCGGAGCCGTCCAGTGCTTGTAGGTTTTTCGCTGCATTTTCGCATCTTCCATCTAGTGGTGAGTGTAGAAAGGGGTCATCGAAAAATGGAACAAAAAAAACGTCGATGCCCGCATTAAGCGCACATCGACGTTTTGATGAGTTCCAATAATGATTTTAGTAACTGTCGCCGTAGTCGTCGTTGGTGCGACGGCGTGGACGATGGTCGTTACCGCGCTTGCGCTCGCCTCCGCCACCACCCCAGTCGTCTTTATTTCGGTCGCCGCCGCCACCACCACCACCGCCGTGGCGTCCACCACCACCTCCTCCGCGACGCTCACCGCCTCCGCGGTTGTCGTTGCTGAAGTTGCGGCGAGGTCGTTCTTCTCGCGGTCGAGCTTCGTTGCAGCGCAACTCGCGACCGTTAAAGTCGGTGCCTTCTAGTGCCTCGATGGCGGCCTTGGCTTCGTGCGCTTCCGGCATGGTGACGAAACCAAACCCACGCGGGCGACCGGTTTCCCGATCCATGACGAGATGAACGCGTTCGACAGTGCCGTGTGCGGCAAAAGCCTTGCTTAGTTCATCTTCTGTTGTGTTGAAGGGGAAGTTCCCTACGAATATGTCCATTGTCGTTTTCTTTAATTGCAGTGCCGTCTTGATCGGTGCGCGTGCGCTCGGCTACGGCGTAAGCCAGCTGACGCGAGAGTGTTTTTTTGCGATGCTCTCACCGTTGGAACGGCTGTGAGTTGTGCGCTGGAGTGTTGTAGTTTATGAAGCCAAGATGCCTTGAGGTCACGCGGTAAGTGTTGGCTGGCTAGTTGAAGCAGAGAAGATCGTGGGGAGTTTATAGTGGATGCGAGATGCGACCAGAGTGGGTCAAGATTTTACTACAACAAGTAAACGCGGAGAATTGTGCATATTTGGCAGTAATGGGCAAGTCCTAATTCACGATCTATGCCAGAATGCCAGAATGCCAGAAGTCTCCATGACAAAAGTGGCCGGGGTATTCTGCCGCGTTGTTAGATCAATGGTCTCTTTGGCAACGAGGCTAGAAGCTCAGGCCACATAACGGATTCACCACTGCTTGGATAAGTCATAGAAAATCAAAATTCAGAGAATGATCCCAAGCAAACTCTGAATTAGTCTATTCTAGGGCATGGGATAGCGGAATGCCATTCCGCTTATTTGGTCTATGGCCAAGATAGCCTTGCCGTCGGATACGATGAATGGGCGGAGATTTACGCGTTTCTTCTTCGCCAACTCAGCGATACGGATCGCTCCTACGGGAGTTCCTTCCGACTCGAAAACATAGACCAAGGGGGTGGGCGGATCCCAAGGGAACGTTGCTACGATGTGTTTTCCATCGAAGGTGATCACCGAAAGCCCAGCGAAGCGCGTAAAATCTATCGTACGAATAGGCTCTCCCTCCTTCGAGTAGATGTTCACCGTCTCCTCAGGGAGCTTTGAGGGAAGACGAGGGAATGGTGTGGTGAATCCACCTGCGCGGTTGCCCATGGAAGAGTCGCGAATGGCGATCATTCCGTTAGGTGCACAAGCTACATTATTAATGCTTTCCAACCACTGGCCATCAGGGCGGTGGGTGATCGTTGCTACGCGGTTTCCGTATTTATCACGTGAGTTCACCGCTACCTCTCCTGAATATCCATAGAATATGAGGTTATTGGTAATAGGTTGAGCCACGATGTTTCCAGAGAGTCCGTCTGCAGGTGGGGTGAGCGTTTTTTCATTTAGTGTGCCATCCGCTGAGAAGCGGAGATAGTGACCGGCGAGGGAATTCTCCCCTTTAGTATCTTTTAAGTATTCTGAAATCCTTGCGAAGACTTCGCCATTTTTATCGACCGCAATGGAAGACGAGTAGTAGCTGGTATCGAGGATGTAATCTTTACCAGAATCACAGACATACAGGAATTTTCCGTCTTTATCAAAAACATGGATCAGATTCTTATCTTCATCGAGCGCATGGATCGTGTCGTCGGGACCGAGTGCTAGCGCAGCGATATCGGTAAGAGGTGTTCCATTTGCACGCTTTAATTGAAACGCGGATAATTTCCTTGCAGCCATAGCCGGAAAATCCTTTGGCGGGTCTGGATCCTCTCCGTCAACTGGTGCTTCAGAGGGTGTCCATTTTTCACGCGAGGATTCGACAACCGTATAGGAAGGAGAGCCATCGTTGCCGCCGGAATCAAGAATTTTGAAAATGGCTTTTTCGCCCGTGTCTCCAAAGTAGACCTCGAAGTCGGCGACCTTGTATGGTGTAGTTGGCTCGCCTGGCCCGTCAGTTGCTTCGGTAGTTGCGAAAGGGTTTTCATTAGCGAATGGATCGCTATCAGCGAAAGGATCGACGTCGTTCGATTTTTCTAATGGCTCTGGATCAATGATACGAAACTCCGGGAACGGCCATTTCTTATCGGCTCCGAAGGTTCTGTGTTTGCTGGTGGCCCACAGCGTGCGACCATTATGGTCGATGAGTTGGATACAGGATGTGGAGGTCGTTTGATCACTGCTACCCCGTGCGCTGTTGGACTGAAGTAAGATGAGATGAGTGTTTGGTATGAAGTGCATCTCATCGGGCCATTCGTATCCAGATGCGTCGCCATTGCTTTCTGGAATAAATGCACGATGTAGACTCCTGCTCAGCATGTTATAGCACCGGAACAAGCCATTAGACATGAGCAGAATCATACGGTCATTATTACCGTCGTAATGTATGCTGTATGCACCATGCGAGGGGGCGTATAATCCTAAGCCGAACGAGTGTGAAATGCGCTTGGTGGTTTCTTTATGCATTTGCTCGCCATGGAAATCTAGAATGGAAACAATGAATTCACCTGCATCATTGGTCGAATTATTCTCCCCCATCACCCCCTTCGTATAAGCAAAGCCTGCGACCTTGCCGTCGTCATTCACACAGCTTTGCCAAAAAGTGTAAGGCAATATTTGTTTCCAAGCGATCTCACCGGTTTTTGTGTTGGTTAAGCTTGTGGCGGCAGGGCCTGACCCTTCTCGGTTGCTTGGTATCACGTCGAGAACCCACCTTCCGCCTGGTGAGGTTACCTGGTAGGGCTGCAGGATCGGAACCATGGGTGGGTAGCCTGCCCATGTAGGAACGCACTGGATCAATAGTGCGAGAGGGAGTATAACGCGCAGCATCACAAGGGACAGTGCCACTTGATATGGTGCCTTTTGAGGTGTTGCGCGCATTGTCGGTTTTTAGGGTCTGTGGCAATCAGGGTCGAGTTATTTGTGCGCAACTGGTCAACATCGTCATTCGCTGCCACGCTATCGATATTCTATAGATACCCACTTAAAACGGATCGGCGGGGGAGTCCTTGGCTGTGGATGATGTTGAGACTGGCTTCGTGCTTTGATCGTCTCCGCCGATGGTGGCGTGGGTATTCTTGTCCGAGAGAGTCTGATCGAGGAGGCGCTCGATTCCTTCGCTGGCGTATTTACTGTCAAGATAGAGACTGCGTGCTTTCATATAGTAAGCCAAGGCGGAACCTGTGCGGGATGAGCGTTCGTGACGCTTTGCTTGTTCGAGGATGTTCGCAAACTCGGCGACTTGCTTGGTTAACGCATCCGAGCGGATGATGAGGTCGGTATTGGTCGGAAAGCGGTCTTTGAGAATTTGAATTTCCTCCCATGCTGCGATGAGTGCGAAGGGCGTGCTGCTGGCTTCGGCTTGTTTGGAAAACTCGATCGCTTTGGTGACTTCCGTATGGTCATCGAGGATTTTCTCGAACTCCGCTCTCTTGGCCGCATCTTTGCTCATGACGGGACCGAAGTCGTAGCGCCGTTCGAAGATTTGCGCGTGGTTCTTCTCTGCGAGGAGACGTTCGTAGTCGTTGGTGAGTTTGGCGAGTCCTACCAAGTCGTCGGTCTTGTTGAGGAAGGTTTTCAGGTTTTTATTGCTGGGCCAAATTTCGGCCGCGATATGCACCTGCTTGTCCGCTTCCTCCTGCTTGTTTTCAAAGAACAGAAGTTCCGCTTTTTTTAGCGCCATGTTTGCCTGCATCATATTCCCCTGAATCCAGGCTTCTTCTTGTGCGCCGTTGAAGTCCGGAGCTTCGGCTTTCATGGCGTCGAGGATTTTCGATGCCTCATCGTAGTCCTTGGTGTTTATTTCACTGAGCAAGCGGTAGCGCATGCGGGCGAAGGAGTAGAGTTGGCGCTTTTTCTCCAAAGGATACAAACGGATGGGCATCAGATATTCACCCAAGATAAATGCCTCTTGAAGGCGTTGATAGGCGGTCCACAGCTCCTTATTTTCCAAGTGTAGATTGACGGTTTTGATTTTGTCATAGACGTCGCCCATGGCTTCGCTCGCTGCGGCATCCAGGGTGCTTACGGTTGGACTTCCGCCGAGTGTGTCTTTGAAAAGCTTGTCGGCATCCGAATTTTCTTCGATCTTCAGTGTGGCTGCACCGTCATCGAAAATATGGTTGTAGAAGCGAGCTGCGATCTGGCAGTGCTCAAACCGTCGCTGGAGGAACATCTGTACCATGAACACATGATATTCTGTCTTGGCGAGTGTTTCGCTTTTGATGATTTCTACCTTAAGGGCTTTCTCCTCTATCTCTTTTTCGCCGAGATCTGTTACCATGGAGATGTAGTCGAGTGAGTTTGTTCCCTCCCCGGTGGCTTGAGATTCTCCGCCATTCTCGCTGCTGTTTGTTCCTCCGCGTTTGCTCGATCCTTCTTGATCGGCAAGGTTGCGTGCCGTCGCGCGTAGGTCAGCTGCCCAAATGATATTCGCCTGTTCTTTCTTCAGTTGGGCGATCGTTTTGCTCATTTCATAGCTGTCGCGCTTCACCATCCAAATCTGAAAGATTTGATTGTAAAGAGAGGCACTGACGTTGGCTGTGTTGGTAGCCTGTTCAAATTGGGATGCTTTGGCGAGCATCGCTAGTGCTTTTGGGAAGTTCTCGCGCCGCTCTTTGAATCCGCCCTCGGTGAGTAAGGCGGAGAGTTTCTTCAGGGTGTCGTAATACTCTATCACCGCTGGGTCATCGAATGGCTTCGAGTTTAAATAGCTCTCGAAGCGCATTGCGAATACACGCTGGTCGCTTGGGTTCCAATATGTTGTTTCACCAATGATGATGTTCTCACTGGAAGCATCGAAAACTGGTATCTCGTTGCCAAAGGGAGACTCGGCAGATTTCTTCTCGTTTTTGTTGATGACTGTGGTGTCACCGCCTTGGTTCTGTGGTGCTTGGTTATACACTTGTGCGTGCAAGGGGAGAGCAGAGGTTCCTGCGCTCATTCCGGCAATGGCGATGTAGAAGGAGAATTTTTTCATGAAGGCTTGGAGGTTTGCGTAGGGCTGAAATCCGCGTGTTTCTGAGAAACGAGCGAGACGCGAGGATTCTTAGCGGAGTGTCCCTCGTGTTGAAAAATGATGCCAAGAGCACAAGCATAATAATGACCAAGGATGGGGTCAGGAGGGAATGGCACTGACTTAAGCGGTTCTTCGGGAGTTGGAGAGAACGGCGAACACCGCTCAAACGGGCGAGACGCGCCGTGCTCCTTGAAGGACACGCGCCCATGGAGCACTTAAGTCAGTGCCATTCGGGTTAGGAGGCTTCCAAATTCATTCGAAGGAAGTTCAGGGCCTGTATCCTGAAGTTGTGACATTCATCACAAAACCTTCGCAGCTTGGCTGCGGGGGTATGGGTCATGACCGAGACGGGTCATGCCACAGATGTCATCTCGATGACATGGTGAGTAACGAGCTTAGCTCAGCTGTGCGCTGAGCTCCACAGGCTTGGTTATCCATCCTGCGCTTTTTCAACCAAGACCAGGCTGATTACTGAGTCGAACTGATCTGAGCAGCGACGGGCTTGAGCTCTTTCTTTTGCCCGAGTGCAATGAGGTCGGACATGATGAAGAGAGTTTCACGCTTGGCGGGATCCAAGCCGAATGGGTATTCGAGATTCTCGTTGCGATCGTTGTCGTCGCTGGTTGAGTGACGCATTCCTGATTTGTCTTTCGAGAAGTCGGTGACCAAGGGGATTTCTTCATCGGAGGCGTTATCGAGGGTGATCTCGCGGATTTCCATGCGGTTGGAGAGGAACTCGCGAAGCTCCTCGAATCGTGCTTTTTGCTCGACGATGCGTGTTTTACGCATTTGCTCCATCTCGGCCTTTTCTTCGAGTCGTTTGCGAAGGTTGATGGCGATTGTATTGCGATCCATTTGTTCTTTAATCCGACTGATATCGGATTTGATGTATTGGAACTCCTGGCTCTTAGCAATGCGTTCGTGGCTGCGCTTGGCGAGAAGGTCGCGATTGAGCAATGCAGAATTGAAGGTCTTATAGTCTTGTGGCGCGATGTCGTCGTGCTCGAGTGGTCCGGCCAGTGAGTCTTCGCCAATTTCCAAAGCATCATAGCGGGAGGGGAGGATGACATCGGGAACGACGCCGTCAAGCTGGGTGGATCCGCCAGCGATACGGTAGAACTTTTGGATGGTCACTTTCAATGATCCGGCGCGTTCGCCATCTGCGAGCAGCGGCATGGCGCGTGAAACTGGAAGCACGTTTTGAACGGTGCCTTTTCCGAAGGTCGATTTGTCACCCACGATCAATGCGCGGTTGTAGTCCTGGAGTGCTGCGGCAATAATCTCTGATGCGGAGGCGCTGGTCTTGTCGGTAAGGACAGAAAGCGGGCCGTCATACATGGGGAAGCGGGTGTTGGATTTATGCACCTCCAACGCACCGGTGGAGCTTTTTGCTTGGACGACTGGGCCGGCGGGGATGAACAATCCGGTGAGGGAAATGGCTTCGTCGAGTGATCCGCCGCCGTTGCCGCGAAGGTCGATGACTAACCCGTCCATGCCCTCACTCGTCAGGCGCTTGAGAAGCACGCGGACGTCGCGGGTGAGGCTGGTGGTTCCGTTGCTGAGGTCTTTATAGAATGAAGGGATACTGATCCAGCCGATCGCGAGGCGGTTGCCAGCGTCTGTTTTCCAGTGGATCAACTCAGCGGTTGCGAGGTTATCCTTGAGTTCGACGGTGTCGCGTTCGATGACGATTTCGCGAGTGGCAGTTGGGTCTGCGCTTGGGATGATTTTCAGGCGGACGTCAGTTCCGGCGTCGCCACGGATGAGTTCGACGACTTTTCCAATCTTCATGTAAGTGATGTCGATAAACTCACCATCTGCATTGCTGTCTACTGCGATGATTTTATCATCGAGTGCGAGGTTTCCGGCTTTGTCAGCCGGACCACCAATCACAATACCTTTGATCTGTGTGGTGCCGTCATCGAGGGCTTGAAGAATTGCTCCGATGCCGGTCAACTTGTTCATCATACTGGTGCGGAATTGCTCTTCTTCGGAATGGGAGAAGTAGTCGGAGTGTGGGTCATACATTCCGGCGATCGAGGAGAAGAACATATCGGCAACTTCCTCATTGTCGGTGTCTTCGACATTGCTGCCGATTCGCTTGTAACGGTTGAGGATTTTTTCGCGAGCTTCATCGACGTCGGCAAGTTCCTTCCACTTGTCGTTTTCAGCGATGGTCGGGTCGATAACTTGATCTTTTTCAAGTTTTTGATCGATCTGTCTAAGTACCTCTTCCAGAACGCTTTCTTCAATGCGCTGACGCCAAAGCTGATCCGCTTCTTCGGTATTGGCGGGCCAAGCAGCGTCTTTACGCGAAATTTGAATGGCGGAATCACTGTTGAATTCAAAGTCATCGTTCTTGAGGATTTCGATGATTTTCGCATTACGCTCTTTGACGCGTTGAACGAACACACTGTGAATCTCATTAGCGGCGTCGACGCCTTCGGAGTTGAGGATTTGAACGAGAATATCTCCAGCATATTTGCGCTGGAAGCGATCAATGTCACTCTGCAGGAAGTAGAGTTTGTTGGCGTCGAGGTAATTGACATAGGAGTTGAGCAACTCCTGGGAGAAACTGACGTCGAACTTGCGCTTTTTGAAATGGAAATTGCGTAACATGATCAACAAGTGTTTGCCGACTTGGTTGAAGTTAGTTACAGCAAAGGCCTCCATCGGTGCGCCAAAGCCCATTAGGGCAACGAGTCCGGCGGCGAGAGAGGTGCGAAATTTTGGAAAGGAAAGATGCATGAGAAGTAAGGCTTCGTTAAAAGAACGTTCGGTGCGCAGGTTGGCGCAAAATCGTGCTCGCGTCGATGGGAATTTATTGGATACTGGCTTTCGGATTCTGACTGAATTAGCGAAATTGCGTGGCAGAACTGTTCGTTTATTCGCAGCTCGTTTGAGAGTTTACGTCTGAAGTGGTTAAAAAGTCACCGGAGAGCCCTCGTCGAGGACCACGAGTTTGTCGGTAAGTCCGCGGTGATGTGCCTCGGCGCTGAGTCGTTGAACGGGTTCTAGCGGGCTTTCGTTGCCGAGCGGAAAACTGCCGTAGTGCATGGGAATCATCACTTCGCCGCCAAGGTCTTCGAAAGCCTGGAGGGCTTCTTCCGGATTCATGTGCACATCGCGCCCGCTGGGTGCTTCGTAGGCACCAATGGGGAGTATGGCGATGTCGATGTTATGGCGGGCGCCGATGGTTTTGAAATCGTCGAAATAGGCGGAATCGCCGCAGTGAAAGATGTCCTTGCCGCCACCATGAATGAGAAACCCGCCGAAGTTGCGGTGAGTGTCGTGGAGGTTCCTCGCACCCCAGTGGTGTGATGGGGTGTGGGTGATGGTCAGTCCCCCCAGTTTCAACTCCTCCCAGATGTTCATTTCATAGACGGCGGGGAATTTCAGTCGTGAAACCAGGTCGCGTAAGCCGCTAGGGACAATGATGCCGTAGCGTGAATCGATGACTCGAAGGGATTTTTTATGGAGATGATCGTAGTGAGCATGGGTGACGAGCACGAGGTCGATAGGCGGCAGATGGTCGATGGGGATGCCGGGTAATCGCGAGCGTTTGACGATCCCATGCCACATCGCCCAGTTGGGGTCGACGAGCACGTTCATGGATTCGAATTGAATGAGAAACCCGGCGTGACCGATCCACGTGATCCGTACGGACTCGCCATTCAAGGGGTGAAATTCTGGTCGGAATTGATTGCCCTCGCGGCGTTTGAATATCCCAGGGACGATCTGATCGCGAAGAAAGCGATAGTTGCGCTGCGGCCATCCTTTGGTGGGCTTGAGGCCGGAATTGTTGGTGCCATTAGAATTAGGGGTATCGGACATTCGGGAAAGTGTTTTCGGGGAGAGACTATAATATTCAGCGTACGGCGCACGAGGCAAGTTCCTTGCATTGGGAATTGATCGCTGGTGGATTCGCTGGAATGGGTAGGGGATGAATGCAGACTATAAAGTTTTCACAGGAGGTGTGGCACAAACGAACGGTTACCTGTTTGAAGCGCCAGAGGGATGGGTTCTTGTCGATGCACCTGACGGTATTGCAGATTGGTTGGAGACGGAGGGTATCCAGCCGGTGGCGTTGTTGCTGACACACCAGCATTACGATCACGTTGTCGATGCGGCTACCGTTGCGGCAAAAAACAACTGCCCGATCTATGCACATTCGGGTTATTCCACGTCACTGACTCTCGAGGACTTGCTTCGCAACGCAGGCATGCCGGTGGAGGTGGAAGCGTATGAAGTTGATCATTTGTTGGCTGGGCTAACGAGTTTGAACGTCGCGGGCATGGCGCTGGGCTTGCGCTATGTGCCTGGGCATTCGACGGACAGTCTATGTTTTGTCGATACTGATCACGACCGTGTTTTCGCGGGCGATACGGTCTTTGCAGGATCGGTTGGGCGTTCGGATTTTCCCGGTGGCTCGCACCCACTGCTCGTCTCAGGCATTCAATCTCAGCTCTTGACCATGGCGGACAATGTAGAACTTCTCCCCGGCCACGGTCCGGCGACAACTGTCGACGTGGAGAAACGCTCGAATCCGTTTCTTCGATAGGCTTGTTTGGTGAAATGGGAGGTGTGACAGACCCAAAAGCTATCGAGTTCACCCTTCTGACAAGGTTTTGTGCGGATTTCATGAGGTGTCTGGCAGTGGTATTATTTGACGAGACACGGTGCCCCGCCTAGTTTGCCCCGACGACGCACTTCGCCACTCGAATGCGTTACAAACACAGTCGGAGATGTTCTCCGGCGCTCTCCATGACCCACACTTAATTATGGCTAAAATTGCAATTAACGGATTCGGACGGATCGGTCGTAACGTGCTTCGCGCGATGACCGACGAACAACTCAATAATGTTGTCGCGATCAACGATCTGACAGATAACCACACACTCGCTCACTTGCTCAAGTATGACTCGACGCAAGGAAAGTTCGACGGCGAAGTGACCTATGACGACGACTCGATCACAGTGCGTGGTCACAAAATGCACGTGACCGCCGAGCGTGATCCGGCCGCTCTTCCATGGGCGAAGTTGGGTGTCGACGTTGTTCTTGAGTCCACCGGATTCTTCACCAAGCGCGAAGGTGCTGAGAAGCACATCCAAGCGGGCGCCAAGAAGGTGCTCATTTCTGCTCCGGCAACCAACCCGGACATCACCATCTGCATCGGCATCAACGATGGCGAATACGATGGCTCCAAACACAACATCGTTTCCAACGCTTCCTGCACCACCAACTGCCTGGCACCAATGGTGAAGGTTCTTAACGACAAGTGGGGCATCGAGTCCGGCTTCATGAGCACCATTCACAGTTACACCGGTGACCAGAACCTCCTCGACGCTCCTCACGGTGATCTTCGTCGTGCGCGTTCCGCCGCAGTAAACATCGTCCCGTCCTCCACCGGCGCAGCACGCGCAATCGGTGAAGTGATTCCTGAGATGAAGGGTAAGTTGAACGGTGGCGCATTCCGTGTTCCGACGCCAACAGGTTCCCTCACTGACTTCACGGTCATCCTCAAGAACGATACTACCATCGAAGAGGTCAACGCCGCGTTCAAGGAAGCCGCTGAAGGTTCGCTTAAAGGTGTGCTCGAGTATTCAGAAGATCCACTGGTGCTTCAAGACATCGTCAGCAACCCACACTCGTCGATCCTCGACGCGGGTTGCACCATGATTCTTGGAACCAAGTTTGTGAAAATCTGTTCGTGGTATGACAACGAGTGGGGTTACTCCAACCGTTCTGTCGACGCGCTCGAGCTTCTCGGCAAAGGCCTCTAATTTAGAAAATCTTGCGAGTTCGGCGTTGTGAATGCAGCGCCGGGCTCGACACCTCTTTTCAGGCCTTAGGGGAGCGCTGATTGAATCGAATAACAGACACCATTGCGTTGCAATGAACGGTAGCAGATGGGCGGAATGCCCGCGGTCCATGAGTCATTCGGTTTAGTCAGCGCTTCCTTAAAGTGGAGTGCACCATTTTATCGCCAGTTTTTTTACCTCGATTACATTACTACCATGCCAAAGCTCACCATTCAGGATCTCAATGTCGCCGGAAAGCGCGTGCTTGTTCGCGTTGATTTCAATGTCCCACTCAAAGAGGAAGACGGACAGCGAGTGATCACCGATACAACGCGTATCGATGGCGCACTGAAGACCATCAAGTTCCTCGTCGACGCTGGAGCGAAGGTGGTCTTGATGTCGCACCTCGGTCGTCCGAAAGGCGAGCGTGTGGAGAAGTATTCGCTCGCGCCTGTAGCGGCGAAGTTGAGTGCGATTCTTGGTAGCGATGTTGTATTCGCATCGGATTGCATAGGCGAGCCGGCAGAGTCTGCGGTGGCGGCGCTTGCTGATGGTGGTGTGGTGTTGCTGGAGAACTTGCGTTACCACGCAGAGGAAGAAGCAAATGACAGTGGGTTCGCTGCGAAGTTGGCGAAGCTTGCTGACATCTACGTGAATGATGCCTTCGGCACCGCGCACCGTGCGCATGCTTCTACAGCAGGTGTGGCGGCGCTCGTCGATCAGGCTGCGGCTGGATTTCTCATGCAGCGTGAGTTGAAATACCTACAGGACGAACTGGCAGAGCCTGCACGTCCATTTACCGTGATTCTCGGTGGGGCTAAGGTTTCCGATAAGATCCAAGTGATCACCGCGCTACTCGACAAAGCCGATCAGTTTATCATCGGTGGAGCCATGGCAAACACCTTCCTCAAAGCGCTCGGCCATGAGATGGGCGACAGTTTGCTTGAAGAGGATAAGGCGGAGCTTGCTTTGGAAATTTTGAAGAAGGCTGAAGCAAAAGGCGTGGACTTCCTTATTCCCGTGGACACTCGCATGACGCAGGAGTTCAAAGCTGGTGCAGCAACGAAAACCAGTGGGCTTTATAGCGAAGGTGGTGCTGTTCCTGCTGGTTGGCAAGGGATCGATATTGGTGATCATACAATTGAAAAATTTGTCGAGGCAATCAAATCGGCGAAGACCATCGTCTGGAACGGACCCATGGGTGTATTTGAGATTCCTGAGTTCGCGATCGGCACTGAAGCTGTTGCTCGCGCTGTGGCTCAGAGCGATGCTGTCAGTATCATTGGTGGAGGTGATTCGGTCACCGCGATCAATAAATTTGGCCTCGCAAACGAGGTGACCTTTATCTCAACCGGCGGTGGAGCATCACTGGAACTTCTTGAAGGAAAAGAACTTCCCGGTGTGGCTGCATTGAGCGACGTTAATATCTGATTCTATAACCTTTAACAATCACTCTTCGGGCGCTTGCAAAGCGGTCGGAAATCCCGTAGCGGTCTACGGTAATTCTTGTCCATCTCTTTAAAACTGATCATGAAACCATCTCATCGTCGTCCGATCATCGCTGCAAACTGGAAGATGCATATGACCCCGCAGGAAAGCATTGAATTTCTGCGTCCGTTTTTGCGCCATTTTACTCGTGAACTTCCTTTGGATACCGTGATATGCCCACCGTATATTTCACTCCCGGCGGCTACAGAAGTTCTCAGCGATGTGAAGCAGGTCGGACTGGGCGCGCAAAACATGTCAGCCGAGCCCGCTGGTGCTTTTACTGGTGAGATCAGCGCACGTATGCTCAAGGAGCTGAATGTTGAATACGTGATTCTTGGTCACAGCGAGCGTCGAGCGATCTATGGCGAGACCGATGCCGAGATTAACCGCAAGTTGATCACCGCGCTGGAAGTTCGCTTTAAGCCGATCTTCTGCATTGGTGAAACGCTTGAAGAGCGCGACGGCGGTAAGGTGGAAGAAGTTCTTCAGCGTCAACTGGTCCATGGTCTTGAATCCATCGGGCCTCGCCGTGTGACAGAAGTGGTGATCGCTTACGAGCCAGTTTGGGCCATCGGCACCGGCAGGACCGCAACGCCAGAGCAAGCTCAAGAGACACATGCATACATCCGCAGCGTTCTCAGTGAGATGTATGGCGAGGACACCGCTCAGAAGATCCGCATCCAATATGGTGGAAGTGTGAAGCCCGGCAACGCAGCCGAGCTTCTTTCGCAGACTGATATTGACGGAGCCTTGGTAGGTGGAGCAAGCCTCGAGCCGGGTTCGTTCTTCGAGATCATCCGCAATGTCGCTGAGGCGATTCCTGGAGAATCTGCCTAAATCTCGTGCTGCAGAGCGCTTGACTCTTGACCATACCTCGCGTTCTCCGCGATGGTATCGCTGTGTCTATGAGTGTTTCACCTTCTATTAACGTCGCGGTCATTGGTGCCAGTGGGTATTCAGGTATCGAGCTTTTGCGTATCCTGCTGAGCCATCCGAATGTTCGCTTGAGTGCGGTGACCTCACGTCAGAATGCCGGCAAAGCCCTCACTGAGGTGCTGCCGCAGTTCGCGGGGTATCCAGGCGGTGCATCGGACTTGGTGTTTAGTTCTCCAACCATCGACGAGTTGGTGGCATCTGGTGTTGAGGTAGCGTTCTTGGCGCTGCCGCACGGTGTCGCTGCTGAATTCGCGGTGCCGCTGGTAAAGGCCGGCGTGCGCGTGATCGATCTGAGTGCCGACTTCCGGCTCAGTGATCCCGCGGTTTACGAGGAATTTTACGGCCAAGCTCACCCAGCCCCGGACCTGCTCGCCTCAGCGGTTTATGGGCTTCCTGAAATCTACGCATCAGAGATTCATCGTGCTCAATTGATCGCATCGCCAGGTTGTTATCCGACGAGTATTTTACTGCCATTGATCCCATTGTTGCGGTCGGGATTGATCGACCCAAGCACCATCGTCGTCACCAGTATGAGTGGTGTTTCTGGAGCAGGCCGCAAAGAGGCGGTCCCTCTTCTCTATGCAGAGTGTAATGAGTCCGTGCGCCCCTACGGATTGCCAAAACATCGCCATCTAAGTGAGATCGAGCAAGAGTTGAGTGTCTCAGCGAGTTCGCCTGTGAAGATTACCTTCGTTCCACATCTTGTGCCGATCACTCAAGGTATCTGCACGACAACAACCGCAAAGCTGACCTCGCGTTTTTCGGATGTTTCGCAAATCGAAGGTGTGATGAAAGCGCTCTATCGGGACCAACCCTTCGTGAGACTCCTTGGAGAAGGGGGGTATCCGGATACCCGCCACGTGCGGCAGACCAACTTCGTCGATATCGGGTGGCACCACGACGAACGGACCGGACGGATAGTGCTGACTTCTGCGGAGGATAATCTTTGGAAAGGGGCCTCCGGGCAAGCCGTGCAGAGCCTGAATATCGTCAATGGTTGGCCTCAGACACTTGGGCTTCTCTAAACCGGTTTTGTAGTCCAGGCTCAAGATGTAATGAGTGATCTATCTCCCGATTCAAGTTTTGTGTGGTTCAATGGCGATGTCCAACGGGTGTCTGACGTGCGCATTTCACCCTTTGATCGAGGGTTTCTTGTAGGAGAGGGGGCGTTTGAGACACTCGCAGCACATGATGGGCAGCCCTTCGCGTTTGATCGGCATTTTCGCCGTCTCGAACGTGGGTGTGAGTTACTCACCATCGCCGTGCCAGATGTCGACGCTCTCCGCTGTGGTGTGATTGCCGTGCTCGAAGCCAATGATTTAACCACAGGCATGGCGCGTGTGCGAATAACGGTCTCCGGTGGTGCAGCCCCGCTCGGTGTCCATTTCGAATCGGCGGATCCAACCGTCATCATAGCCGCCTCTGCGGTCGAATCTCCCACCGCTCCCGCTAAGCTGGTGAGCGTTCCGTTCACCCGCAACCAACGTGGAGCGATGGTCGGAGTGAAGACAATTTCCTATGCGGAAAACTTGGTCGCTCTCGAGGTTGCGCAGAACCACGGCGCAGACGATGCCATCCTTTGCGATTGCAATGGTCATGTGTCTGAAGGTGCGGTGAGTAATCTTTTTTTCGTCGAGGAAGGGGTGGTTGTTACGCCATCGCTGGCGAGCGGCTGCCTACCCGGCGTGACGCGTGAGATTATTTTGGAACTGTGCGCCCAGCTGGGTATCAAGGCGAGCGAGGAAGAAGTTACCAACTTACGATTCCTCGCCGCTGACGAGGTGTTTATGACGTCATCAATCCGTGGAGTGCAGGCAGTGGATGAGATGGATGGGCGTAAGCTTCCAACGATGAGTGATGGAGTAACGGCGAAATTAGCCGATGCGTATCGTGCCCTGGTTCTCTGAGCGAGCAGTTCAATTATTCGCTTCTGATGATTGGTGTTCGACTTGCGAGCTCTCGTCATCCGCGCTTTGTTAGAAGATGAGCGATAAAGCCTGCCCACTGTGCACGATGACAGAACTTCTTGAGTCCGAGGACGGCCATATCGAATGCGTCACCTGCGGTCACGAATGGGATGAAGAGCAAGTTGTCGAGGTCAAAGATGCCTACGGTAACGTCCTTGAGAATGGCGATATCGTCGCGATGATCAAAGATCTCAAGATGAAAGGCAGCTCACACGTGTTGAAATCCGGCACTAAGTCGAAGCCCATTCGCCTTCAGGACGGAGATCACGAAATCGCCTGCAAGATGGACAACATGGCCATCAACCTCAAGGCGATGTATGTGAAGAAAGTGCAGTGAGTCGCTTGGCTGAGAAAAAAGCCGAAGTAGCGCACAAGTTCGCCAACACGGTTCGACTAAGGTAGAGCCTGTCCCAATTCGCCCAATCACTATCTGTCAGCCTAAATTATCCTTGTATTTGGACTGTGGGATTGATGGATTTTTCTTCATGAAAAAAACAATTAAGTTTTACGCCTTGGCGATTCGTCGGACAAAGCACACATTGCTTTGTTCTGTGCTTTACGCGGGCACCGCCTTTTTTCTATTTGGCTGCACCGAGGACGAGTCAATGATGCCCTCCAACGACGAAGAACAAGTGCTGCTTGAGGGCTTTAACAGTTCTGAATCAGACAAGGAATGGCAGGTGAAGAATTTCAGTATGTCAGTGCTCTCGTCTGCCAGTGACTTCAAAGCACCACTTGCCGAGGGGGCTTTTTGGCAATCACCTCGGATTCAAATTGAACCAATGAGTTTTTTTCGAATTGAGGTGCAATCCCAAGGAGGTCAGTCGACTTGGATTGGAGGCATGGGGTTTAACAAAGACGCTACATGGGGACGCTACCCCCATGCTGGAGCTACAGATGGAGAATTGGTGGCAGATGACTGGACCTCATGGCCTAATACTACGGAGAATAGTTGGACAAAGCGGGTATTTTTCACTCGTGCCTTGAGAAACTCCACCGCGTCCGGCGTAAGGCTCATGGGGGCAGGTGCTGTTTTTAAGGATTTACGTGTCACCAAAGCAACATTCGATGAGACGATTGCTTGGGTTGACCAAGTCTATTCAGAGGAAATGTCGCCGCTTTCCTGGCTGCCTGCTGATGATGTCGCTCGGGCTTGCCCACGGGCGAAGAATTTGTTGAAAAGTGGGCAACCGTTGAAGATTGCGTTCGTCGGCGATAGCATCATGAATGATATGGCCAACTCGCCGATTGATGTCCTCTTGGCACAGAACTACCCCAAAAGTTCCGTAGAGATTATCAATGCTGTCGGAGGCGGAACTGGAGCGGGAGCTTGGCTAAACGACCATACAACTTCTTGGCCAAGTCATGATTTGAACCTTGATGCGGCAGTGATTCAAACTAGACCGGATTTGGTTCTCATAGGAGGGATCAGCAACGGGAGTTCATGGCGATCCGATATTTCCGCACTTGTTTCCAGAATTAGAACGGAATCAAAAACCCTGACTGGAGCAAGTCCCGAGATTCTCCTTGTGAGCGGAGCGTTTGGAGAAGCGCAAGGAAATACAGACGAAGAGATGGCTAAACTGGCATCGGAGCTAAAGTGTGACTTTCTTCCTCTGCGTTCGATTACCGAGGATTATTTCAAGCAAAGCCTAGTTCAATCTTACCCGAGAAATCATTTCTATCGTGATGGGCTTCATGCAAATCATCGAGGTAAACAATTGATGGCAAGGATACTTCTGGCTTTCTTTCAATGAGAAATTTGATTTGCGGCCGTGACGGTGAGGGGATGTCCGCCGCCACGTCCGACCTACAGATTGTGCAGGAATCTGGGGATTAATTGACGAGAGAGTGGTTTAAGAGCAAATTGACTTGGAGAAAAAGCGGCAAAGATCTACTACTTATGAATGAATCATGGATGTGGTAATTCTTCCATGATCTGGTAGAAGAGAATCACACCCAATTCCTAAAGAACGTTCATGAAAAAAATTCAACCGTTTCAGATATCTCGTCGGCGTTTCATGCGCCAAATGTCCGCCATCGCCGCCAGCACAGGCGTGCCGCTTTGGTATGTCGATCGTGCTTTTGCCCAGTCTGCGGATGCTGTGAAGGCGGTGACCTCGCCCAATGGTCGTCCGCGGATGGCTTTGATTGGAGCTGGTGGCATGGGTACGGGAGACGCTCGCAATGCATTGAACTTTGCAGATCTCGTCGCTGTCTGCGACGTGGATGACAATCATGCCGAGAAGGCTGCCAACCGACTAACTGAGAAGAATAAAGGGAGAAAGCCGGAGAAATACAGTGATTTCCGCAAGGTGCTTGAGCGGGACGATATTGATGTGATCATCAACGGCACGCCCGATCATTGGCACACGCTGATCAATATCGGAGCGGCCAAGGCCAAGAAAGATATTTATTCCGAGAAGCCACTAACCCTGACGATTGACGAGGGTAAACGCCTGGTGAAGACCGTTCGCGACAACAAAGTAATTTTGCAGACCGGCACTCAGCAGCGAAGCAGTCAACGCTTTCGTATGGCCTGTGAGATGGTCCGTAATGGACGCATTGGAGAACTCAAAGAAGTCAACGTCTGGCTGCCCGCGGGTGTTCGTGGAGGTCCGTTCGAATCCAAACCAATCCCCGAAGGTCTCAACTGGGATTATTGGCAGGGGTCGGCGAAAGCTTACGATTACGTTCCCGAGCGTTGTCACCGTACTTTCCGTAATTGGTGGGACTATTCCGGTGGCACCATGACCGACTGGGGTGCGCATCACATGGACATCGGCTACTGGGCAGTAGGTCTCAAGGCACCGGTGAAAGTGGAGGGCACGCCCACCGCTCTGCCGATTCCCGGCGGCTACACTACCTTCAGTGAATACGAGTGTCGTTTTGAATTCGAAAACGGCGTGATTTACAATGTGAGAACCACTGCGGATGACAGTCCTTTTGGAGCCACGATCAATCCTGAGGGACAACGTAATGGTATTCGCTTTAAAGGAACCGAGGGCTGGATCTGGGTCAATAGAGATGAGATCAATGCGCATGACCGCGGGATTTTCCGCGAAGAATTGCCAGAGGATGCCGAACGTCTCTATGTGAGCAATGACCATCGCGGAAACTTTTTCGAATCCGTGATCAGCCGCAAAGATCCCATTTGTCCGGTCGAGGTAGGCCATCGCTCAGCGACGGTTTGCCATCTCGGGGCGATCGCTCTGAGAACCGGCAAAAAGCTTCAATGGGACGGCGAAAAAGAATTTTTCGTCGGGGATCACGCTGAAGAAGGCAACAGCTACGTCGAGCGCGAGATGCGCAAACCTTATGATTACTCGTTTGTGAGTTGATTGTGAATTGATTTGCGGCTTTGCCGGGGAGGTGAAGTCGGCCGACACGTCCGACCTACAGTTTGTGCGGCTTCGCAAAAAGGGGTAGATTTGCGCAGCACGCACGACATGTATTGTAGGGGAGACGTGTCGGCTCCCATCTAGAACCCCGGCAAAGCCGCACTTCTCACCCAAGGGGTGCGTTTTGATTAGTGGCATAGCCGAAGATGCCGGGAAATCGCATTACTTCGCAAGCGATGTGAACCACGTAAGAATTCATCGAGGATCCATCAAACAAATCTCGCTTTTATTCGTTACAGTAACAATGCTTGCAACCGCGATGAAAGTCAGATTACTCACCCTGCTGTTAGTGCTTGGAAGCCTGCTTACCACTGAGGCGGCGGGGTCGTTCATCAATTTGTGGTTCGATGGAAAGAAGCTTTTGGAGTCCGGTGATCGTGTCGAATCTACGGCAAAGTTTAGGGAGTGTTATGAAGGAGCCATTGAGGCGGCCAATGCCAACTATGCCTGGCCAGCGGCGGATCGCACAGCTTCTGGATATTACTCATTGGGGGACATCGACGAAGCTGGTCTCTTTGCACAGAAAGCGCTCGTGGATCTCTCGAGACTAGAGGAACCTAACGCAGTCCAGTGTGTCATCGTTCGTGTATCCTTGCTGACCATGGTGGAGCGGAGGCATCAGAACCAAGGCCGAATCGGTGAAGCCTGGCGCACAGTAAGACTCGCCTCGGCCGCGTTGCGTGGCCAGGATCCGACCTCGATAAGTGACGCGCCCGTGTTGAAGCTCGAAGAGGTGGATAAGCTGCTGCCTGCCTATCAAGGATATGCCTACCGTTTGATCGAACGAAATGCGGATTATCTCGATCTCACCGGTCGTTCCGATGAGTCGCTTGAATTGCTCGCTTCAGCCAGCGCACAGGTGAAGAGTCGCTGGGATCGTCTTCCTCCGCAGGCAATCCTTTATGCTGCGAAGATCCGTGCTGGACATATCAACATGTTGGACTTCTTGGGCTACAAGGAAGAGGCGATCAAACAGTTGCAAGCGCTGCTAGAGGATACGCTACGTGTGCCTTCGCTTAAGGGCTACCATGCCAATCAGAAGCTCAATCTGCTGCGCCATGTCTCGCAATGGGAGGGGCCCTCTGAAGAAATCCTTGAGCAAGTGCGCGAGGCCGCCGAGATCCACAAGAAGTATGGTCCTCAGTTCGCCAAGCACACTGACCAGTTTGTAGCCAAAATGGAGATGGATCTCCACCGATCGAAAGAAGCGATGGAGAAACTGGTGAAGTCGCTCGCGGATGCCCGTCGACGAGGGAATATGTTCGATGCTCTCTATCATGATCGTGACCAGATCACTGCAAAGATCCGGCTCGGAGAAGTGATCGATGATTCGGTGTTTATTTCTCAGCTTGATGAAGCTCGGCGACAAGGGAACAAAAGAGCAGAGCCAACGCTCTACACGATTTTTGCTAACCATCTGGTGGATCAGGGGAGGATGTCTGAAGCGATGCTGCTCTATCGCGAGGCTCTACGTATGGTTCGTTCTTTTGGTCGTCCCATGCATCAGTTTGAGATACTATGTGGAATCCTTGATGCCTCGGTGCTGGCAGGCGACAAACGTTCCATCCAAGAGGCGTATGACGAGCTGGTGAAGGTGCTTGCTTCCGCAAAAGACCGTCCTGATTACCGGCTCGCGCAGATTGCGCTCACTAGAGCTTATGCTCTTGTGGCTCTGGATCGAAGCGATGAAGCCAGGGTCGTTTTGGAAGAAGCGCGCAAGCAAACCAAGGACTTGCCGGAGTGGATGGTCCGCTTTCTTCGTCCGGAGATCACCGATCAGATTTTCGCACCTGCCGCAACTGTGGCTGCCGAGAAAGTGAAGTCGGTTGTGGAGCCGATCGAAATCCAGCCGATCGAGGTGGTGAGCATGGTCGCGCCCGGAGTGCTTGCCGAGACACGTTTGACCATCGAGAACCCAAGGGATGCCTGGGTGTCCGGGCATCTGGTGGCGGTTGGACCGGGAGCGGTATTCAATGAGGGAACACTTGAGCTGAATGCATCTCAGCCTGTGGCGACGGTAAAGCTTGCGCTGGAAATTCCCGCGGGGAATCAATATTTTGTCCCCTGTTATGCGGCTGGTGCAAGTAATGGAACGAGTCTCAAGGTGGATTTTCGTTGGTCCGATCCTGAGACCGAGCCTTCGACTTGGGAAGTCCAATGGAAGGCTGCAGCAGCGGACAAAATCGTGTTGGATGCCAGCCTGCTGGGGTCGAACCCGTTCAGGTCGCTTCTACTTTACCATCAGCTGAATCTTCCAGAGGGAATGGACGATGCTCCGTTTCGTATGATCGCACCTCAACCGATGCGAATTGAATACTACGATGCGGATAAACAACGACTTCTTGGCATCGATGCGAACGGCAATGGTGACTTTGCCGAGGTCGGAGATTTTCTGTGTCCCGCTGCAGGGGATGTTCAAGCGGTATGGATCGGTAAGGATACGGGGCGAATGCTCGAAGTGAGGATTTTCGGAGTCGATGGCAAGGGCATCTCACTTAAAGACGGCCCGGTGATCTTACGTGCGGAATCGATGAAGGACGGAAAATGGGAGATGGAGACAGAGAATGTGCTTCGGAATCGGGTGGGAAGATGATAAGGGGGGAGCGATGTAGGGGAGATTAGGCTCAGAAATATGACAACGGCATAGAATGTTAGGACATTTATTTGGCGTTTGTGGGCCGTTCGTGTCGGACGGCATCTCATTTTGAGCGCGAGCTTACTGGTAAATTGATTTGCGGCTTTGCCGGAGAGGTGATGTCGGCCGACACGTCCGACCTACAGTTTTCTGCAGCTACGACCAGGGGTAGATGTGCGTAGCACGAGATGCAATGTAGGGGAGACGTGTCGGCTCCCATCTAGAACCCCGGCGAAGCCGCACTTTTACTTGGAGAAATGTCGGCCAGTAGTTACAACTTCTGAATGAATGACGGGAGTCTAAGATCGACCTAGAGATGAATCCATGTTGGAGTAAGCAGTATGCGTAATCTTGTTTTCATTGCGGGTGTTGTAGCCGCTTGTGTCTGTTCACCTGTCAGAGCGAGTTGGCCGGATGCCTATCTGAAATACACTGGTAAGCCGGATATATCTCAGGTTGAAAACTTTGAGAAGACTTTATTAAAAGCGAGCTTGGTCGAGATCCGGTTAAAATCAGGCGAGGTTCTAGATGTCGTTGTTAAAGGCGAAACAATACAAATTGTGATGATGGTGGCTAGAAATTTAGATACTAAGGAAAATGCAGGGTTGTATTTAAGAAATACAAAGAGGACGAAAGGTTGGCTAGGCCTTGAGGATGTAAAATCTCTAAATGTGCCTATTTACTCTTTGTTGGCGACAGCCGATCGTCTGTCAATTACACCATGGCGGTTAAGCTATTCTCGATACGGAGATACGGATTTTGAACCAGCTAAAAATTATTCATTTCTGGTTTTTAGGGTGCATAACTGGGATGAAGTGAAGGCTGTTATTGCTGAATATTTTCTTAAAATGAATGAGGCGGAGTTGATGATTTACTGGTATCCAGCTGACTACCCTAGGAGTTCACAGTGGATGGATATTGCTCAAGTAGACGAGCTTTTGTCGAAACAGGTAAAGAACTCAGAGGGAGAGAAAGCGGTAGGGCACGTTAGTAAAGAAAAATAGGGGCATTCGGTTTAGGCATTAAGTGCCTGATTCCGCTGGTGTCGATTACTCCGCAGCGAGCGCTGCTTCGATAGCCTTTTTGAGCTCTGGCGAATCGGGAGTGACCTTTGACTCGAAACGTCCCAAAATCTCGCCGTCTTTGCCGATCAAGAATTTGGTGAAGTTCCACTTAATATCTCCGGCGAATGGTGAATCCTCGCCGGCCAATGCGGTGTAAAGCGGGTGGCGATCTGCGCCGTTAACTTCGATTTTGGAATACATCGGGAAGGTGACACCAAACTTCTCGGTGCAGAATGCCGCAATCTCGGCATTGGTTCCCGGTTCCTGACCGCGGAATTGGTTACATGGAAAACCAGCAACCACTAGCCCCTTGTCTTTGTAGCTTTCAAAAAGTGCCTCAAGCCCAGCATACTGCTTGGTAAATCCGCACTTGGACGCTGTATTGACCACGAGGATCACCTTGCCTTTGTGTTCGGCCAGCGATGTTTCCTTGCCTTCGATCGTGTTGATTTTCGCGTCGAGCACAGGTGACTGCGCGAATGCTGAGGAAATGAGAGTGGCAGCGAGGGTGATAGGGAGGAGAAGTTTCATGATTGGATCGTAGATGAGATGGTTTATTTGCGTCGGAACATTCAGTTCTGGATGTTCTGGACTAAGTCCTGAACCACTACGTTTCTCAATCTTCTGATATGTCCGGAAATTCTTCGTGGAGATATTGAATCTCTGTAGCGGCGGCTTTGTAAGCGCCGTGGAGCGAAGCAGATCTATGAGGGCGAGGTGATATCCGTGCAGCGTGAACCACTCTCCGGCGCTTGCAAAGCGTCCGCTATAGGGGAGGCTGCTTTGGGGTGTAGGCCGTTCGTGTCTAGCCGCACCTCATTTCAATCGGGAGCTTGCTGGTGTTTTGATTTGCGGTTTTGCCGGGGTGATGGAGGGAATCGACACGCTTCTCCTACACGTAGAACAGTCGAAAGTGGGTGGTATTCTGTAGGTTAGACGTGTCGGCTAACGCCTCACTCGGGCGTATCGCCCGGTAGATTTCTCCACCTTTTAAGCCACAAAATACCATGACCCATTTGACTACCAGCTCAGTCCTCAAACCCAGTCTCGCCCACGGGTAGTTCGACGACTTCCCACGGCAAGCCGTGTTTGTTAAGGTCGTCCATGAATGGATCGGGGTCGTTTTGCTCCATGTTCCAGACGCCGGGCTTGAGCCAAGTGCCTTCGACGAGCATTTTGGCACCGATCATCGCGGGGACACCAGTGGTGTAGGAGATGGCTTGTGAGCCCACTTCTTCGAAGCAGTCTTCGTGGTTACAGATGTTGTAAATGTAGATCGCCTTGTCAAGTCCGTCCTTCACGCCACGGACGATACATCCGATGCAGGTGCGTCCTTGGGTGGTTTTTCCGAGGTCGCCCGGATCGGGAAGCACGGCTTTGAGAAACTGGAGGGGGACGATGGATTGGCCGTTGTATTCGATCGGAGTGATCGACGTCATTCCGACGTTTTGCAGCACTTCGAGATGCTTGAGATAGTTCTGGGAAAAGCTCATCCAGAACTGCGCTTTACGGATGGTTGGGATGTGTTTGGTCAAGGATTCGAGTTCCTCGTGATACATGCGATAAATCTCAAACGTGCCGACCTCTTCCGGGCAGGTGAAGGGTTGGTGCCGCGACATGGCGGGCGTCTCGACAAACTTGTCTTTCTGCCAATGGCGGCAGGGCGCGGTGACTTCTCGGATATTGATTTCCGGATTGAAGTTGGTGGCGAATGCTTTGCCGTGATCGCCGCCATTCACATCGACGATGTCGAGGTAGTGGATTTCATCGAAGTGATGCTTCAGCACATAGGCGGTGAACACATTGGTTGTGCCGGGGTCGAACCCAGATCCAAGCAACGCGCAGAGCCCGGCTTTCTCAAATTTTTCCTGGTAGGCCCATTGCCAATGATACTCGAACTTTGCTTCGTTCGGTGGTTCGTAGTTGGCGGTGTCCATATAGTGAACTCCAGCTTCAAGGCAGGCGTCCATGAGTGGCAGATCCTGATAGGGAAGGGCGACGTTGATGAGAAGGAAGGGCTTCACCTCGCGGATGAGCGCAACTGTTGCCGCGACGTCATCGGCATCAATGGCGGCGGTGGCGATCTCTTTGCCGACGCGGGATTTGATGCTTTCAGCGATGGCATCGCATTTCGATTTCGTGCGGCTAGCCAAGGTGATTTTGCCGAAGGTGTCGCCGAGCATGGCGCATTTGTGGGCGACGACGCTGCCGACTCCGCCGGCTCCGATGATGAGGATGTCTTTCATGATTTGGAAAATAGGAATGCTTACGATGGGTTCACGCGAATGCATGGCGATGTCAGCCACTGCGTTTATCGTTCTTTTTGACCGCGAGCGGCGAGCGCCTTTGCGCGGCTGTAGTTCTCGCGGAACTGTTGAGTCAGGTTACGCGAAAGCTTTACTGCTTCAATCTTGTTATCAGATTTCAAGATCTCGCGGATCTCTGTGTTGGCGTTGCGATAACTGGCCCGCGAAACATCAAACAGCGCGGCTTCTGCACGACCTTGGCTTTGATTCTGATTGATGACACTCATCGCCTCCGCGAGTTCGCTGTGTGCATCGAGACACATTGCTTTGATGATGACGCCAATTGAGCTGAACGCAGGGCCAGTGAGTTCGTAGTCGTATTCAAATTGAGTTTTGCGCTCGTAAGGTAGGGCATCAGGGTCAGAGAATTTCTCCAGGTCCTCAGCGGTGTAAAGGTCTCGGCGAATGGGGAGTCGGCGCAGTGAAGAATGTTCGGTGCCGCCCACGGTGCCTGCGCGATAGTTCCAGAGTCTTTGGCCGTCTTTTGAGAGCACGAACTCGACAAATTCCTCAGCGAGGTCGCGGTTCGGTGCTCCGCGGAGGATCGCTATGGGGTCGACGCTGATCGATGATCCGTTCGTTGGAGTGACGAATTGCACGCGTGATGCGCCGGTGTCGTCGCGGAGTTGCTCGCTAAGTGTGCGTCCGTAGAAGTCGATACACATTCCTGCTGCGGCGTTTCCTTGTGCGACGTCGAGTGGGATTTTTGATGAACTGTCGGTGAAATATCGAGCGTTTGCACCGATGCGTTGTATTAGATTGAGTCCGTTTTTCCATCCGGTCTTAATCGCTTCGCTACGCAGGTGGTGGTAGCGCACGGCGTCGTCAGGTAGTTTGGCGAGGGCTTCTTGGATCTTTTGTTGAAGCAGCACCTCGAACGCTTTGTTAGCGGATCCTGATTTGGTTGGGTCGGCGAGTGCGATCTGGCCGAAGTAGCGCGGGTCGGCGAGATCGTCCCAGGTGGTTGGAGGATTTTCGATGCCGAGCGACTTGAGCACATCGGTGTTGTAGACGATGCCGAACGACGAAAGGCAGGTGCCGATCCAGAGGCCGTTGGGGTCGTAATAATCCTCGCCGGAGTAGTTATAGGGGATGGTGCCGTCGAGCAGTAGCTCGATCTTTGTATTGAAAAATCGCATCGGCGCGAGGTGTCCGAGCTTGGCTTCTTGTTTGAAGTCGTAAGGGCCGCCACCAAAGAACAAATCCATTCCGATGCCATTGACGCCACGGTCTTCTGCATTTGCGAACTCACCGTCGATGACGCGACGAATCTCTGACGTTCCCCCCGGCGTACGCCAATCAATATAGACTTCTGTGCCGCGCTTCTCGCGGATATGATCGCGGAAGGCGTTGGTGAACTCGTTGCGGATGGTTTCGTTGTGCGGGCTGATGATCACCAGGACTTCGTCGGCATTGTCTTTGATGCTCGAGTCGTCAGGACGCAGAATCATCGGTGCAGCAAGCGTGATGATTATCGCAGCGGCGACCATTGAAATCCGCAAAGTCAGAGGAGAAATCTTCATCATTGGCAGAGTTTAGTGAGAGCTGGCTTGGACGGGGATTTCATCGTCTTCAATCCTTAGCTCGCGGTTCCGCAGCACGACGACATCCACGGGATCCGCATGGGCATAGTGGAACTGCTGACTAGCGTCGCGAAGCTTCAGGGGATTGAGCTCAGAGATGCGGATGTAATCGCCGGCCTTCGAGCGCAGGGAATACTGAGCGATCTCGCCGAGATAGGTGGCGTCATTGATTTTCCCCGCGAGTGAGTTTTTCGTCGACGGGTCATCCTTCAGAACGAAGCACTCGGGGCGTATGCTGAGTTTGACTTGCTCGCCACGTGCAGGTGACCAACCTTCCTCGCTAATGCGCCCTTCGAAATCCCCGCAATTTGTGGATACCAGTGCGGTTTCGCCGTAAGTGTATTCGACGAACCCGGTGATGAAATTCGTCTCGCCAATGAATGCGGCGACGGTTGGACTGTTCGGGCGACGGTAAATTTCGCGTGGAGTTCCGGCTTGAGCGATCACACCGTCTTCGAGAATGGCAACCCGGTCGGCGACAGAGAGAGCTTCCTTTTGATCGTGTGTCACATACACCGCAGTGAATTCAAACTCCTTGCAGATGCGGCGGATCTCGTTGCGCATTTCGAGACGCAGTTGGGCGTCCAGGTTGGACAGCGGTTCGTCGAGAAGCAGGCATTGCGGACGGACGACGAGTGATCGAGCAAGTGCGATGCGTTGCTGCTGGCCGCCGGAGAGCTCGTGAATCTTGCGCTCGGCGTAGTCTTGCATGCGGACGATGCGCAGGGCTTCGAGCACGCGATCTTCGATTTCCGGCTTCGGGATTTTGCGTTCTTCCAAGCCAAAAGCGACGTTGTGCGCGACGTTCATGTGAGGCCAAAGCGCGTAGCTTTGGAACATCATGGCGGTGTTACGCTTGTGGGCTGGTAGGTTGGTGACGTCTTTCTGATCGAAGAAAATACTTCCGGCATCCGGTTCGTAAAACCCGGCAATATGACGCAGCAGGGTGGTCTTGCCGCAGCCGGATGGTCCGAGAAGAAAAAACAATTCACCAGGCTCAATGTCGAGCGAGATGTCGCGAAGTGCGGTCACCTTGCCGAATGATTTCTTGAGATTACGGATGGAGATCGAGATCATGAAGTTCTTGTCGCTGTATGCCTTGGGTTCACTGTGCCGAACATCGTGCAAACAGCACCTTGTGTCGAGAGTATCCGTTGAGCAAAATTCAAGGCTGAGTATTCTTTGTGGCATTTTTGTTACCCACATAACGCATCACCTTGCGGGTGTTTTGCTGTCCCAGTCCGGAAAGCTCGGCGATGAGCTTGAATTGTGACGGATCATCGAGCACTGCAAAAATTTGTTGGAAGTGCAGACGCGCGTAATTTTCCTGGGCGAAATCGACGAACAGGGGTTTTCCTGTGCGGTCGGCTTCGGCGATAACCTTGAAAATTTCGTCCTGATTGTCGACGTCGTTAAGACGGAACATTCGCGGGTCGTAGGTGTTGTTCTCTTGGTGAAACCCAATGGTAAGAATATCCGAGATCGCAGGGTGGAAGGGGTTTACCACGTTGTCACGGTAGAGTATGAACGAGTCGCGCTTGGGTTCGATGGGGTTGTTGCAAATGACTTTACGTTGATCCTTGGTGACGTAATTGAACGCTGCAAGCCCGACGATGAGTGAGGTGAGGGCGATAATCGACCCGAAGCGACCGGCACCAAGAGGGCGTGCGATGTAGTCGAGTCCGAGCGCGATAAGTGCGGGGACAATAGTGATCGTGGAAATGATATACCAGGGGTAAAACGCGGTTTGCTGGAGGTGTGACTGGATGATGAAAAACGCGGGGGGGAGCAGCGAGACGGGAATAATGATCCACGCGATGGACCGTTTGAGAATGAGACGAACCGCACCCGCGATCAATGAAGCAATCAGGACAATCACGCACAATGCGAATAGGATGGCGTGATCATCCGCTGTGGATTTTAGTCCGTGTGCCAATGGGTTGGACTGATCCCACACGTGCCATGTGGTGCCGGTGAAAAACATACTGATCGAATCGACGGTGAGCGTTGCGTCAATGGTTTGCAGATCGCGGTCTTCGGCGATGTAGGCTTGAAGTTGAGGAATGGCAGGTGCCATCAGAAAGACCAAAACGACACTCATCAACAACCCGGCACTGACGAGTTTACCAAGCATTGCAACGCGGTTGTCGGCGAGTCTTCTGGAAAATAAAATCACCAAGGCTCCGCAGATGTTCATCATCAGTGCGATGTGCAGTGCCACCGGGTAGGTGTAGAGCATACAAAATTGCAGCGCCGAAAATGCCAGCCACCATCGCCATTTGCCCGACTGTAGTGCACGGACAATCGCGACCATTGCCAGCACCGTGAAAAACATCACCAAGGCATAACCACGCGCCTCGACGAGGTAGCGAAGGAACCAAGGGTGCATCGCCAGCAGCGGCATGGCAAACACCGCTGCACGCTGGAATCCGAGTATGGTGAGTAGCCATCCGAGCGCGGCGATCGTTCCAAGCCCGGCCAGGAATGACGGTAGACGTAAGCGCCATTCACTGAAGTAGAGGTGATCGGGTGCGTCGTCGAGTGGGTCGTAGCCGGAGTGGCTGAGTTTCGCTGCGGCGCTAAAAAGGATGTGGTTGTTGGGTAGTCGGTAGTTGAAGAAAGTGTCGATCCATTTGGTTTCCTTGAACTTCCATTCACCGGTTTTTGACGACTGGTAAACTTTACCAACGATGAACATCCGCATCGCCTTTTCCTCGTCGTCCCATAGACTTTGGTTCAGACGAGTGAAATTTTTCGCCGCTGTGATGGCGATGACCACCGCAGCGACTCCGATCACGAATCGCGTCATCGATTTAGGGTAGCTCGGTCGCGAGTCATCGAGGTCTGAAATCGGTTTCGCCAACAGCGGCGCGGCCAGCAGGGCTATCACAGAAATTACCGCGCCGAATACCGCGCCGTAGTAGAGCCCGGTCGCCATGTAGTGATCCAGGTCCGGGTTCTCTCCATCGCCCAACGAAGCGAGTCCTCCGACCCAGGGTTTGGCACCAAAAACCAACCACCCAACGAAAAAAAGAGCCAACACGTCTGCTACGAGGCGGAAGGTCGTTTTTGCCTTGAGTTGGGTCATGGGTGGTAAAGTCATCATCGTCGCCCTTCTACCTATCCCATCGTAAGCAGAGCGTCAAACTGCAGCGTGTTTCGGAGAAAGCCGCGATACTGGTTTGTAATTGCCCTAACGGTAGCCAGCTTCAAAAGCGCAAAGTCTATTACCGAGAATGAGACAGGTGAAAAGCAGCTTTTTAATTTTGCCAGATCGATGTGGAAGGCAAGGATTACCTAAACAGACGATGCATTTTTGTAGAGGGAGACAGCTGCCGGATGAGCCCATTTAGTTGCCATCTTTCCTTTCATGCTGGCTAAATCACGGGCGGTTTGGGCTTGTTAATCTTCGATCCTACAATGATCGATGTGAGCACACCGGTAAACAGGACACTCAAAATGACGGCAAGGACGATGAGGTTGAAAGAGTCACCGAGCCAGAGCTTGAGCCACTTGGCGGCAAGCATTTTCACACCGACGAGCATCAGGATCAGCGAGAGCGCCGGCTTCAGGTAACGGAATTTCGAAATCAGACCGGCCAGAGCGAAATAGAGCGAACGGAGGCCAAGGATTGCGAAAACGTTGCTGGTGAAGACAAGGAAAGGATCCGCCGTGATCGCAAAAACCGCAGGAATGGAATCGACCGCGAAGATCAGGTCGGTGATTTCCACAAGAATCAGTGCCACCGCGAGCGGGGTGAGCAGCCACTTGCCGGTTTTCGCGGCATCAACCACCGGATCCGGCTTGGGTGTTACGCCAGGCTCGGCAGCTTCATGGGACCATTCGCTGCCTGCCTTGACCATGAAATGCTGGCCGTGGAACTCGCGGGTGACTGGAAAGAATTTCCGTATCCAGCGGACCACCCGGTTGTCTTCCGGATGCTGTTCCTTTTCCGACACGAATAGCATTTTGATGCCGGTGAAGATGAGGAAGACTCCGAAAACATAAAGGATCCAGTGAAAGTTATGCACGAGGACCGCGCCCATGCCTATCATCGCCCCACGCATGAGCAGGGCTCCGAGAATGCCCCAGAAGAGCACCCGGTGCTGGTATCGGGCCGGGACTGCGAGGGAGCTGAAAACCATCGCGATGACGAAAATATTGTCCACGCTCAGCGACTTCTCCACCACATACGCGGTGAGATATTTCGTGGCCGCGAGCTTGCCCGTATTCACCACCTTGTCCACCGCATCCACGGAGAGTCCCAGGCCGAACCAATGCAATTCGTATGCATAGTAAACGAGGAAAGCGAATGAGAGTCCGAGGGTGATCCAGACGCCGGACCAAGCGAGGGCTTCTTTGAAACCCACGGTATGCGATTTTCGGTGAAATACCCCGAGATCGAGTGCGAGCATTCCCAGCACGAAGGCGATGAAGATCAGCCAGGCCCAGATCATGCCGGAGGTCTGGAGATTTGCGAGGAGGTCAAATGGAAGGTTCATGTTTGATCGTATTTAAATTTCAGATGGGAGGGGTTTCCCTTTGGTTTCGGGTGCGAAAGGAAGCACTGCGAGGCCGACTAGGAAGATAGCGCACATGGTGATCGCCGAGTAGCGCTCCATCGTGGGAGAGCCTAAATGGCCGTAAACGCCGGTGGCAAGGCTTGCGGAGAAGAGGGAGCCGCCGGCCGCGGCGAAACGTCCCAAGTTATAGCAGAATGACGTCCCCGTGCTGCGCATGCTGCTTGGGAACAACTCGGGAAGATAAATCGCGAAACCCGCGAAGACGCCCAGTTGGCAAGCGCCCATGATCGGCATCATCCAATAGGCATCCATGGGCGAACTCATTTTCCAGTAAACGAATACGGTGGATAAGAGCGCGGCTGTGAATCCAATGGCGAAAGCCGGCCGTCGTCCCAGGCGGATGGAGAGCTGCGTGAAAACCGCCATGCCGATCGCGGCTCCGGCCATTTGCAGTAGGAATGACAGGGAGATCGCACGATTGATGAGTCCCGGAATCTCAGTCTCGGCAAATCCCGATGAGATGAAGTGCGCCCGGAAGACGTTTCTCTGCACATCCACCGCGAACTCCCCGATCGCCCAAAGCCCCACCACTCCGGTGGAGGCCAGCAGCGAGCCGATCAACAGGTTTTTCCGCCATCTCCGCTGGCGAAGGAGATTCACATAGGGGCTGAACCATCCCCCGGATCCGACAAGTCCCGCCGCCTTGGCACGGAGCCACGGTTCCGGTTCCTTGAGGCGGCCTTTCGCAAAAATGAGCATGAAGGCGGGCACGGCACCGACAAGAAACATCCAGCGCCAACCCTCGCCGGGTGTGATGACCGCGGATTTCTCAAGTGCATCGATACCCATCTTTACGAATCCCGCCGCAATGTTGCCCACGGTTGACAAGACCTGGAGCATACCCAGCGCACCGGCGCGCGCGCCGTCCGGGACGGTTTCCGCGATCAGCGCGACAGCAAGGCCGAATACACCGCCCACGCCGACTCCTGTTAGAAACCGGAATATTGAGAAATCGACAAGCGTCCGGCTGAAGTAGCTCAAGCCGGTGAACAGCGAATAGATCAGCACGGTGAGCGCCAGCATCCGCGCCCTTCCGAAGCGGTCGCCGAGAGAGCCGAAAATGAGTCCGCCGGTTCCCCAGCCCACCAGGAAAAGAGCGGTAACGACTTTTGCCGAAGCTTGGATTTCTCCCGGATCTCCACCGGGCACCAGCGCCGTCAGAGCTGGAACCCTCGCGAGCGAGAACAGCCGCTGATCGAGACAGTCGAAGAACCATGCGGCCGAGGCGATGCAGAAGACGAACCATTGGTAGCCCGTCAGCTGACGCCACCAAGGGAGATCCGAAGATATTGGATCCATGTTGCTTTTGGTCATTGGGATGGTGCGGTTTTTTGTTTTATAAGCTTTGGAGATGAAAGCCGGGATTTTACAGGAAGATTACGCGGGAATGTGGCTGCGAACACATGAACCAAGAGGAAGGCTAAGGCACTCAGCAAGCATGCTGAAGCAAACGAACCAACAATGAACCCACCCGCGTTGACGGATCCCAGGCAGGGCAGGCTGGTTTCCATATTGGTAAGAACGGATGGCATCGGTACGGGAAGATGCTTCTGGATCAGGTTGCCCAGCCATAGTTGCATCGACCAGATAGGTAGGTTGGTGAATGGATTACTGAGAAGACATGTCCCGAGGGCAAATGGCACATTGCCTCTGCATTTCATCGCAAATATCGCAGCAACGATGGATTGGGCTGGTATCGGTATTACCGAAAAAAACGCGCCAATGGCGCAGCCTTTTGCTACTGAGTCGCGACATGGCTTCCAGAGTTGGCGGTCGAAAAGAGGTTTGGTCAGTCGTCGCCACCATGGACGGCTTTGTAAGCGCGGGTTTCGTATGGCGCGCGACGCCTTGCGGAACAACCAGACGTAGCTTAAATTCACTAATTTCCCTCCTTCTGCGTGATGCCGATAGCATGGTGGCGAGATGAAAAATTCAGAATGAATTGAGGTGGACCCCGAAATTCGGACAGGTAGTTAAGCTATAATTTTGATGGCTAGGAGCGGGGATAACCCCGAACCTAACAACAACAAAATGAAAGCAAAAAGAAGAAGACACGAACCCGAATTCAAAGCGCGAGTAGCG
>JAGXGH010000058.1 GCA_024636835.1 Verrucomicrobiales bacterium | reverse complement strand
GATATCTGAGCTACGAAAAGTGGTATCTGGATGGAGAACTCGACCAGGGCTTCAAGGATCTGAGCGTCTGGAACATGGCCATGGCAGTGAATGCGAACGATCCCGACGAGATCCTTGCCTGGGGACGTGAGATGCTCCGCAACCTGCGGCCGGATTGTATTCCGGATGATGGAGATACCTCCGTCTATGTCGATGTGGTCGATAAAGAGATCCGCTATGGCAGTGGCGACGTGGTGAACGACCGTCCGGAACTCGCCCTCATGCAGAACATCCTGGCCAACGGCGGAATCTGTGGGCGGCGCGCGTTTTTCGGGCGCTTCGCTCTGCAAGCGTTTGGCGTGCCCACCACCGCTCGCAAGGAACCAGGCCATGCAACGCTCGCGCACTGGCATCCCCAAGGTTGGGCGACCAGACTGGGCGGCGAATCCAAACCGGGCGACGATTGGCGTCCGGGAGGTCGGGGTTTTTATGCGTCCATGAACGACTCAAGATCCAGATCCTATCGTGCGGATGTCAATTTCCACGCCAGCAGCCAGGCACGGGAAGATGCGGCCGCATTCATGAAGGTGAAGCGGGCGCAATGGATCGGTCAGCTGGTCGGTGAAGAGTCGAAGCCGGGCCTCATTACCTGGAGCGGCAAGAGCAGAGGCCCCAAGCCCTTGAAACCGGGTGAGGTCGAGAAGCCGATCTTCTGGAACGAACTGGCGCTTCATGAACAAAGGCGCATCATCGCCGGGCTGAAGTCAGGACAAAACGCATCCTCCGGCACGGCTCCCGTCGCGGCGACGGAGCCGGCGGCGACAGGAAAGGTCACCATCGACGGCAAAGGCGTCATCACCATTCCTGCCGCAGCCTGCAGCAGCCCGACCGAGAGCACCAAAGCCCTGTATAGGGGAGGGCATACGGATCTGATTGTCTTTCTCAAAAACAAGGCGGGCGACACCGTTCTGCATCTCTCACGCTACAGCAAGGAGTCGGACACATTTGAATACACCTTTGATGCCCCAAAGGCCGGCAAGTATCAACTCGTCGCCAGCGTCGTGACCCCAAAATGGGACCAGCACCTGTTCGCGACGGCAAATGGCAGTTCGCCGGTTGAAATAGAGTTGCCCTACACGATCGGCATGTGGGACAAGACCGCACCGGTCGTCATCGAGCTAAAAGCCGGAAGCAACCTCCTCAAATTCCATGGGCCTGCCAGGGTGACGCTGGGTCAATTCACCCTCACGCCAATGAACTGATGGAGTAGCTGCGCCGAGCAATTGAACTCCCAACATCGAACATCGAACACGCAACCTCATGAAAACCACCATCCACTCCCTCGCCGCCATCCTCGCCATGGCGTTCCTCACCAACCTCAGCTTAGGCCAGGTGGAACCCCAGGCCAAGACTCTCAAGCTCCACAATATCTTTTCAAGCGACATGGTGCTCCAGCGCGGCAAGCCGATCAAGATCTGGGGCTGGGGAAAGCCCGGTGAGGAGGTTTCCGTGAAATTCGGCAAGGATGCCGCCACCGTAAAGGTCGCGGATGCCGCACCTGTGAATGTTTTCGGCGAGGAGAAAACCTACGCCGGCAAAGGGCGCTGGGAGGTCACCTTCCCCGAACGGGAAGCCAGTGCCGAACCACAAACCCTGACCGTCACCTCAGGCGGCGAAAAAGTGGAGATGTCCAATATTCTCGTTGGTGATGTCTGGGTCATGCACGGGCAGAGCAACATGGCTTTCCCTCTCGGCAAGACGAATGGGCAACCCTTGGCCGCTTTGGCGAATCTACCCAATCTGCGACTCTATTCGATCACCACCAATGAACAGAGCTCCCTGCAGGATGACCTCCGTCCCGAGGCGGTGACCACCGGTGGCTGGGTGGGTTCCAGCCCCGAGACGGCTGCCGAATTCTCCGCCATCGGCTACGTCTTCGGAATGAACATCCAGCACGCACTCGGCATCCCCATCGGAGTGATCAAGAACGCGCGGGGCGGCGCCTCCATCGAGAGCATGGTACCGGCCTACAAGTTCGATGAGGATATTGAGGCCAAACGCTACGCCGAACACGTCCGCAAGAGGATGGAGGAATTCGACGCGGAGGCAGAAGCGGAAATCATCTGGCAGCGGCAACTGGGTCGCGCCAAGTCAAAGGGAATGCCTGAGGACAAGTGGCCCAAGCGACTCACCCCTGAGGAGATCCCGTCGTGGAACGTGCCCGGCAAGAGCCCCGGGGATATGGCCAGCGTTTACAACGGAATGTTCGGCGCATTCAAGGGACTCAACATCAAGGGAGTGTTGTTTCATCAGGGACACAACAACCAAATGGGTTCCGCGCTCCGTCCGAAACTCTATCGGGTGCTCACCAGACTGATGATCGAGGGTTGGCGCGAAGAATTCAACGACCCCCTGTTGCCCGTTGCCGTGATTGGTTTCAATGCGGGCGGCCAAACCCAGAATGAGGAGAACTTCGAAGCGCTTTCAAACGAAGGAGGGCCTTGGATTCGCGAAGCCCAGCGCTTGGGTGTGGCTGATGTTGAGGGTGAGGCTCTGACCACCTTCCTGCCTGCCTATGACGTGCAGGTCCCTGGCCTTCATCCCAGCAAAAAGCGCGAGCACGGTTGGCGTGCCGCATGCTGGGCCCTCAGCGAGGTCTACGACAATAAGGTTGTGAGGTGGGGCGGCGTGATCTCAAACCTACTCTCCGCAGAGCCGAAGGGCGACATGATGGTTCTCAAATTCGACAAACGCGTGAAGCCGGACGACGGCAACAGTATCGTAGAAGGGTTCTCCATCGCCGGTGAGGATGGCAAATTCTATAAGGCGCATGCGCGTCCTGCGGCGTTCGAGGGCAACTATTGGACAAACGGAGATCGTGAGATCCACGTCTGGAGCCCGCTGGTCGAGAAGCCGGTCGCCGTCCGCTATGCCTGGGCCAACAGCCCCATGGGCAATCTCTATCACGATGGTCAACAGGATCAGCCGTTCCCCAGCTTCCGCACGGATGACTGGGACTTGCCGATCAACCCGGACTTCGCAGCTAGGGCATTGGATCGCGGTCAGGAAAAAGAGAGAAAAGAAGACGGAGAGGCACGATTGGAATACCGCCGCACGGAAGAAGCCAAGCGCGCCATGCAGATCCTCGAACGCCTGAAGACCCTCGAGAAATAAGAATAATCAAACTTCAAATCATCAAATTAATCCAAATTATAAAAATACTATGATAACACGCACCATCTACCTCTCCTTGCTCTTACTTCTCCTTTTGAATGCTCCAGCCTTTGCCAAGGCTAAGGTCTTCATCCTATCCGGACAGTCGAACATGAGTGGCGGCGGTGATGTCAATGGAATGACCATCGACATCGATGAAGCCGTAAGCAGCAAAGTGCGTATTTGGGATGCTTCCGGCTACATGCGCAACAAGGATTATGCCATGACATGGATGAGCCTGAAGGAACTTCAGAGCAAGAAGGCTGCTGACAATCAAAACAAGATCGGTCCCGAGTTTGGCTTTGCCAAGGCGATGTCAGAGACGTTTCCCGCCGATCAGCTCTATTTCATCAAAGTCGCTCGCGGGGGAAAAGCGATCGCTGAATTCCTCCCTCACGAAAAGGGCAAGTCGAATGAATATACGGTCTTGATGTCCAACCTTGATAATGCTCTTGCCAAGATCGAGGGTGAATACGAAATCGCCGGTGTGATTTGGATGCAGGGTGAAAGCGACACCAAGGAAGAAAAGACTGCGATGGCCTACGAGGAAAACCTGACCAGGCTGATCTCGATCCTGCGCACCGAGACCAAGAATCCTGATTTGCCGGTTGTGGTCGGCCGCCTGTCGATTCATATCCTGGAATCTCCGAAATTCAGCTTTGATCATACCAAGATTGTTCAAAAGGGGCAGGAAGCCGTCGCAAAGAAGGTTCCCAACGTGAGCATCATCAACAGCGATGCACTCTCCCTCCGCGACGACTTCACCCATTTTAACGGACCCGGACAAGTGGCGCTTGGTGAAATGTTCGGCGTAGCAATGATCAAGGCATTGAAGTAGTCGGCCGCTGAAGCTTCGCGGGTTTCGGACTTGGCCTCAGGGACTGACTTTTTATCGGCTGGCGGTCTTGGAGAAGCGGTAAACCGATTTATGACCATTTTCGCTGATAGCAATTTCCCAACATTCTCGAAAAGGAAAAAACATGGATATCCACAAACCATCACATTTCACCTGGATGCTTGCGGCTCTGCTGGTGCTGCCACTTCCGCTATCCGCCGATGAAAAGCCAGTCTCCCCGCCGAACTTCATCTTCATCCTTAGCGATGACATCGCCCAAGGCGACCTCGGCTGCTACGGTCAGGAGCTGATCCAGACTCCGAGGCTCGACAGGATGGCCGCCGAGGGCACCCGTTACCTGCAGGCCTACTGCGGTACCAGCGTCTGCGCACCGAGCCGAGCTTCCTTTTTCACCGGCCTCCACAGCGGCCATTGCCCGATCCGCGGAAACTGGGAAGTCGCCCCGGAGGGACAACTGCCGCTGCCCTCTGAAACCGTCACCATCGCGGAAGTCGCCAAATCCGCCGGCTATGCCACCGCCACCTTCGGCAAGTGGGGTATGGGCTACTTCGGTACTAGCGGCGATCCGCTCGCCCAAGGGGTAGATCACTTTTTCGGCTACAACTGCCAGCGCCACGCCCACTCTTACTTTCCGACCTATCTCTACGACAACGACCAGCCCTTCCTCCTGCCAGGCAACAACGGGCTGGGCGTGGGAAAAACCTACGCCCAGGAACTCATCCAGAACGACATGGTCCGCTGGCTCAAGGCGAATGCGGAAAAGCCGTTCCTCATGTTCTACGCGATCACCCTGCCGCACGCGCGGCACGAAATCGACAATTTCGGCATCTATAAGAACAAGCCGTGGAGTGAGCGTGAGAAAGCCTACGCCGCCCAAGTCACCCGTATTGACTCCGATGTCGGCGAACTGTTGGATACACTCTGCGAACTCAGGCTTGAAAAAAACACCCTGGTGATTTTCACCGGTGACAACGGTTCCTCCTTCCCTCCGAAGTCCGGGATCGGCAAGCGCTTCAACCAAACCAAAAACGGACTGCGCGGCTTCAAACGGGGCTTGTACGAAGGCGCCCTGCGCCAGGCCTCCATCGCCTGGTGGCCGGGCACCGTGCCAGCGGGGCGTGCGGATGACCAGCCGTGGGCGTTCTGGGATCTGATGCCCACATTCGTCGAACTCAGCGGTGCCGCTCCACTTCCAGGATATGAAACCGACGGACGATCTCTCGTCGATTTTTTGAAAGGCGGCAAGGCGCCGGAGAGGGACTATTTTTATTGGGAACTCCACGAGTCGGATCAGCCCATCCAAGCAGCACGTTTTGGAAATTGGAAGGCGGTGCGTAACGGAACCGACAAACCCATCGAGATCTACGACCTCGCGAAGGACGTCGGCGAAACAACTGATCTGGCAGATGTCAGACCCGAATTGGTGGAGCGTGCGGAGAAGATTTATACAGAGTCCCACCGTTTAGATCCCCACTGGCCCCTAGATCACCTTTCCGACGAACTTAAAGAAAGCAGGGAAGCTGCATGGAAAGTTAAAAATGAGCGCGATAAGAATCAGTGGGTCCCGGAAAATGCCAGGCTGCTAGAGGAATAATGGTATGACGTTCCGGCACCTTCTCCCTTCCCAAAAAACTGTTACCTTTCAAGATACACTGTCGAGCAATCATTTTGAATTTCATCCGAGAGGATTCGCCCTCTGATAGTGTAGTCATAGTGCGCGGCAGACAGTATCCGCCTTCGCATGAAATCCCGTATTTTAGCACACTTGATCAATCACGCGGACGCATCCCGAGAAATAACCCTCGAAGCATCGTCCTGTGCTCGGGACAAAACCCTGAAAGAACCATCATGAGAACAAGAATCCCAATCCTCGGCGTCATGCTTGTCATGGTGTTCCTCACCAGCCCCTGCACGGGGCAGGCGGAGCCCCAAGCCAAGACCCTCAAGCTTCACAATATCTTTTCAAGCGACATGGTGCTCCAGCGCGGCAAGCCGATCAAGATCTGGGGTTGGGGAAAACCCAGTGACCAAGTCTCGGTGAAATTCGGCAAGGATAACGCCACCGCGGTCGTCGCGGATGCAGCACCCGTAAATGTCTTCGGCATGGCCGAATCCTACGCCGGTAAAGGGCGCTGGGAGGTCACCCTGCCAGAACGGGAAGCCAGCGCCGAGCCTCAAACCTTGTCCGTCACCGCGGGCGGGGAGAAGGTCGAGTTGACCAATATCGTCATTGGTGACGTCTGGGTGATGTCCGGGCAGAGCAACATGGCCTTTCTCCTCGAGAAAACCAACGGAAAGCAACTGGCTGAAATGGCGAACAACCCAAATCTGCGCCTGTTTTCCATCGCCACCAACGAACAGGCCACGATGCAGGATGACATCCGGCCCGAGGCAATCGACACGGTCAGCGGTGGTTGGGACGTCTCCTCGCCGGAGACGGTCAAGAAATTTTCTGCCATCGGCTACGTATACGGATTCTATCTCCAGAACGCCATCAATATCCCGGTAGGCATCATCAAGAATGCCCGTGGCGGCGCGTCGATCGAAAGTATGGTGCCGGTCTACAAGTTTGATGAACACCCATTGGCCAAAGCCCACGCCGATTATATCCGCCAGCAAATGGCCGAGTTCGACCCGGAGGCCGAAATCGAAGCGATCTGGCAGCGCCAGAAAGGCCGGGCCAAAGCCAAGGGAGAGCCCGAGCCCAAGCGCCCCACAGCCGCCGACATCCCTTCTTGGAATATCCCCGGCAAGAGCCCCGGCCACATGGGGAGCGTGCACAACGGATTTTTCGGTGTGTTCAAGGGCTACAATATCAAGGGCGTGCTGTTTCATCAGGGATACAATAATCAGATGAGTTCCGCAATCCGCCCGGATCTCTACCGGGTGCTCGTCAGACTGATGATCGAGGGTTGGCGCGAAGAATTCAACGACCCCCAAATGCCCGTTGCCGTGATCGGCTTCTGCGCGGGCGGCGAGATCCAGAACGAGGAGAACTTCGAGAAGCTTTCGATCGAAGGGGGCCCCTGGATCCGCGAAGCCCAGCGCCTGGGCGTGGCTGACGTGGAAGGTGAGGCGCTGACCGCCTTCCTGCCGGCCTACGACGTTCAGGTCCCCGGTTTGCACCCGGGCAAAAAGCGCGAACATGGTTGGCGGGCCGCCTGCTGGGCCCTCAACAACGTTTATACGGATCAGTCCAACGGTTGGAAGGCCTCCATCTCAGAACTCATCTCGGCAGAGCCGGTGGGAGACGTGTTCGCTCTCAAATTTGACAAGCGCGTCAGAACCGATGACGGGAAGGATTTCAGCAGAGACAGCATTCTCAAGGGCTTTTCGATCGCCGGCGAAGATGGCAAGTTCTACATGGCGCATGCACGGCACGCCGAGTGGGAGGGGAACTATTGGAAGCATGGGCACCGCGAGATCCACGTCTGGAGCCCTCTGGTCGAGAAGCCGGTCGCTGTCCGCTACGCCTGGGCCAACAGCCCGATGGGCAATCTGTATCACAATGGCGAGCAGGACATGCCGTTCCCCAGCTTCCGCACGGATGACTGGGACTTGCCGATCAATCCGGAACAAGGCGAAAGGGCACTGGATCGCGGTCAGTGGAAAGAAATGCAAACCGATGCGGAAGCACGACTGGAATACCGCCGCATGGAAGAAGCCAAGCGCGCCGTGCAGATCCTCGAACGCCTGAAGACGCTGGGCAAATAACTGGGTGCTAAGAATGAACCGAAAGAGGACAGATGAAGCTACTCGATCTAAATCAATGTGAACCAATCTCAAAAAAGGAATATAACATGACACAAAACCAAACAGAAAAACGACGGCTGCGCCGGAAGTCAGGACAGGTAAGGATGACGTGCCGGATCCTATCTACGGCCCTCATGGCGATCACAGCTTTTACGCAAACTGCGAATGCTGACGAGGCGAAGGACGATGCACGGAGAACTTGGAATACCTACGAACCCGATACACGAGCGCTCGGTTTCGCCTGCATCAGTACGAAGGACAACAGTTACAAGGCACCCGATGCGTCGAGAACCGATCGCATCGCGACCTACGGCGTGCCGTTTGCTCAGGCGGGCAGCTATGACTTATACGTTCGTATCCAGAAAGATGGGACGATGTATTTCAGCACGGTGTTCGGTCATGATTATCAATGGCAGGAAGTGAAGAACCTGAAGGTAGAAGGCGAGTATGCCTGGGTCAATCTCTCGGAGACGTTCGGATCGAAGCAAGGGGATTTGACCTACAACGTTGATGCTCCGGGCGCGAAGGTCCTGGGCATCGCCAGCCGCACTCGGGGTATTCGCATCGATGCCTTCGCCTTTGGGCTTGCGGACAAGACCTATACCGACGCGCAATTGAGCGCCGCTGTGATGAGAAAAGCCGAGCCGGGGCTGATCGGCTTCCAGGCTGAGAGCGCCGCATCATTCGGAGACGAAAAGCTGACCGAAAACGGTGAGCGATTGATGGCGAAATATGAACAGATGCTTGCGGCCTCCTCGGCGGAAATTGAAAAACAATTGCCCGCAATTGATCCCGAAAAGCAGAAAGCCTGTCGGGATGCTCTGGCCGCTCAGAAAATGCAGCTGGTGGTCTATGATATCCAATACCGGTCGTGGATGGGTGGGTATTTGCACAAAGTCACCGGCCTGAAAGCCGCGCGGGAGCGTGTCGCGTCGATACCGACCCGCCTAGCGAATGCGGAGATGCTGCTCAAGAATGCTCTCGCCATGCCCGATGGCCACGAAGACAAGGCCATGGCTGTGGAAGAAGCCCGGGGGAGCTTGGAAAAGACCAAGAAGGATGTGGCGAAGTTTCAGGCGAAAATGGAAATTGCCGAAAAGGCACTCGTCGAAGCCAAGAAGAACAAACCCAAATTGGATCAGGAGCTTAAAGCCGTGGCCGATGTTCTGGATCATACCAAAGAGGCCGCAAGGCAAACGGTGCGAAACCTCAAGATTGACGAGCTGTTGGCCAGTGATTCGCTCGACGAGGCACTTGCCATCTACGCGGTGATTTCATCGGCAAGTCCGTTCAGGCTTGCGTCGTATGCGGAGCAGGGCCCGAAACAGGAAAAGCTGATCGACCAACTGCTCGCAAGCAAGCAACTGATGCTCCAGATGCTGGTCGCGGATGGCCCCGACGAGAACAAATTTGGACCTGCGCTTGAAATTTATCAGGCCATCCAGAAAGCGAGCGGGCGGGCCCGGGAGGGCCTCTTCCAGCGGTTGGCAATGGCTGTCGCCCTGGAGCATGCCGACCCGATCCAACTGGACGTTCCGATGGAAAGTGGGGACGCGCCGCAGTATGCCGACCCGGTCCAGCGCTACCTCAGCTATGAAAAAGCCTACCTCGCCGGTGATCTCGACCCCGGCTTCGAGAAGTTGGACACCTGGAATTTGCGGATGGTGGTCGACGGTGACGAGCCCGACGAGATCAGCGCGTGGGGCCGACAGATGCTGCGCAACTACCGCCCGGATCTCGTGGCGATGGAAGACTATGATTGGCGTTACGTGAAGTCCGTTGATACCGAGATCAACTACACCAGCAAATATGAGCAAATGGGTTGGGATCGGCCCGATCTGCAGAGGTATCAGAACATCCTCGCCAACGGTGGGATTTGTGGCCGGCGGGCTTACTTTGGACGCTTTATCCTCCGGGCCTTCGGCATTGCCACCACGGCAAGGTCCCAGCCGGGGCATGCCGCCCTGGTTCACTGGACGCCCCACGGTTGGGTGCCTTGTCTCGGCGGGGGCTGGGGCTCGGGGAACCGGGCGATCTTCAATCACTACCCGACCGACCTTGACTTTCTCGCCAGCACCCAAGCCCGTGAGAACCCGCAGAGCTTCATGAAAGTGAAACGTGCCCAATGGATCGGGAACGCCCGGGGAGAGGGAATGCAATACGGCTATCGGGACAACATCCGGATCAGGCACTTGCGCAAGTATGTCGAGCAGAGTGTGGATGAGCTCGAGGTACCGGAGTTCTGGGGCAGCGTGGCATGCATTAAGCAGGAAATGCTTGTTGCGGATCTCAATGCGACGACCCGTGATGCCGTCGGCGAGGACCTCGGTGAGTCTAACGAGTCACTACTGGAGGAAGCAATTCCCCAAACGGAGATTTCGGAAGCGGAGCGCCAAATCACCGTCGATGGCAAGGGCGTGATCCGCATCCCTGCCGCTGCAACCACCCAGCCAACAAACAACACCAACGTCATCCGCTTCATGCCGAGTAATCAAGGTGGCATGCAACTGCACTACAGCCGCTATGGTAGCGCCGATAGCTTTGAATACACGTTCGATGCACCCAAGGCCGGCAAGTATCAACTCGCGGCCCGGCTGGTGACGCCTGCGCCAAAGCAACACCTGTTTCTCAAGGTCAATGACGCCGAAGATCGTATCGACATCACTTTACCCTATACGATTGGCATGTGGGGTATGCTCGATCCTGTTGAAATCGAACTGAAAAAAGGTAAGAACATTTTGACGTTCTATCGCGGTCACTATTTCCAACGAGGTGTGACCATTCGGGACTTCGCGTTGGAACCGGTCAAATAGAGATTGGCTCTAACACCAGAGTTTAAAGGTGGGCAGCGGATTTTACTAATATCTGATGCAAACACCTCAACTGTATAACAAGACAAAGGAAATGAAGATATGAAGACGATCCAGCTAGTTGTAAAATTTATCGCATGCGCGCTCCTCTGCGCTCTGAGTGCCGAAGCAAAAGAGAAGCCGATGAAGGTGTATCTGCTCGCCGGACAGTCGAATATGACCGGCATCGTCAGCGAACACACGCTTGAGCACATCAAGATGTTTCCGGACACGGCCAGGGAATTTGCCGACCTGTTCGACGAGGAGGGCAATCCCGTTGTGCTCGATGAAGTCTATGTTTCCCAATGGATGGGGAAGGACAGTGGAAAGCTTGCGCCCCGATATGGTGGGGGCAAGGGGGTCCGCATGGGCCCCGACTACGCGTTTGGCGTCTATATGCACAAACAGCTGAATGAACCATTCCTGATCATCAAGACTTCACTGGGCGGCTCGTCCCTGAGCTACCGATTCCGTTCGCCGAGTGCGGGAACCTGGACTCCGCCGCCCGGACACCCGGACCTGATCAAGAAGGAGAAGGTCAAACCACCCGTTCTTCCGATTCCCGGGAAATTGGATCTGGCAGATGACTGGACCCCGGAAAAACCCTATGAATTGAGGAGAAGGCACTTGGGGTTGGTAGGCTTTAAGGGCGCGGAGATCCGCGGGGTCAACGGTGTTTACCCCATCTATTTGTTGTCTGCCCCGAAGCAAACGTTCAAAGGCGCACCTTTTCAAAAAGGCGATTTGATCCTCGGGGTTGATGGCTCCGGCTTGCGGGAAGACCCTATTCAACAATGGCGTGACGCGTTTTATGGTTCCAGCACCATTGATGGCGACTGGATGGTTCAAATCACGCGCTGGCGTGCCGGAAAGATTGAAACCTTCGACTTCGACATCTGCGATTCAATTGAAGGCGGACGCGCGGGACTCCCCAAGCAGATCGAAGCGCTGAAGAAAGAGGCTCTCGAAGAAGAGGAGAACAGAGGGTTCTGTTACCGGGATATGATCACGCACGTCAAGAAGGTGTTGGCAGACGGCAAAGCGCATCATCCCGCCTATGATCCTGAAGCTGGATTTGAGCTTGCCGGCTTTGTCTGGTTCCAGGGCTACAACGACATGATCGACGAAGGGCTCTACCCGAACCGGGACAAGCCGCGCGGATACGAGCAATACACCTGGCTGCTCGAACACCTGATCCGGGACCTCAGGAAAGACCTGGATGCCCCGGAGCTGCCCGTCGTGATCGGGGTGATGGGAATGGGGGGCATTTCAACCGCGCCGGATGACTACATGACTCACTTCCAGCAGGCGCAGGCCGCACCGGCGGAGAACCCCGAGTTCAAGGGAACGGTTGTGGCTGTTCAGGCCGGCAAATACTGGGATCACGACCTCGCTGCGCTCGACCACAAGTCCCGCGAGATCATGCAGAAGATGCGGGACTTCAAATACGAGGACGGTCTGGAAGGGGATGCGCTCAAGAAGGCCTACAACGAGTATCGCGCCCGGCACATTACAGCGGAGGAAGAGCACCTTCTCCGAACGGCTACCTCCAATCAGGATTTTCACTACCTTGGCAGTGCCAAGATTATGTGCGGCATCGGCAAAGCATTCGCCGAGGCAATGGTCGAAATACAGAAGAAATAAGGCGGAGCCCGTTGTTCCCTCGCTGAGGTTCCTACAGGAACTTTCCCGGTAGCCGCTATCCCAGATAACAAAACCTTAGAATCCCCAATTCGCATCAAATGATAATGTCCCGCAGACCATCCCTTTCTGTTTTACTGCCAGTTGCCCTCTTGCTTGCATGGCCCCTTGGGGCATCTGCCGGTGAATCGCCCGCAACCCGACCCAATATCATCTTCATCATGGTCGATGATATGGGCTACGGTGACTTGGGCTGCTATGGCGGCAAAATGATTCACACGCCCCAAATCGACAAGATGGCTTCGGAGGGGATCCGTTTTACGGATTGCTACTCCGGGGATTCTGTCTGCGCGCCGGCCCGCAGCACCTTGATGACGGGCTATCATATCGGGAAGGCGCCGATCCGGGGCAACAATGGTGGCACCCCTCTTTTCCCGGAAGACGTCACCGTGGCCGAAGTCCTGAAGAAGGCAGGTTACGTGACCGGGGGCTTCGGTAAGTGGGGCTTGGGAAATGAGGGCTCGATCGGCGCGGCTGAAAAGCAGGGCTTCGATACCTTCTTCGGTTACTACAACCAGGTGCATGCCCATGACTACTATACCTCGCACCTGTTCAGAAACAGCGAGCGGGTGGAACTCGAAGGGCCCGAGCACAATGTCATCAGCTACGGCAAGCGGGAAAAGCGCACGGGGAAATATGCCCACTACGCCATCTTCGAGGAAACTGTCAAATTCATCAGGGAAAGCGCCCAGAGTGGGAAGCCGTTCTTCTGCTACGCCCCATGGACGCCGCCCCATTCCAAAATGGATATTCCGGAAGACGATCCGGCCTGGGCTTTGTATAAGGACAAGCCATGGGATCCGGAAAAAGCAAAGGTCGTGGCCGCCATGGACACCATGGTGGACCGGCAGGTCGGTGAGATTCTCAGCCTCCTCGAAGAACTCGGTATCGCGGAAAACACCATCGTATTCTTCGCCTCGGACAACGGGGCTTCCAGAGCCTACCCCGGTCTCCTCGATTCTTCCGGAAAACTGAAAGGGTATAAGAATAAATACACCGAAGGCGGCATTCGCGTGCCCATGGTTGTGCGCTGGCCCGGAAAAATTGAAGCTGGCCGTGAAAGTAGTTTGCCATGGTATTTCCCCGATGTGATGGCGACTTTGGCTGAATTGGCCGGGGTCTCGAATGAAGTTCCGGAAGATACCGATGGCATCTCGGTCGTCCCGACACTGCTGGGCAAAGGTGACCAGAAGAAACACGACTACCTCTTCTGGAAAAAGGCCATTCGCATGGGCAAATGGAAGGGCCTAGGCAAGCCCGGAGAGCTGGCTCTCTATGATCTCAGCAGCGATATTGGCGAAACGAACGATCTGGCCGCGAAACATCCCGATATCGTGGCCAAGTTGACAGAACTCATGGAGAAAGCCTGGATCGAACCCCGCAGCCAGGAGCCAGACGGTAAAAATACGGGCACCGAGCAAGGACATTGAGGCGTTAGCAGCAAGTCGAGGCCGAGGAATGACCATTCACGCAATCACGAGTTTGATGAAAACACCATCAAACCGCAGGAAACTATGAAAATGAAGTTCACATTACTTGTGGCCATCGCACTCGGGTACCCCTTGTCGGCATTCTGTCAGGAAAATCCCAAACCATTGAAGGTCTATGTTCTGGCAGGTCAGTCGAATATGACGGGAAGAGTGGCAACCAACACGCTGGAACACATCAAGATGTTTCCCGACACGGCAAAGGAGTTCGCAGCGCTTTTTGACAAGGAGGGCAACCCGGTTGAACTCGACGAAGTCTACGTGTCCCAATGGAAGGGGAAAGACAGCGGAAGGCTCGCGCCCAGATTCGGTTACGGAAAAGGTATGAGATTTGGCCCTGAGTATCCGTTTGGGGTTTACATGCATGAAGCGCTCAATGAGCCGATTCTGATCATCAAGACCGCCGAGGGCGGCAAGAGTCTCAACTACGATTTCAGGCCACCAAGCGCCGGAGCATGGCCGCCGCCGCCGGGACATCCCGACCTGATCAAGAAGGAAGTCATGCAGCCACCCATGCTGCCGATACCTGACAAGCTCGATATTCCCGCCGACTACGTGCCGGACAAGGACGTCAAGTTGAGCCGGAGACATATGGGTTTGGAAGGGTTCAAGGGCGCCGAGATCGGCAAGCTCAACGGCGTGTCACCCATTTACATTTTGTCGGCTCCGAAGCAGACATTGAAGGGAGACCCCTTCCTGCAGGGCGACCTGATCCTGGGCATTGACGTCTCGGGAATGCGCAATGACCCGATCGGGCAGTGGCGGGATGCCTTTTATGGTTCCTCGGCGATCGATGGCGACTGGATGATCAAGATCACCCGCTGGCGCAAGGGCCAGATCGAAACCTTTGACTTCGACATCTGCGACACCATCGAAGGTGGGCGTGCCAAGCTCCCCGGGCAGATTGAATTGATGAAGCAGGCAGCCATCGAGAAGGAGAAGATGACAGGCAGTTACTACCGTGACATGATCCAATACACCAAGGCCGTGTTGGGCGACATCAAGCAGTATGATCCCGGTTACAACGAGGCGGCCGGGTATGAGCTGGCCGGCTTCGTCTGGTTCCAGGGCTATGACGACTTTGTCGATGGCGGGACCTATCCCAACCGGGACAAGCCGCGCGGTTACGAGCAATACACCTGGTTGCTCGAACACTTCATCCGGGACATCAGAAAAGACCTGAATGCCCCGAAACTTCCCTTTGTGATCGGTGTCCTGGGTGTGGGTGGCGATCAGGATCCCCCGACCGATCAGTTGGGATATTTCCAACAGGCACAGGCCGCGGTCGCGCAGGAACCAGAATTTGAGGGGACCGTAGTGAACGTACGGACCGGCAAATACTGGGATCACCAATTGGAGGCGCTTGAGACCAAGTCGCTTGAGATCGGTAAAAAGAAGGCCGAACTCAACGATCAGGGTCTGGAAGGTGAGGCGCTCAAGAAGGCCTATGCCGAGTATCGAGCCAAACACATCACGCCACTGGAGGAAGGGATTCTCAGAAAAGGAATCTCCAACCAAGGCTACCATTACCTCGGTTCAGCCAAGATCATGTGCGGCCTCGGCAAGGCCTTTGCAGAGGCAATGATTGATATCCATAAGAAATAGGACTGGGCCGAATGGCACTGTCTTAAGAGCGCCATCGGCGCGTTTCCCTCAAGGAGCGCGGGCGTCCCGCCCGTGTGAGCGGTGTTCGCGGTTCTGACCTACTCCCGAATCACCCCTTAAAACAGTGCCATTCAGGACTGGGCCCATAAAATGGAAGGGACGCAATTCAATCCAGAGGGGTCAGCGTGAAGTCCCGGAGGGTGACGGCACGCATGTAGTAATGCCCCCGATGGAAGCTCAGTGTGTTGGTTCCCTTCTCCAGTTCGATCACGACGGGTTCCTGCTCACCCCATAATCCGATGGTGTAGGGCAAGGGGATATCGATCGATTCCTTGGCGTCATTGACCACCAGGAAGAGATGCTGTTTGGAGGCGGGTGTCACCAGACGTGCGGTGAGCGCGTATTTGCCGGCTTTGGGTGCATCGAATGTGTATTCAAATGTGTCGGAACCGCCAAAACGCGTGTAGTGCAATTGGGTGCCTCCGAGATTGCTGGGCATGAAGCGGATGACATCGGTGTTGTTGGTCGGCACGGTGGTCGCGGCGGCAGGGATGGTGATCACGCCCTTGGCATCCACGATGATCTTGCGCTCCGAAGCCGGAATTTCGGTGGAGGCAATCTTGTCCTTGAGAGCGGATTCGTTGGATTCGCCGATGTCCTCGCCCACCGCATCCAGAGAGTCCGCTCCGAGCTTATCGATGAGGGAATTCTGAACGATCATCGCCGCACTTTGCCAGAATCCCGGCATGGGAACCTCCGCGACGCTTTGCTTCACGTATTTCCCCAGATCCCGCATCCGGATGTTGTCGCGATAGCCGAACTCGGTCTCTTCACCGAGGCTGGTTGAAATCCACAGTGCGCGCTTGACCTTGAGGAAGTCCTGCGGATTGTGTCTTGCCTGGGTGCTTGAGAGAAAATCGAGGTCTGAAGGGTAACGATTGAAGATGGTGCGGTTGCTGGATCCCCAGCCGCCACCAAGGCAGCATACCCAACCATTGGGTGTCCAACGGACCAGGGCGGCATGCCCCGGCTGGGAGCGGGCCGTGGTCGGGATGCCGAAGGAGCGCAGGATGAAGCGGCCGAAGAAAGCGCGGCGACCGCAGATCCCGCCAACGGCGAGGATGTTCTGATACTGCTGGAGGTCGTCGCGGTCGTAGCCGAGTTTTTGATATGCGCTGCTGTATTTGATATCGGTTTCGACGGCTTTGACATAGCGCCATGCCGGATCGGTCCAGGTGATCAGATCCGGCCGATAGCTGTGGAGCATTTCCCGGCCCCAGGCGCTGATTGCGTCAGGCTCTTCACCATTGACCACCATGCGAAGACTCCAGGTGCAAAGGGTCTCGAAACCGGGGTCCAGCTCCTTCGCCAAATAGGCGTTTTCGTAAGATGCGTAACGGGCAACCGGGTCAATGTAGCGGATCTCATCGCTTTCGGTAACGGGACGGTCTTCCACGATCGGCACAGCATGTTCGAGCGCGATGGCGAGCGCCAAGCGCTGAAAAAGGCCCTCCTTGGATTTCGGATGCGCCTTTTGGATGGCTTCATAGATTTCGTGTGCCTGCGGATACTTGCCCCACATGGCACCATCGGCGAGCAGCATCTCGATGAGCAGCGGCGTGTTTCCCAACATTTTTTCAACGCGTTGCTCCTGCTCGCTGCCCTGTTGGGCATAGACGGCCAGCCAATACGGGGTGGCCTCGGTAAGAACGGTGGCCTGGGTCAGCTTGGCGTCCAGCTTGTCGCTCTCAAGGGCCGATTGGATCCCGGCACTGGCAAGTGCCTGGGTGGTCTTGGCCTTGTCGGCCTTCAGCTCCTGGGCGGCGGCTTCCAGTTTTTTCTTGTCCTCCGGGTATTTGGCCTTCGCCGATTCCACCGCGGCACGGGCCTTTTCGACCTCGGTCTTGAATTTATCCAATTGTTTTCTGCGTTCATCCACCAGTTTCCGAGCTTCCGCCACGGCGCGCTCCTTGTCCTCTTGACCATCCGGCATGGCGAGAGCATTCTTCAGATACATTTCCTCGTGGGCTAGTCTCACAGGCGCATCCTCCAGTTTTTCCATCGCCGATTGAAGGGCGGTGACCCTGTTGGGGTAACTACCCTTGTAGCTGCGGGTCGCAAGGTCATACTGCACTTCGGTGATTTTTTGGGCGGCAAGAGCGTTGCGGATGGCTTGCTTCTCCGCATCGGATACGGCTGGTAGTTCCTTCCTAATCTCGGCTTGCAAGCCGGCCAATCGGGCCGCGTATTTTTTTGCCAATTCCTTGCCAACATCCGTCAGTTCGACCTTGTTCTCGGCCAGTCGGGAACCCTCTTTCCGTAATTTCTGTGGTGGTGTTTCGACAGGCAGGGTCGGAGCTTGTGATTTGGGTGCGGCATCCACCGTCTCCGGGTGGAGCATCAGACCGGTGGCCAAGGCGAGCCCGCAGGCTGCGACGCCGCTCCTCCAGCGGGTGGTGGACGCAATGAAAGAAAGGGATAGGGAATGTTTCATGAATAATTAAGTGATAAAAGTGGCCGATTGATTGGCGTTAGATTTGCCGAATTCGTATGCTCTCTATTACGGTTCCATATTCGGTCTTTCATCAGTTTTGTTACGTGCCAGCCATAACCGTAATGGGCATGGTGGATACGTCCGCCGCCTCGGTCTCATCCTCATAGCGCCAAAATATCTATGGTGAGATATTATGTTGTATGACTGGTATCAACAACTAGCATCAAATAAGGAAAAGCGACCATTATTTGCTTTCCACCAACCATGACCCAAAAGATAATAAGCAGGCATGAAGCCGTTCCAGCCTGTCTCAACCACCGATCAACTCGCCACGCATCTGCGCGAACAGATCTATCAAGGTCGCATCGCCAAGGAAATGCCTGGCATCAATCAACTGGCAAACACTTTGGGCTGTAGCCCGAGGACAGTCCTTGGAGCGGTTAAACAACTTGTGCACGAAGGTCTTGTGACCAAACAAGGCGCGGGGCGGCCCAGCCTAGTCACTCTCGAAAATAGCAAGAAAACCCCGACTCTTAGAATCCAACTAATAATGTATGACCGAGAGGATAGTGAATACGATATTGTTAGCCGCTATCTGATGCAGATTCAAAATCATCTCGAAAACGCCGGACATGCTTTTTCCTTTTCAAACAAAACATTGCAGCAACTGGGCATGAATGTTGGGAGATTGGCTCGCCATGTCGAGAGAACCGAGGCTGATGCATGGATCATTTCCTCGGGATCACGCGATATTCTTGAGTGGTTTGCAGGCCAGTCCAAGCCTGCGTTTGCGCTGTTTGGCAGGAGGCGCGGTCTACCCGTCGCAGGAATCGGACCGGACAAGGAAAATGCCATGCGCGAAGCAACCAACCACTTGCTCGCTTTGGGACACAAGCGCATCGTTCTTCTCAACCGTCCCTCACGTCGACTACCTACTCCTGGATTGCCGGAACGCGCCTTCTTGGAGACACTGAATAAGGCGGGCATCGTGACCGGTAATTACAATCTTCCCGACTGGAATGGTACCATCGACGGGATTCAAAAGCTACTCGATGAGATCTTCCGTCTTACCCCGCCGACTGCTATCATCGTCGATGAATCGCAGATTTTCATATCGGTGCAGAACAATCTCGCACGACGTGGCATTTTCGCACCGCAGCATGTTTCACTTATCTCCGCCGACCAAGATCCCTACTTTGATTACCTGCGCCCGACAGTGGCACACGTGCGCTATGATACCGTGTCTTGGGCACGCCGCATCACCAAGTGGGCACACAACGTGGCGATTAACAAAGATGACCGCCTACAAAGTCTGACCAAGACCGAATTGGTCAAAGGTGAAACAATCGGTGCACCCGCGATATAACAATCACAAACCTCAAGTTTCAATGCGCCGTGCACTAGGATGTGACCGGCATTGTAGCGGACGACGGCATTAGCTTGCAGGGCGGCCATCTTAAACGAAGACTCTAGCGGTTCATAAGGCATGAATCGTGGGTTGGGCAAAAGCTTGTCGCCTCGCAATAAACTGGCGAAAAGATCGGGGGTAGTATCCTCTTCATCCAAATCATTGTAGTCGTCCGCCACCTGCGGGATTGTGGTGAATGCGTAACTGTCCCACAGAGCCTCGTTGGCGAGATAGGAGGCATCGTAGAGCTGGTAAGGGGCCGGGATGTTGCGCCTTGTCTGGGTGTCGGTCAAGGTCGCTGGTATACCATGGGGCAAGATTCTTCGGATAGGCATCCCTCAGGAACTGACATGCCGTCCTTTGGCCACTGTGCTTCACACCATGGGAAAAGCTCCCGTTGTCCTGAAAATCGATCGACCAATCGAGGGTGGGTGGCAGATTGCTGAATACGTTATAGGCTCTTCGGTCCGACTGGGTGATCAGGTCCCGCACAATGGTGCTGTAGGCCATGCGCTTGGCATGTACCAACTTTGCGCCCTGCTCTCCTAACAAGGGTAGGTTTACGAGCGAAATCAAATTTTTAATACTCGCTGATCTTAACAATCATCAAAGCCAGGCGACCCGATTACTGTAGCTTTCCGAGAAACAGTTGCTTGGCGGAATTCTTAATTTTCCGTGAGAAAATGATTGAAGCTTCACCTATGGTCGATCAACTCAGCGCACTGCTGCAACCTCATTGGAAAATTAAACATTAGCCAATCGTCTTCCTCCCAACGTTCGGCTTTCCTGATCCACCTCCACTCTGACTCCCGATTCATGCCATCAATTCCATAATGAAACGTAAAAAACTCTTGCTCACAGCCTTTCTTCCATGCCTTCTTGCGACTGGACTTTTGCGCCCGGCCTGTGCCGCTACGGATTTGACTACGCCCCGGTCGTCAGGGGATCGATCTACGGGTTCTTCACTCTGGCTCAATTATCACGAGCTCGCTCCTAGCCTGCAAAAAGACTGGTCGGGTGTTGTGCGACAGGTTTTCTCCCCGGGTGAATCCGCCATCCTGCTCAATGCACGGGACGAGTTGCTGCTGGCTATCGGTCAAATGACAGGGCGCCAAGTTGCGGCCACGGATTCACCAGCGGGCAAGGGCACAGTAATGCTGGGCCGCTTGGACCAGCTGGTGGATTTCCTCCCCAAGTCGGCGGTTGAGAAAGCAAGCGCACTCACGGAGGGTGGTTACCTGATCGAGAGCATCACGACCGGTGGGAAGCCCGCCACTGCCATCGTCTCCCGCGATGATGCAGGAGTGCTTTACGGGGTCTTCCATTTTGTTCGATTGATGCAGTCAGGCGAATCTCGATTACGGCTGAGCTTAAGCAGCGAGCCTGCGATCACATTGAGAATGTTGAATCATTGGGATAATCTGGACGGAAGCATCGAACGCGGCTACGGGGGCAGAAGTCTATGGAAGTGGGAAGAGCTTCCGGAACAACTGAGCCCCCGCTATGAGCAATATGCCAGATATTGCGCTTCGATTGGCATCAACGCTGTTGCGATCAACAATGTAAACGCCAACCCCAAGATACTACGAGAGGACTACTTGAAGAAAGTCGAAGTGCTGGCCGGGATTTTCCGCAAGTGGGGCATCCAAACCTACCTCTGCGTCAGCTTCGCTTCTCCGATACGCCCGAGTGGCATAGTCGAGGGCCGGCCGCGCTGGCGCGGTGTCGGTGATCTGGAATCCGCCGATCCACTCGACCCCGAAGTGCGTCAATGGTGGCAGACCAAGGTGGATGAAATTTACACCCTGATACCGGATTTCGGCGGCTTTCTCGTCAAGGCGGACTCCGAAGGCCAGCCCGGACCGAGCAGCTATGGACGGACGCACGTCGATGGGGCCAACATGCTCGCCGATGCGCTGGCTTCACATGGAGGCACCCTTATATGGCGTGCTTTCGTCTATGATAACAAGGGAGACGACCGGGCAAAAGAGGCCTACGACGAGTTCAAGCCCTTCGACAGCAAGTTTCTCGACAATGTCTTCATTCAGGTGAAAAATGGCCCGCTCGATTTTCAGCCTCGTGAGCCGTTCACTCCACTCTTCGGTGCGATGCCGCAAACCCACCTCGCCATGGAGCTACAGATCGCGAAAGAATACCTCGGTCATGCAACGACACTTGCCTATCTGGGGCCAATGTGGGCGGAAATTCTTGCTTCGGACACCTATGCCAAGGGAAGCGGATCGACGATCGCCAAGGTGATCGATGGGTCATTGTACGGGCAGAAGAAAAGCTGCATCGCGGGCGTGGCCAATACGGGCGACGGCCCCGAATGGTGCGGCAGCGTTTTCAACCAGGCCAACTGGTATGCCTTTGGGCGGCTTGCCTGGAACCCGCGACTCGGCGCGGAGGAGATCGCGGATGAATGGATCCGCATGACATTCCGGTGCGATGCGCCATCGCGCGCGGCCATCCTGAAAATGATGATGGGTTCCCATGAAGCCCTTGTGGATTACACGATGCCGTTGGGACTCAACCTGCTATGTGCTTATGACGGTCATTACGAGCCCAGCCCGGCGACGCGGGAGGCCTTCCACAAGGCCGATTCCAAAGGACTTGGCTTTAACAGGACGAAACGGGGCAGCAACTACGTCGGTCAATACCACCCGGAACTGCAGTCCATTTTCAATGATCCCGATAAGACACCCTTGAAGTACCTCCTCTGGTTCCATCATGTGCCATGGGATAAACAACTCTCAACTGGCCGGACGCTGTTCGACGAACTGACCTTCCGCTACAATAGGGGAGTGAAGAGCGTGGATGAGATGGTGCAAACATGGAAATCCCTGGGGGGGGAAATCGCCCCGGCCACCCATGCCTCGGTCATGAAGAAGCTTCTCGAAGAACAGCAGTTTGCCTGCCTGTGGCGCGATGAATGCGTCCGCTACTTCTCGGGTGTCGCAGACTTCTGATCGCACAATGGTTTGCTGCTTTTCACCGGCCTGGATGCCGAAACAAAGGGCAAGCACATCATCCGCAGCGACAAACACTGCATCGCCACGGCCACGCTCGTCTACGAGTGATGGTCCAATGTCCCCGACGTCAACCTCTTCAATCAAGAAGGCCTTCCCGCCTCGCCCTTCCGCACGGATGTGGAGTAACCTAAACTTCTTATGAAACGATCAGAATCACCCATCCCGCGATTCCTCGCGGTTGTGCTCTCCACCCTCTTGCCGATGCTATCGGCGGATGGCGAGCCCATGAAAGACCCTGCCGGTTCCTCTACGGATAAGAACCTGTTAGAATCTGCCGATGCGTATCTCAACTTGGCGTATCTGCCCGAGTGGCGTTACAGCGGAGACAAGAGCGGGCGTCGGGATAATGAGATGCTTCTCGACCTATGGGTGCCGAAAGGCGCGAAGAATTGTGCGTTGGTGATGTATTGCCATGGTGGCACCTATACTCACGGCAGCAAGAAACTCGATAATGGGAGTTTGGCGTTGGCCGAGAGGGTTCTCAGCAAAGGTATGGCTTTCGCCTCCTTGAACTACATCCTGATGCCCAAGGGTATTCGGCCACAGGTCTGGTACGACTACCACGATGCCGCGCGCTTCCTGCGCACCAATTCGACGCGCTTCCACCTCGATACGACGCGCTTTGGCAGCTACGGCAGCTCGGCTGGGGGTTGGCTCATCACCTCGGCAGGCCATGGCACAGGCGATCACTTCAGCAACAGAAACTATGGCCAGGGAGTCACCCTCCACGACATTATGAATGCCGAGTTCGCCCCGCTGATGAACGAAGCGGGGGAGGACTCCAGTGTCTGGACCCCCATGCAAAGCGAACATCCCGGCTACCCGGGCGTTAACGGCCAATGGCAGGCGATCTCCTTCGACCTGAAGCACCTTGATGAATTCGCCACAAGCGGCAGCCCGGCGATGCTCCAGATCGTCGGAGATGGATATAAGCCCGGTAAAGCGCCCGCTACGGCTGTGAAGGGAAAGTATCCACCACTGCCAACGATGCTCGAGTTGGCTGCGGCTGGGACGATCGACTACAGTTACGCTTACATGACCGATCCCAAGTTCGCCAAGAAGAGCACGCATGTCCCACCGACCACCGGCGACCACGCGATGACCAAACGCGTGGTCGGTGAGGGTGAGGCGGAGTTGGCGGAAGTGATAGCCGACTGGTTCGATGACCGACTCAATGGCGACAACGCTCGCGCTCCGGTGCCGGAGATCTGGCTAGCGATGCGGGTGATCGACGGGCCGCGTGAAGTCAGCATCGTGGTGCCCAGCGGTGACATCACCGTCCACTTCACCACCGATGGCAGTGAGCCAACTGCCGCATCGCCAACCTACAGTAAGCCGTTCAGCATCAGCGGCGATACTACCATCAAAGCAATCAGCGTGATGGCCAAGCGCAAGCCCAGCGGTGCTGCTATCGCGACTTTCGTCAAAGGCCCACAGCCTCCAGTCCTGACTCAAACCGAGCGTGCGCTCCCGCCGGCGCAAACCGCCAAACCTTACAGCTTCACCTTCACTGCCAACCAGGTCGGCGCCCGCTACTGGCTCTATGGCGATCTGGCATCGCGCATCGATAGCAAAACCAAGAAAGCTAGCTACCCCAACGGCATGCAACTCGACAGCACCAGTGGTGTTTTCTCAGGCACCCCGACCACACCCGGGAAATACTGGATTCAGGTTGCCGTGCAGAGCAAGCCGGGCATGATCGCCCGCGTGTACGATTTCACGTGGGAGGTCACTGGCGCGACCACCGCGGCTACCGCCGCCGCCACCCCGAAGGACAGCTCAACCGACACCCACACCAACATCACCGTGCTGCAGCTGAACACGCTGCCGGCAAATGATCGAGCCTCCATCCAGAAGGCATGTGCCGAGGCCGGTGTGGATCTGGTCATCAACGAAGATGGAGGGGTGCTTCTGATCGTTCCAGCCGCGCAGAGAGCCACCGCAAAAAGCATTCTCAGCAAGCACTTCGGGCAGAAGCTTCCCGCAGGTGCCAGCTGGGTGGATTAGAATAAATAAAGGGACACACAATCTGAATCAAATTTCACCATACTATAAAAATCTCTTCGCCTCCTACTGCATCGAATGTCACGGCCCGGACAAACAGAAGGGCAAGATCAAGAAAAAGGAACTTATCACATGAAACATCTATCTATCTTCATTCTGATCGCATTGGCGTCAGTCGCATCTGCCAGTGCTGAAGAAATGGGAAAGCACCTCTTCATTCTGTCGGGTCAGTCAAACATGGCGAACCTGTCTCCCAATGTTTCTTTCACACCTGCCGTGGAGGCAGCATTCGGCAAAGATAACGTGATCGTTGTCAAGGATGCCCGGGGTAGTTCAGCCATTCGAAAATGGTACAAGAATTGGAAGCCTGCAAAGGGTGATATGCCGAAAGATAATGGTACGCTCTATGATCGCCTGATGCTCAAGGTCAATGCAGCCATCGAGGGAAAAAAGATCCAGACGGTAACCTTCGTCTGGATGCAGGGCGAGCATGATGCGGCCGAGAAGAATGATAACGTCTATAAGGCAAGCATGTTAGGACTGATCAAACAACTGAGCGATGATATGAAGCGCGATGATGTAAACTTTGTTATCGGCCGCCTCAGTCAGTTTAGGAGCGATGAGAACTGGGAAGGGGTAAGAAAGGCGCAGGTCGAAGCTGCTGAATCCAGCCCGCGCGGCGCATGGGTCGATACCGATGATGTTGATATCGAAGGAATCCATTACACCAAGGCAGGATGCATGGATTTGGGTAAGCGCTTTGCTGAGAAAGCAATTGCTTTGATCAAGAAGTAACAGGCAAAAGAGTCGGAGATGGCGACGCCGAAGAAACCATACACCCCTCCTTCTCCGGCCTCGCGATCGCGATTTGAAATGAACCTCGTGTGCTTATAAGGGGGAATCGTTAGGGCATGATCTTCACAAAGACGACGCCGTGCGGGCTGACCATCGCGGAGAAGTTATCGCCCATGGTGCCGATGTCTTTCTGCCGCCAGAGGTCGCGCACGATGCCGCTCAGGCCGAGCTGGGCCTTCGAAACGCCGATGACCTGGTCCTTGTCGGAAAGGTTGAACAGCGCGACCGCCTTGCCTCCGTCAATGAGGTCCTTCGCCCAGATTTCCCAATCCTGTTTTTTGTTCGCCACCCTATAGCCCTGCTTCACGAGCGGGTCCTGGTTCACGGCGATCACCTCATCGTTGGTCACGAGATTGAGGTCGAAGTCATCCATCGTCGGCACATTGCAAGACAGCAGCATCGGCTGGGTGAGGATGCACCAGAGGCTGACCTGCACATACTGCTCGGCAGGGGTGAGGGGGGATGGTTTGAAAACCACCTCGGCGCGGTTGGGTTTCCCGAGCGGGCCGATCTGGAGCATGTCGAGATCACCGTAGTGACCGGGCTTGGTGAGGGCGAGACGGTCCGCCATGCCGAACGGCGCGATGATGCGTTCCCATTGCGCATGGATATCGCCCGTGAGCCGCCACAGGTTGCAATACTTCGGGACAAACTTGTCTTCCTCTCGGCTGTGATTCGGCGACAGACTGATGACAATGTCGCGATCCTGGGCGCGAAAATCATCGAAGACCCGTTTGGTGAGCGCCTCGGTCTTGATGACAGGTTTCGACCGGTTCACTTTATAAATGTCGTCTTTCTTCTCGAGCGTCCATTCCTTCCAATCGTATTTCACGTAATCGATCCCCCAGTCGGCGAATTGTTTCGCATCGCGATCGACGCGCCAGAACGGGCCGATGACGGCAAGTCCCTTGGCGATGCCGTTCGGGTAGCGGCCGAAGACCTGGTGCGGATTCAGACGTTCGGATTCAGGCAGGAAAAACTCCGAGTAGTCGCCTGTTTCATTCGGTGCCGAGCCGCCGATGTATCCCGCGTAGGTCGACATCCATGGGGTCGAATAGATGCCGAGTTTGAGGCCCTTGCCATTCACGAATTCGACCAGCGCTCTCATGTCGGGAAATTTCGCGTTTGGCTGGATCGCCTGGGTTTCCGGATCGCGCAGGCCCATCCAGCAATCGTCGATGTTCAGATAAGTCCAGCCGTGATCGGTGAGTCCCTTGCTTTCCATGGCGCCTGCGATCTCACGTATCGCCTTGTCACTGACGCCTTCAGAATGCACATACCAGCTGTTCCATCCCATCGGCGGGGTGAGACAGATCGTCTCGCCCATACGCAGGGTGAGCTGGCGTGTGGCTTCTCCCTTCGCATTGCGGGCTGAGAGTGTCACCGCGACGTCACCGGGTTCCGCTGGCGCGCGACCGGTGATCCAACCAGTGACAGGATCGAGAGAAACGCCTGCCGGAAGCCCCGAAGCGTTGAAGGTGAGTGGTTTCACTCCAGTGGCGGAAACTCGCAAGCGGATGGGCTTTCCGGGACGCACCCCAAAGATCGAAGCCCCGGTGATTCGGGGCTCGGCGGCGGGCGCAGGGGTTAGGATTTCGCGACCCGAGATGCGGCCATCGTAGGGGTTTTCTGCTCCGAGCGAGATAGAGCACGAGGCAATGATGGAGATGAGGAAACGGTTCATGACAGTAGAGAATACGGTGGCAGACGTTGAGAAACTTCACTTCACCAGCAGAAATTTTGAATGGACAAAAATCACATCGATTTTGGGACTGAATTTGTCGATTCAATACACCCCAAAGGTTATAGCGTGGGAATTGCAAGTCCTTGCTGACCACTTTTTCGATGCAGATTGGGACTGCCTCGCTACCAACGATGTCGTGGCAGAGATCCCCGTTTTTATCTCGGTCGCTGGCCATTTGGAGGATTTATTGACCCAGATGAGAGTTCTTTCGCAGAATCAGGCGTGGGTTCTGCAAATCATTGGTGAGAATGCGATAGCGAGTTGTCCCAGCTTGCCGAAAAGCCTTCGAATCAAAAGCGACTGGAATTGATCTATTACTTGATACAGCTCCATCTGTCAGATACGCCTGTGAGGACTGAAAATTTAATCCCTCATGCCGTTTCGAGAGGTAGGCGTAACTGCAATCGATTACTGTAAACGCAGTAACGGCAATATCGAAAATAGGAGGCGACCAAAACCACTGAACGGGGTGGTTTGTTCCCACTTTGTCCTCATTGCGCTCTTGTTTGGCCTTGAGGCCCTGTAAGTAAAGGGAAATACGCAGACTGGGATTCGAACCCAGGAATCGACGGTGATGCCTACCTTCAGCGCTCGCTTGGGATCTGGACGTCGGCGGATAACGAGCCGCTTCAAATCGTGCGAATCGAACTGACAGGTTATGCGGAGATTCTGGTCGATCAGCGCGGCTGGCATCCAAGCCTGCAGATGTAGCGATTGTATACCAAGGGGAGCAGGGTCGAAGTTCGCTTCGAGGTTGGACGCATCGAGGAACTCGTTCGCTGGGTGCTCAGCTGGGTGCGCTTGGCAAAAGTGATCGCCCCTATGGAACTCAAGAAACGTGTGGCGGACGAGGTAAAAGCGATGGGGGAGAGGTAGATGAAGAGCTTCTGACACTAGACTACATATCTTCGCCTTGGCAGCCGTTGTGCCATTATTTACTTATGAGAAATCATTCAGATGAAAAATCGTCGACATTGAAATATCTCAGAGCCGCACGATATGCGGGATTTGAAAACGCTACCGCCCACTATGCTGAGGAGGTGCGAAAGGCATTGATGAAATCCTACATGAAACTCGATGCGAGGCGGGAATCCAATATCAGAAAAATCATTGATGCCATCCAGCGAAGAAATTCTAAAGAGTCCTAATGAGACTTGGCGTTGGATTGTCGATCCGACGCTGCTCATAGTTTGGAGAACACGATAACTACGTGCGATGCGGGATCTCACCATGTAATATCCAGTGGTTGAAATCAGTGGGCCTGATATAATCTGCATTTCCAAATGGCCTCAGCTCCAGTCCTGATGCGCGGATCATTTTTGCCGTAAGATGGCTTTGGATGGATGCCTCGGAAACCAGCATCCAGGGAGCAGTAGATTTCACGGTTTGGATGGTCTTGGGCTTTGGGCGTTTATGGGTAGTTTGGTCGCTCATACCAAGTTTATCCCGCAACTCATCAATTTCGGGTAGCTGAAATGTGGGGAATGCCCATTTTTTTCAAAAGCCATGATTTAGGCTGCTCAACCGAAAGCAATTACCAGTTGCAAAACCTCCGATTATTTTTGATACATCGCACTACCTGGGAGCCGTAGAGGCATGGACCGCCGCCGAGAAAGCCAAGGAAATTCTGAGAGCCAGACACAAGGATTTGTATTTGTGATTTTCAGATCGGGAAGAAGTCTCTTCCCGCGCGCGCACT
>JAGXGH010000008.1 GCA_024636835.1 Verrucomicrobiales bacterium | reverse complement strand
GTCCTCCGTCCTGCCCTGCGCCCCTGATCGATCACCCCGCGAAGCACCAGAAACAAATCCGGTGCACGATGAATTTCATCCAGAATGACCAGCTTTTCCTGATGTTGCGCGAAAAACAATTCCGGCTCCGCGAGTTTCGCCCGGTCACCTGGATTTTCCAAATCCAGATAGACGCTCGCCCGTGAACCGGCGACCTCATGCGCCAAGGTCGTCTTGCCAACCTGTCGCGGCCCAAGCAACGCCACAGCCGCCTGACGCGATAGAGCAAGATCGAGTTCTTTTTGAATACCTCGATGAATCATCCTTGCATATTGAAAGTTTTATTTACAATTTGCAAGGATAATAAAAGGCGAAGATAACTCCGCGATAACATTCCGACCGTGCCTTGTGTTTGCGGGAGGGATGCTTTTTCAAGCGTCCGTCGCGTAAAAGGCTGCGCCTCACGCGATTGGGCGGCGGTGAAGGAAAGTCACGGACGACGTGGAAGTCGTCCCTATCTGGTGGAATGACTAGCCCCTCCCGGTAAGTTAGCTTACTTCGGTGGTGCTTCTGGCCAGAATGCTGTTTTGCCGTCGGGTAGGGTGAATTTGATGGCGAGTTTCTCTCCGAAGTTCCATTTCCAGGTGACGAAGGAGATGTCTGACGTACCGATTTCTTTACTGATGGCCTCGGTGTTTTTAATGTTGGGAAGATCGTTTACAGTTTTCGGAAACTTGCCGGTGTTCGCATGGTGGAGCTGGGCGGCGAGAAATAATTGGTAGCGCGCGAGTTCGCGTTTCCATTCTTGATGGATTTCGATGACGTCGTAGTCGGGATTCGCGAGTTCAATGATGTCCCAAGCGGGGCGCGTGAATGGATAGGGACAATCGCTGCGTGCGGATTCGGTCTCTTGCTTAATCTGTGATATGGACTCGCCGACGGTTTTTTCGGTCCATGGTTCTTCAATGATCATTGCTGCACGCTCAAGGATTTGCGAGCCACGTGTGACAGCTGCGTAAAGAGTTGCAAACCATCGCTTAGCGTTGGCGATATTTGCGTATTCGACTGGGAGTTCCATTCGTTTTCCCCAAAATGCGGCTAAGAAGATGTCGCGTCGATAAAGTAAGGCGTGTCCCCAACCTGTGAATGGCTTCCAGTTGGCAGTGAGCTCGCTAAGGGTTGTAAGGGTATTCAGATCCGCGAGACTGCCTCCGTGGTTTAAGAATTGAGCAGACGCTTTCGCCAAATCGATCTGAGTTTGGAGACGGTAGTAAATTTCACCGTCTCCGCAAGCGTAGTCGTTCCAACTGGCATGGATTCGATGAAGCACAACCAGCCCACGTCGGGTAGCTTCAGCATCGTTTTTATTTTCGCCAATGGCAGCAATGATCAAGTTTTGGGAGTCATGCCATGCCTCTCCTGGATCATAGTATTCACTTTCGTTGTAGCTTGTATTTTTGGCAATTTCTATGAGGGAAATTGTGTCAAATTTCCATGGGTGGGTGATAAGGGTTTGAATCGCTTCGTCTTGGCGTTGTGCGTTTTCTTCAGACCATGTGAATGACCTCTTGGATTTTACCAAGTAAGCAAATTCATCGAGCGCAAACAGGTCTTTACCTGACGCGATGATATAGTCGAGTCTTAGATCGCCGCCAGAGGTGGCAATGATGCGAGGGGGTGGGGATTCCATAATCGCTCCAGCAGGAAGGAATAGATACTTTTTCGCTAGAAAATCCTCGGCGGCGATCGGGCGTCCCAGCTTCTCTTGCGATTCTAGGTAAGCCATCGCAGCTTTATAGGATTCGAGAAAGCCGGGGGGCTTGGGTTTCGCCGCTGTGTAGATCAGACATGCACCGAGGACGGAAATTGCTACCACACTTGAAATGGCGAACCTCCAATTTGACGCGTTTCGGTGTATATTCATCACTGAATTGTCGTATCCTGTTTCACCCCACGGGTCGATTACAACTCCACGCTAAAATTCCAACCACGCGTTACGAAATGGGTGGTATTAGTCGTGCGGCGATGGAGTGGGGACGCCTCGTCCCCATCGGGTGGTGATGCAACACGAGTGATTCACGTTTGTTGATCTTGCCTGCTGCGGCATCGCACAGGGGCGCGAGGCGCACCCCCTCCGGCGGTATGTCGTAGGGAGGGAGGCTTTTCAGGCGTCCGTGATCGCGTATAAGGACTGCGCCCCACGCGATTGATGGGCCTTTTGAAGTAAAGTTACGGACGGTGTGAAAGCCGTCCCTTCTTGGGTGAATAGTCTCTTTGCTGCCCTTTCTGAAGGTGAAAAGGAGCGATCAGTTTTTTGTTTCGGGCATGATCTTCATTGTGCCATCAGGGAGGTCATAATCGACGAAGATTTTGTCATTCTCGACGCGAAGCGTAGCGTTGGCTGATTTGAGAAGTGATAGACGATCGGGTGGTAACAGTTCCACGGGAATGTCGTCGATCGTTTCCGGGAAGTTTCCTGTGCTGATTTTCTGATGATGGCAGGCGAGGAGTAATTCGTGGGCTGAGATGCTGAGAATTGATGTCTTAAGGCCTTCTATCAATGGGCGTGTATCATTAAATGTCTTGGTAATCGTTTCGAATTCATCCTTCAGGAAGGGATTGGGTGCACTGAATCCGGAAGTGCTAGCATCAACGACATTGATGGAGTGCTCTGCCGTGTCGATGTTCCAGCCTGATCCAGAAGCATTGGATGCATCCTCCAGAGCTTTCCAAAGTATGAGCTGTGCTTCATAATTGGTTTCCGAATAGCGAAACTTCAGATGGAGCTTCCATGGGTTTATATCGGATGAGTCTTCCAGGTTTTCGAATGACAAATATTGGTAAGCTCTCTCGAAGAGAAAAATATTTCCCAATCCCTTCAGAACGTTCCAGTTCTTCGTAGCTCCAAGAAGCTGATCCAATTGTTTGACATCAAGGTTCGGTCCTGCAGAGGCCAGTATCTCTTGTGTCGCCCCAATAAGAGTGAGCTTCTCTAGCACTTGAACAGTAAGATCCAATAAGCCTAATACATGGTCGCTTCGTTGGGCTTCCATCTCGTGCAGGTTTTGCAGGATTCGTATCGCTTCGTTAAAATTGCCATCCTCTGCCAAGGTCTTCACTCGCTCCATTGCAAGGTCATAGAGACTTTTTGAGGCGGCCGCAGATCGGTAGAGGGCGTTGTCGCTTCCGATATTTGCCTTAACAACAGGAACCAAGGATATGGTTTCGCAATCAACCATGCCTTTGGTGAAACGATCGACGGCAGCGATTAGAACAGGATCGTCGTCATCTTCAGGTGAGTTTAATTGATGGGTCGTAAGATATTCGAAAATTGTAGGTTCGGCGTAAAGGTTCTTGCCCTCATTGCCAGACCATAGATCGAGTAGGTCCTGATGTGGGATGGGCGTCCCTTTGCTTGCTTGATCAGCAATATAGTCGAGACATGCTTGTTTCGCAGCCTGTTCCTGACTGGTGTGGATATAGGTCAAGATACCGCCGGTTATGGCTGCAACCAGAAGAGTAATGATGAGAAGTTTGAGTATGCGCTTCATGCTTACTCATTAGATAGCCTGCGAGCTAAGTGATGGCGATTACAACTCCGACCTAAAATTCCAACCACGCGTTGTGCAGGTAGGGGGTGTCGGTGAAGTCGGCGGGCATGTCGGTGTGGGTGATGGTCGCATGTTTTCCTGCAGCGCGGACGCCTTGGGCGAGGTGGGTGTCGAATTGGGCGAAGCTCATTTTTCGGCAGTTCGATGAACAGAGAATCCACCCGTTGGGTTCGATGATTTGTGCGGCTTTTTCGACCAAGGTGGCGAGGTCGCGTTCGACGCTCCAGGTGGAGCTTTTTTTGCGGCGGCCTTTGCCGAGGCTCACTCTGGAGAAGGTGGGGGGGTCGAGGACGATGCCGTGAAAGGTGCGGCCTTTGCGGGCGAAGACGTCGAGCCATTCCATGGTGTCGCCACGAACAAAATACTGCGACTCCGGGTCGATGCTGTTGTGAGTGAGGTTGCGTCGTCCCCAGTCGAGATAGGGTTGGGCGAGGTCGAGGCTGGTGGTGATGGCACCCTTGCTGGCGGCGGCAACGGAAAACCCACAGGTATAGGCGAAGGTGTTGAGTACGCGTTGGTCGGATGTCGTGCGCTCGATGACGCGGTGGCGGTTGTCGCGTTGGTCGATGAAAATCCCTTGGGAGTAGCCGGAGTCGAAATCGATCTCGTAGTTCAGTCCATTCTCGATGATGAGGAAGGGTTCGTTCTGCGGTGGTCCACAAAGATGGGTCGGTGCGGTTTTGGCGTCGATCGAGAGTTTCTTCCAGTAGGCGGTGACCTGACGGGATTCCAACTCGGCCTGCAGTCCGGCGGGCAATTGATCGCCCTCCGTCTGGACGAGCCAGCGATTGGCAAAAACGTCGATGGTGAGCCCGAAGGCATCGTCTCCCGAGCCGTCGATGAGTCGAAATGCGGATTCTGACGAAAAATTCAGCCTTTTTCGCTTTTGTTCCGCTGTATGCAATCTATCACTGATATGGGTATCCATCCTGCTTCTATTCGGGGTACTGTCGAAGGTTCGGCGGTCTACGAGTCGAAGACTACACTCTGTCACCATGTCTGCACTGCAAGAAAAACTCACCGCCGCACGCGATGCGGGGCAAATCCTCGAGTCCACCTGTAAAAACGCCTGCGAACTTTTGCAGTCGTCCGACAATCAGGTGATTCACTCCACTGTTGAAGAACTCGTCGACGGTGAGCATTGGAATGAGTTGAACGATCGCTTTTTCCGCACCCTGGCGTTCGGCACCGGTGGTTTGCGTGGGCGGACGGTTGGTCGCGTGGTGACTACCGCTGAGCGCGGTAGCGCTGCTGAAGATGAGCGTCCGGAGCATCCATGTGTCGGCACGAATTCGATGAACTTTTTTAACCTCTCCCGTGCGATGCAGGGGATGGTTTCGTTTCTGCTCGAATCGCACAAAGCCGATGGCAAAGACGGCAAGCCGAGCATGAGCTTCGCCCACGACACCCGTCACTTCTCGCGCGACTTCGCGGAGTTCTGCGCCAAGGTCGCGACCGATCTTGGAGTGGACGCTTATCTTTTTGAAACGCCTGTGGCAACGCCCGAGCTGTCGTTCTCCGTGCGCCATCTCGGTGCCTCCGCTGGTGTGGTGATTACCGCTTCGCACAACCCATCGCACGACAATGGATTCAAAGCGTCTTTCAGCGACGGTGCACAGCTCATCGAGCCGCAGGCCACGCAGGTGATTGTCAAAGTGAACTCTATCCCATCCGACACATACGACGCGCTTCCTGCAGACCAGCAAGGCAAGCTGACGATGCTCGGCAAGGAGATCGACGAGGCCTACATGGAGACCTTGGAAACTTTGTTGTTGAACCCCTCACTGGTTGCCGAGTCCGAGCCGCCGAAGATTGTCTTCACCAACCTGCACGGAGTCGGAAAACACATTGTCGTGCCGATTCTCGAGCGCTTGGGCATGCCTTGTGAAACCGTCGCCGCGCAAGACGTCCAGGACGGTGCTTTCCCGACGGTTGAAAGCCCGAACCCGGAAAACGCATCCGCTTTGCAAATGGCCGTTGATCAAGCGAACGCGAGCGGTGCGGATATCGTCATTGGCACTGATCCGGATTGCGACCGCATGGGTGTGGCAGTGCGCGGACGCGATGGGGATTTGCACCTTCTCACGGGCAACCAAACGGGGTCGCTGATGACTTACTACCGGGTGAAGACGATGATCGACGAAGGTATGATCACCGACGCCAACCGTGAGCGTGCGGTGGTGGTGAAGACCTTCGTGACCAGTCAGCTTCAGGATGCGATTTGCGAGCACTACGGCATCTCCTGCGTGAACACATTGACAGGCTTCAAATTCATCGCCGCGAAGATGAAGAAGTATGAGGAAGCGATTCCAAAAGACCTCTACGACGACTACGATTCACTGCCTGCGGAGACGAGTCGTGCGCTGCGATTGGAGCATTCGAAATTCTACGTCTTCGGCTCCGAAGAGAGTTACGGGTATCTCGGCAGCGATGCGATCCGCGACAAGGATGGTAATGGCGCCGTCGTGATGTTTGCGGAACTCGCTGCATATTCCAAGTCGCTGGGTAAAACCTTGATCGAGTTGCTCGACGACGTTTACAAGATGTTCGGATATTTCCTCGAGGTGAACAAATCGAAGTATTTCGAGGGAGCCGAAGGTGCTGCGAAAATTCAACAGCTGGCGAAATCCTATGCGGACAATCCACCAACGGAAGTGGATGGCACGGCGGTCACCCGAGTGCGCGATTTTGCCAACGACACCATCCTTGATGAGGAAGGTGACGTGATTCCTGCGGAGAAGATGTTGTTTGTCGAACTGGCGGATGGTCGTTCGTTTGCGGTGCGTCCATCGGGCACTGAGCCGAAGATTAAATACTATCTGTTTGGTAATCGCCGACCGGAGAGTGGATCCACGCTCGACGACGCACAGCTCGCCACGGCGAAAGCGGAAGTCGGCGAGGCGAGTGATCGTCTCTGGGCAGCGCTTGAAGCAGACATCGAGGCGCGACTGTCGTGAGTAAACGCGCATCTTCCGGTGGATGGCGTGCACGATTGTTGCGCGCCATCGTTGCGCTTGCTGCGGGCGGTGTGCTTGCCTTGGCGTTTCCGGGGATCGATCTCGGGGCGACTCTGTGGCTGTGGATGCCGCTGCTTGTCGGAGCCATGGACATCGGACGCGATGCGGAAAAACCACGTGGGTGGGGGAGTTTTGGGATTGGTTGGCTCGCTGGGTTTGCGTTCCATTTTACCTCATTGCGTTGGTTGAGTGATATTTGGAGCGCCGGGCCGTTTCTTAGTGTGCTGGGATGGCTACTACTCTCGTCGTATTTGGCGTGTTATTTTGGAATTTGGGCGGTGATTGTTCGTTACATCGCGCGAGTGGACACGCGCTTGTTAACGCCAAAAGCCCGAAAGTCAGCGATTCAACCAAAGCCGGGTAAGCCGACCTTGGACAGTTGGAAGGAACAGCACGCAAGCGGAGGGTCGATGCCGGACTGGTTGGTGAGTTCGCTTCACGTGCTGCGATGCGCCACGCTCGCCGCAGCGGCATGGGTGGCGTTGGAGTGGGTGCGTGGATTTCTTCTCAGTGGGTTTTCGTGGAATGGATTGGCGATGGGCATGCACCAGAACGCGACGCTGATTCAAGCGGCGGATTTGGTGGGCGCGCATGGTTTGTCGTTTCTTCCCGTGTTCTTCGGTTACGTGCTCTACGCCACACTGCGGCGTGTGCATTTGGAAATTTCACATTCGCGTTGGCGTCCGCATCCAGACTTGGCTGTGGCTGTGATGCTGGTGGCTGGATGTTTTCTCTACGGTGTGAACCGTCTATCGATCGAGCGCGAGGTGATACCGGTAGATGTAGCTTTGATGCAGCCGATGATGACACAGGAAGAGAAGCACGACCCCGGCACTGCACACGAGCAAGCGGCGAAGATTCTCGACCAACTAGAGCGTGCGATTGGCGAGCGCGAAGAGAGTTATAGAAAAGCGCTTGAGGCGGCGATGGACACTGGGCAAGAAATTGTGCTCGATAGCTCATCGGTCGATCTTCTCGTGCTCCCCGAGAGCGTGCTGCCTTGGGTCCTACTTAGTAAGGAGACCTTTCAATTCGCAGGAGGCTTGCAGCAGTTGGTTGGGCCGGAAACAGATGTGGTTTTTGGCACTCTAGGTGAGGTGATCGATATGACTGACCCGAAGAGTTACAACACGATCGCTGTGTTTGAATCCGGGCTCGATTACTTGAATATCGGCGAGTTGCCCTTGCAGTTTAATAAGGTACGACTCGTGCCGTTCGGCGAATACTTGCCGTTTCGTGAGATCGGCTTTATCGATGCGCTGGTGGGCGAGGCGGTGCCTGCGGATTTCGATGTCGGTGAGAGCACCGACCCGCTGGTAGTAGAAACCCATGGCAAGCGTTACCAATTGGCACCGCTGCTGTGTTTCGAGGACACCGTGGCGCATCACGTGCGGAAATTCGTCCGAAAGGGCGAGCCGCAGTTGTTGGTCAACGTGACGAATGACGGGTGGTTCGATCATCCCGCGGCGACGCTTCAACACACCGCCTGCGCGAAATTCCGATGCATCGAGCTGCGTCGTCCGATGGTGCGATCGGCAAACACAGGCGTGACCTGCATTATTGATGAAACGGGTTCGTTCTACGATCGCCGTAAGGGCGGGGAAATTCAGCGTGTGCAGAACGATTCCGGCACGTCCACCAAAGTGCCGGGCGTACTGTTTGGAACCGCTTACTTACCGGTCGACGGCGAAGTGACGGTTTACGCAGCGTTCGGCGATTGGTTTGCCAAGTTGTGTGGGCTTTTGGTGCTGGTCAGTGTGATCTTGATGACAATCCGCGGGTTCGCGACGAATAGAAAATGAGATGATGAAAATGCGACGATTATTCGGGTTCCTGTTAGTTGGCTTGCTGACAGCCACCGCCTATGCGGATAAGGTGTTCTTTTTCGATAAGGCATCCGCAAAAGAGCGGATTTTGTCTGAGGAAAAAGAGGCTTACTTTAGTAAGCATCAAATCGTCGAACTCGCCGCCTATCAAGGACGGGAGGTGAGCGATGCACCGCTTGATGAGCAGCGTGCGGAGTATAAGAAAGTTGTCGCGGATTACGTGGGCGAGTTTACCGACGCCGAGAAACAGGCTCTTGAATCACTGATAGTGGCGGTGGATATTGAGCTCAAGGCTTGGGTGCCGATGATCGCTGGTTTGCAGTGGCGATTATTAAAAATGGATAATCGCTTCTGCTCGGGGTTTCCACATACAAGGGAGGATTTCATCGTCGTCCCGACCTTGTTGGCGGAGCTTGCTGTGCATGTTGAGACGGAAGGTTCGGGACAATTTGCCGATTTCTTGAAGGAGGTGTTGATCCACGAGAAAATGCACGTGGCGCAACGTCACTACCTCGAGAAGTTTGATTCGATCTACAAGGAATTGTGGGGCTTCGACCATATTGAACCGGTGTGCGCGCACCCCTCGTTTGAGGATCGATTGGCACATAATCCAGATGCTCTGGATTATGGATATGTGACCTATCTTCGCGAGCAGTGGTATCTTCCATTGGTGCTCTACAGAGAGGGGACGTCGAACCCTGTGATGGGTAAGGACTTTGTTTCTCAATTGTATCTTCTTCAGCGCGATGGTGACTCTGCGGAGATTGCTACCGTCGACAATAAACCAGTGCGAATCCCAATCGATGACGAGGACTATCGTGAGCGTATTCCGACGATAGCCTTTGCACAGGGCGGCGATCATCCACATGAAATCCTAGCGTATTCAGCCACGAAAATTCTTGGTTACGGCAGCGAGCCAGAAGAGGGTAACGAAGAGAAGCTCATTGCGCTACAGAAAGCGATGGCAGCGGCTTTCGCTGAGACTGGCGAGTAAACATGCTCAGTTCCAAACAGAGCGTCGTGTTATAATCGCACAAGGTGGGGAATGCGCGGCTTCGGTATGACGACCTGGGTGTTCGCCGTGGTGATGATTCCACCGGTGATCGAAGGAGTTGTGCTCGTTACCCCCACGAGTGCTCCGAGGATATTGTCTGTGTGGCTGGAAATAGGATTTCCCTTTTCCAAAGACGCTTTGGGAAAAAGAGAAAAGCGACTATTCCTCTTTGCGTGGCGCGAGGACGTCCACATACCAGCGCTCGATTTTCTTGCGTGCCCAAGGAGTTTTTCGCAAGAAGGTGAGGCTGCTCTTGATCGATGGATTGAATTGGAAACAACGCACGGGGATGCGGGCTGCCATGTCGTCCCAGCCGTAGGCTTCGACCAACTCGGTAATGATGCGTTCCAAGGTGATGCCATGGAGTGGATCTTTGTTTCCGGGGGCGCTCATCAATCGGATCATCGCATGCTGTCCGAGCAAGGCAATCTCCAGTGTTGGTTTTCTTCGGAATCTGCCATCGTGCGAGTAATCAGGGGCGTAGTTGGGTGGACTTGTCTGGAAATGCCGGTTGCGTGACCGCTTTCGAAGACGAAGTTACTAGTCCAGTAACGTTTCTATTAACGATGACCAATCCCTCTGAACCCAACCCCGAACTTCAGAAACGCAACGCGACCCTCGTGCTGATCCTTGTGGGGATTATCGCGCTGGGTGCGGTGGTGGCATTTAATTATTCAGTGGTATTAAAACGCCAGCAAGCGGAAGAGGCGCAGCGTCCGAAGTTTGAGCATCGTATCGAGCAGGATATGGATTTCCTCAACGAAGAGGGTGAGCCTTTCGGTTTGGCGAACATGCGGGGCAAGGTGTATTTGATCAGTTATGTTTTCACTCAATGTCCAAGTCAGTGCGCCGGCGTGATCGAGAGCGTCAAAGAGATTGCCGCTGAGTTTCCTAATGAAGAGCGTTTGGAGTTTGTTGCCGTGAGCCTGGAGCCGGATGTCGACCGTCCGGAGGTGCTCAAGGAGTGGGCGAAATTACACGATGTCGATAACGCGAAGTGGCACTTTTTGACCACGCCTGAAGTAGGGGAGACCAAAGGGTTACACGACTTTATGACTGAAGGTCTTATGTTCTACCGGGTGAATAAAATCGACGGGCCGGAAAAATATGAACACGATCCGCGAGTTGCCCTGGTCGATGGATCAGGAAATATTCGTGGTTTTTTTGACCTGCTGGATCTGCAGGCGCCAGAGTTGGAGCGAGCCTCATTGAAAACTCAGATCAATCAATTGCTCGACGAAAAACCGCAGCGAGGTCCCTGGTTGATCTGGTTGGTGGTGATCTTCGGTGGGGTTTTTCTGCTTTTCGGTTTGATTGTGGTCAATGGCGCGAACAAAAGGCGTTCGGCGGGCGTTGAATAGAACTGGGCTCGGGCGCGTGGGTTTCGTATGGTAATCCTTTAAAATGTGTCGTTGAGTCACGAAATGAATGATGTAGCCGAAGTGGATCGTGATGACGACGGGCCGATACCTGCCCGTCGGATGTTCGCCGGCTGGCTGGCCTGGCCTCGGACGTGGTGGAGCCGTTTGCTGGTATTTGTTGTTGCTGCGTTGACCTGTGGGATCGCGGTGGCGCCCTACCACGAATTTTCGATTCACGTTCATGCGGACGAGCGTGGGAAGATCGAACAGATTCAAGAGAACACGCGCAACCACCATCATCCGTTACTGAACCTGACTTTGGTTGATATGGCGGTGGACCTTTTCGGTGTGGATAGAGAAAATAGTCACGATGTCGCGGTGGCGGGTCGGCGGGTGTCGATCGTGCTTACCGGCCTGGCAGCGGGAATGTTGGTCTTGTTGGCGTTTGAAGTGGCAGCGCTGCCCGGTGCGGCAGCGGCGTGGCTGCTGTTGTTGTTTCACCCGCGGATGTTTCGATTCGCACATTTCTTTAAAGAAGATCCTGCGATGTTGTTGGGGCTTTCGATTTTCGCGTGGCTGGTGGTGCGTTGGTTATTGCATGGCGGCGAATGGGGCGCGCGTCGTCGATGGCTGTGGATGATTGCTCTGGGTGTAAGTTTGGCAATGGCGGGCACCGCGAAGTGGGTGGGGTATTTCTGGTTGCCGTGGGGATTGCTCGCTGTGGTGGGATGTTGTCCGCGCGGTGTGTGTGTGAAATTTGGTAAACGTGTTGGTTTGGCGATGGTGGTATTGATTACTGCTTTGCTGCTGTCGACGGTGGTTCAGTGGCGTGCATTGAACGAGCGCGCGCAGTTGGAGGAAAGTCTGGCGAGTGAAGTGGAAAGACTCGCTGATACAGAGTATTCGAAGAATCAGGACTCCGTGCCGCACAAGGCGTATCTGGACGCGATGATGGGCAAACCTGCGAGAGTGACACTGATTCTTGGATTGGTGTATTTGGTCGCGCTTGGTCTGGGGCGCACTCCGTGGAAGCGCTCGGCAGGTGAGGTGATCGTGGTGCTTTCGATTCTATCTTACTTGGTGATGTTGTCGTTCGTTGCGAAAACTGCAGACAGATATCTATTGCCGGGCTATGCATTTTTTTGTGTATTCGCGGCACTTGGTGTGGTGTGCCTGTGGGCGGCAGCATTGCGAATTCGCAAAAAGGGTTGGCGTTACGCAGCGGTGGCTTTGGCGACAGCGATGCTGGTTTTTAGTAGTTATCGGATGTTGAGAGGATGGCAGTGGGAGGTCGAGGGGGTGACGTCGTTCGAGCTTCAACGTGAAATGGCCGATTGGTTACGTGACACATTGCCGGAAGGTGCGAAGGTTGTTTACAGCAGTCGGGTGGCTTTGGTTGATCCGACCTATCCGGAGCAATTTGCTTCAGAGCCGCGTGGTGGGGCGATCGAAGAATTGCCGTTTCCGGTGGTTTACGTTGAAGATTGGGAGGTTTTTGAAACCTTGGACGCGATGAGAGAGTCGGGGTTTAGCTACGCCGTGCTGGGGTCTGATGAATGGCGAAAAGGCAAGGCACAGGCCAAGCTCAACGACGAGAAGTCGCAGCGCTCGCGTTTCTGGCAGGACTTCTTTCGTGGCGCGAAAAAGATACACGAAATCAAACCGCGTAACGAATGGTCGTCACATTTCCAGCATAAGGCGTATGTTTACGATTTGAGTCGTGAAGGAATGAGCGAATGATTACACTGCGAGAATGCGTTAATTCCCGTTTGCCTAATTAAAGAGCAGCTTTAAGTTCTTTTTAATGAATTCTGAGCTTGAAGAAATGATCGCCGCTGGGCGAATTACACCAGCAGCAGCTGAAGTGCTGGACAAATTGCAGCCGGGAAGTTTTTGCTTCCACCCAAGCTGGGGGGCAGGAAAGGTTAAGGATTGGGATCTTACAGGTCTTAAAATGGGGATCGACTTTGAAGAGAAAGCCGGACACTCCATGGGCTTGAAGTTCATCTTGAAAGCTGTTGAACCTATCGATGAGGAGCACGTGCTCGCTCAGTTTGTGAAAGATGAGACGAAGCTCAAGGAGCTTGCTAAGGAAGATCCCGTAGCTTTCGTCGGTCTTGTCTTGAAGAGTTATGGTGGCAATATCTTGCCGGATAAACTCGAAGACCTTTTTAAAGGCCGTGTGATTGAGGAGAAGGCGTTTAAACGCTGGTGGGAGAACGCAAAGAAGAAACTTCGTGAGCACCGTGAGTTCGTTGTTCCTTCGCGTCGTAGCGAGCCGGTTGAGCTTCGTGATAGCGGGCTATCCACCACGGAGTTGATGATTGAAGATTTCGATCTTGCCACGGACTCGAAAACCAAAGTGCGCGCGATCGGTGAGATCCGTAAGCACCTTTCTGAATTCAATGATGCACCGGAAGAGCTTGCCAAGGTAGTGGCAGACGCCGGTGAAATTGCATCGAAGAGCGCAACCTTCGACCCGCGTGGTGCATTGGAATTGATCGATGCTCGCGACTCATTGGTCGGCGAGGTGGATGGTCTGGAGTTGGCGGAAGGCGCGCCGTCCTTTGCCGGTGTGATTCAATCACAAACCGATAAGCTTCCTGAAATTTTAACCGGTCTGCCGGTAGCAAGTTTACGCGGCGCGATCAAGTCGCTTCCCGATGCATTCGGTGAGCAGTGGGTGGAAGAGCTTTTGCAGATTCTTCCACAAGTTGGACTTCGTGCTGTCGGTGAGATTACGGCTTTCCTCAAGAAACAGGGTCATCAGCCGGACCTCGATGTGTTCCTTCGACGTGGAATTTCCCAGCGCGACATCAGTGTTGATGTTCTGGCATGGATTTGCCGCGGACGTAAGGGCGACACCTCGCATCTTTTTGACGACGATCTCGCTACCGCTGCATTGAGTGTGATGGAGAGCGATCACCTCGATGAAGAGACGGGAACCGCTAGCCGTCTGCGCGATATGTTCATTGACGATAAGGATTTGATTCCTGACTTCGTGGCAACGATGAACACCGGGCAGATCAAGACTTTTGCCCGACGTTTGATGTCGCTTCCTGTGTTCGATAACTTGAGCCGTAACTCATTGCTCGCACGAATCATTAAGTTGCACCCTGCCGTTCAGGAATTGCTTATCGGTCGCGACGAGGTCAAGAAGGACGATCCGATTTACGTTTCCTGGGATAGTCTTGAGCGCCGCAAGAAAGAGCTCGAAGATCTGGTTCAGAAGCAAATCCCTGAGAACACCAAAGAGATCGCTATCGCGCGCTCATATGGTGACCTTCGCGAGAACTTCGAGTTTAAAGCCGCCAAGCAGACTCAAGCGGTACTTATGCGCCGCAAAGAAGATCTTGAGCGGGACATTGATCTTGCACGCGGTGTCAATTACGCCGATGCGGATGACACCAAGGTGTCTATCGGCACCTCGGTGGAAGTTGCCGATGCAAATGAAAGCAAGGTGACCTATCACATTGTCGGTGCTTGGGACGGTGAAGCCGAAGCCAATAAACTTTCCTACCTCTCCGGAATTGGTGAGGTGATGCTCAACCGAATCGTCGGTGACACCATCGAACTACCCTCGGAGGATGTGGATGTGCCGGAATCGGTGACTATCTTATCCATCAGTAAATTTACTGGATGACCTCCAGTAAGGCGCGCGGCTGAAACCAGCTTCGCGCCTTTTTTTTGACCCTCTCTAACCCCCTCCAAAACGGAACACCAAACCCAATCCAATACATATGGACTACACCAATATTAAAGACATCCACGCGCGCGAAATCATCGACTCCCGTGGTAACCCGACCGTCGAAGTAGACGTTCAACTTGAAAGCGGCGCATTCGGCCGCGCAGCAGTGCCTAGCGGCGCATCCACTGGTGAGCACGAAGCTCATGAACTTCGCGACGGCGACAAAGCGCGCTATCTCGGTAGAGGTGTGCTTAAAGCTGTCGACAACGTGAATTCAAAAATTGCACCAGCTCTTCGTGGTATGGATGCAGTCAATCAGGCATCGATCGACGCCGTGATGCGTGAGTTGGACGGAACAAAGAACAAGGGCGAGATTGGCGCGAACGCAATCCTCGGTGTGTCGATGGCTGTTGCCAAAGCGGCTGCCGATGCGTGCGGACTTCCACTTTACAAATACCTTGGCGGACCAAATGCCAAGGTGCTCCCAGTGCCTATGATGAACATCATCAACGGTGGTTCGCACTCAGATGCTCCAATCGCATTCCAGGAGTTTATGATCCGTCCAATAGGTGCGCCGACTTTCCGCGAAGCCGTCCGCATGGGCGCCGAGGTGTTTCACTCGTTGAAGAGCGTTCTTCACGGTCGTGGTTTGAGCACAGCCGTTGGCGACGAAGGTGGATTTGCTCCGACCTTCGACGGTACTGAAGATGCGCTCGACACCATTTCAATGGCGGTTGAAAAAGCAGGTTACAAAGTGGGTGAGGACATCACCTTCGCTCTCGACTGCGCTTCTTCCGAGTTTTTCGCGGATGGTATTTACAACTACGCGAAGTTTGAAGGCGACAATGGCGCGAAGCGTGGATCCGACGAACAGGCTGCCTATCTGGCATCGCTTTGCGCGAAGTATCCGATCGACTCAATCGAAGACGGTTGCGACGAGAATGACTGGGATGGCTGGAAAGCGTTGACCGATGCTATCGGCGATAAAGTTCAGTTGGTAGGTGATGATTTGTTCGTGACGAATGTCGACTTCCTCCAGAAGGGTATCGATCTTGGTGTTGCGAACTCCATCTTGGTGAAAGTGAACCAGATTGGATCGCTCACGGAAACCTTCGACGCTGTTGAGTTGGCGAAGGAAAACAGTTACACCGCAGTGATGAGCCATCGTTCCGGTGAAACCGAGGACGCGACCATCGCCGACCTTGCAGTTGCCACAAACTGTGGTCAGATCAAGACCGGTTCGATGAGCCGTTCTGACCGGATCGCAAAATACAACCAGTTGCTCCGCATAGAGGAAGAGCTGGGTGCCGACGCGATTTACGGCACCGGCAAGTTTAAGTTCGGGCGCTAATTAGTTACCCGAAGCGTTTTCACTCCCTCGCTGGCAATGCTGGCGGGGGAGTTTTTTCGTTGAATAGTCATTCAAAAAAGAATAGTTAAGCGACTTTAACGATTGACGAAGAGCCACGGTCTTTCTAACTTCACAAGGATGAGCCGATCCTCTTATAACTCGATGGATGGTGTCCGGCGGCGCAGGCCGTGGGCATTCCTTGTCGTGTTGTCACGGATCGCAAAGCTGGTCTGTCTTTTAGGCGTCACTGCGCTGGGGATTGGATCGTTACTGCCAAAGCAGAAGGCCGATGAAGCACTGCGAGCCGAGCTCAAGCAAGTGGAAGATGATTGTGCCGCCTTGAGAGAACTAGCGGCGAAAGAGCGCAAGACTACCGAGCGCTTGCGTTATGATCGTGAGTATCTCGAGATCGTCGCGAGAGATCGTCTCGATTACTACTCTCCTGGTGAGACGATTATCCGCTTTAAGGAAAATGGTGAGGTGAACTAAGCATCACAGGCGCAGCGCGCAAAGAAGAGTGATCCCGAAAAGCCTATGTGGCGAATGAGCTGGCCACACGGATATAGGCATAGGCAAGGAGAGCGTGGATTGCGGATGAACTCTGTATGAGGGAGCTGACAACGGTCAGCCGAATCCTCTCGGAGGTAAGAGAAAATCTTGCCGAAAAATACGCCGTGATGCTATGTATCAGGAGAGAATAGCACAATTTACCATCTGGCTCGAATGCCACTTTTTTGATGGGGAGGGTTAGCGTAGTAGGAAATACTAGGACACTAGTAGGAAATACTAGGACACCCATTATTCAGTCATGGATCTTCGAGGTTTAGGTTTATCTCTGCAAGCCTATTCCCCTCTAGATTCGCCTTCGCTACCCAGTAAATAGCCTTCGCTACCCCGTAAATAGTCCAGACAACTATATGTCCGGCATCGTTTCACACTTGGCATCGCTTCTCCCGCGGTGGGGCGTTTGGCGGGGGCGTAGCTGGGCAGTGTTTGCAAAGGCAATTTCAGCGAAATTTGATATTTTTACCCCAAAATCTGAACCCAAATCCAGATCAATGGCCATTTTCCTCGACGGAGATGGAAAGTAAAGTGCTAGCTGTCACACCCATACCCGAGATTTGTGAGATTGCGGGGACTGCCCCCACTCGTTTTTTTGGCACCCTGTAAATCCCCTGTGTGTGCGATGTAATTACACCGGCCAGAACTTCAAACGCAGTTCGGTGAAAAAATGCTTTCATCCTGTTGACATGGAATGTTCAAATCGTCACGTTACCTCTTCCGGTGTCTGACTTTGTGTCGATGTGATGCCATCGCGAGGATAATCCAAGCGCTTTTATTGAGACTTAATTCCCCCTAATTTACGTGTATTCGAACGAAGAATATCTGATCGACCTTTTGAAGGATGCCAATGTGCTGACTCAAGAGGATATTGACGCAGCTAAAACTGCAAAGAAAGCGCGTGAGACCGTGCTCGACAGCTTGATCGCAAAAGGCAAGTTGAGCGAGAAACAGGTCGCACGTTTCTGTGCCGAGAACGCGTCAATGCCGTTCGTTGATCTTTCGGAAACACCGATTGATCCTAATGTGATTGAACTGATCTCCCCGGAGATTGCCGAGCGCTACCAAGCGATCCCATTGGGTGTGGATAGTAACCGTTTGGTTGTGGCAATCACGGATCCTTTCGATTTTGAAACACTCGACTCATTGCCGCATTTGATCTCTCAGGAAGTGGATTTCTGGTGTGCCACACCTTCTTCGATCTCCAACATGCTCAACGAGCTTTATGGCATTGGATCGAAAAACGAAAAGGATGATTTAGATGATTTGATTGCCGGCAATGGCGACGGAGATGATGCGCCTATCATTCGGATGGTGTCGGAAATTTTGCTCGATGCATTTAAGATACGCGCATCGGATATTCACATTGAGCCGCTGGAGAAGTCTGTGCAAATTCGTTACCGGATCGACGGTGTTTTGCAGAAGGTGGCTGACCACCCGCGGAAACTACTCTCCGCAATTATCAGCCGGATTAAGATCATGACCGGGTCGATGCAAATTTCGGAAAAGCGACTTCCGCAGGACGGTAGGATCCAGCTTCAACTTGGTGACCGCGCTCTTGACCTTCGTGTATCAACCATTCCTACCAGTCATGGCGAGAGTGTTGTGATGCGTATTTTGGACAAGGCTAACCTATCGATTGGTTTGCCTCAGCTTGGTTTCTTCAGCGACGATCAAGAGAAGTGGGAAAGTTATATCAGCTTGCCGGATGGGATTCTTTTGGTCACGGGGCCGACTGGTTCGGGTAAGACCACCACACTCTATGCCTGCTTGCATCACATCAACAAATCGGACCGAAAAATCATCACCGTGGAAGATCCGGTTGAATACCAACTCACCGGTATCAACCAAGTCCAAGTTAAAGAAGAGGTTGGGATGACCTTCTCGGCAGCGCTTCGCTCGATTCTTCGTCAGGCTCCGAACATCATCATGATTGGTGAGATTCGAGATTTGGAGACGGCGAACATTGCGATCAATGCCTCGCTCACTGGTCACTTGGTGTTCTCTACGCTGCACACCAACGACGCTCCAAGCGCCATTGCTCGTATGGACGACATCGGGGTGAAGCCCTTCCTGATTGCGAGTTCACTTCGCGCGGTGCTTGCTCAGCGATTGGTCAGGAAACTTTGTGAAGAGTGCAAACAACCGGCAATTCTCAGCGAGCAGGAAATCCGCGGACTTGGCGTGGATGCGACACAACTAGCAACTGCTGAGGTCATGCAGGCCGGTGGATGCGATCGCTGTCGGAATACCGGGTATCGCGGACGTGCCGGGTTGTTCGAGATTTTCTCGGTGGATGACGAGGTCCGCCACCTTATCAACCAAGGATTGAGCACACCAAAGCTTCGCCGCAAAGCTCGTGAACTTGGCATGCGGACGATGCGTGAGGACGGCATCCGAAAAGTGCTCACCGGAAAGACGACCGCTGCCGAAGTGCTTCATGTCACGATGTCCGATCAACGATAATTTTTCCCTCGAATCAGACGCCCAGTGCGTCGTAAAACTTTCAAATGACTGGCCCAACGGCGAATGCGGCATCCGCTCAAACCCGAGAGCTGAAAACTAAACCATGAATATCGACTATCTTATCGATCTTGTCGCAGCACGCGGAATGCTCGACGATCAAGTTGCCGGAGAAATTCGCGAAGAATATACCAGAGGCGGAGGGACTGCGGACCCCGCAGACATTCTCGTCAACTACGGCGTTATCGGCGAAAAAGAGACCCTCTACGCATTGATTGCGAATGAACTGGGCACGGAGTATGTGGACTTGGAAGGGTTCGATCCGCCACAGGAGCTGTTGGGGATGTTACCTGGTGGTATGGCACGACTCCACGGTGCGCTTCCGGTCTCAATTTCTAGTGAAGGCTTGTTTATCGCTCTGAGTGACCCCTTGAACCCACAGATTGTCGAAGACCTGCGCTTTGCCCTTGGTCAGGAAATTCGAGTGGTTGTTGCTGATCCTGAACTCGTAGACGCCTTGGTTGAGAAGTTTTACGCGTCAGACTCCGAGAGTTTGGACGACGTGCTCCGCCAAATGGGAGGGGGGCTTGATGGCAGTGACCTCACCGAAGCAGATCTCGAGGCAGAAGCGAATTCCGCACCGATCATCCGTTATGTGGATCTTGTGATGTTCAATGCGATCAAAGAGCGCGCCTCGGACATTCACTTCGAGCCCTTTGAGGATGAGTTCAAGATTCGCTACCGGGTGGACGGTGCACTTTACGAAATGTCACCACCGCCGGTGCACTTGGCCTTGCCCATTATTTCGCGAATTAAGGTGATGTCGAACATGAACATCGCCGAGCGCCGTATACCGCAGGATGGGCGGATTATGAAAACCGTCGGCGATAAGCAGGTGGACATGCGCGTTTCCAGTCTTCCGACAGTTTACGGTGAGAGCGTCGTGTTGCGTGTTCTCGACCGCTCGTCGGTGAACCTGGATCTTGAGAACCTCGGCCTACCTGAACCGATTTTTGATTATATCGGAGCAACAATCGTTAAACCGAATGGGATTTTCATCGTCACTGGTCCCACCGGTGCAGGGAAAACCACCACACTTTACGCGAGCTTGCGCAGGATTAACACAATCGACAGCAAATTGCTAACGGCCGAAGATCCCGTGGAGTATGACATTGACGGAATTATTCAAGTTCCCGTCAACGAGGGCATAGGGCTCGACTTCCCGCGAATTCTTCGAGCATTCCTTCGACAGGACCCCGATCGCATCATGGTAGGGGAGATGCGTGATGTGGATACCGCGCGGATCGCGATTCAAGCATCGCTGACTGGTCACTTGGTGCTTAGCACGCTTCACACCAACGATTCTGCCGGAGCCGTGACGCGATTGGTGGACATGGGCTGCGAGCCGTTCCTTGTGGCTGCAACCCTTGAAGGGGTGTTGGCACAGCGATTGGTGAGAACAATTTGCAGAAAGTGTCGCACCCCTTATGAACCGAGCGAGGCGATCCTCACACAGCTCGGTGTTTCTCCGCACGAACTCGGCGATAAACATTTCTTTACCGGTGAAGGCTGTGACGCCTGTGGTCAGACTGGCTACAAAGGCCGGAAAGGACTCTATGAGTTGCTCGATATCACAGACCCATTGAGGGAGTTGATCACCGAGCGTTCGCCAGCGGTAGTGTTGCGGCAGAAGGCGATCGAATTAGGGATGAACACTCTTCGTGAAGACGGCCTTCGCAACATTTACGATGGCGCTGTGACCATTGATGAAGTGCTCAAATATACCTAGATTTAAAGCACTTTGCCTTAAAATTACTCGAAAACTCTCAGGAATACCAGTTTACAGAAACAAAGCAGATCTCCTATAATTCTCTCTACAAAGAGAACTCTCTCCTCAACCACCCCAAATAGTATGGCTAAATTCGACTACAACGCGCTCGACGCCAATGGCAACGAGACCAAGGGAAGCGTAGAAGCTTCCTCTGAATCCGAAGCGCTCAACCAACTCCGATCCGAAGGGTTTTACCCAACACAAATTTCCGAAGCCGGCAAGGGCGGCGCAGGAAAAACAAAGGTAGGGAAATCCAAGGGCAGTAAATCATCTGGTGCTGCTGCAAAGGGTGCTGCCAAAGGCAAGGTCAACTCCAAGACCTTGATGATTTTCACACGTCAGTTGGCAACGCTGATTGATTCAGGTCTACCATTGCTGCGTGGACTGAATGTTCTTGGCAAGCAGGAGCCAAATCCGGCACTGCGTGCCACCATCACCTCATTGGCGGACTCCGTCCAGTCTGGTGCGACATTCTCTGAGAGTCTCGGTGGTCATCCGAAGATCTTTAACAAGCTTTATGTGAACATGGTTAAAGCCGGTGAGCTCGGCGGTGTGCTTGAACTCGTCTTGGCACGTCTTGCAGACTACCAAGAGAAAGCTCAAAAACTGAAGAACAAGATTGTCTCCGCGATGATCTATCCAGTGATTGTCATGTTTATCGCGGTGTCGATCGTGATCTTCCTGATGCTCTACATCGTTCCAAAGTTCGAGCAAATCTTCGATGAGATGCTCAACGGTGCCGACCTTCCAGCACTGACCCAGGGCGTGATGGATTTCAGTGAGTTTATTCAAAACAACATTATCCTCCTTGTTGCTGGAGGTGTGCTTCTCACGATCGGCTGGAAGGCATGGTCAGCGACCACTGGTGGACGGAGCGCCATCGACACCATAAAGTTGAAATTACCCTTGATCGGTGACGTTCAGCGCAAGAGCGCCATCGCGCGATTCAGTCGCACGCTGGGAACACTCGTGACTTCCGGTGTTCCCATCCTTCAAGCCCTCAACATTACCCGTGAAACTGCCGGTAACGTGATTCTTTCCAACGCGATTGGCAAGGTTCACGATGCGGTCAAGGAGGGTGAATCCATCGTCCAACCCCTTGAAGCCTCGAAAGTTTTCCCGTCCATGGTGATTTCCATGGTCGACGTGGGTGAGGAAACCGGTCAGTTACCGGACATGCTACTCAAAGTCGCCGACGTTTATGACGATGAGGTGGACAACGCGGTCTCCGCGATGACCTCCTTGCTCGAGCCTATCATGATCGTGTTCTTGGCAGTGATTGTAGGAACGATCGTTCTCGCACTCTTCCTGCCTCTCATCGAAATCATTAACAAGATGGGACAGACCTAGGCCCGCTTCCGCACATTCCACCACCAGTCTTTCCGAGGGTACTTCACTTCAGGAAAGGCTGGTGTTTACATTGTAAGATAAATCGTGCTACGATTGAAGAGGCTACGCGTCCAAAATTTCAAGCACACCTGACTCATGAAAACTTCTCTTAACAAAGCAGCTCGGCCTCAATCCGGTTTCACTCTCGTCGAGCTTTTGATCGTCATGATCATTCTCGCCATTCTAATGACGCTTACTTTGGGCGGCGTTCAGTATGCGTTACGGAGCGGCTACGAGAAAAAAACCATCGCACAGGTTGCGGCCATCAAAGCGGCGCTCGAGGGATTCCATGCAGATCACGGAGCCTACCCGCTGAGTAATGATGCCGAAGAGGGGTCGAAGATTCTCTACGCCGCACTTTCCGGCGACACCAATTACGATGGTGAGATCAGTGATGCCGATGTCGAACTCGATTGGTTTGACAGCACCTCGTATGACAAGAGTAATGCTCCTAGGGCAAAAAGCTATCTCGACGAGCTGGTCAACGCCGACAGTCAGCAGGGATGGACGGAAGAGGACGGAACCGGCATTTATATTATCGACGGGTTCCAGAACCGTATCCAGTACCTAGCCGACCCAAATTCCACGGAGATGCAAAACGCACCGGATCATTACGACCTCTGGTCGTTTGGGATTGACGATCAGGAAGACACCGAAGTGAAAGAGAACCAGTGGATCGTCAACTGGTAGGTAGAGGCTCACTGAATAGATCATGAGTTAGACGCATGATAATGTTTAGATGAAATTAGGTTTTTATGAGCCTACTCGGCTGAGCTGCCTGGGTGTGGTATTGATCTGCGCCTTGGTTGACCTTCGGTTTGCGGTGGCTGAACCTTCGTCAGTAAAAACGTTTGAAGAGCAGCAAGCGCTCGAGAATAGCTCTGACTTCCGAATCTATATCGAAGATGTGAATGATCTTCATGTGATGAAGCCTGATACTCTGGGCGCAAAATCCGTGGAGGAATTGAAATCTGATCTGGTCAGCTACAAAGGAAAGAGAGATTTACTCCTGCTCACGACCAGCAAAGGATGGGGCGATGAGAAGCCCTCCAACGAGGAGCTCGAACTACTCTTCAAAGGCTTGGGCTTCAAGCGCGTTGTCATTCAGGCAGCGACCGGAAGAAGCAGGGATTTTGGCGTCACTCGTGAAGCGTTAGATTCGATTCTCGAGTCAGCCCCGAATTCGGCGATCACTCGGCCAGAGTAGAGATCTATCTCAAAACGAGAAAGTGCTTGTACTGCGTGCGATTAAAAATATGACTATTTTCCCGGCACAAGTCGTTCACGATCACGTAACTTTCCGCTCGTTCGCGTCAGATTATTATAGTTCATCGGAGGCTTTAGCGATGGAGTGTGGGCGTCCCCGCCCACATCGTGAGGTGTGGGCGAAGAGTGCAACGTAATGTGGCCTAATGGGGTGTGTCTGGTGAGGAGTGGTGGCTTTTTAAGGGTTGGTTATCTGAGTTAAAGCATCGATGAGCAGAGTAAGGTGAATGTGGGGTGCGAGGCGCACCCCCTCCGACGGAGAATGGTGCAGCGATGGGGTGCTTGATCGATGGGTATTGATGGAGTGAGGCACATCAGGTGATGTGATCGATGGGTGCAACCTACTGCTGCCACCAGGCTGGGCGCGGCAGGTGATACCGGTTTTGAATAATAACCTGACTTTTTGCCGCGAACAAGTAGCTCACTATCAACCAACTCCACGCCCACTTGTCAATCGCGTGCCGCGCAGCGGTTCTACGCGACGCGTCAGATCAATACCAAGATTTGGTATGAATTGGTTTCAGAAATCCCATTGACCATTGGCTCTTGACCATTGACCTTCCCCTCAATGCAGGAAATGACTGAGAAATGGCTAGGCGAGATTGCCGGGTGGAAGGCGATGAAGCAGGGGCGGGATTTGTGGAAGTCGGGGGCGGTGGCGAAAGCGAGCTGGGATGGTGTGGTGCTCTCAGGTGGAATGCGTGATGGACGTAAAGTGGCGTCAGCAGGGATGCGAGTAAATGGTCCGACAGATGTGAAGAACCTCTGTTCGTGTTACGAGAGTCGCTCGACGGGTGCAGTGTGCGGACACACGGTGGCGGTGGGCTTGCAATGGATGGCCAATCAGGTGGAAAGCACTGAGAGTGAGGTAAGCGAAATGCGTAAAAAGCAGCCAGACAAAGGTTCGTCCGACCAGTCTGCGCCTGGTAAGGGTGAGTGGGCGGTATCAGTGGATCTGCCCGAGGGATGGCTTCTCAAGGGAGCTAAAGGCAATGCTAGCTTGCGTGTGGTGCGGGGTGATTTGGCGGATGGTGCGGTGCCGGTGGATGAAATGGTGTTGAACCGTTGGTTGGGTGAACTTGGTGTGTCTCCACGGGCGGTGATGATTTCGGTGCCTGTGGCGGATCTTCTTCGGCTGATGGCTGGACTGCGGTCTGTTGATGGGGTGATCGAGACTCTCGGTAAGGCGTCGCTAGTCACGGTTTCGGGTAGTGATTTGGATTTTACGGGGATTGCTTATCGGCCAAAGTTGAAGGCTTCGGTGACGAAGCTTGATGAGAATGAGCCAAGGTCTTGGGAGGTGGCTTTGGGTTTGGCTGCAGCGGATGATTCGGTAGTGTTGGCTGCTGGTCCTTCTACTTGGGTGTTTTCACAATATCGCAGTGATAAGCTCGACCGATGGTCTGCGGTGCCGGTGATTGAGATCGAGGGTGCTTGGAGCGAGGTGGAAAAAGGCCATTTACTGGACTGGCGGGCTGCCGCTTTGCAAGGCGAGGATGTGGACTTCACGCCTACCTTCGAGTGGCTGTTATTGCGCCTCGACGATTTGCAGGAGCTGTTCGATCTCGCCCAGGTGGAGAAGGTGATTGCTGGTGAGGTGAAAATCATTGATAGGCGACCGATTCCGGTGCTTGAGGTTGAGGGGTCGATGCGTCATCTCGATGGAACGCTGAATTTCGATTATTCTCCTACAGATATTAACTTACCCGCAGATGGCGTAAAAATTAAAAATGACGGGGAAATGGGCGAATTAGAGCTTGGTGTTTGGACGAAATCGGTGGATGGCGGAGTGGTGCTTTATCGCCGGCAGCGTGAGTTTGAGTCGGCTATTCTCACTGAATTGAGGGCATTCGGGTGGGTTGAAAAAGATCAAGAAACATTGATTATCAATCAACAAGATGCTATTTTTCAGTTTCTTGCGGAAAAAGTCACCCTGTGGCGTGGTCGTGGCTGGCGGGTCGTTTTTGGCGAACGTTTCACCCATGTTTCGGGTAGTGTTCCCGTCTTGCGTCCGCGCTTGGCTTGGTCGGGTAGTAGAGATGCGGGTGATGGTGGGTGGATGGCGGCGGAGATCGGGTATTCGGTGAATCACCGTGGTAAAGAGATCTCGCTGACTACTGCGGAGGTCGAGAATTTACTGCGCTCGGGTCGCCAGCGCTTCAAGGCGTCGAGTGGTGAAGAGGTGGCGGTTGATCTTGCGGCAATTCGTGAACTTAGTGAGACCTTGCTGGATGTCGATCCGCATCAGACGGCGGCTGGGTGTTACGAGGTAGCGCCGGAGCAGAGTGACTTCCTGGCATCGGCCCTCGAGGGTTCCATTCCGCCGGCGATAGATGAAAAGGTGGATCTCTCGCCTATTGCTGACTTGGTCGGTTTTTTACGCGATTACCAGCGGACAGGAGTTCAGTGGATGATCGCGCAGGCTAGGGGTGGGCGAGGGGCGTTGTTGGGCGATGATATGGGATTGGGCAAGACCTTGCAGACCCTGGCTTTTGTTGACTGGTGGTTGCGCGCTGGTGAAAAGCCGGGGCCGGTTCTCGTGGTGGTTCCGACTTCGCTACTGGGCAACTGGCAACAAGAGGCGGCGAAGTGGTTGCCGGAGCGGCGAGTGCTCACCTTGCACGGTACGGGGAGGAAGAAATTCTTCACTACGATTGATGTGGCAGAGATCGTTTTGACGACATACGGACTTATTCACAGAGATATGGACGCGGTTTACGGAAAAACGAACTTTTCGGCTATTGTGCTCGATGAGGCCAGTTTATTACGCAATCCGCGTAGTCAGGCGTCGAAGGCGGTTCGACAGTTAAAGGCGGGAGCACGGGTAGCGCTATCGGGGACACCGGTGGAAAACTCCGTGCGCGATTTGTGGTCGATCTTTGAGTTCATTCAGCCGGGATATCTCGGTGGATTCAAGACCTTTCAGGATCGCTATGAAAAGCCGCTCTCGGGCTCGGCTCCCGATCACGAAGTGGGTGCGCGATTATCGCGGCGGGTTGCGCCATTCTTCCTGCGTCGAACCAAGAGTCAGGTGGCACCGGAATTACCGGAGAAGATTTTGCAAGTGGCGCAGGTGGAGTTGACACCGGCTCAGGCATCGCTTTATCGAAAGTTAGCGGATACTGCTCGGGCAAAAGTTGCTGATCTCTCGAAGCAATCCTCTGGTGCTGGGAGGATGGCAGCATTGACGGCCTTGTTGCGATTACGCCAAACTTGCTGTGACGTACGGCTTCTGGGATTGGAACCGGCCGTGCTCGAGAAGATGGCGGCGACAGATTTCAGCGCCAAGCGTGAATTACTCAAGGAGATCTTGCGAGAATCGATCGAGGGTGGGCATCGGGTGTTGGTTTTCAGTCAGTTCGTCAGTATGCTGAAATTGATTGCCGACGACCTGCGCGAAGAAGGCTGGGAATTCTGTTATCTCGACGGTCAATCGTCGAACCGTCGTGAGGAAGTGGCGAAGTTTCAGAAGGGCAAAACTCCGGTGTTTCTCATCAGTCTCAAAGCGGGCGGCTATGGGCTGACGCTCACGGCAGCGGATACCGTGGTGCATTTCGATCCGTGGTGGAACCCGGCGGTGGAGAATCAAGCGACGGATAGGGCTCACCGTATTGGTCAGGATCGACCAGTGACGGTGTATAAGCTGATTACCCGCGGCACTGTTGAGGAGAAGGTTCTACGTCTTCAGCGTAAAAAGCAGGCAGTGATTGATCTAGCGGTGGATGACAGGGCACCGATGATGGGCGGTCTCGCGGACGTGGATCTCAAGGAATTGGTGAAGTGAGGTGTGGTTTTTTTTGCCGTAAAGAGGCAGAAAAAGGCGCAAAAAAGTACGAATCAGCATTTCCGAACCGCTACCGCTTGCGACCAATGCCCAATGTCTGACGCCTGACGCCTGCTACCTGCTACCTGCTACCTGCTACCTGCTACCTGATACCTGATACCTGATACCTGATACCTGCATCGGCATTTTCTTACACTCATAACGAGCGACATCTCTATTCAATTCGCTTGAGACGGCTGCGAGATGCTTCTATGGTTTTGCGCTGTCATCGGTGGTCCGGTGACGATACTCTTCAATATACTCAGCTCGAAAGAATACAGTTATGGGACGTGCATTTGAATACCGCCGGAAGTCGAAGGAAGCTCGATGGGACAAGATGTCGAAGGTGTTTCCGAAGATCGCCCGGGCGATCACCATGGCAGCAAAAGAGGGTGGTTCGGATCCTGAATCAAACGCGAAGCTGCGGTCGGCGATCCAGAATGCGAAGGCGGAAAATATGCCGAAGGACAACGTCGACAAGGCGATTGCCCGGGCTTCTGGTGCTGACGGTACGACCTATCAGGAAATTTCTTATGAAGGCAAGGGTCCGCACGGTGTGCTGTTTTTCGTCGAATGCGCGACGGATAACACCAACCGCTCAGTTGCCAACTTGAAGATCGTCTTCAATAAGAACGGTGGCGAAATGGTGCAGTCCGGACAATTGAACTTCATGTTTTCGCGAAAGGCAGTGATTGAGTTCGATGTGCCTGCCGACAAAGACATGGACGAGGTGGAGTTGGAACTGATCGACGCCGGACTTGAGGAGCTGACGGTGAACGATGGGGTAGCCTATGTCTACGGTGACTACACGGCTTTTGCCTCGCTGACGAAGGCGGTGGAGGATCTTGGGATTGAAGCGCGCAAGTCGAGTTTACAGCGGATACCAAGTTCGCCGATCGAGTTGACCGAGGAACAGTTACTGGAGGTCGAGACGCTCATCGACAAACTCGAGGACGATGACGACGTTCAGGCGGTCTATACGAATATTGCGTAGTGGCTATTCACCGAGCGGGCTGCCCGGTATTCATCGAGAGTCAATGGTCAATGGGAGGACCCAATTCGAGGGTTGCCTGAATCTGCGCACGCCGATTCCCGTTCTCTGAATCCCCCTCCGATACTGGCTACGAGCTACGAGCTACCTGCTACTTGTACAACTCCCGCCATCGATGAATGGTGGATTTCATTTTAAACCATCCGCTGGAGTCCACTTTGGGATCCTGGATGAGAACTTTGTTTGGGCCGGGGTCGGCCTGGATCCATTTGCCGTCGCCTAGAAAGACAAGAAGGTGTACGCCGTTTTCAGTGATGGCGAGGTCACCGGGGTTGATGGTTTTTGGGTCGATGTCTTGAAGAGTTCCCTCGACGTCGACGGGCCAGGTGAATCCACGATAATCGTTGGCGAGCGCATCGGCGCTCGAGTCGAACCACCAAGAATTGAGCCAAGCCCGCGCGTGGCCTGGATTGCCTGTGGAGAAAAATCTGCGGCAATGCGCTTGGCGGAGGGCAAGGCGGGGCAGCCCTGAGCAATCGACACCGAGTTTGGACTCACCACCCCACACGTAGCGTGTGCCGTCCAGTTTCTCGAGTTCTTCGAGATAGGCAGACCTGAGTGCTTGGTGGTCGGAAACTCTGACGGGAATCACCAAGTAGATAGTGAGTACAACAGGCAAGGCGAGAAGGATAACGGACGGCGTGCTTTTGCGGCGGCACTTGATGAGTAAGGAAACCCAAACGAGACAGATACCAACGATTCCCGCGATGCGCAGGGATGCTCGGTTGACCGGATGGAGGAGTGTAAGAAGAATCAAACAAACTCCGACGATGATCATAAGCCATCGCCATGTATGAGTGTAAATCTTGACCCGTTCCATTCCGTATTCCTCCAGCCCATTCGATCGCCGTGAAGGCAAGGATGGTAAAAGGATACGATAGGAGAGCGTGGTTTCTCCATAAAAAAACACGTCGACCAAGATGAACGACGTGTTTTTAGAGATGATTTGCTATGAAATGAACGTGGCGGTCTTCTACGCTCGGCCGAGCAGATGACGGAGAGCCGGTTCCAGTTTTGGGAACCTGAATGGGTAGTTGAGTTCGGCGGACAAGCGGTGAGGGATGGGCACCATGTCCTGGATGAGCACCTCGTCAGCCATTTTGCCGAAGGCTGCGCGCAGGGCGAACTTCGGGACCGGAAATAACGCCGGGCGCTTGAGCACCTTGGCGAGCGTTGCGGTAAATTCTGCGTTGTCCACTTGATACGGAGCGACGGCATTGTACGGGCCGTGGTAACGATCGTCGATGGTGGCGCGGAAAAATAGATCAGCAGTGTCGTCGATAGAGATCCAAGGGAAGGCTTGGCGGCCATTACCCACATGTCCACCGAGACCGGACTTCATGATGGGGAGAAGTTTTTGCAACGCGCCACCCGCAGGGGTGAGCACGGCGCCAAGTCGGATGTGAGCAGTGCGCACACCGTGTGCTCGGAAGGGATCGGCAGACTTTTCCCAGGCATCGACAATGTCGCCAAGCACGGTGGAGGTGTCAATCGGGTCGTGTTCCGATTTCTCAATGCCGTCGGGAGTATAGCAACTCACGCCACTGGCGAAAACACAGGCTTTAATGGGGTGGTTGTTGCGTTCGAGAAGTTCGCGGGCAAGCAGACGGGCCGTAGCCACCCTGCTATGAAGCATGGTTTTACGGCGAGATTTTGTCCATCGTCCACCGGCTACACTGGCTCCTGCGAGGTGAATGACGGCGTCAATGGGATCGGTCATTGAGAGGTCGAGCTCATCAGTTCGGGTGTTCCATGTAACGATGTCCTTGCGGTTTTTTGGATTGCTTCGCGAGACTTTGGTGACGCGATGTCCGTGGAGGGTGAGCATAGCACAAAGCTGCTTGCCGACGAGTCCTGACGCACCTGTGACGAGGACGTGCTTTGGCGCGACGTTGGGCAAGGTGACGCGTCGGTCGAGGTCGGCGGCGAGGATTTGATGGCGATAGGCAAAGGTTCGGGAAATGTCCGCTTTGATGAACCTGCCGGCAATGAGGTCGCTTAGCGGAGAGAATGGCAGTGCGTATTCGATGACATCTTCGAGCTTGCAAAGCTCATCATTCTCACCTCGATGGGTGAACGAGTGGCGGTGTCGCCATTCTTTGAACGGGCCTGCAACTTGAACGTCGGTGAACCCACTGTCTGGATCGCAGTGCTGGTATTCGGCGGTCCACTGTATTCGTATGCCAGGAGTTTGTTTGATAGTGAATGATACTTGGTTTCCATCAACAATTGATGGTTCGCTGGATTTCAGTTTTACATCCATCCATGGCGGGCAGAGACGCTGGAATGCGCCAGCCGAGAAGTGCCAGTCAGCAAGGTCTTTCGTGGGGTGCTGAAGGTTTTGGGAAAAGTTGATGCGGGGCACGTAAGAAATCTACGCTCGAAAAATCCTATTGGAACCATAAAAAAGAGTTGGCAATTGATTCAATCGAGGTATTTTCCGATCCTCGTGAAGGAACGCTTCGGCGTTTTTTAGCGATTACCGGAAGATGGGGCATTAGCTCAGTTGGTAGAGCACTTGCATGGCATGCAAGGGGTCAGCGGTTCGAATCCGCTATGCTCCACCATCTTCCGGTTTTTTTGTGCCCGGATAAAGAGGGTATGCGATGGAACGGTGTGCTGAGTCAATAGTGATTTAATGCTCTGTAATTTTTATGTGGAGACTCGCTGGGCGGAATGCGGCATGGTAATTGCTTGATTTCAAACACGACTTTATTTAAATTTTTTAAAAGTATGAAAAAAACATCTCTCACCATTCTTTCCGCCAGTACATTATTCGTATGCTCTGCTCAAGCAGCCACGGTCTACAATATTGATATAGATGCCAGTGGGACAGACTATCTGAAATCGGGCTACACGCGCTTGGTGTCACCTTTTACCGGATCCGGTGGATCCGTAACTATCGATGGCGATACGTTTACCTTGTTTGGGCAAGCCGGTGCTCGGGCGCGTGGTCTGGGAAATGCTACCAACATTGACGGAGTTAATCGTGACTTCGCGTTCATCGAGGGAGGAGCTGGGGGCGTTGAGCTGGGAATGCAGCTTGGCTCTGCCGGAGGGCTTGAGGCGGGAACGTGGGAGTTGAGTGTTTATTCCTGGGATTCCGATGTTCCTGTCGAGGGTCAGATCGTTGGTATTTACACCGACAACGGTGCAGTATCGGAGATAATCTATGGTGCGTCTGTCGATAAATCCTCCACAGGGCCGGCAGTGACATTTCAATTTGTCAGCGATGGCACCAGCGCCTACAGCCTTTTCATACGTGACAGTGCCGCCAATCCATCAGCAGGAACCGATTCGACTGACAAGATACGCTTTAACGGCATCGATCTGGTTTACATCCCCGAGCCCTCTTCTCTTGGGTTATTGGGCATTGGTGGGCTTCTTCTGTTAAAGCGTCGTCGCTAAACACCAGCGACGAAGGCGAGTCACCTGGTGTATTAAACTAGGCGCGTTGTTAGAAATCCCCCTGTCTTTCTGTGGAATTGAGTTATTCTGTTCACTGGATAGAGACGGCTGGATATCGCTGTTTTGAATCCAAGTCCACTATCTTCTGTTTTTTGTGTGTGCTGAGGAAAGTGGTGGGGGCGCTGAGTGTCTGGCTAGCAGATCTCTGAATCGATGCTAGGCTTCGCCATGAGTGATCCCACATCGAATCCTGCCGACGAGCGCGGGTTGAACCTACTTGGTCGTTCCGAGAGCAGGTTGCCAAATTCGCCTGATGAGGCGCAGCTGGAGACTTTCGCGAATCACAACGCGACGCGCGATTACTGGATTCACTTGGATTGTCCGGAATTTTCTTCGCTTTGTCCTGTGACGGGGCAGCCGGACACGGCGAGGATTCAAATCCGCTACATCCCTGGAGAAATCTGCGTCGAAACCAAGTCGCTGAAATTTTACCTCGCATCGTTCCGCAACACGGCCGCGTTCAACGAGGAAGTGGTGAACCGCATCCTCACCGATTTGGTGGCAGCATGCTCGCCTAAGCAGGTTGTAGTGCGAGGGAGCTTTGGCTCACGTGGCGGGATTCGATTAACGTGCCAAGCGGCACATCCTTCTGATGCACCTTTAGCGGGAACATTGACGGCAGAAGTATAGAAAGGGAGTAGAGAGCAGAAAGTATAAGGTATAACGTAACAAAATCTGATGAGTGATACCGCACAAGAATTGTTAGCCCTGATCAGCCGTGTTTCCGGGAAGTGTTTACTGGTTTCACAGGCGCATGTGAAATCGGCAGTGGAGGGGGGCGTGGGCGAGAATGATGAGATCGATGCCTTGTGGGCTGAAACGATAGGGGCGCAGAAAAATGATCTGGAATGGATCGATAACGGACGCGCGAAGGTTGCGGTGGGATACGAAGGGCTAGAGAATGCCGGCGGGGTGTCGGATGTCGCGATGAAAAAGCTCGGGCTGTTGATCCATCGAATGGATGAAATGATCGGTATTGCGACGACGCCAGCGGGGACCTTGGCGAAATACTATGTTGAACTTCAGAAGACGGTGAACGCCTACGTGACGGTTTTTCAGGAGACCAAGGCAATGCCGGAGCTTGCCGGCGATTAATTTTTAGCCGCACCACGTAAAACCTTCGGTCACGTGGCTTTCCGGCGGAGAAAAGAAGGAGAGCGGAGAGGTATTCAGCGCCCTTTTCTACCTGCTACCTGCTACCTGCTACCTGACTCCTGACTCCTGACTCCTGATTTGCGGCTGTGCCGGGGAGTGCTGTTAGCCGGCACGTCTAACCTACAATTATGCGTCGTCGCTGAGAGAGGCTCGGCGCTTGCAAAGCGTCCGCTACAGGGGCTCCAAATTCCGCGTTCCGCGCTCCCTGTTCCGCTCTTTTACAAATCGGCTTTCTTGGCGCGTGATCGGAAGATGAAGTTGAGTGGGAGGCCGATGTAGTTCTTTTGTCCTCGGAGGTTGTTTTCGAGGTAGCGTTTGTAGCTGTCGCTGAGTAACGATTCGCTGTTGATGAAGAGGACGAAAATGGGCGCAGGTATGGAGGTCGGGCGTTCGGGTTTTGTCATCGTTGCGTAGAGCAGTTTGAGGCGCTTGCGCTTGCCGATGAGTGGTGGCGGCGTTTTTGTCATCGCCTTCTTGAGGATGCGGTTGAGTTCGCCGGTGCCGACTTTGAGTTTGGCGGCTCCACGGATCTTATCGATGGTGTGGAAAATTCTAGGAAGGTGCTCGCGCTCCTTCGCCGACACCGCGACGTGAGGGGCATAGTGGAGGAAGAAGAGCTCCCTCGCAACGTGCTCGCTGAGCTCTTCCATGCGGTCGCTGTAGTCTGCGCCAGGGTGGTATAGGTCGAATTTATTGAGGACGATGAAGCAGGGTTTTCCGGCGTCGAGAATGAGTTTGGCGATCTTGCGGTCTTGTGCGGTGACTCCCTGTGCGGCGTCGATGACGAGTGCGCAGATGTCGGCGCGGCGGATGCTGGACTCGGTGCGCATGGCGGAGAACACTTCGACGGAGGTGTCGCGCTTTGAACGCGGACGCAGACCTGCGGTGTCGATCAGGATGTAGTCCAACTCATTGAACTGAAATGGCACGTCAAAGGCGTCACGCGTGGTGCCTGCGACTTCGGAGACAATCGCACGTTGGTCATCGAGTAGGGCGTTGATCAGTGAAGATTTTCCGACGTTTGGCTTACCGATGATGGCGAGCTTGATCGGGCCAGCAGGGAGTTCGGCATCGTCCTCTAGCTTAGCATCGCGAGGGACTTCGAGGCCGTGCTCGATGAGTAGTCTGTCGATGCATTGAATGAGTTTGTCGAATCCGCGACCATGTGCGGCGGAGACGTGGATGGCATCGTCGAAGCCCAAGGAGGAAAATTCCGATGTGTTCTTTTCGTGCATGTCTTCGTCGATCTTATTGACGACGACTTGGACGGGGCAGCCTGCTTTGCGTAGATCTTGAGCGAGGTTGCGATCGATGGGGTGGACGCCTTCTTGTCCGTCGAGGATGAAGAGAATGAGATCAGCGGTTTGAATCGCGATGTCGGTTTCGGCGCGGACTTGCTCGGCGAATCCGTCGTCGAGGTTGGCTCCGATGCCTCCGGTGTCGATGAGTAGAGCCCGTGATTCGGTGACCCGGGATTCCGTGGCGAGACGGTCGCGGGTGACGCCGGGTTGGTCGTGGACGATGGCGAGGCGGCGCTTTGAGAGTTTATTAAAGAGCGCGGACTTGCCGACATTGGGGCGCCCGACGATAGCCACTACCGGCAGTTCTTTCTTTACTGCTGGTGTTGGGATTTCCTCGGATTGTTCGGGGCTGGGCGTGGAGTCGGTCATGATGAAGCTTGGTCGCGTTGGTCTTGCGTTTTCTGGTCGGTGGTGTGTTGATCCGTTGGCTGATGGATCTGATGGAGGAATCCACGCATATAGATGATCGAGGAAACGGCAGTAAAAAATCCAGCGACGACAGTGGGGTAGATGGATGGAGGTGTCGTCCACTGGAGAAGCACCCAACTTATAGCCGTGATTTGGGCGATGGTCGCCACTTTTCCCGTCCAGTGCGGGTCAATTTGCACATTTCCGTGGACGAGTTTGATGAGAATGGCTCCGACGATCAGTGCGACATCGCGGGAGATGACCAGGATGGGAAACCATAGGGGGAAGCGATCGGGCCACGGGGTGACGCTGAGGACAATGAGCGCGGAGAGCATCAGCGACTTATCAGCGAGTGGATCGAGCCAACGCCCAAGAAAGCTTTCCTGATTAAATTGTCGGGCGATAAATCCATCGATTCCATCGCTGATGGCTGCGATCCCGAAGGCCGCCATGGCTGCGTAGCGGTAGGCCTCCACGGGGTTTCCTTTCCAGACACTGTCGCCGTAGTATACGGCAAAGGTGATGAACACCGGAACAAGAAGAATTCGGACGAGCGTGATTTTGGTGGCTAGTGTAATCATGGTCGTGGGTGGGTTTTCGTTTGAATCTATCCTGCCCTCGGCGAAATGTGAAGGGGTAGATTGCACAGCGAATGGTAGGTCTACGGAAGGAAAGAGATTGCTCGCAGAAACCGTTTACAAGAGGTGGGTATATTTCGTGTTTTCTTTATTTTAATTTCAGCGTTTTTTGGACTGTGGTCTATTGGGTGCGGTGATAGGAGTGAAGTTGAGCTTCCTGCTTATGTTCCCAGCGTAGATGAACAACTTGTCACAGCACGAAACAAGGGAGTGGTGATCTATACCGAGCTTTGTTCCGGTTGTCATGGGAACAAAGGCACTGGCGGTGGAACGGTTCCGCCCTTGGATGGATCCGAGTTTGTCCAGGGCGATCCACAGCGTTTGGCGTTGATTGTGCATAAAGGTGTGTTCGGCCCCATTCACGTCAAAGGAAAGCGTTACTTCCTAGATCAGATGCCGGGCTGGGAGGAAAGCTTGAGTGCTGGGAGGACGGCGGCCTTACTGAGTTATTTGCGATCGAGTTGGAGTAATGGTGAAGCGCTTTCGACCGAGGATGCGTTGGTCACCCGTGATGAGGCTGGCGAGTGGATTGAGGCGGCAATCGATGTTGAGGGGCCGTTGAGGGGAGATGTCTATGAGGGCGAAGAGTGGAGGGGACTCATCAACGGTGAGCAGGAATAGAACACAGTACAAGTGCAAGGTGTACAGTTGTCTGTCAGAAGCAGTGAAGCGCGATGAAAAACTCCAAACAGCACACACCAAAGACAGTGATGTCAGGCATCATGTAGTCATAATGCCAGTGTGGCGGCGGGCGGAGCGGACATCCTCATCCAGTTCAATCCTGTTAATCCTGTCGAAATATCCGCATCTCACCACGATGATTCGGGGCTCACGAAGGGCTGGGGGGGCTTGGCGGCTGGAAGCCACCGCCACGTTTCAGCGCAGCAAAAATTGACGAGACCTGAAGCCTTGGCTTATCCGTTTGCCGCACAAGGGTTTTCCGTGTTCGGTAGAGATGGGTGTCAGATGGCACTTCACACTTTTTTATGAATCTCTCTGAAATCAAATCGCGGCTCCTTGAATTGGATGTGGTGCCGAGCAAGTCGATGGGGCAAAACTTCCTCCACGACGAGGAATCGGCGCGTTGGATTGCCGATCAGTTGAATATTTCTGCAGAAGATTGTGTGGTAGAGGTTGGTCCCGGCACGGGGGCAATGACCGAGCACATGGTGGGCAAGTGTCGCAAGCTGATCTTGATCGAGTTCGACCGTCGTTTGGCGGAGGGCTTGAAACAGAAGTATGCAGAACGCGATGACGTGGAGGTTTACAACGAGGATGCGGTGCAGTTCGATGTGCGCTTGCTGTATAAAGAGCGGCCGGTGAAGTTTGTCGGGAATTTACCGTATTCTTGCGGCGGCGAGATCATGCGGAACTTTTTGTCGTCGCCCTCGCCGGTGACGAAGGCTGTAGTGATGTTGCAGCACGAAGTGATCGAGCGCTTGGCTGCTACGCCGGGTAACAAAATTTACTGGGTGTTTACCTTGCGGACGCAGGCGTTTTGGGAGGTGAAATCGATTAAAAAGCTTGGTCCTGATTTGTTCTACCCGCGTCCGAAGATTGATTCCTCCGTTGCGCTGCTAACGAGGAAAAATGTGACGAACCGCCCGACCTTTAGTCATCCTTTGTTTGACCGGATGATTCGTCACGGGTTTAGCCAGCGGCGCAAGCAGGTGAAGAAGCTGTTACCGGAATTGCCTGAGGGGCGGTCTTGGGAGGAATTGGTGACAGAGATCGGTGCGCCGCCAACGGTGCGTGCGGAAGAGTTGTCGCTCGATCAATGGATAGGCATCACCAATGCCTATGATGACCATCCATTGGCGGAAAACCCTCAAAAGGCGTCGGAAATGTTTGATGTGGTGGACGAGAATGATGAGGTGGTTCGTCAGGAGACACGTGGAGACGTTCATGCGAACGGCTGGCTGCACCGCGCGGTGCATCTGTTCATGTTCGATAAACGCGGGAACTTGCTCCTCCAGAAACGTTCGCATCTCAAGGACAGGCATCCTGGTGTGTGGGACAGCAGTGCGGCAGGGCATTTAGATGCGGGTGAAAGCTATCGCCAAGCGGCAGATCGAGAGGTGGACGAGGAGTTGGGATTCGAAGACGGGAAGCTCGTCGAGGTGTGTAAGATTCCGCCCTCCGAGGCGACAGGTTGGGAGTTTATTGCCTTGTATGCAGGGCGGTTTTCCGGAAAGCCGGTGTGGCCAGCCAGTGAGGTCGAGACCGTCCTGGCTTTTCCTCTGGAGGAGATTCGTGAGTGGGTAGATCGTGTTCCCGAAGACTTCGCGAGCGGGTTTATCGAATGCTTACGTGCCTTTGACCAAGCGAACTTGTAGCTTCCTAGTGAGATTTACGACTCCGTTGTTGCGTTCGTGGCTTGGTGATTGAAAGGTGGTGACATGTCGACCGCGGCGCAATCCTCATCTGACAAGCATCAGCCGAAAGGCGGTGTGGGTGATCCGATGTTGCCGCCTGGTAGCGCGCAGGATGCCTTGGCGATCACCAAGCGCGCGAAGTCTAATCTAGCCTTTGCGCTGGCGAGGATGCCTAAGGAGCGGCGTCGCGACATGATCACCTTTTATGCCTATTGCCGGGTGATCGATGATATCGCCGACTGCGAGGTGACGGCGAACCGCGTAAAGGGTGAGCAACTTCAGCGCTGGCGCGATGTGCTTCATGGTGAGCGTGAGGCTGCTGAGGGTTCGCTCGAAGCGGAGACCTTGGAGATTTGCCGTAAGTATGACATCACCGTCGAGCATATGGTTGGGATTATTGACGGGGTGTCGATGGATTTGTCGCCTCGCCGTTTTGGCAAGCCTGAGGATTTGGAGAATTACTGCTATCACGTGGCTTCATTGGTCGGGCTGGTGAGTATTGAGATGTTTGGCTATAAGAACGCACAGTGCCGTGAGTTTGCGGTGCAACTAGGCTATGCCTTGCAGTGGACGAATATCATCCGCGATGTGGCTACGGACAGTCGCAATGGCGGGCGCATCTATTTGCCGGAGATCGATCTCCATCGCTTCCAACTGACTGATGCTGATATCCTCGGCGGTGCGCAGGACGGCCGTTTCCAGAACCTGATGGAGTTCGAGTATCAGCGCGCTATCAGGTATTACGACAAGGCGATGGCGTTGCTACCTGCTGAGGACGAGAAGTCGATGCACCCAGGCTTAGTGATGGCGCGCATTTACCGTGAGTTGTTGGAGAAAATCCGCGCCGATGGGTTTCGGGTGTTCGACAAGGATTATCGACTGAGCCGGTGGCGGAAGTTGTGGCTGTTGCTGACGACGTGATTACCAATCTTGTGCGTGGTTTTCGTGGATTCTGCAAGGAAGAGGCGGTATGTGCAGGTGGCGGCGCTTCATTGTCGCCGAGAGAAACCCCGCGCGCGTTATATGCGATGAGTCGCGGGCTAATTCCCATTTTTAAATCATGAGTGACGACGATAAGAAGAAAGAAGACGAAAAGAACCCACAGGATTTGCCACCGGGTATCGATGAGATTTCCAAGCAACTTGAGCAATTGTTTAAGTCCGGGTTTGGCGGGGCGAGTGTGAAAGTTAACCCATTCCAAATGGATGAAGAAGAGGACGAGACTGGTGCCGATGATCTCGACATAGAGGATGAGATCGATCCATTCAGCGGCTTGTTCGAGTTCAATATGATGCCGCGTGACATTAAGGCGCACTTGGATCGTTTCGTGATCCGGCAGGACGAGGCGAAGAAAGCCTTGGGTATCGCAGTGTGCGATCACTACAACCATGCAAAATTTCTGCGTCGTTTAGAAGAGGAAGATCCCGAGGCTGCGAGTCAGGTGGAATTCCTTAAGCAGAATGTGATGATCATCGGGCCGACCGGGGTGGGCAAAACCTACTTGGTAAAGCACATCGCAGATCTGATTGGTGTGCCGTTCGTTAAAGCTGACGCGACGAAGTTTTCTGAGACCGGCTACGTTGGTGGCGATGTTGACGACCTTGTACGCGAGCTCGTTCGCAAGGCAGACGGGGATGTGGAACTCGCGGAGTATGGCATCATTTATATTGATGAAATCGACAAACTGGCGAGCCGTGGCGGCAACTCCATGGGACGTGACGTATCGGGACGAGGAGTGCAGACGACTCTGTTGAAGCTGATGGAGGAAACCGAGGTGCCTCTTCGCAACCCGATGGACATGCAGAGTCAGATGATGGCGATGATGGAGATGCAACGGGGCGGCAAAGGCGGCCCGCAAAAGCAGTCGATCAACACGCGGCACATTCTGTTCATCGTGAGTGGAGCGTTTTCCGGTTTGGACAAGGTGGTGAGTCAACGACTTCGCCAGGGTCAGATTGGTTTCGGTGCGGAGCACGTCGACGCACCAAAAGAGAGTGAGATTCTCGGGCTGGCGGCGACTCAGGATTTGATTGAATTCGGATTCGAGGCGGAATTTGTCGGGCGTTTGCCGGTGCGAGTGGTCTGCGATCCATTGCCAGCTGACGCATTGTTTAGCATCATGAAGGACTCAGAGGGTAGCTTGATCCGTCAATATGAACGCGAATTCGAAGCCTACGGAATGAGCATTCGTTTTACGGACGGCGCGCTTCAACTGATTGCCGAGCGTGCTGCTGAGGAGAAAACAGGTGCACGTGGGTTGCTAACTGTTGGTGAGCAATTGCTGCGTGGATTCAAATTTGCACTGCCCGGCGGATCAGTGAGTGAGCTTGAGGTAGATGAACGCTGTATCCTCGAAACCGAAGCGGTGCTGGCTGAGTATGTTGAGCGCAACAAAGAGGTGGGGTTAGGAAAGCTTGGAGACGATGTGAATGTATTTGCACGCACCTTCGCGGAGAAATACGGCATCACGCTCGAGTTCGATGAATCCGCGCTCAAGGTCTTGGCTGATATTGTGGAAGAGGAAACGTTGACTGCTCAGCAGGTACTACGTGGCCGTCTAAAGGACTTTCACTACGGACTAAAGCTTATTCAGAACAACACGGGCAAAGACCTTTTTATGGTGACGGGTGAAGCTCTTCGAGATGCCGATAAGTTTCTCAGCGATAAGGTGGTGGAGTCCTACGGTAAGTAGAATGTGATGCTATTTTTTTGTCAGGGAGAAATCCCGTAACTAGTTCTGGTCAATGTGAGGGATGCGCGCCATATTGCGCCGGCACCCGTCTCTTGACGTGCGGTGTTTTCTCTTTTTGATTTTACTTACTCTATGCGACGAATTCTTAGCTGTTTAATTGTGGCCTTGGTGTCACTGGTAGTGATGCTGGTGCTCAAGCGCGTTGGTTTCTTGGAAATGCTTTCCAAGGATATTGCGGGTTTGTGGTCGGCTGATGGGACTAACGACCCCTCGGCAATGCCTGTGGCGAGTGTGTTTATTGACCTTTTTGCAGGTGCTGTGGCGGCAGGGATGGCGTGGGTGTGTATCGACACGCGGTCGTGGTTGAAGCAGGGGGCAGTGTTTGTCATTGGCCTGTTACTAACGATTACGGCGCCGGCGGTTTGGGCGCAGGGTGGCATTATTATTGACGCTGCGCCGATCCTTGTTGGACTTGTGGTTGGTTTGATTGGTGGGCAGATTTGTGCAGGTTTGACTTGGGAAGAGAGCGAGAAAGCACGTTTTGAAGGTCGTATGCAGAATCGCTGTGAGGCGTGGGTTTGTGAGCGTTTGAGTGAAGCCGGTGCTCTGACTACGGGCAAGGGATTTCCAAGCGTGGTGATCGGCTTGCGAGCGGTGGGGCACAAGGTTCTTTCTGAAGGGCTTCATTACCGGCTTCAACGGACCTTGAAAGAAGCCGGTGCTATTGTCGATGACACCCAAGTGCAAAATTTGGTCGGTGTGGTTCCTGCCGTGGAGAGTCGGTCGGACGTGGCGCGTGTTGTTTACGACGGGATTGAAATGCTGCGCCAAGAGATTTTCGCGAACAAGCAAGAGAGCGTGAATAGCGACAAAGAGTCATCGTCTGACGTTGAACCGAAGAAATTTCGCGTGGTGGTTCGAGTTGGCGAGATGAGTGTTCGTCAAGTGAATCGTCTCGATGGTCGCCCAGACATTGCGGTTGGTGGTGCAGCACTCACCGACACATTGGCGTGGCTTTACTATCATGTTGATGAGACTTCGACCGAAGCATGGAATGTGGTTTACGATGAAGTGTTTACCGAGGTCGATAAACAGATGACGGCAGTGCGTGTCGAAGCGGGAATGGTCGCTGGTGAGGCTGCCTACACACTGAAGTCGCGTCCCGATGATGTTCCTGAACCTGAACCTGAACCGGAAGTTCAGCCGAAATCCGCGGCTGCCGATCTTGAAGACCTGCCAGTGGTAGTGCCTCGTGCGGTGCGAGCAAAGGTGGCTCCGAAACCATCTCCAATAGAAGAGAAGGTAGTGGCTCAAGCACCGAGACGCATTAAGTTGACGGTTAAACCCAGCGCTTCTGTCGAGTCTGATGCGTCTGGTGAGGCGTAGAATCTTGATCGATTTATGCCAGTTGATTTTCCAGAGTCGGTTAGGGAGTTGGTCGTGCAGTTGCGCAAGCTGCCAGGTATAGGTCCGCGTAGTGCGGAGCGGATGGCGGTGTGGATGATCCACCAACGCAATGGCTCTGTAGCACAACTTTCCGCCGCACTGACTCGCGTCGACAATGAGGTTCAACTTTGTTCTGCTTGTGGGTTTTTCGTCGACCACGGCGGTTGTGCGGTTTGCTCCGATACTGGTCGTGACGTGCGAATGCTGTGTGTCGTTGAGCAGCCTACAGACGTGCTGTCTATCGAACGCACCGGACAGTTCAAAGGGCGCTATCACGTTCTAGGCGGCAGGCTTTCACCGCTGGAAAACGTTGCCCCGGAAGACATCCGTATCGATGGGTTGAACGAGCGGATTATCAGCGACAATGTGGAGGAGGTTATCCTCGCATTAGGCTCCGATGTGGAGGGCGAGGCGACAGGGCACTACCTTGCGGAGATGCTTGGTAGAAAGTCGGTCAAAGTGACGAGACTAGCGCAAGGAATGCCTGCCGGAGGTGGGCTTGAGCACGCAGACCCACTGACTCTGATGCGCGCGCTGAACGATCGACGCGACGCCTAGATCGCCTGAGCCGAGCGGAACTGTTTCGCGGCTGTACTGACAATTGCCGATAGCTCTAGGTCTTTTTCTTCGATGATACGAGCGAGAGCGAACTGAGTGCGGCTCCGCTCAAGGTTGTGGTTCGGACGTTTCGAGCCGAAGTAGATGTCGTTTTGAAGGTGGTCGGTGAGAAAGCGCAGACCGACCTCGAAGGTAATGAGTCGGCCGGCGAATGCGAGGTTTTCAATCTCCGTTTCCGTGAGGACATCGGCGACTTCGCTGAGGTAGCCATCGACGAGCGCGCGAAACATGGGAATACGGACATCCTGGTTGAATGGGTCGCGATCATTCTCGTGCCCTGGAGAAACACAGGTGCGAACGAGGTCGCCGAAATCGTAGAGAGCGAGGCCTGGCATCACGGTGTCCAAGTCTACAACACAAAGGCCGCGATTCGATTTATCGCAGAGGAGGACGTTACCCAGCTTGGTATCGTTGTGGATAATCCTTTCAGGGATGAGTCCCTGATGGTGAAGATTAAGGAGCTTGGAGACCATCTCACGTTGTGACAGAACGAAGTCGATTTCTTCCTGGCAATCGGCAACTCTTCCTACGACGTCTTCGGCAACGGCTTTTTCAAAGACCTCAAAACGTTTCGGAGTGTTGTGGAAATCCGGGATGGTTTCGACTAAGCGCTCGCCCTTGAGATCTTCAAGTAGACGTTGAAACTCACCGAACTTCTTCGCCGCTTCGTAGGCCTGCTCTACATTTTCGACGGTATCGAAGCTAGTGGAATTCTCGATGAAATTGTAGGCGCGCCAGAAGTTTCCTTTGGTGTCGCGAACCAGTGTGGCACCATCACTGGTATCTCGGAGGAGAGTAAGAGCTTTGCGCTCGATATTGTCGCATTGAGATTCAAAAAGCTTTTGACGGATGTGATCACAAACCCTCTCAACGTTTTGCATCAGGCTGACGGGGTCTTTAAACACATGGTGGTTAATGCGTTGAAAGATGTAGCGTTGTTTCTTTTCATCTCCGGACACGAATCCAGCAACCAAGGTGTCATTGATCAGGCCGTTGCCGAACGCCCCCCCCTCAACCATGTCCCCCTCGATGCCGTATCTATCGGACAAGGCTTGAATATCGAAGACAGTTTCAGAGAGCTTGAGAGGTTTCATGGGAAATTGAACAAACTAAGATAGGCTCACAAACTTGCCAATAGAGGGCGCCTTGGTCAACCCTTAGCTCAAGTTGATTTTTTATCGCAAGACTCGAAATCGCCTAGCTGCGAATCTGTCCCGTTCCATGCACTTCGTATTTATACGTCGTGAGTTCGGGCAGCGCCATTGGTCCGCGGGCGTGAAGTTTGTCCGTGGAGATTCCGATTTCCGCGCCGAAGCCAAACATCTCGCCATCAGTGAATCGCGTCGATGCGTTATGATAGACGGTGGATGAATCGACCGAAGCCATAAAGAGCTTCGCTTCTGCGGGATCTTCAGTGAGGATGCAATCGCTGTGTCCCGAGCCATGAGTGTTGATGTGATCGATGGCAGCGTCGACTCCGTCGACAACTTTCACACTTAGAATCAGGTCGAGGTATTCCGTGTCCCAATCTTCGTCTGATGCAGCGGTGGTGGGAGCAGCGCTAGCGATCGCTTCATTGGCTTTGTCGTCCACCCGGAGTTCAACTCCAGCATCGCTAAGCGCTTTGGCAATAGCGGGAAGCTGAGAGCTGGCAGCTTGGTCGACGAGCAGGGTTTCCAATGCGTTGCAAACGCCTGGACGTTGCGCCTTGGCATTGACCACGATTTCCTTGGCCATCTCAGGATTGGCAGAGGCGGCGACGTAGATGTGGCAGACGCCGTCCAAATGTTTGATGACAGGAACGCGTGAGCAGGAAATGATGGCTTCGATTAGACCTTTGCCACCGCGTGGGATGATAAGGTCAACGGATTCATCGCACTGACATAGAGCGGGAACGGCCTCGCGGTCGGTAAAGGGGATGAGTTGGATGGCGTCGGCGGGTAGGCCTGCGGCGGCACCAGCTTCTTGCAGAGCTTTTGCGAGTGCAGTGTTCGAGTGAATCGCTTCTCGTCCGCCGCGAAGAATCGTCGCGTTGCCGGATTTCAGGCAGAGCACGGCAGCGTCAACGGTGACGTTTGGTCGGCTTTCAAAGATGATGCCAATGACTCCGATAGGTGAGCGCACCTTTTTGATGGCAATATTTTCGGCACCGGTGAACTCATCGATCACCTCGCCAACGGGGTCTTGTAGCGCAGCGATCTGCCGGACGGCATCCGCAATGCTGACAATGCGCTCAGGCGTCAGTAGCAGACGGTCTTTCATCGCGTCGCTCAAATCGTTTTGATTAGCGGTTGCCATGTCCTTCGCGTTGGCAGCGAGGATGGATTCGGTCGCGTTGACGAGACCATCTGCGATAGCGTGGAGGATGCCGTTTTTGGTCTCGGTATCCAGTGTGGCGACTCGGCGGGCGGCGACCTTTGCATTTGCCGCCATGGTCTTTATTTGAAGTTCAATCTCGCTCATCTTTAGTAGAGTGGTTTGATTTCTGGTGGCTTCGAGTCGTTAAATTCAGGTTCAAAATCGGGCTTGAATCGTGTGCGCTTTTTGTATTCGCCGTCGATCAGAGCTGGTATCTGGCTGGCGTATTTACCGTTGGCAATGAAGGTTTCCACACCGTGTTTCAAGGCGAACTCAACAGCCTCTAGTTTACTCTGCATGCCACCTACCGAAATAGCTCCTTTGCTTTCCTCGACCATAGCCATGGCTTCTTCGACGTCCACGACTTCGCGAACCAGTTTCTGGGTTCCGTCTGCATTGCGAGCGAGCAATCCGTCCACAGTGGTCAGCATCAATAACTGACGTGCGCCGCATAGTGCTGCGATGTTTGCTGCCACGATGTCATTGCCGTCGAACTTTTCGTGCTCGGGGGCAACGGTATCATTCTCGTTGATGATGGGGATCACTTCATCGATATCGAGCATGGCATCGAGTGTGCGCAGAACACGTTCGCGGCGCTTCTCCGACTTTAGATCACTGTAGGTGAGGAGAATCTGCCCGACGTGAAGATCCCACACGCTGAGGTGTTTGCGGTAGAGTGACAATAGCTTCGACTGCCCGATTGCGGCGAACGCTTGGGTTTTTGCCACGGTATCGGGGCGCTCTTTCAGCCCGAACTCGGTCAGACCTGCGCCGACGGCACCACTGGATACGAGGATGACTTTGTAGCCAAAGCTCTTCAATTGTGCGACGGCGCGGGCAATTTCGAGGAAAGCTGGTTCGTCGAGGACCACGCGGTTGTCGCCGGTGAGCACACCGGTGCCGATCTTAATGACGATGCGGTCGGGGTGGACAGATTTGTCGATCGGCCACTCGTGGCTCGCCTGTGTCTTGTTGTCGTTTGAGTTATCGATGGTACGATGGGTTGTGTGAAACGCTCCCAGTATGCAGTGTCTGGAAGAAAAGTCCAGTTACATGTAATTGTTATGTGTGTTATTCAATGGTCTCTTCCCTTATGCTTCGGTGGCGAGGGGGGATTCAGAAAAATGAAAAACCTTTTCCGTTGTTGTGTTGTGCGAGCCCGGGGAATGTCGTTTATAGAGTTTCATTACCTCCAAAGAGCGTCGTCGAGTGGGTAATTATTCACCGTCATTCATGCTTGTCTTTGCAGGTAAATGGCATTCTGCAGCGCTTAATGCACTGTAGCTTTCAGTACAAAGAGACCGGTGGTCGCATTATGGGAATCGGACATGTTCATACGCTTTTTGTGCCTTTTTGCGGCTTAATTCAATTTCGTTCCATTGCCCTCTAGAAATCCGTGGTTCAATCTGGGCAGTGTTTTTATGGAAGGTTTCCAGAGCAGTCCTCGATACATGACGGCCGTACCGACTAGCGTTTCTCGAAGATCAAAAGGTGCTGCCAGGGGAGCACGTCGATGTTCTCGACGAACGATAGACCGGCAGCTTCAAATTCCTTGATGGCTTGTGCCTCGGTCATTTTGTGAAGAGGCTTGATGGGCACCTTAGGATCTTCGGCACGATATTCGAGGAGGAAAACTTTACCGCCGGGGCGCAGCGCGAGGCGAATGGAACGCAGCATTTCTGCCGGGTGCGAGAACTCGTGGTAGGCGTCGACCATCAATGCGGCATCGATGGATTCTGGAGCGAGTCCAATATCATCGACTTTACCCAGAGCTGGGTCGACGTTGGTGATACCGAGTTCGGCACTCTGTTTGGTGAGGAATTCCAACATCTCCGGCTGAATGTCGACGGCGATGACTTTGCCCTCGTTAAGCAGTGGTGCAATACGATACGAGTAGTAGCCAGATCCGGCGCCGATGTCGGCGATCACTGTGTCGATATCGAGGTCCAAGGCTTCGATGGCTTTGGTGACTTGCTCCTCAGCTTCGCGACTGTCGCGCTCCAACCATCCTATGGCTGGATGTCCCATGACTTTGGAGATTTCGCGGCCGAGGTAAACTTTTCCGATGCCGTCTGGCGATGGATCGGTGGTGGTGTATTCCGCAGGCGAGTCGACGGATGTTTCTTCAGCGGCGACGAGAGTGGCAGATGCAGAAATACGTGATGGCGCAACGATCACGGTCGATTTCGAGGTGAATAAGAACATCCCAGCAACGGCGAGAAGAACAAGCACTCCAACAACGACGCCTACAGTAGTGTGGTCTTTTTTCATGAGCGTTTTCTGGTGAGCATGAACTGATTGCCATCGGTATCGACGCACATCGCGAGGTGAGGGGAGTCGTCACCTTCGTCGGTTGCGATGGGGCGGGAAAGTTTGCCGCCAGCTGCCTCGACCTCTTTGGCCGCGGAAACGACATCGGCGACCTGTATTGAAATCCCAGTCCACGTGCCTTTTGCATCCCCGCCGGAGTGGATGCCGATCGTGGCATCGCCAAGTTTCAAGTCGGTGACTGCTGGATTACTGCGTTCGACCGTCGCACCGAAACAATTCGTGTAAAACTCCGCGGCGCGCTCGACGTCAGCCGCCCAAATCAAATATTTCACTCGTTCGACAATCATGCAGAACCTTACGATTCTCTTGTATCCTGCGGCAAGAGAAAGCTTTGAAAGCTGCGAACTCCAAAACCTCGATCATAATCCAGAGCCTGCTTTCTGTAGCGGCATTTTTGTAAACGCCGTGGTGCGATGAGCATCCAAGGTGAGACTCCGTCACCTGTGCGGCGCGAACCACCCTACGGCGCTTGCAAAGGCCGCTACAGGGGAAGAATGACCAAGAATTAAATACTGACATCAAGTTGATGTCGGTCTGTGTGGCTGCGTGTTCAATTTCAGTCACGCGGCATGGATCATCAGGCCGCAATCCAAAAGTCGATGCCTTCCACCCATCCGCGTGAGACGAGGTCTTGTCGGATGTTTTCTCCTGCGCCACGTGTGCCGACGTAGGCAATAATCACCGCACTGTCTTTTGGCGGGAGGGAATCCGATGAGACGACTGGGCAGCCATGAAGTGTGCGGCCAATCTTTGTCGGGTCGATGTCAACGTATCCGGACGGTTGACGCCATGCGGTGAAAAGCGGTCTTGCGCATTTTCTCGCTGGACGGCCTGCACCCCAAATCCACAGTTCACGATCACCCGCGCCACAGGCAACGATGGCCCTCGCCAAGTAGGGGGCTTTGCACTGGTGGAATGCCTGCATCGCATAGCGAGGATCATTACGGGAGAGACGAGTAGGTGGATCGTGCCAGTCATAGAGCACTTGGTCGATCTTGCCGATTCTTGCACCACCATCGATCCAGCGCAGCACCATTTCGTAGTCTTCGGGAAATTCACCGTCGCGGTATCCGCCGCAGCGCTCGATCAAGGAGCGTCGATACATCAAGGTCGGATGAGGGACGGGGAGATCGATGAAGCGATTAAGTGCGATCCGTTCGACGGTGTTTAGTTGATTCGTCCATTCGACGTGGTGCGCGTAGCCACGGGCATTGTTAGTATCACCAGCAAAACGCACCAAGCACGATATGGCATCGAGCGCATTGTCGGCGCGAAGAGCAGCTAGCTGAACGGCAAACCTGTCCGGTAGCGACACATCGTCAGCGTCCATTCTCGCGATGAATTCACCTTGAGCTTCCTCATTGCCTCGCTGCGACGCGCCAACCACGCCCAGATGTGGTGAGCGGATGAGGAGAATTCGCGGATCCATTGCTGCAATGGACTCGACGATGTTTGCGCTGTCGTCAGTCGACCCATCGTCGACCACGATGAGCCGCCAGTCACTGAATGTCTGGTGCTGGATGCTGCGCACTGCGCGTGCCACCGTGGCTGCCGCATTGAAGCAGGGCATCACCACGGAGATTGCGCACATACGGCTTGCCTAGTAGTTTAACAGGATGCATGGAATCACTCTGCGTGTTGGGCATGCCACTCGCGATATACGATGGGTGAGATTTCCGAAGGTTTGATCTCCGAGCGTCCGCCCCAGAACACATTGGTGTATTCGACGGGAATACCTGCTTCTGCGAGGTGTTGGTCGATGGCGGCTTTGTGTTCGAGCACCTTTGGTTTTTCCGTGCCATGGACAACTCCCATAATGTTGACGCCACCAAACTGCGGCCCGCCCTCGCGCCAGTAGGCGTGGGTCATGATCATGTGACGACCAATTTCAGCACCGGCTTCTTCTTCGCGGCCAACGGGGACTTTCCAGTGGAATAATCCGTTAAATCGAGTGACACGCTTGCCGCTCTCAGACGGCTTCACGTGCTCGAGGAAGGTGGAAAACCGTCCAATGACCTTTTTCGCATCGAGTTGCTTGGCGATTTCGAAGAACTTCTCGCACGATACACCGGCGAGTTCTGCGCGGCCGCTCCATGGGTCGGCACAAACTTCATCGATGGTGAGTTCTCCCTTGAGAGCCAGCAGCACGTTCCACTGCTCGTCGTTGAGCTCGGCAGGTGTGGTGGTCATCATTTGCGCTGGCTCATCGTAGCGCGCGCCGATCTCCAGTGATTTTCTGCGCACGTGACCGACGCCGAGAGCGAATACACCATGAGCAGGCATGAGAAGGAAGTCATCGGCGCCCACCAAGCGCTTCAGCACGTTGGCGTGCTCTTCCAAGGACTCGCCCTGCGGCACTTTAAGGGTGGTCCACAGTTTATAGTCCGAGCCTGAAATTTCGCGATCGGTGGAGCGTAGAACGACGTGACCTGAGAATGGGTCGTGATTCGACATGAATGCGAAGGCATCGTCGATCTTCTCGTCGGGGAGTTTCCATGCGACTAGTGCGCCGGAAGCCAACTTGGTGGCGAGCAGGGTTTGGCGGACGCGGCGGATCACACCGGCTTTGAGCATGGCTTGGATGCGCTCGATGACTACATCGAGTTCGAGACCAGCTTGTTCCGCAATATCCTGAAAAGGCGTCTCGGTAAAACCACCGATCTTGTCTTCGGAGACTGCGAGAATTCGGGCGTTAATTGGGTCGTCGTGTTCAACAGGAACGGATGATTCACTCATGGGGCAAGGTAGTCAGGCGGGGCGTCATTGCAACGAGATGTCGTTATTTGTGGTCACAACTTCAACTATTCAAAAATTCGCCTGTCTTTATGTTTGCGAGAGCGGCTGTGTTTTGGTCATCTGTTGACGAACGGAGCATATCCGCGACCATAACAAACTTTCATCATGTCTGATTCCGATACCTTAAAAACCGCCACTAAAACTCTCGATACCATGCTTGGCTATCTTGGGTTTTCAGCCACGATTCACCCAGATGCTGCTGCAGATGGACTAGGCCTCCAAGTGGAGTGCAGCGAGTCTGCTTTGTTGATTGGTAAAAATGGTGACCGTCTCGATGACCTCCAGTATTTGGTCAACCGCCTACTTCGAGAGCAGGACGAGAATGCACCTCGAGTGCGGGTGGATGTAGGGTGTTTTCGACAACAGCGGGAGAGTGAGATGAGCGAGAAAATCCGCACGGTAGCGCAGCGTGTGATCGACACCGGGCGCCCTGTGAAGCTGAATCCGCTGAATTCCTATCACCGCAGAATTGTTCACCAAGCGCTCAAAGAGTTTCCACAAGTGGAAAGTCAGAGCCCCAACGATCGCGCACGGATGAAACGAATCACCATTCGCAGGCGCGATGACGTTTAGGAGATGACGGCGATAGCTTGGGGATTTGAATTTTAGAATTACGATCCTGGCTGATACCAGCACCTGGTAAGGTATATACGTGAAGGGGCTGTTAAGGCAGGTTTTATCTGGGAATGCCCGCGGCGTATAGGCCAAGTGTTATTTGGTATTGGTATGAGAAATGGGCGAAAGAAATTGAGCCTAGAGCATAGGAATGCCATCATTCGATTTATGAATTCGAGTGCTGTTGGATTTCTTCATAGACTGTTTGTCTGTGTCACGTTGCTGCTGACGGCTCCCGTTCTGTCAGCGCAAACCTTCTCCGAACTTGTGCTGGTCGATGCTGGTACCAATCAGGATATCCGGGTGCTCGGTAATGGTGGCGAGTTGATGCAATGGCACGAGGTACGCCTTGACCTGACAGGACCGGCCTCCTCGGAGACGGCCACGTCCAATCCCTTTCTCGATTATCGCTTCAACGTGCAATTTACCGGGCCAAGCGGGCAAGTTCTCCTGGTTCCCGGCTACTTTGCGGGTGATGGCAACGGAGGGGATAGCGGAAGCATTTGGCGTGTGCATTTCAACCCGGATGAAACCGGGGACTGGAGTTACGTCACCTCGTTCAGACAAGGAACGGATCTGGCTGTGGATCTCGATCCTGCCGCAGGATCGCCAGTGGGTGCTTATGACGGACTGAGTGGAACGTTCAGCATTATTGCCTCCGACAAATCCGGAGATGATTTCCGTGCTCCAGAAAAGGGAATGCTGGCCAATCGCGGGCATCGCTACCTGACCTATGGAGGAAGTGGTCAGCCATTTCTATATACCGGGCCGGGCATACCTGAAAATATTCTGGGGTATCGTTGGTTCACGAACACCACAATCGGTATCGGTCATGAGTTTACAGCCCATGTTTCAGACTGGCAATCGGGTGATCCTGACTGGGATTCCGGTGCGGGGAGGGGATTGATTGGTGCGCTTAACTATATTGCTGGCGAAGGTGGAAATTGCCTCTATCTGATGAGTAACACCATCGGCGGAGATGGCAAAGATGTCTTCATGCATCCGGATTCGACCACGGCGAAGGATCGCTATGACATCCTCAAGTTGGACCAATGGGACATCGCACTCGCTCACGCGCAGGCGAAAGGGATCTTTCTTCACTGGCATTTGGCAGAGACTGAAAACGGCAACAAAACCTACTATGGGAGTAGTGCTCTTCCGACTTTACGTAAGCTCTACTTCCGTATGTTGGTGGCACGTTTTGGTCACTACAACGGTCTGAAATGGAACTTAATGGAGGAGACGACCTGGCAAGAGGCAGATCGCAGGACACAGATGGCCTATTTGAAAGCCATCGATCCTTATGACCATCCAGTGACTTTTCAGCTGGGTGGGGCCGGCTTGAATACTTCCGAGTTTAACAAGCACCTTGGCGAAAACGATATCGACAGCGTTTCGATCCAAGGCAGTACGAGCAACAATGCCATGTGGGATACCATTGATGGATTTGTAGAAGAAAGTAAATCGGCGGGCGTGCCGTGGACCGTGGCATGGGACGAACCGCAAAAGATTGAAAACGACCTGACTGACAATGTGAACGGCTATCCTCTGGGACGCTACGCGAAGATGTGGCCGTGCCTGATGGCTGGGGGCGATGGCTTCATGTGGTATATCCAGCAGGACGGCGGCGGACATGGTTTCGATCAACGGATTGAAGATTTCTCGATCATGGGGCCGTCCTTCAACTGGTGTCGGCACATTCGAAAGTTTATGGAGGGACTTCCCTTGGTGGAAATGCAACCGACTCGCAATGGTTTAGGCGAGGGGCTTTCGGCGACCGTCGGCGAGGCTTACATGTTGTCCAAAACGAATGAGATTTATGCGCTTTATCGTCCTGCTGGAACCAGTGAATTGCAGCTCGATCTGAGCACTGCCAGCGGAGATTTTACAGTGTCTTGGTTCAACCCTCGTGATGGTAGCTATTCAAACGGGTCAGTCATCACTGTCACTGGTGGTGGGGTGGTCGGACTGGGCGTGGCACCGGCGGACGATGCCACGGAAGACTGGGCGGTTCTCGTCAAACCCGCTAGGAAGATAGCCTGCATTCACGGTGATGTGGCTGACGATCTGGGGAGTGTCACTGCATTTTCTGTTTGGCAGGAGGGTGAGTTCGGTGCGGATGCCGTCAATCCGGAGACCGCCGGGCCATGCGCGGATACCAATGGAGACGGAATCAAGAATTTGATTGCCTACTTCGCGGATCTTCCCGGGGCGACTCCTGATACGCTTGGTCTTACCAGTGGTCTTCGCGTTGCTTCAACCGCAACACCTTCCAATGACGATGCCTTTGAAAGATTTTGAATATGCTCGAACTTGCGACCATTGAGCTCTGATGGTTGCGATCTGGACCAAGTCGGATCTCACAAACTCCTTATGCCACATGATCACGGACATTCGCACAGAAGTGGCGGCAATCTCAAAGTCGCGTTCTTCCTCAATTTCGCTTTCACCATCATCGAGATCATCGGTGGGCTGTGGACAAACAGCATCGCCATCCTGACCGATGCGATCCACGACGCGGGTGACACCGCGTCGTTGGGTCTGGCATGGTATTTTGAGAAACTCTCGGAGCGCGGCCGCACTCCGCGGCATACCTTCGGATTCAAACGCTATCGACTGCTCGGCGGCCTCATCACTGGCCTTGTCCTCGTGGCAGGCTTGAGCTTCATCCTCTGGCAGTCTTTCCAGCGCTTGTTGAATCCGGAACCGGTCAATGCCCACGGCATGATCGCGCTCGCCGTTGTGGGCATCCTCTTCAACGGTGCCGCGGTCCTACGCGTCAGAAAAGGCAGCTCGCTCACCGAAAAAGTGGTCAGCTGGCACTTGATCGAAGACGTCCTCGGATGGGTTGCCGTTCTGATCGGTGCTGGTGTGATGACGATCTGGGACCTGCCGATCATCGATCCCATCCTGTCGATCCTGATCGCGCTGTTCGTTCTCTGGAATGTCGGAAGGAATTTAAAAAACGTCGCCAAGGTCTTTCTCCAAACTACCCCGGAATCCTTCGATCTCGCCGAATTTGAAAAGAATGTCAACGGACTGCCCGGAGTCACCGAAACTCATCACACCCACGTCTGGTCACTCGATGGGGAAAGCCATGTTCTCACAACCCACGTCGTGATGAATGCCAATTCGGACCGCGATGGGATCCTGCAGGTGAAACATCGAATCAGGCAACTGCTGGATGATCACGACTTCACCCATGTCACCGTCGATGTCGAACTCTCAGGAGAAAGTTGTGTGAGTGCCGGCGAATGATCTCTGGATTCGGCAGCAACCTTCTTCATCACCTTTATTGCCGTCTCCTCATCAAGTAAATTGCCATCATTAGCGAAGACCTCGTGCGTGCTTGGAAGGCTGAATTCCTGCTCGCGCCGACCATTCTGAATTCCTCCATAGAGATTTACGCTCAGTCGATAGTTGATTAATACCGCTTTTGGATAAAAAAATGACTATTCGCCGCGCACAAGTAACTCTCGACAAATACCAAAATTAGTAATCACTTGCCCATCGCGTGCCGCGCAGCGGTTCTACGCGACGCGTCAGATCAATACCAAGAGTGAGTATTACTCTTTCGCGCCCTCCGTTAGTCCGGAGTCTGGGTCGCGGGCGATTTTTCGGAGGAACAAGCGCTCGCCGAGGAAGATGAGAATCAAGCCGATGGCCGATGCCCAGATGACCAGGATGTCCGATTGCCATTTCACCCATAGGAACGCGCCGAGGACGATCACATCGAGGATGATCGCGGTGATCAGAATCCACGCCTTCGCCTCCACCTCCTCGCGCAGGTGCCTGAGGACACCCCAGTGGACTATGATGTCCATGATGATGTAAAACACAGCCCCAAGCGAGGCGATACGGCTGAGGTCGAAAAAGATAGTGAGCAGCATCGCGATCACCACCGTGTAAACCAAGGTATGCTTCTGGAGATCACCGGGCATGCCGAAGTGCTTGTGCGGGACGAGTTTCATCTCGGTCAGCATCGCCAGCATGCGTGAGACTGCAAAAATGCTCGCCATCACGCCGGAAACGGTCGCGACGATGGCGAAGCCAACGGTCGTCCAGAGCCCCCATTTGCCAAAGGCGGGACGGGAGGCCTCGGCCAGCGAGTAGTCCTTCGCTCGGACGATTTCCCCGATGGTCAGGTTCCCACCGACAGCGAGCGAGACCAGCATGTAGAGAACCACGCAGATGATGATAGCGATGACGATGGCCCGCCCGACGTTCTTGTGCGGATCCTTGATCTCGCCGCCGCTGTTGGTGATCGTGGTGAAGCCTTTATAAGCGAGAATGCCGAGAGCAATCGCGCCGAGGAAGCTCACGAAACCGGTTTCCGGCGGACTCACGGTCACACTTTTGAATTCCAGCCCCGAAGCCCACAAGCCGCCGCCGGCGAGAACCAACAAGCCGGCGATTTTGATGAAAGCGGTGATGAACGAAAAGCTCTCGATGAACTTGTTGCCAAGGACATTCACCAAAAAAGCGAACAGCAACAGCGCGACGCCGAGCGCCGGAATCCACCACCAGCCCGGACTTCCGCCAAAGGGCTGGAGCACGTAGGTCGCGAAGGTACGGGCGACGAGACTCTGGTTGATGACCATTGAGAAAAACATCAGCAACGCGCTGGCGCCGGTGATCGTCGATCTCGAATAGGCCTTCTTGAGAAACATCGCGATGCCTCCCGCCGAGGGATAGGCGTCCGACATTTTCACGTAGGTGTAGGCGCTGAATCCCGCGACCACGGCAGCAAGCAGAAAGGCGAGGGGAAACCAAGTGCCCCCTAGCTCGGCGATCTGTCCGGTAAGGGCGAAAATCCCCGCGCCGATCATCACTCCGGTGCCCATTGCCACGGCTCCGGATAGGGAGAGGCTGCCCTTTTTATAGTCAGCTGATTTTTCGTTTTCAGAACCCATAAACTCAGTATCTCAAGGTGATCCCGGCGCCGACCCCATACTTGGTGTCCCACAAGGCTTTGGCGGATAGGTTCTCCGTGAGCAGATAGGACGCGCCAGCTTGGTAGGACCATTTTTCGCGGGTGTCGTATTCGGCCTCTCCGAAGATGCCGAGACGCGGGGTGAGCATCAGCTCGCGCATCAGGCCGACGCGGGCTCCGCCATCGGAATCAATCCAGAGTGAAGATTGTATATTCATCGGAAGCAAATAGTTGACCCCGGCGATGAGCCTTTCCTTGTCGATTTCCTGGTCGTTGCCTTCGCCATACACGCCGGCATAGACCGAAGTGAAGCGATTGATGTATCTTTGGTAAACGAGATCCGCTTCCCATTCGACACTCTCGACTCCGTCCCAGCCTGCCTCATAATTAAGTGCGACTGTATTAAGGAGGTTACGAAAATAGATGCTTCCCTGCGTCTCGTTGCTAAGGATATCAATCGTCGCGTAAAGCTTGAAGGGATCGTGGTAGAGGAAGTCGTCCTTCGCATCGACCGTCGCCTGGTCGGCCTGGTAGCTGTCGTATTTCACGACGCGTGCCATTCCGCTGTCCATGTGGTAGAGGAGGTGGCAGTGGAAAAACCAATCGCCCACCTCGTTCGCCTCGAACTCGAACACCGTGGTCATCATCGGCGGGACGCTGACGGTATGCTTGAGCGGCGAGCGTTTCCCCTGGCCATTGATCACGCGGAAAAAGTGGCCGTGAAGGTGCATCGGATGATGCATCATCGTGCGGTTGATCATGATGAAACGGACGACCTCTCCCTCCTTGATGTGGAGGTTGTCGTTCGGGGAAAGCGGCTGGTTGTTGATGGACCAGACGTAGTCCGCCATGCTGCCGTCCAGGGTGAGGCGGAAGACGCGGCGGGGCGCGTCCGCAGGAAGGCTGGTGTCCTTCACGGCGCGGAGTTTCTTATACGGATTCCACGGGCGTTCCTTTGACATCATGCCGTCATCGGCGAGGCGTGTGTAGCGCCCGGTGTCCTCGCGGAGGAGGAAATCATACCAGCGCGGTGGATTCTCGGTGGCTCCGCCTCCGCCCATGCCTTTCATCGGTTTCATGCCTTTCATCCCGTCTCCTTGGGTCATTTCCATCCCGGCCATGTCACCATGCATCAGCTCGCCATGATAGACGGTGCCGGTGGTGTTGCCGCCGTCGTCCCTCTTGTCCTTCATCATGTCGGACATTTTCATGTTCATGCCGGGTTGGTCGAATTTCCCCGCATCCACCTCGCGGTCGGGCATGCCCATGGTTCCGGCGGGCGTGAGCGCGAACAGGTTTTTCCAACTGAACATGTCCATCGTATCGTAAAGGTAGGGCTTGGCCATGTCGGGAGCGGGATGGCGCTCGCCGGAGCCGATCCACAGCGAGGTGTGGCCGGAGCCGTCGTGGGCGGTGGAGCGGAATTCCCACGAGCCTTCCGCCGGGACTTTCACCAACACATCGTAGGTCTCCGCCACGCCGATGAGCAGCGGTTTTTTCCAGACGACGGGCTCCACAGGCTGGCCGTCGGCGGCGACGATCGTGACCGGTCCGCCAGCCCACTGCATGTGGAAAAAGGTCGTGGCTGATCCGTCGATCACACGCAGGCGTATCGTCTCGCCGGGTTTTGCGGCGAGGGTTTCCTCCTGCTTGCCGTTGGTGAGAAACGCGTCGTAGGCGACATCGGCGAGATCCATGGGCGGCATGCGCATGGCCTCGCGCTTCCAGAACTCGGCGAACTTGTCGGTCTTGAATGCGCCGAGCAGGCTCTGCGCGGATTTTTTCTGCACACCCATGTATTCGGAGCCGCGTCGCAGCAACCGCATGACTTGATGGGGATCGCGCTCGGTCCAGTCGGAGAGCACCACCACGTGGTCTTTGTGCGCCTCTCTGTCGCGGGCTTTTGGGGTGATGACAATGGAGCCGTAGAGGCCACGCTGCTCCTGGAGAGCGCTATGGGAATGATACCAGTAGGTGCCTTTCTGGCGGATCGGGAAACGGTAGGTAAAGGTGGTTTTGGGAGCGATGGGCGGGAAGGAAATGGCGGGGACGCCGTCCATGCTGGGCGGGACGAGCAGCCCGTGCCAGTGGATCGAGGTTGGCACGTCCATCTCATTGCGGACGTGCATGACGGCGGTGTCGCCCTCAGTAAAACGCAGGGTCGGAGCTGGAATGCCGCCGTTCACAGTGATGGATTTCACCGGCTTGCCGCTGAGGTTCATTTCCTCATAGTCAATGGTGAGATTGTAAACTTTCTCTTCCGCGTGGGCCAAGGAGGCGAAAGCGATCAAGACGAATGCGACAGAATTTCGGAACGGGCTTTTCATAGGGAAGGCGGTTGGGATTTTCATTTTGTATTAGAGGAAAAAAGTTTTGAGCAATGTATTCTACTGCTGCGAAAGCTATAAGTCAGTAGGGAAAATGCTTAGAAAATCTGCCCGATGTGGGCGACGCCATCTGTCGATGCGGGTTTGGAATCGCACAGTCCGTTACAAGATTCTGTACTTGATGCATTCGGGAAAGCTGCTACTCATGCAAACATCATGAAACGGCGTAGATTTATCAAGTCGGCAGGCGCGGGCTTGGTGGCATACTCCGGGTTGAATTCTCTTTGCTTTGGTAACGATAACAAGCCTTATCCACCGGGGCCGTTCAGTGGCATATCGGACGATGAAATCCGTAAGCTGTTCAAGACATCAAGCGACGTGGTCTTTGATTTGACCAAGACGGTGGTCGGTAAATGTGTGTTGGAGAAAATTCTCGCGCCCATGCCCCCGTTCAAAAATCATTGGGTCTATGCGGGTGGTCCCTATTACAAAGGTCAGTGGATATGGGATACGATGTTTGTCGTTGATATCCTGAGTATTTTGCCTGGCAAAGAAGCGTTGATCCGCGAGATTTTTCAGAACTACTGGGATTTTCAAGATCGGTGGAATGCACGTATGCCGGACTACGCTCATGACATGGTGACGGTATCGATCAAGACATCTCCACAGGAAGTGCGCCAGTTTTCTCAAATTCCGATTTTGGCATGGGGCGTCGAGCGTGTGTTCAAGCGGAACGGCGACAAGGAGTTGGTGAAGCAATGTCTTCCGAGGCTTGAGAAATTCCACGATTGGTATTGGAGAGAGCGCGACGTCACCAACATCGGGTTGTGCTCGGTAGGTGCGTATACCGGTGACATTCAGCACGCTCGTTGGGAGACATTCGATTACGAGTGCAACATGGACGATCTGAAAATGACCAAGCATCCAACCCGCAAAGGACCCAAGGAAGGGGAGTGGTATGGAGATACCTTGGTCACAGCGAATAGCGCCTATTTGATCATGGGCGAAAAATGTTTGATGCGGCTTGCCAAAATGATGGGTGACGAGGCGATGGCAGCCCGCCGCAAAGTGCGCATTGATAAAGCCGAGCGTGCGATGCGCGAACACATGTGGGACGAAGAGGCAGGAACCTTCCTGTCCTTGAAACGCGATACTTTGGAGAAAATTCCCGTAGCGACCATCGGCAGCTGGATCCCATTGACGGCCGGTGTGCCGACGCCCGCCATGGCGAAACGAATGGCCGAAGTCCTCGCAGGTGATGCATGGAACACACCGCTCCCCATACCGACGGTCGACCGCACCGACAAGCGTTGGCGCGCCAGCGGATTCTGGCGGGGAGATGTCTGGCCGTCGACCAATTATCAGATTGCCAAGGGGCTACACAATTATGGTCACAAGGAGTTGGCGGCAGAAATCACCGACAAGACCGTTGCCAACGCCATCGTTCATGGAATCAACGAGAATTACAATTCAGTGACCGGAGAGGGGATCGGTGTGCCCAATTACACCATGTCGAGCACGATCCTCACCCTGATGCTCGATGGCTTGACGAAGAACCACACGGTCGAGGTGAAGTAGTGCCGTTGGACTTCGATAAGCAATCACTGATTGCTATCCAATTAGCTCCAACTTGAAAGAAGGGGTCAGTCCAATTTTCCAAACTTGAAAGAAGGGGTCAGTCCAATTTTCCATGTTTTTTAGAGAAGAAGCAACTTGAAAGAAGGGGTCAGTCCAATTTTCCATGTTTTTTAGAGAAGAAGTAATTTATGACACTCATGGTTCCTCATCTAGCTTTCGCTTTAGGATGTCTTATCTCTCGCCACTTCCTCGCAATATCTGCGTTGTTCGATTCTTTTTCAGACTGGTTGCGCGCACCCTGCCACTTTTTCACAAAAGTAGCTACCTTCGTGAGAAGGTGGTGAGAGATGAGGACAGATCAACTTTTGGAAACCCTGGACGGTGGGAACGGATGGCTTCGATCATGAGCTTGGTAGATGCGAAAATTGAGAAATATTGCGCTACCGATCTAGCCACTCATCGATGAACCGCTGCCAGCTCTTCTGGGCTTCTTCGTTGTTATTGAATTGGGACCATAGCAGCGTTTCTTGGTAGGCGCTTCCTGCCAGGGGTAAGCGTCGATTGGCGGGCGTGCGATTGACCAACAAGGGATCCTTGTCCGGAGGGCAGTTTTCTTGCAGGCTTTTGATGAACTTGAGAAGGTACGGCCCCACAAACCATGGCATTTTTTCCTCGCCCTTGTTCCTATAATATCTCGGAGCCAAGTATTCGATCACCGGCTTGTCATCTGTGTTGATTGGATACTCTGCGAACGTCTCCTTCGAAGCGGTGATGTTTCCTCCATAATAGAGCAGAGCTGTTTGTGGGTTGAGTGTGGAGTAAATATTTTGTTGCCCATTACTTGCGGCGAAAGCCAGTTTTACGTTTGCGTCATCGATATCGCAAGCAGCCAGCGGTGCTCCTCCCTTGTGACCGACGAAGCCAATCACTTCATCGAATGGAGCAAAGTCACAGCGCCAGATTGAAACCTGGTCGAACACCTCCAGCATTGTCCGGCCGATGACGTGGAATTCAAAATCCGTCACCTGATAGGCAGGCAACCATTGGACGAAAATTCCGTCCGGCTTGAGTCGATTGTTCACACTCTCAAAATGTTCTTTGGTGTAAAGACTGCCGGCACCTGAGCGATAAGGAACAAATAGATCTGCGTCGATGATATCGAATTTCTCTTCGGTGGCCATCAGATAGTGGCGGCCATCTTCCGTCAGAATCGTGGAGCGTGGATCGGTAAACAGACCGTTGGTGAGGTCGACCCCATTCACATCGGTCATATACTTTTTGGAGGCTTCGATGACGTGAGGGGATAGCTCACAAGTCACCACTCGTTCTACCTCTGGAAACCGATTCGACAGAGCCGCGCCAGCACTGATTCCCGTTCCCATGCCTAGAAAAAAGATCGATTTCGCATCGGGTTTGAGCATCAGTGGAATTTCTGCCTGAGATGCTTGGCGGATACGATTTCCCGTCGAACCCAAGCCGTAGTCGGAGTTGATTTTGATGGAAAGCCCATCCTTGCCGCGGACTACGGAAACCGTGCAATCGCTTCCTTCCCATGTTTGCAGAGTCTCGTCACCCTCGCGATCCGAGAGTGCGCCGGTCACTGGTAGTTGCGCCGGATTGAGTGCAGTGAACAAGAGCACAAGGGCGGTAACGCTGACGCACTTGACCACAACACTAACGCGGCCACGAACCGTCGGCATACCAACCGCCATGACAAGGTAGATAGCGCCGATGATCTGCATCGAGCGCCACATGCCAAAGAGTTCAAGAAAGAAAAACGCACAGACCAAGGAACCGAGGATGGCGCCAAGGGTGTTGATCGTTGCGAGTCGCCCCAGACTCCTACCAGGTGAGGTGGTGAATGGTTCCATGGTTTTCAACAGGTAGGGAAAAACCGTGCCCAGTAATAAAGCCGGCGGACCGATGGTCAGCGCGCATTTTTTGAAGATCAAATACACGTAATCGCCCCAGGTCGCCTTGACCGCCAGGAACTGGAAGGAATCAGTCACTTCCATAAAAACGGTGGGCGTCAGAGCAATGGAAATACCGCTGAGGCCGAGCAAGATCGTGAGAATCAAGCTTGGCGACCACTTCCTCCGGGCAAGCAAGGAGCTGACCAAAGAACCGACGGCAAGACAACACAACACCACGACGAGAATCGCAGCAAAGGTGTAGACGGAGTTTTCCAAGACCAGGGCAAACATCCGCGTCCAAAGCACCTCGAGTGCCAGCACTCCAAACCCTGAAATAAAACAAATTACCGAAAGTGGGAGCTTGTTCGCTTGGCGTTTCTCGTCGTCCACCAATTCCTTCTCAGTGGACGATGTTTTATCTTTATTTTTTTCATGGGGTGTGGTCACACCCACCTGAGATGACGAAGGCGATCTGGAAACCAGAAAGGCCAGAACCGCGACGATTAGGGTGATTCCCATGGCGGTGAAACAAGTGAGCCGAAAACCGAACCAAATCGGCATGAAAAACCCGGCCAGCAAGGCTCCGAGGGTGGCTCCGAGTGTATTGACTCCATAAAGCAATGCCGAGGTTGATCCGAACTTCGACTGGATGCGGATGGTATGTTGTCCGATGACTGGGATGGTTCCGCCCATGCAAAAAGCCGGTGGGAAAATCAGCACCAGCGCCAAGAGGAATTTGATCAATAAGAGCCAGGCTTCCGAATGCACGCTTTGATAGACCTGAGGATAAATGACGTGATAGCCCTTTATCACCACGAAGTAGAGAAGTGCTGTGATAGCAATCCCAAGCTCCAAACCTGCATAGATGCGAAGCGGATTTCTGCATTTAGCTGAGCGCTTTCCCCAGTAATAACTGCCCACGGCCAAACCCGCGAAGAAGGCTGCCAAGGTGGCTCCGGCAGCATGTGATGTGTTGCCGAACAACAAGCCCAGCTGCTTCATCCATAAAACCTGATAGATTAGAGCACAAAGCCCTGAGAGAAAAACGAGAAGGTAAATGATCATTGGAAGAAGTAGGCCGCGGTATGCGCCGATGAATCAAACTAGGAACCCCTAAGCGAAAAAATCAACGTTTCTGCCGCTTGCCATAACGAAGGGACATTTTGATGCGAAGGTGCGTCTCTGCACCTTACTGTCGGAGGAGCATCACTACGCCCTCATTCTAAAAGCGATTGTTTCAGCCGTCACAGAGTTTTTCAGAGACTTAGCCAGAGTCATTCGTGCTTAAAGGTAGTCATGGACGACTTTCTGGTCATTGTGGATTTGAAGCTGATGTCAAAACTGCTAAGACCTGAAGATAAAAGAAATAAATGTAGTTTATTCTTGTAATTTCACGTGAATGGGCATGATGATATAGAGAAGGCCGACACAGGTAGTTGGTCGTTAACTCACAAAGCCATGAAACAAACCCTTCTTTTACTCTTGATTGCCACCCTCGTTCTACCCCTGATCGCGCGGGGTCAGTCTACCATTTCCACCCCGCCGACCCCGGCCGTGGAATCTGAAGACGTTCCTCTCGAGGGAGAGGAGATCGCGGTTCTTACTGATGCGCCAAACGTCCCACCTCCGATCACCCGCAAGCACCCGACCAATGTGAAGGTGGAGTTGGAGATCACCGAGGTGGTGAAACGCATGGCGGATGGTGTCGATTACACGTTCTGGACTTTTGGCGGCAGCGTCCCAGGTAAGTTCATCCGTGTCCGCCAGAATGATGTTGTCGATTTCACACTCAAGAATCACCCGTCGAGCAAGATGCCGCACAACATCGATCTGCACGCGGTGACCGGTCCGGGTGGTGGAGCGAAGGCGACATTCACCGCTCCCGGGCACCAAACGAATTTCTCCTTCAAGGCTCTTAACCCAGGTCTTTTCATCTACCACTGCGCCACTGCGCCGGTCGGAATGCACATCGCCAACGGCATGTATGGACTGATTCTTGTCGAGCCGAAGGAAGGTATGGCGAAAGTGGACAAGGAATTCTATGTCGTCCAAGGGGACTTTTATACCTCTGGAAAATACGGGGAGCCCGGACTTCAGGGTTTCAACATGGAGAAGGCACTGGAAGAAAATCCCGATTACGTGGTTTTCAACGGAGCGGTCGGATCGACGACCGGAGAAAAAGCACTAAAGGCCAGTGTAGGCGAGACGGTTCGCCTCTATGTCGGCAACGGCGGTCCGAATCTGGTATCGTCCTTTCACGTGATCGGCGAGATCTTCGACCGCGTTTATCAGGAAGGCGGATCGCGCTTCCAGGAAAACGTCCAGACTACCTTGGTTCCGGCAGGGGGTTCCACGATCTGTGAGTTGAAACTCGATACCAACGGCGACTTCATCCTCGTTGATCACTCGATCTTCCGGGCGTTCAACAAAGGGGCCCTCGCCATCCTCAACGCGGACGGGGAAGGTGATCTAATGGTTTTCTCCGGACAGAAAAAGGATGAGGTTTACCTCCCTGAGGGTAGTGCGATCCAGACGATTCCCAACGATAGCAAGTCCGCGGCAGTGGCCACCAACCTAGCCGAACGTATCACCGCTGGACAGGCCATCTATGACCGCAACTGCGCCGCCTGCCATATGCCGACGGGCACCGGCGTTCCCGCCGCCTTCCCGCCGCTGGCAAATTCTGACTACCTCAATGCTGACGTGGATCGTGCGATCGATACCGTCCTTAACGGCCTGCAAGGCGAAGTGACAGTCAACGGCAACAAGTTCAACAGCGTGATGCCGACTCTCGGACTAGACGATGAGAGCGTAGCCAATGTTCTCACCTATGTGTATTCGAAATGGGAAAACTCCGGAAAGGAAGTGACCCCTGAGCAGGTTGCAAAAGTCCGCGCTGCGAAGAAATAACCGATCATGAAATTTACAGTCCTCCTCCTTTTCCTGCTCATCGGCGTGGCTATTGCCGGTGAGATCCCGCCCGATATGGCGAGGGCCGAGGGTGGGGAGTATGTGCCGATGTTCGGAGAAATCTCCAAGCCCCGCAGAGTCGCCCCTTTTCTGATAGATCGTCGGCCTGTCACCAATTCGGAATTTCTCGGATTTGTCCGCGAACATCCGAAATGGCGGCGCTCGAATGCCGGCAAGCTTTTCGTTGATCAGGGATATTTGAGCCATTGGGCAGGGGATCTGGAGTTGGGTGAAACGGCTCCGCCCGAAGCCCCGGTTGTGCGGGTTTCCTGGTTTGCTGCTCGTGCTTATTTGAAGTCGCAGGGTAAGCGGTTGCCACGCGAGGATGAATGGGAATTTGCCGCGCGAGCGGATGCCACCCGTGTCGATGCGAGCAAGGATCCCGCCTATCTTAAACGCATTCTCGAATGGTATGGGAAACCGACTCCGGATCGCCTTCCAGATGTCTCTACCATGGAAAAGGATATCCGTGGCGTGTCGGGGATGCATGGCTTGGTCTGGGAGTGGGTCGAGGATTTCAACAACCAGATGGTCACCGGCGCCTCCCGCAGCGATTCCTCGCTCGACCGCGCCCTTTTCTGTGCCGGAGGTGCTGTCAATGCCACCAACGTGGCCGACTACGCTGCCTTCATGCGCTATGCCTTCCGCTCAAGTCTCGAAGGAAACTACACGACATCGAACCTCGGCTTTCGCGGAGCGCGGGATGCCGAACCCACCAAACCCACCCCATGAAAATCTCTGCCATATTCCTATCCTTAATAATTACCATTGCTGCAAGCGCTGAAGAAAAGCCATCGTGTTGTGCCGAAAAAGAATCCTCTGCGGAGGCTGCTGGATCGGTCTATCAGCTTGATGCCAAATGGACCAGCCAACAGGGGAAAGAGCTCAGCCTCTCCGATTTTAAGGGCAAGCCAGTGCTTCTCACCATGGGTTATGCGAGTTGCCAGTACGCCTGCCCGCGTCTTGTCGCGGATCTGATGGCTATCGAGCGGGAGCTTTCCGAGGAGGAAAGGGAAGCGGTGCAAATCGTTTTCGTTTCTATCGATCCCGAACGGGATACCCCTGGAAAAATGACCGCGTTTTTCAAAGAGAGAAATGTCGACCAGTCCCGATGGACAGGCTTGGTAGGGAATGATGAGGCGGTTCTCGAGCTTTCGGTCGCGATCGGAACACGTTTCCGTAAACTGGAGAACAATGATTTCGCGCACTCGAACATGATCACCCTACTTACCTCCACGGGAGAGATCGCCCACAAGCAGGAAGGTCTTGGCACGGCTCCGGCCGAAATGGTCGCGGCGCTGCGCAAGGCGATCACGGATGTGCGGAAATCGAATTGAGTCCCCGTGTTCTCACCTGTCACAATTTGATGCAATGAATCCCCCAAAGGCCGTAAATAGCCGCTTGCTTACCGAGCCGTTTCGGTTGTTTTTTCCACTCGGCATTCTCGCATCGCTCATCGGTGTATTGCTCTGGCCGGCATTCTTCAAGGGGTGGCTTTCCTACTATCCGCTGGAAGCACATGCGCGTTGGATGGTCATCGGTTTCGGTGGCAGTTTTATTACGGGTTTCCTCGGCACCGCCGGACCAAGACTTCTCGGAAACAAACCTTGGACTGCAATGGAGCTGGTCACGTTCTTGGTCAGCGCTCTGACGACGATGTGCTGTCTCGCTTTGAACAGGATTGCCGTTGCCGATCTCCTCGCCGGGGTGTGGCTTCTCGGAATACTCGCAAGTTTGCTTTTCCGCGTGCTCTATGGTCGTCAGGACATCCCTCCGCCAGGGTTTCCGCTTGTTGCTCTTGGTATAGGTGGGGCTGGTATTGCAGGCATCATGCTCAGCCAGTTCTCCACGATCGGCTATTCGGTGGAGACGTATTCCTTCCTACGGCTCATCTATTTTCAAGGGCTTCTATGGCTTCCCATCCTCGGTGTCGCACCCTATTTGCTACCCCGGTTTTTTGGGAAGAAATCTCTGCATGCGTTCGATGAGAGTGCCACGTTCCCCAATGGCTGGGTCCGTGAGTTTTCCATATCGGCTTTTGTCGGGGTTCTTATGGTTGCTAGCTTTGCGTTGGAAGCATGGCTAAACGTGCGTGCCGGAATGATCCTGCGGGTTGTTGTCTTCACCTCATATCTTTTTCTCTGCGTCCCAGGCATTGTTCCGTTTGGCAGGGCGAATGGCCTTGGTCTGGCACTGCGCCTCGTCATACCATGTGTTGCATCCGGATGGATACTTGTGGCAGTTTTTCCTCACCTGAGGATCGGAGTAATGCATCTGGCATTCATCGGAGGGGCAGGGTTGCTTATGTTTGTCGTCGGCACACGCGTGATCTTCGGTCACAACGACCGTCACGATCTTTTGACTTCTCCCATGCGTTGGTTCCATGTGGTCTGGGGGCTCGTGCTGCTTACCGCTGCTACACGGCTGAGTTCCGACTTCGTGGCGAAAGTCCGCATTTCACATTTTACCTACGCCGCCGTTCTTTGGGTTTTCATTACCGCCTTCTGGTGGTGGAAAATGCGTTGTGAGCTCAAACGTCCGGCGATTGGAAAGGGTGCCACCCGTAGCCATTGTCCCAGGCGGCGGAGCAAAGCGGTGGAAAGAGGCTCGGGAAATTGATGCCCTGGGATCGTTCTCTTTGTATGATACCAAATCTTGGTATTGATCTGACGCGAGCGATTACGGAATGGCTCAAGCGGGAACAAATTGTGCGCGGCGAAAAGGCATATTTTCTTTGAAACCGGTAAGATGCCGTTTCTAAATAAAAGAGAAAAATGTTTCTTTTGTTCTGAAAAGCTGCTCGACCGTAAGAAGCCGCCCCCTCATGTTGTTGGCGGTGAGAAGCTTTCAGTAAAATGTTTGGATATGGAAAAATGAGTGGAACCGCTGTGGCGGCGATCAGTGCGCTTGCGGAAAATCATCGAGAGGGCGTTCAGCTCAGTTCTCGGCAGATTTCGGAACAGCGAAACCTTTCCCAGGCATTGGTGGGCAAGGTGCTGACGGTCCTGTCACAGGAGGGTTTTGTCATTGGAACGCGGGGGCCAGGCGGGGGATACCGACTCGCCCGGGATCCATCGAAAATTACGATCTACGATGTGGTTGAAGTTTTCGAGGGGCACCGTGACTCACCCCAATGTCCTTTCGGTCCTGGCTGGTGCGGGGTAGGTGAGCCCTGCCCAGTGCATGACGATCTGGAAAAGCTGCGTGAAACAAACGCGGCCAGGCTCAGGAAATGCCATTTCGGTGCTTTTGTGGGACATGGTAGGAAGACCTAATACCAAATCTTGGTACTGATCTGACGCGTCGCGTAGAACCGCTGCGCGGCACGCGATGGCCAAGTGATTACCAATTTTGGTATTTGTCGAGAGTTACTTGTGCGCGGCGAATAGTCATGTTTTTATTCAAAAGCGGTATGAGTAGGATGGTGGTGAGTGGGTAGGGCACTCGCTCGGCGATGGAAATGCCGAGGACATTGTAGGCGAAGGCGAAAAGAGTTTTTGGCGGTAACGTGTCATCTGATCTCCGCTTGACGGCGGTAGTTTCCAGCGGTCATGCCGGTGAGGTTTTTGAACTGGCGGCAGAATGTCGGTTGATCGCAGAAGCCACAGTCCAAGGCAATCTCGCAGAATTGCTTGCTAGTAGATCGCAGCTCTTCGCAGGCTGCCTCCACACGGATGCGCGTCAGCAACTGACGCGGGGAGGTGGACATGATCGCTCGCATCCTTCGTTCAAGCTTCACCAGCGACATCCCACTCAATTTAGCCAATTTGGAAATCCTGATTGGTTCGCTGAATTGCTGGTTCATGACACTCACAAACTTGACGATACGCGCCATTTCCGAATCATCCTCAGCACGGATTTTTAGATCTCTCGTGGTCGATGCAATGGCGATGCTTTGATGGCGATGATCGCGCAAAGGAACCTTGTCGGTGATATACCATCCCAAGGTGCGATCGGGATTGGTCACCACTTCCAGCAGGTTGGAGATGAAATTTCTTCCCTCCAGGATTTCCCTGTCCTGTCGCTCGAAACCCATCGCAATGGTGGTTGGAAAAAGTTCCCGGCTGGTCTTGCCGATGATTTCCTTGCGCTCCGAAAGCCCGACCCGCAGGAGGAACGCTCGGTTGGCTGAAAGGTAGCGACCTTGCGGATCCTTGATGCTGAACATAACGTCTTTTAATCCCTCGAACAACTGTTCCATCGCTTCGGCGGGTGGGGCGCTTTTCAAGAGTTCCAATCGGAGGTCCATATTTTAAAATTTGTGTTTTTTCGACAGAATATGCTGAATGAAACTCCGAAGACAAATAAAATTCAAGCGGGTATATATTTAATTAAGACGTTGAATTATGGTGGGTCTCCGGTTTTCCCTCCAGGTTTTTCAGCGACTGATATTTGTATAAATCTTAATCCGATGAAACTGAACTTAAACTGTGGAGATTTCTCCCGTATCGTCTGCTCACTTGCTGATTTCGATAATCATGAGGAGGTTCTGCTCGCCTGCGACGAGCAGACTGGCCTTCGAGCTTTGATTGCCGTGCACAATACCTTTCGCGGTCCCGGCGTCGGAGGAACCCGGCTTTGGAAATACGAAAATGACGTGGCAGCGGTCACCGATGTGCTGCGACTTTCGCGCGGTATGACGTTCAAGAACGCCATGGCGGAGCTGCCATTCGGCGGTGGCAAGGCGGTGATTCTGGCGCCTGATTTTTCCAAGTATCAACGCAGCGAGTTGATGAGAGCCTTTGGTCGTGCAGTGTCCAAACTGGAGGGTCGGTATTTCACTGCCGAGGACGTCGGGACTTCCTGTGATGATATGTCTGAGATCCGAAAGGAGACCGAATGTATCTTCGGCCTGAAAGAAACCAGCGGCGATCCTTCGCCGCACACCGCACGTGGTGTCTTCTTAGGTATTGAGGCAAGCGTTGCCGAGCGTCTTCAGTGTGACAGCCTGAAAGGAATCCGTGTGCTCATCCAGGGGGTGGGGCACGTTGGTTACCATCTTTGCTCCATGCTTCATCAGAGTGGTGCGCAATTGTTCGTCAGCGACATCAACCGGCCGGCGGTGGAGATTTGCGAGCAGGAGTTCGGTGCAACAGCGGTTTCTCCGGATAAGGTTTACGATGCGGAGGTAGACATCTACGCGCCCTGTGCCCTCGGAGCGACAGTCAGTGTGGAAACATTGAATCGCCTGAAAGTCTCCATCATCGCCGGTGCTGCTAACAATCAGTTGCGCGATGCCAAAGCCACTGAGGAGTTACAGCAAGGTGACATCCTCTACGCGCCGGATTATCTAATCAATGCGGGAGGAATCATCAACATCGCCTGTGAGATGAATGGTAGCTATCAGCCAGAAAAGGCAGCTCGGGAGGTTGCGAAAATTAAGCCTCGCCTGCAAGAGGTCTACCGGCGTGCCCGAACCGAAGGTAAGGGAACTTGTGTCGTCGTCGACGAGATGGCTCGCGAGCGTTTCCAGATGCAGGGCTTCAGTAAGGTGAGGGGGCCGGAGACGGTGATGGAGTCACGGCACCCAGCGGAGTCGATCGCCTATTGAGGACCTCATTTTTCAATGGAAGACTTAATCGCCAGACGACGTATTAATTGTTATCTAACGCCATCCATGAACCCTATGCTTAATCATACAACCCGCTTACTAGGCCTTTTGGCCGTTGCCGCATTGACAACTCTGGCGCAGGCCAAACCTCTCAAGGTTTACATCCTCTGCGGTCAGTCGAACATGGAAGGGCACGCCCAGACCAGCACCTTTCCAGCAGTAGCCAAGGATCCCAAGACCAAAGCGCTCCACGATAAAATGGTCGGAGCGGATGGCAAGGCCGTGGTTCTGGACGATGTATGGATCGCGTATTCTTACGGTAACTTTTCCGGTGATCCGGTTGGTAAGAAATCCGGACAGTTGACCGCTGGATACGGCAGCCAGCATCACGTCGGCACCGGTAAGATCGGCCCTGAGTTCACGTTCGGCATCACCATGCATGAACATCAGGGCGAACCGATTCTACTGATCAAAGATGCCTGGGGCGGTAAAAGCCTGATGGTCGATTTTCGTCCACCTAGTGCAGGCGAACTCGATGACGAGAAAAATAAAGAAAAAGCCGGTCGTTATTACAACTTATTGATCGAGCACGTGAAGGAAGTCCTTGCCGATCCCAAGGCTGTTTATCCGGATTACAATGCCAAGGATGGCTACGAGCTAGCAGGCTTTGTCTGGTTCCAGGGCTTCAATGACATGGTCGGATCTTACCCTCGCACGGATCCGAAGCAGGGTAAGAAAAGCGGCAAAGACTACTCCGAATACAGTCGTCTATTGGCCTGCTTCATTCGCGATGTCCGCAAAGACCTCAATGCACCCAAGTTGCCTTTCGTCATCGGTGTGCTTGGAGTAGGTGGTGAGGAAGTAAGTGATAATGCCATCGGTTTCCGCAACGCCATGGCCGCTCCGGCAGAGATGGACGAGTTCAAGGGTAATGTTGCCGCAGTGTTCACCCATAACTATTGGCCCGCTGAGATCGACGCCGTGGAGCTTAAGGCTAATGAGGTTAAGAAGGCCTTCCACAAGCGAGGCCAAGAGATCAAAAAGATGGAAGGAGATGCACGCAAGGCAGCGGAAACTGAGCTTAGAGCAGAGGTAGACGCAGCCATGGACAAGGCATTGACCGAAGACGACAAGTGGTTGTTGGCGAAAGGCAAGTCTAACCAAGGCTTTCACTACTACGGCTCCGCCAAATTCTTCGCTCAAATAGGCAAAGCATTCGCAGATACGCTTGTGAAGATGGATTGATCCAGCAATCACCAAGGTTCCGGAAATTACGCCTCTATTATTGCGATGTCGACATGATCACGCCCGCCATGAATCCTGCAAAATACCTCACTTTCATTTTCGTAGCTGCCCTGAGTTTTCAGAGCCTAGCCCATGCCGACGAAGCGAAGTTCTTCCCGGAAAAAGGCACCCACTTCGGCGTTTATTATTACCCGGAGCACTGGCCCGAAGATCAATGGGAACGCGACATCAAACGCGTCGCGGAACTTGGATTCGACTTCATTCATTACGCCGAGTTCTCATGGGCTCGACTCGAACCCGAGGAGGGGAAGTATGATTTCGCGTGGCTGGACAAGGCGGTTCAGCTCGCGGCAGATAACAACCTGAAAGTCATCATGAGCACGCCATCGCCGTGCATCCCCGCATGGCTGGCGACCAAACACCCTGAGGTGCTGATAATGAACAGCGATGGGAGACGCAACAAACACACTGGCTCTCGTCTCACGGGCTCACTTGCCAATCCTATCTATCGCGAAAATGTCGCACGTATCGCCACCAAGCTTGCCGAACGCTACAGCAAAGATAAACGCGTTTGGGGATGGCAGATCAGTAATGAACCGCATATTCAAGGCGGTGCCGATTACAGCCCATCCGCGCACAAAGCTTTTGTCGATTATCTGAAAGAGAAATACGGCACGATCGATAAACTCAATGAGGCATGGGGTGCCTCGTTCTGGAGTTTCACCCACAACAACTTCGAGCAGATCAACCTTCCCGGCGGCAACCCGCACGCACGACTCGATTTCGAAACCTACACGTCTCTCGAAATCGCCCGCGACCTCGATGACCAAGCCAATATCGTCCGAAAACATGGCGATGGCAGCCAGTGGATCACGACCAACTACGCCTATTATAAAGGGCTGAAAAACGTGAACCCATTCCTCACGCGAGACACCTTGGATTTTGCTTCGCGCACCATGTATCTCAGCCACAACCGTATGAACTCGTCGGGCGACACCTTGGCGCATCGACTTGGCAGCGGGATGGAATACGCGCTTTCAGCCGACCTCACAAAATCGGTCAGCGGCTATATGGGCATCATGGAATTACAGCCCAGCCAAATCAACTGGGGAAAATTCAATTCCATGCCATTGCCCGGCGCGGTCCGCATGTGGGTTTGGCATGCCTTCGCCATGGGCGACCGATTTGTCTGCACCTATCGCTTCCGCCAACCATTATTTGGTGTCGAACAATTTCATCACGGCATTATGCAAACCGATGGGGTGAGCGTGAGCCACGGCGGTAAGGATTTCGTCAAGGCGGTGAAGGAGATCAATCAGATCGAAGATCAACTACAGCCTGGAGCCACCGATCCCTTCATCGAAAAATCACGCACCGGCATTCTATGGAGCAACCGCAACATCATCGACATAGAAAACTACAAACATCACCAAGACTGGGACACTTGGCAGCACATCTACACCTATTACCAAAACCTCAAACGCATGGGGGTGGATGTTGAATTCTTCGGTGAGAGCGACGAACTGGATCCCGAACACATTCCTTTCCTCGTCGTGCCGTCCTATCAAATGATGAGCAAGGAACTGATCGGCAAATTGGACAGCTACGCGAATGCCGGCGGACATCTGATCATTACCACCCGCTCTGGTTTAAAAGACGAAAAGGGCCACCTCTGGGAAGCTAAAATCCAAGAGCCGATTTGGAAGCTGATCGGTGGTGAAATCCACTACTACGATCACTTACCAAGCAACCTGCCCGGCAAGATATCCTTCAATGGTAAGTCCTACTCATGGCACATTTGGGGCACTGTGATTGATCCTTTTGAGGGAACTACCTCATGGGGAGATTTCGAAGATCAGTTTTATCAAGGCAAGTCGGCGATTCTTCATCGTAAGGCCACGCAAGGTAGCGTTACCTATGTCGGTGCCTGGTCTGATGACTGGACGTTGGAATATGACTTACTCCGTCACCTGTATGGCTCGGTTGTCGGTGATCTCCCATTTGATCTCCCTCCCTACGTCTTTGCTCACTACCGCCAGGGTTTGTGGACGGCCGTCAACTACACCGACCAGATCATTGATATCCCGATCCCACCTGACGCGACGATCCTGACGGGCGAAAAAAAACTCCCACCAGCAGGCGTCCTTGTGTGGCGAAAGTAAGCGGATACTGTCCCGAATCTATGGAGAGCCATCCTTCCAGGTGGCTTGAGTGGTTAACGAATAAGCTAAGCCGTACGCAGCCAGCTGGATGCATGGCTCTCATAAACTTTAGCGCCTGCTCGGCAATTTATAGAACCACTTATGCCGCTCAAACGGGTGATACGTCCATCGCTTTGGTGGGATATACTGAAAGGGTAAACAAGGTTCATGGGTATATAAAAATGCCCCAGTCGTTGCTGGTCGCCACATTGCCATGTTTCGTTTTACTCCAACTGCCTTACGGCTCCTAGTGAGCGTTTGCCTAATCGCGTGCGGAAATGCTCACGCTGCCACCAAGTTCGTAAATTACGAAGATTTTGGAGCCAAGGGGGATGGCAAGACAGACGACTTCGAAGCCTTGGAAAAGGCGCATGAATACGCCAATAAGCATGGGCTGTTAGTCAAGGTTAAAGACGGCGCAAGCTACTACATTGGTGGCGCAGATCGCACGATCTCGATCCGCACCAGCACCGATTTTGGTAAAGCACGTTTCATCATCGATGATACGAAACTCGAGAACCACAAAGCGGATGTTTTCCGTGTTGGATCGGACCTAAAGCCCATCAAACTGAAAGGCATTGACTCTCTCTCTGTGGGGCAGACTCGAATCAACGCGAATTTACCTGGTCCCTGTGTGGTCACAGCTACTGACACCAGCATCAGGCGCTTCATCCGCCGCGGACTGAACCAGAACAATGGGTCGCCGCAAACAGACGCCTTCCTCGTGGATGAACGCGGTAACGTGAACCCGAATACGCCGATCATCTGGGACTTCAAGAAATTGACCAACTTGGTGGCGATGCCGGTGGATGAGTCGACGCTGATTTTACGTGGAGGCATCTTCACCACCATTGCCAACTCTACCGAGTCCACCGCTTACCATGCCCGAGGTATCGCAATCCGGCGTTCGAATGTCGTCGTCGAAGATCTGCAGCACCTGATTACAGGGGAGGGGAAAGATGGCCCACCATACGGTGGCTTCATCAAGGTCACTGATTGCGCAAATGTGGTGGTCAAAAACACCATCCTCACAGGTCACAAGACGTATTACAAAATCGGCTCGGCAGGCAAACGGGTGCCAATGGGGTCCTATGATATTTCACTCTCAAGAGCGCTAAATATCGCCTTGGTGAATGTCACGCAAGCTAACGACATCATGGACCGCAGTCGCTGGGGTATCATTGGCACCAACTTCTGCAAGAACCTCCTGTATGACGGCTGCAAGCTGTCGCGCTTTGACGCTCACCAAGGAGTCACGAACGCCTCGATCCGCAATTCAACCATTGGTCATATGGGTGTTTTATTGACGGGCTTTGGTAATTTCCTGATCGAAAACAGCACCGTTCAGAGCAGACGCTTCATTGGTTTGCGTCCAGACTATGGCAGCACATGGAAGGGCGATATTACGATCCGTAATTGTCGTTTTGTGCCTCAGAATGGAGGCACTATTCTCGATGGTTCCAACGACGGTCAGCACGACTTCGGTTACACCTGCTATATGCCAGATCGCCTGCTGATTGACGGCTTGTCGATCGATGATGGTAAGCCATCCAAGAGTGGCAAAGGCCCAGTGATCTTCAACAACTTCAACCCGAAATTCAGCAATGGAGACTACAAACAAAAGTTTCCATACGTGATTACCCGGGAAGTCATCCTCAAGAATATCACCACCACCAGCGGCAAGCCACTGCGTCTCAGCGACAACAAGTTCATGTTCAAGGATGTGAACGTCCAAGGCTTGGAGTGACTCGGTGAACTAGCGCGATGAATGGGGAGAAAAAGGGCAGAAGTGGACACTATTGACGATATCGACGCGCGATCCCGCTATTTGGTCAAACGCTCGATATGGGGAGTCGCAGCGGTAAAGATCTGTTCCTTCGGCAATGCCCAGAGTAGAGGCAGGTAATCTCCAGCACGTTTGCCGACAAGCCATGGGAATCCCGAGCCTATCTGGAGAGCTAGAATCAGGTCTTTATCTGTCTGACCGATCACCACGATGCGATAAATATCAGCATCTTTCCTGTTTGCATATGTATCGTACCCTACTCCGTAAAATCGGTACCCGTTAATGCCGCTCTTCTCTCTTCTCTTGACTAAATCAGCGAAAATAATTTGATCTTCGAAGTCATCGGGAAACTCCAGTTCTACAGGCACACGAAAACTTTTCCCATTGGATAATTTGATCGCCAACTTATCAGGAAAATTTTTCTCATGATCAACGAAGAGACGTGGGCGCTGTCCTACACCCACCAGAACATGTTGGGGAAAAATAAGATTTCTATATTCTTTTCCGCCTTTATTAAGCAAAAACTTATGCTGCTCTTTGCTCGGCTTGTCGTCCATTTTCCAGGTTTTGTCTTTTGGATTATAGCGACCGACATAATCATCATCGTGTATGACCAATAGCTGATTGCCATCACGAAGGATCATCTTCGGAGCCCGGTCCGCTGGATCAAATGGTGTCAATTCAGGGCGACGTCCATACTCCGTGATGCGGGACACTTCGCCTGTCGAACTTATCCGGTTGATATTGAAAGGGTCTCTGGATACATGTCTGCGGCGTGAATCCGGATCACCGGCAAACTCCAGACAGAAGAATTCATCCCCAATTGCAACTGCTCCAGTTGATTGAAAATAATGGGCCGCCAGATCATCACCAGCTGTAACCAAGGTCGGCGGATCTAGCGGCACAATTTCACCATCCTCCTTTCCAATCAGCACTGTAGCCTTCTTACGCTTGGCGTTATTATGATCCATACCTGACCAGGTCACGTGGGTCAGGATCGTTTCATCCGTCTGCACCATAAACGCATCGATTTCTTCCATGCGTTCCATGGAATTCACTGCTGAATCACCAGGGTCAAGCGTGGGGGCTTGTGAGAGATTCACGGACGTCACAATCTTACCCGAGGCACAGTCAACACCGACAAGCCAAGGCTGCCTTAAATGTGGACGAGGATAATTGTCTCCATCTCGCTGCAATCCTTCTTTCTCGTAAGGCCGATAATAAACCCAAACCTTATCGCGCCTTTTGCTATCAACCATCGGCAAAATAAAATCACCTGGTCTGAAGTTATCAATGGCACGCAAGTCGGTAAGCAAGCGTGCTTCCAGTCCGTTGTCGGATTTTTCATCTTCATCAGGTAAATATAGACGATCCCATTTTTTTGAGAGCTCATCATAAATCGGACGACCGAAGATGCGTTCCCAAAGAAATACGCCTCCTTTCAATCGATCCAAGTCAGCACGAGGATTCGAAGCCTTGGCTGCAACTTCTGCAAGTGAGTCAAACTTACCCCACGTACTATTAACTTTAATGTAGCGATTAACTTCACCGACAGACCTTTCCTCCAAACCCACCAATACACGAATAACCGCTTGATAATCAGTGCGGGCTGTAAAATCAAGGTTACCTCTGGGCTCTTGCACTAGTGATGCCAACATCGATTCCTCATCGCGCTGGATTGCCGATCGAGTCTTGCTATCAAGCAACACGGATGTCCCAAAATATGAGCTACGATAATCATACATCCAGAAAGGTAGACTATAGTAGTCTCTGCGATTTAGTTTTGCCACCTGCATGGCATATTTCCTTGCAGCCGTAGCACGTTCATCATCTTTGGAGAGAATAAAGCCTATCTCAGCCAACCTAAGATCGCGACACTTACCTCGATATTGATCCATGGTTTGGACAAGCTCATTTGCCAAAAGACTTGTTTTCCCATACGACTGTGATTCCTCGCGCCTGGAAAAATCAGATCTATTCATAATAGACATCCCGAAAAATTCGGAAAACATTGAATTGTGCCTAGTGTCATAATCCATATCGAAAGATGAAGAGGCGAGCAACATCGTAACCCAACCTTTTAGTAATTCGGGATTACGTCGAAGCATAGCTGCCGTATGGGAAACAGTAAAAGGCTTGCTGGACAGTCCCAATGTCGGTCGCTTCATCAAGGCACGGATACGAAAAAATTCCGCTGAGTAGCTATCCAGTTGGGAACCAAAGTCGCGAACCTTTTCCTGCGACACCCAATTCGGCAAAACTTTTGGTATCGATGCCCTAAAGAAAGATAGATACCTCAATATATCCCAGAAATCAGAACTCTTCCAGTGAACTGATGTCGCACCGAAACGGGATTGATAGTAAGCCGCCTTATCGAGCAACTTTTTGGCTGAATTCAGCTGCAAGAACAATCGATCCTGATATGCAAGGCCAGGCACGTGTTCGACGATCTGGTTATCAATACTCTTACGTGCTTTCGTTAGTGAAGCCTTCAATAGTAATGCTTGCAGGTGAGTGCTCACAAGACGTTCCGGCTCTGCTCCCAGAAGTTCCGCCCGTTCGAGAAGAGGCAGAGCATCCGAGGCCATCTCCGATTTAGTCAGCCACTCAGCCTCCCGCAGAAGACGCTCAGCTTCAGCATTTGCCTGCTTGTCATTTGGTTTAATTTTCCTTGCCTCTTGTCCGCCGAACAATTCGGAATCGGCGAGCTTACTCCATGCACGTGCAGCAAGAGCAGGAATCTGATCGATGCGGCCCTCCTCTGTCATGTCCAGAGTCTCATTTTCCCCATCATCAAGCGACCGTAAGCGAAGAGTGAGCGATATACGATCATCCTCCAAACTGCTGACGCCACCTTCGAGCGTAAACGCCGCTGCCCAAAAACCGTCCTTCACTCCAAGTGTTTGCTCAGCTGCGATCACCTCAATCTGATCCATGCCAACAGCCATCACACCCGGGCTGGCATCTACTTCAGCATGAATCGCTGATCTGAAAAGATCGGCGCGGGATTCAGCATTCGCAATCTTGTCGCTAACACTAAACGGCAACATGGTAACCGCCTTGGGCCGTCCTCCTTCACGTGTCGTAAGAAAAGCGGAACGAACACGATCAAGAAGTGGCTTAACCGATTTCTCAGGGTCAAAAGCATCATGCTCGACATGCTCCCGTAATACAGCAAGCCCTGTTGCAACATCCACTGCTTCAAAGCGCAGTAGTTTAATTCCCGGACTTTCAATGAGCGATGCCAATAATATCAAATCCGCTGACATGCTGTCTCCAAGTTCTGCTAGTCGGTATTCTCCATTACCCCATACATTGCCAATCTGCTTTTCTCGAAGGGTGGTTTCAACTTCCTGACGATCCACAACTTTCCAGCCATTAACGTCAGCCGCTGTGACTTCGATCATCGCCGCCTGACCGCTGGCCTCCGGTGCCGACACCACAGCGAGCGTCCATTCTCCATCGTCCGAAGCCGGGCGAACAGGAATCGGTTTGGTGCGGGGCAATAGAAGACGCAGCGATTCATCTTGATGATTCTCAGGCGAAGTTGTCTTTTCTGATTTCCAATGGGAATTCAGATCGGGAAACTGCTCATTGAGCATTTTAAGAATTACAGGTTCACCTGACCATCTGGCCAGTGCGAGAAGACATAGTTGCTGGGTTTCATTCACCTCGGCAGCTAGTGGCAAAAACCTTTGCGATAATCTGACATTACCAACTCTCACCGCAGCACTTAGAGCGTCCCAAGGTTTAACTGAATAAAATTGAGTGCCAAAATGGTAATCTTGATCAATCAAATCCACAGGTGACTCGCCTCGTCTGAGAAGTGCTTCCCTGGACTTCGCCAATAATTCACCCTCGGTAACACTTCGAGTCATAAGGTCGAAACGCTTCTCGCGCAAGGTACAGCCTCGATTAATCAGGAATGCAGCAAGTTCATCGTGCTCCATAGCCATTGCCTCCTCGACAAGAAACAAAGAGGTGGAATAGTTTTCATGCCTATTTTCCTCGTCATACTTCAGCCCAAGCGCTTCCAAATCAAGATCAGGGCATTTTTCCAAGATCCGCTTCAATGTAGCAAGCGACCCGATTCGAATCGCTGCGATTGCTGGGTGTAGATGACTTTGATCAATGTCATCAGCCATCCACGGAACGGGTTCGATTTTCCCGGTAGGGACATCAGCGCCCGCCTCCAATAACAACTTCACCATTTCGGCATCACCAGTGGAAGCCGCTGCCGTCAAAACCAGAATCGATTGACCCTCGATATTAGGATCTGCTCCGGCTTTCAACAAAACCTTCACCATCTCAAGATCACCAAAGAGGGCAGGATGGAATAGTGGCGATAGCGAGTCAGCATCTAGTGCATTAACATCAACTCCTGCAGCAATTTCTCTCTCGGCGCTCAGCCGATCCCGTGCACGCAGCGCAAAATGCAGTGCCTGCGTCCCACCGCCTCCGGCCGATGGCTTACTGTCTTTTGCAGCTTTTCTGACCGCCACACCATCGATGCGTGTTTTTCCACAGTGGATGCTATCGGGAAAGTCGTCGATAAACACCGGCAACCGTCCCTCGGCATCGGTGCGGGAAACTCCAATCCGGGCACGAATCAGGCGGGTATCGCCGTTCGCTGTAGTGAGTTTGCTATCGCCGAGATCCAGCGGCTTGTCCTCCTCGACGGTTGCCGAAACGCCGTGAACTTCACTGATTTTTGCTCCCGGGCTGATGATCCACGGGATCCGCTCCGAGTGTTTCCCGCCAAACGTCGTCAGCGACGCCATTCCTAGTCCAAACCGAGCCGGCCAGTGATGCGGCTTTGGATTCTTGTTCTCCTCACTGAATCCGGGTGCCCAGAAGTAACCGAACACCTCGTAGTCGGTCTTTGCTTCCAAGCCGTCGATCCACATGACCAGTGGTGGGGCGTTGCGTTCGGGATCCCCCGTTGATTCAAATATTCCTCCATTGCCTTCCTTCGGTAGCCAGTTCCAATAGGTAGAATCGCCGGGGATCGGCGAGTTCTCGGGAACGCTCGTGTTTTCCGGCGTAGTTGAGATGAATTGAACCTCTGCGGCGACACATGTGGATATCAGGGCGAGGGCAAAAATCACGATGAGATGTCGTGGCAAATGAATGAACCGAGATTTCCCAGCATGACATGGCAGCACTATATTAGGCGCGCACGCGATATTCGTATTATGATGCATCATCAGTGATAGTTCAATTTCGGTTACTAAAGAGTTAGGAGATGTCCACGGGCAAAGAGAAGGTATCAGGACCTCGTTGGCGAAAGGGCTTGGACACCAAGCTTTGAGATGTATGAGATGTAAATCGGGCAGTAATTTTCATCATTGCTAGTTTCCTTTGATTGCCTCGATTTCAGATTTCCACGCGGTGCGCAAATCCTCTTTGGGCAATGCCCAAATAAGAGGTAGGAAGACTCCTGTTCGTTTGCCTGGGAGCCAACCGACACCTGGCCCAATTTGAAGCCCTAGAATTAGATCGTCCTTCGTCTGATTGAGAACGACGATATGATAAGCATCACTTCCCATTCTCTGTGCATAGGTCCACCATTTCCCCGTCATGCTTCCTGATGTTCCATTGGTCAGAATGGGATCTGTGAAAACTGGCTGATTAAGAAAGTTGTCGGGGATTTCTAATTGAATTTTGATGCGATGTTCAGAACCACCCTGATTTACGAGCGACAACTTGTCAGGAAACGTTGTCTGTGAGTCGATGGTGAGGAGTGGGGTTCCGTCATGTTTTTCAATGTTATGATGAGGGAAGTTATGACTTCTAAAGTCAGAATTCACTAGCGCTTTTGCATTGCCTTTTTTCTTGCTCTCTTCACGAACGTCCATTTCCCAGGAGTCATTTATGGGGTTGTAGCGTCCGACGTGATTCCAGTCATGAATGACAAGTAGTCGACTGCCATCGCGAAAGATCATCTTTGGGTAGCGATCTGAAGGATCAAATGGAGTCATCTGTGGCCTGCGCCCATACTTGGTGATGGCAGTCACTTTACCCGTAGAGGCAACTCGAACGAGCTGGTAAGGAACCTCGTCGTTGGAGCTGTAACTGGCCTTCGGATCACTAGTTTTCTGGAGGCAAAAAAAGTTTTTACCAAGTGCCACGGCACCGACTGACTGGTCTCGATTGGTTATCAAATCGTCAGGAGATCCGATGACGATAAGCGAATCCATGGGGATGATACTCCCGTCACGCTTGTTAATCAGGACACTTACTTCGCGAATAGGCGCAGTATTGTAATTCATGCCTGGCCAAACTACATCGGTTAAAAGTAGGTCTTCGGTCTGAGCGATAAACCCATCATTACCATTAAAGCTACTTATTGAGTTCGATGCGGCGGCTCCCGGATCAAGACCTGGAGATCGTGCTAGATTCACTTGTGTCGTCACCTCACCGGAGGAGCACTCAATCCCAACAAGCCACGGCTGCCGACGGTGAGGAATTGAGATTGTGCCCGATCCATTACTCATCGCAAAAGGTTGTTTTTCGTATGGCTGGTAATGCAACCAAATCTGGCTTCCTTTAACCTTGTCAATCGTCGGCAACTTGAAAACCCCCGGCATTGATTTATCTATTTTACGTAGATCAACCAGTAGTCGCGCATTAAGATCACTACTCGGCGACGCCTTGTCGTCCGGCAGGTATAGACGCTTCCACCGTTGAAAAAGATGATCGTACATTGGCTGCCCATAAATACGTTCCCAGAGCAGAACTCCTCCGCTCAGGCGGTTTATGGCGGCTTGGGAGTTGGTGGACTTCGATGCCTTCTCAGCGAGGCGGTCGTATTCTGACTTGGGATTATTAATGCTAAGCGTTTTTTTAGCTTCCGCAGCCGACCCTTGCTCAATTTCCACGAGCCTCTGAATTGTCTTACGATATCCGAGGCGAAAGACAGCGTCCTGGCTAGCCAGGGGTTCTTGGGCTAGTGATGCGAGCATTGAATCGGAGTAAAGTGGAGGTGTGAAGGACCCTCGATCTAACAAATTTGCCGCCCCGTATCGTTGTAATCTGTACTCGTCGAGCCATGTTGGAAGGCTATAATAGTCATGGCGACTTAGCTTGGTACAGGCTTTGGCGAATGCCCTGCCAGCAGCCGAGTGCTTATCCTCCCTTAAGCGGACATAGTCGAGTTCAGCCTCTCTTAGCTCCCGATGCTTGCCACGATATTCGTCCATTCGACCCATAATCTCATTCGCAAGGAGTTGTGTTTTTCCATACCACAGTGAAATCCCTTGTGTGTTTTGCGAGAATAGAGGACCGAACATTTCCTTGTATTCATAATCACGTCCACCTTTGGCCTCTGTCGCGGATGAGACGAGGAATATGCTGACCCACCCCTTCAATAATTCTGGATTGCGCTGAAGCATCGCTGCCGAAAGAGATCCATCACGTGGCAGGAATGTTTTCAAAGGAGCCATCGTTGGCCGCTTCATCGTGGCGCGAATGCGGAAATATGCGGCTGTATATTGGTCAAGGGTGATGCCGAAGTCCAAGATCTCCTGTTTGTCCGCATCTGGTGGTAGAACTTTCGGAATGGACGCGCGAATAAACGAGAGGAATCTTACAATTTCCCAAAATTCCGTAACACCAGAAACCAATGAAGCTTCACCGTATAGTGACTGGTAGTAGGTAGCTTGATCCAGTAGGTCTCGAATCGGCTTAAGGTTGTTTAAAAGTTGTTCCTGATAATATAATGAGAGCACATGCTCTGTGATATCGGTTTCTACCGAGCTGAGATTAGGGCCTTTTCTTAGGTAGCTTATGGACAGAAGTGTCTTCAGGTGTAAGGGCACAAGGCGCTTGAAATCCGCGCCGAGGAGGTGCGCTCGTTCGAAAAGGGGAAGAGCCTCTTCGAATGATCCAGATTTCATCAGCCACTCGCCTTCACGCAGCAATCGCTCAGCTTCAGCCAAGGATTGCTTACGATCTGGCAATGTATTCTGTGCAACTTTAGCTCCGAAAAGGTCTGATAAACTCAGCTTCTTCCATGCCCGAGCTGCGATGGCAGGAAGTTCATTGGCATTACCTTGTTCGGTGGAGTCGATGGTCTCATCACCTTTATTGCTCAGTGATCGAAGTCGAAGCGTAAGTGAGATCTTGTCATCTGCCAGTGAGGACACTCCGCCTTCAAGTGTGAATGCGGCTGCCCAGAGGTTTTCCTGACCTCCTAGTTTTTGCTCGTTGGCGATGGCTTGAATCTGGTTCATACCAACAGCGAGAAGGCCGGGAGTCGCGTCGACCTCGGCATTGACTGCTGCACGGAACAGACCTGTCATTGATCTGGAGTTGGCCACATCACTACTCACAGTAAATGGTAACATGGTGATTGCCTTGGGTCTTCCGCCTGCCTTGGAATTGAGAAACGCGGTGCGGATACGAGAGAGTAAGGGGGCAATCGCTTTCTTGGGGTCGAAGGTGTCACGATCAATATGCTCGCGCATTACAGCAAGGCCGGTCGCCACGTCCACCGCTTCGATCCGAATGAGTTTAATATTGGGACTCTCTATGAGGGATACGAGTAATAGAAGATCGGCAGCCATGCGGTCTCCAAGTTCGGCAAGACGAAGTTCCCCATTTTCCCATAGACCTGTGATCTGCGCTTCGTTTAGGGCCTTAGAGACTTCATTTCGGTCTACGACTTTCCAGCCTTTTTCACTAGAAGCCGTGACCTCCAGAAGGGCTCCCTGATTAGCTGCATCCGGTGCCGCTAAAACCGCCATTGTCCACACACCGTCATTCGACGGTTGTCGTGTTGGAGCCGCTTGGATGCGCGGGAGAAGCAGACGTAAGGCATCGTCTTCTTCTATCTCTCGTGTAGCTGGCTGATTTTGAGATGGCCAAGATCCTGCTTTTGGGAAGCGCTCTTCAATCATGCTGATGATTTCAGGCTCTCCAGACCATCGCGCCAGTGCCAGCAACAAGTCTTGGTAACGTGGTTTCACATCGCCGGTCTGGAGCAGGAACTGTCGAGTCAAGGTGACATTTCCCACTCGTATCGCAGCGCTCAACCCGTCCCATGGAGCTACTCCATAGAAAAAACCATCTCTGATATTTGAGTTTGGATTTTCTGGACGTACTGGCGGCACGCCACGTCTGATGATCGCTTCTCGCGTCTTCACGAGAGCATCTCCTTCGGTGATGCTTCTAGCCAGTAGAACGAATTGAGGAGGTGCGGAAAATGTTTCTGGACCATCTCTAAAATGTTTCGTCCGCAAGGTGCATCCACGATCAATAAGAAAGGCTGCCATTGCGTCGTGTTCCATGGCTATCGCGTCCGCCACCAAGTACAAAGAAGTCGCTTTGTTTTGTGAACCTTCTTGAAACTCGGAACCCAACGACTCCAAGTCGAGATCTGGTCGTTTCTTCAGCATCAGCTTCAGCGTCTCTAGTGATCCAATTCGAATTGCTGCAATCGCCGGATGTAGATGGCTCTGATCCATGTTTTTCGGCATCCATGGTGCTGGTTCGAGCTTGCCTGCAGGTACTTCTGCTCCAGCCTCTAGGAGAAGACTTACCATTTCAGCGTCGCCGGTCGATGCTGCAGCTGTTAGCGCTAAAACCGACTGGCCTGAAACGTTCGGATCCGCTCCTTCGTCTAAAAGCAGTCGCACTATTTCTATATCTCCCAAAGCGGTAGGGTGGAACAAGGGGGAGAGTGAGTCGGCATCGAGCGCGTTGACGTCGGCTCCAGCGGCTATCTCCCGCTCGGCGCTGAGCCGATCCCGTGCACGTAGCGCGAAATGCAGCGCGTGCGTCCCACCGGCTCCGGCCGATGGCTTGCTGTTTTTTGACGCCTTTCTGATCGCCACACCGTCGATGCGCGTTTTTCCACAGTGGATGCTATCGGGAAAGTCGTCGATAAACACCGGCAAGCGTCCCTCGGCATCGGTGCGGGCAACTCCAATCCGGGCACGAATCAGGCGGGTATCGCCGTTCGCTGTGGTGAGTTTGCTATCACCGAAATCCAGCGGCTTATCCTCCTCGACGGTTGCCGAAACGCCGTGAACTTCACTGATCTTTGCTCCCGGGCTGATGATCCATGGGATACGCTCCGAGTGTTTCCCGCCAAACGTCGTCAGCGACGCCATCCCTAGTCCAAACCGAGCCGGCCAGTGATGCGGCTTTACATCCTTGTTCTCCTCACTGAATCCGGGTGCCCAAAAGTAACCGAACACCTCGTAGTTGGCCTTTGCTTCCAAGCCGTCGATCCACATGACCAGTGGTGGGGCGTTGCGTTCGGGATCACCCGATGATTCGAGTATCCCTCCATTGCCCTCCTTCGGCAGCCAGTTCCAAGATGTAGAATCTCCTGGAACTGGCGAGTTTTCGGGAATGCTCGTGTTATCCGGCGTGATCGAGACGAATTGAACCTCTGCGGCGACGCCCTTGGATATCAGGGCGAGGGCAAAAATTACGATGAGATGTCGTGGCAATTGAATGAACCGAGATTTCCCAGCATGACATGACTGCGCTATACCAAGCGCGATCGTTATAATCGTTTTCAGACGCATAATCAGGGACTGTTGAATCTCGATTACTCGCCCTTCTGCGCATCAATCCATGCTTGTGCGATAGTTGGCGTAGCCAGTAGACCGGCTTTTTGCAAAGCTCCCTTCGCTGAAACCGCTTGAGTCAGGTCAACGTTACCGACAACAACTCGATCCGTCTTGAGCACTTTGCCATCACGATCGAGCGCTTTGAACTCCAGCCGCGCCCGTGTGAACCAGAGGTTTCCTCGACGCACTCCAGTCTCTGCAAACGCCTCACCTCGAACCACGAGGTCTGCATCTTTCTCCGACTCGACCATCTTCCAACCAGCCGCCTCAAAGGTGCGAGCGATCTCAGTCTGTGCAGCAGGGTCAGGCACCGCAGCTTGGATGATCGTTTCAGGAACATGCACGTATACCGTTTTTACTGGCTGACCTTCGAGTGTCTTCTTGACCGAAGCTAGGGTGCGGTCTTCCAGAGATGGCCCGCCGCGTAAATCGGCAACTTTGTCCTTGATGATTTTCGCAACGTCCTTGCCCAGATTCTCAATTGCACCGTCGAGCGGCTTGCCGTTGTCATAGGCAGCAGTTGCTCCGAAAACGCGGCTGGTGCTTGTCGAGATGACTTTCGCCACCAAATGAATTCGATCCTGCACCGCGAAGACTCTGCCACTGATGAGAACTTCGGCACCAGTCAGCTGGCCGATTTTAGCGGCTTGATCAGCAGATACAGATCCCGAGAGCGTGAGTTCCTGCTCTCCAAGGATCTCGTCTAACTCGGCGCGTTCTACGAGGATGGCATCGGAGTGAACCGTGAGATTCACCTGCAGTAATGCAGCGACTGAGGCACCGACACCATCCAGGCCGTTGGGTTCATTGGAACCATCCTCAAAGTTCAGCACTGCGACGGAGAGGGGAGGTGCAGCGTCTTTTTCCTCTTGTGCCTGCAAAGTCGGCGTTATGAGAAAGGTTCCAGCAAGTGCCACCAAAGTGGACGAGCAGATTCGGTTCGTGGATATCATCATAGTAGTTCAGGGTTGATTAGGAGGTTCGGAAAAAAGATCGAGAAGCCGTATAATGCCTTGGTCGGTTGCTAAAGCGGCTGGAGAAATCCACCAGCGTGGAGCACGCACCTCGAGGTCGTTGGCTGTAGGACCTGGACGCCAAACGATGAGATTTGGATCTCGCTCATCCCAAACCACACGTCTTCGAGCGGCTGCCCCCTGGCGAGGCATCATCGTCAATGAAGCGGTCTCACCCTCACCACCAGCGGATGCCCTTTTAAGCTGCAGGCCAAAGCCTTCCAAAGCTTTGCGCTCCTCACGACTAAGGCCACTGGCATCCCAATCGATATCTTTACGAAGCATCTCCAAGGTCTGCTTAAACCATTGAAGATCACGGGTCTCGACGCGCACGACACGAGCCGGTTTGCCAACAAAATGAATTTCGTAGTGCGCGGGACCGCGTGCTGCCGGTGGAGTCCAGATCCAGCGCCAGCCTTCGTCGGTCGTCTTCGATTCACCTCCAACGAGTGGAATACGGCGTGTGGCGGTGATTCGAAAAACCTGAATCTCTGGTTGCCAATCGGCTGGAACACCCTCGAATTGGAACTGCAAGGGCTTCTCCGCAAGTGCGAGAAGAGTAGGGGGGATATCAGGCCACCCAGCTGGCATTATTTTGCCCTGAGAATTAAAGCGATGAGTTTCTGGCTCTTGCGCTGCCATTGAAGAGGCGAGGCATAAGATCAAGCATGCGAGCAAGTAACGCATCATATCGTCCTGATTTTTATGAGTGTATCCGGTGCTATGCGTACCGGGCGTTCAGCGACTCCGTGAAAGTCTGTGCCGTCGATCACAAGGTCACCATTCTTACTAGAACGAACTGTGATTTGGCGCTGCCCCATTTCGAAGGTTTGGCCTATATAAGTAATAACAGCCGTAACTGTATTTTGTTCGCAGAACTCGATGACGACGGCTTGCTTGTCCGCGGGATGCGGTTCTTCTGTGAGAGCGATTTCAAGAGATGATCCATCCGAGACAATGGATTTTACTTGGTGAGGAAAAACAGCAGACACCTCGCGAAGAATGACCGAATAATCGTCTTCGGTCGACATTGCAGTCTCACCGTCAGAGTAAGTATTTGGTTGGAGGAACGATAGAAGCGAAAGAACCAAGCAGGCCGCTGCGGCTAGGGAAGACCAAAGTAATACTCGCCGCCGGGGTCGCCGCATGGTGGCAAATGTTTTTGAGGCCATGGACAAGATCTCCGCATCAGCCTTAGCGCCAGGGTTTCCTTGTTCTGACGGGTAGGAACGAAGCGCTTTCAACCATGGCTCAGGGAGCGCTTCATGGTTCGGCAACTTGGGATCTGAAGGGTCAGTATTCATCGGGCTTCAAAGGTTAAGTGATTTCGACAACACAATCGTTCACCGGTTCTTCCAAATTCTTGATTTTAGGGTCAGCTCGCAGGGCAGCAAGTGAGTGGTGCAGTCGGGACTTGGCTGTTCCTAGAGGAATTCCTACAAGCTGAGCGATTTCAGGTAGCGTCATGCCATCGACAAACCGCAGCATGATTATCTCACGGTGGTCAGGACTCAAGCTTGAGACAAGCTGGTGAAAATCGTGATGCCCGGCAACCTGATTATTGGTCGCGGTGAGTTGGTCAATAACTGCCGCACCCGGATCCCCGCCAATATAGCGTTTTTTCTTGCGTAGCGAGGCGAGGGAAAGATTACGTATCGCAGGGTAGAGAAAGGTGGTGAGCTTACAGCGAAGCTCGAAGCCCGGGAACTTCGTAAGAAAATAGCAGAAGACTTCCTGCGACACGTCTTCAGCTAGTTGCTGGCTGCCAGTGATCCGCCAAGCCATGCGCAATACCCACTCTCGATGACGATAATACAACAGCTCGAAAGCTCGTTCATCACACGAATTCATTCGTGTGATCAGTTCTTCGTCGCTTGCCTCAGCTGATGTGTGTGTATCTCTCAAAAAAACCAGTGCTTATGATCATCGCCATCGGCGCGGGAGTATTCACCACATTAAGTGACGGAAGAGCCGAAATGGTTCAATTGAAATTTAGATGCTCTAAATTTTTGCTACGGTGCCGAACTCTAAGTGGTTCTGTCGAGGATGCTGGACTAGAGCGCTCTGAGGGAGGACTGTTTTGGATAAACTGGATCTAAGCAATCCATAAGAAATTTCCTCGGTGATCACCCGGGAAGTCATTCTCAAGAATATCACCACCACCAGCGGCAAGCCGCTGCGACTTAGCGACAACAAGTTCATGTTTATGCATGTGAAAGTTCAGGGCTTGAACTAAGTCGTTGAAGCCGAGCGGAGTTGCCATCAATGACTAGACGAAGGCTGCTTTGGCTGAATAGTATTCTTTATGAACCGTTGCTTGCTTTTCTGTTTTCTGATCACGCTTTTTCCTTTCTGCCAATCGCTCCATGGGCAACGTTTGGATCGATCCATTAATCAAGGTTGGCGCTTTCATAAGGCAGATGCCAAAGGAGCTATAGCTGTAGATTTCGACGACAGTGCCTGGCTGTCCGTGGATATCCCACACACTTGGAACCATGTTGATGAACCTTTGAATGCACCAGGGGATAAGCGCTACTATCGCGGGGCGGGTTGGTATCGTCGGAGCCTTGAGTTTCCTGAAACCCCGCAGGGCACGAGAACTTTCCTGCGTTTCGAAGCCGCATTGACGGTCGCTGATGTTTATCTCAACGGCACTCAATTGGGCCAGCACCGTGGGGGCTTTACGGCATTCACCTACGAGATCACCGATGCTATGAAGGCAGGCAATAACCTTCTCGCATTGCGAGTAGACAATTCGTTCTTCCCTGATGTTCCTCCTCTCAGTATCGACTTCACCTATTTCGGTGGCATCTATCGTCCAGTGCATGTGATCCAAACTGGACCGCTTTGCATCAGCCCACTCGTCCATGGCAGTAGTGGAGTTCGTGTCCGCCAATCTGAAGTCAGCCCCGAGCAAGCGACGGTTTCGGTAATGACTTATATTTCCAATAAGGACGCCGACTCGAAATCCTACGTGGTCAAGACCAGCATCCTCGATGTATTAGGGCGGGTGGTTGCGGATATCGAGTCAGATCAGGAAGGGATCTCTGACTTAGTATCCCAATCTGTAACGATCAAACAGCCTCACCTCTGGAATGGCATCGAGGATCCGTACCTCTATACAATAATGGTTGTATTAATGACCGATGGCAAAGTCGTCGACATTATCAGCCAACCCCTCGGGCTACGATTCTTTAACTTCGACAAGGATCGGGGCTTCACCCTCAATGGGAAACCATACCGTCTCCGCGGGGTTTGCAGGCATCAGAGTTTTGGCGATAAAGGCTCGGCGGTCAGCGAGGCCGACATGGAGTTAGATATGGAACTTATCCGCGAAATGGGTGCCAATGCCGTTCGCCTCGCTCACTACCCCCATGCGGATTACTTTTTACAGTTGTGTGATCGCTACGGCATCATTGCCTGGTCTGAGATTCCTCTGGTGAATGACATTCGTAAATCCGAGGCCTTCACTCAAAACGCGACTCAACAACTTGAGGAAATGATTGCTCAACTTGGCAACCATCCATCGATCGTGATGTGGGGGCTTTGGAATGAATTGCAGGGCGGAGATCCGGCGTTTCCACTGGTTCAAAAACTCAATGATCTCGCTCATCAGCTGGATCCTACCCGACCCACCACTGCTGCCTCATTTTTCAAGTCTCAAGAATGGTGCCCCGAAGCAACAAAGCTCACCAACTTGCTGGCGATCAATACCTACTCAGGTTGGTATTACGGAAGCCCGGACGATATGAATGGAGCACTGGATGATTTTCATGCCTATGCGCCTGATCAGCCATTAGGTGTGAGCGAATACGGGGCGGGTGCCAGTATTCTTCATCACCAACAAGGCATGACCGAAGCGCCGAAACCTCGCGGTGATTGGCATCCTGAAGAATGGCAGGCGACCCTCCACGAAGCGCATTGGAATGCTATTGAAAAGCGTCCATTCATCTGGGGGTCTTTTGTCTGGGTGATGTTTGATTTTGCCAGTGCAGGTAGAAGTGAGGGAGACACCATCGGCGTCAACAACAAGGGGCTCGTCACGCGTGATCGTAAGGTGAAGAAAGATGCGTTCTACTTTTACAAAGCGTCATGGTCACCCGATGCCGTTGTGTATATAACAAGTCGCCGTCACCTCATACGCACTGAAGAAAAAACACCACTCAAAGTCTATAGTAACGCTGATACGCTCAAGCTCACGCTCAACGGCAAAGCTCTTCCTGCGGGGCAGAAGGATGGTGTTGTCTACACTTGGAAGGATATCGCGCTGAAAGAAGGTGAGAACACCTTGGTCGCCACTGCTGAGCACGATGGCCAAACGATCGCCGATCAAGTGACGTGGACCTATGCTCCGGCCACCGCTCCTGGGCGGAAGTGATGCGTTTTTCGAAGAGTCAGGGAATGAGTTTACTTCTTGTCCTTTGCCCCACGCTTTTTGCGAGGTTCGGTGGGGTAGAGCATGACGGGATTTTCGACCTTGCCAGCAGGTCGACGTGCAGTAGGGCTGTTACCGCAGATTTCCGACTTCATTTTTTCTGCCAAAGCGGTGAGCTTGGCAACGATCTCAGGATGCTCGAAGGCCACATTGGTCACCTCGCCAATCTCATCGTCCAGATTGTAGAGGCGCGGTTTTTTAGTTTGGGCATCGGGAGCAACACCACGCCCCATGGTTTCTCTTTGAGGAACTAGCGCAAGTTTCCATGGTCCTTGACGCACGGCTTGAAGCTCGAAGCCTGAAAAATAGTATTGGGCTTCACGAGAGGATTCGGTGGTCTTGCCAAGGATGATGTCTGAAATATCCCGACCATCAATAACGGGCTGCTCAGGCAACTCACCACCGGCTAGAGAAACCGCGGTGGGCAGAAGATCGATGGTGCCAGTCACCGCATCCACCGTGGTGTTCGCTTCAATTTTTCCTGGCCACCATGCGATAGTTGGAACTCTCACGCCGCCTTCCCAAGTGCTGCCTTTTCCGCCGCGAAGCGGTCCGGCGCTGCCGCTGTCCGCTTGCTTGATCAGCCAAGGACCGTTGTCACTGGTGAAAATGACCAGCGTGTTCGAGGCGATTTTTAGATCGCGTAACGTATCGAGCACCTTGCCGGTTGACCAATCGAGTTCTTCGATCCAATCGCCGACTCTACCGTTCTGGGATTTTCCTTGGAATGCCTTGCCTGGGTAGATCGGGGTGTGAATGGCGGTGTGTGGCAGGTAAAGGAAAAATGGCTTGTCCTTGTTCTTGGTGATGAAGTTGACGGCCTCGTCGGTGTAGCGCTCGACGATTTGGCGTTGCTCCTCGTCGGTGAGAAGATCCGCCACTTTGTCATCTCGAAGTAACGGCAGGACGCGCTCACCGGTCTCGCTGGATTTGACCTGCATGTCGTTCGAATAGGGAATGCCAAAGTAGTGATCGAAACCTTGCTTGGTCGGGAGAAACTCCGGCTGATCACCAAGGTGCCATTTGCCGATACACATGGTTGCATAGCCGAGTTCCTTCAAACGTTCGGCAATGGTAATTTCCTTTGGATTCAATCCGTTCTTTCCTGCAGGAAAGTAGACGCTGGGAACATCGATGCGAGGTCCGTAACTGCCTGTCAGTAATTGCGCACGAGAGACTGAGCAAACCGGAGCGGCGTAAAATGAAGTCAGCTTCATTCCCTCACTGGCCATCTTGTCGAGGTGAGGCGTTTTCTGTTTGGTCGCTCCGAATGGGCCAATATCAGCGTAGCCCATGTCGTCGATAAAGATGATCACGATGTTGGGCTTGGATTCGGCGGCGATCGCTGGATATAAGGCGCTAAGGGCAATGATGAAGCTGAGGAGTGTTTTCATATCTGGAGGTATACAGCTGAACAAGTGTGATTTTTTCCGAAGGCTTTTGAGTGCGGTGAGCATCACCGCTTTTACGGCAAGGTGGGAATGCCTTGGTTGTTGCCTAACCAAACCTCGTTGTCGCGCAAAAAAAAAGCAAAAGCGGCAGTGCCAGCCGCACTCAAAAGCCTCCGGCCAGTCCGGCCATCGAAAAAATCACACCCAAGCTGAACAAAGCCTATATACAGGAAAAGGATGATTCTTTTCAAACTGAAATTTGATAGTCCGACAAGAGGTCGAAAACGGGAAGCGCGCATTGTGACGAGATTACACCGTCGTCATTGACGTATCACTGTTTGACGCCCGTTTTTCATAGGCTTGCTGGAGTGCATCACTAGCCGACCGTTTTCCCTCCTTTGTCTCTGCTCTTCTCTCGGCAAGTTCCAGTAGTTCGATGCTTTCATCCAATCGATTAAGTGCCAAAAGAACTGACCCTCTGGTGCTTATCACGGGTGGTGAAGTTGGAGAGATCTCAAGTGCACGTGCCGAATAATCGTCGGCCTCTCTAAGCATCTCATCACCACCGATCTGCAGAGAAGACCACGCGATGTTATTCCAAAGTCGAGCTTTCAAAGCATCTATTGTTACCCCAGTCTCCATTGCTTTTAGATATTGAATTCTAGCTTCGGAATAGTTTTTTGCGGTGATTTCAATATCGCCAAGAGTTGCAACGGTAGAGAACTCGTCAGGAAATTCCGCTAATCGCTCACGACAGAGTTTGCGAGCTTGATCGACCTTACCTTCTGCTAGTAAAGAGCTAGCCTCATAAGTATAAAACGCTGCAAATACCTGTTCAAATTGGCTCACATTAGTGAACGGGATTTTGATCAATTGGAGTCCATCGCTAGGAAGGGGGAATCCATAAAATTTACTGGATGCCGAACGCCAGGTAGGCTATGGGCAGCAGAAAAGTTACTAAATGCGTTCCTTCATTCCGTTTATTGATGCACTCATTGCATAGGAGTATGGACTTCACGCGAAAAGACCGCCTCACATCATGCAGTGGGCTCGACTCAGAGGTGGTGATTCCACATTTTTTACATACGTTAGCCATCGTCATCGTTCTATCCCAGTAGCAGAGGGAAATCCTAAGCACGATATGAGTCGCCGCGAATCAGCCGCAAGGGAAAAGTCGGAGTGTTGTCTAAATCTTTGCTCGGACTAACGTGGCACACCCACTTAATGGTAGGCCTCCAAACGTTCGATCCACTCGGCAATGGCTTTGTCGCGCTGCTCCAATGGATCATCGAGATGAAAATCAGGAGCCAACCAGGATGTTTCCGAGGCGTTGAGATTCCATGGTTGGAAACCGACACCGAGGTGAATAATACCGGGCATGAAGTGATATGCGATCAGATCACACACTCTAACCTCCACCTCCGAATTCGTTGTGCGATTGGGGAGAAGTCCCTCTTCGTCATATAAAAGCTCAGGCTCTTCGGCTCGGTTGGCATGGAAGAGTATTTCCGCTTTTTCCGGTGTAAGCAGGAGTGTCGCTTGAACTGTGGTGCATTGCAGCGCTTCGATCAGAGCCTTGCGGTATGACGGGAATCTCAGCAGAGGAGTGTTCCAAGCGATATAGTTCTCTCGCGATTCGTATTTCTCCCAGGGCTTATGAGTGAAATTCAACGGAGCGTTTTCTCCGAGAAACGCTTCCGCCACCAACTTATCCAATTCAGGAGATGCTGGAGCCAGTTGGGGGAATTGCATTGGAAGACTTCCGTGTGGCATCGACGCATGGAATAGCTCTATGTAGTCCGTGATGGCAGTTTCGTCGCCCGCTATGAAGCGCCGAATCAGAGTGTCTTCACACATTTTTACAAGATAGTAATCCCGGCTGTTTTCTTTTTTCCACTCCTTGGCCAACCCCTCGCGCAACCAACGGTAGTGTGAGTGGAGGATATCTACATTCCCCGGGCTCCAGTCCTCCATGTAGTGCACGAGGTTTTGTGCCTGCGAGCGAAGAACCGCATCTGTACCTCCACAAAAATACGTAGGTATGACTTCCTGCGCACCTTTATCCAAGGCTTCATCCACTTGTTTGCATTCTCGTTGCCAGGCGCACTTCATGAGCTCCAAAACCGATGGGTTCTCGCGTTTACGCAGGACATCCGACGGCTTGATCGTCTCGAAGGATTCACAATACGCGCCTCCAGAAACGCTTTCAAATCCATGGTAATACGGATTGGAAAGCTCGGAATCCGGGGTCACAATCAAATGCGCCGCCAATAGCTGGTATCCCAGTTCACTCTGTGGATCGTTGAGGATGCGATACCATAATTCGTGACCCCATTGGTATTCATAGCGTGCGCAAAGCTGCTGATACTTCGTCGCGGCTTCATCATACCATTCGGACTCCGTTTGTCTGGTTCCGCCAGGCATCTCTTCAAAAGAGAACTCCAGAACTTCGTTTAATGCCAGGATTGCGAGATCGCGAACCCGCATGATTTTGGGTTCCCAGCGGTTCTCATCATCTTCTTTCACCACACCTGTCCATCGTTTGTCATGGGTCAAGCAATCGAGTAACGGCTTGATCGCCATAGGGCCGGATGACGCGACAAGACGATATAAGGGTGGAGGGTTTTCCTTGGTGAATTCATCGATTTGATCCCATGAGGCAATCGCTTGCTCAATTATAGATCCCTCTACAACCGGGGTGGGGATCAATCGCCGCTTCGAATCCACGAGAAGATCCCGCCATGAACTGTTCAGCTCTATCATTCTTGGATAGCCCCCGGCAAATGGATCAATGGGATCGTTCTGAAGATCGGCTTGAACTTCTTCCCTGAGGTAGCGCTTCTGAGCTGCTTGCCAGATGGCATCAAAATATTTTAGCCGCTCAGCAGCCAGTGGATAATCTCCATCAATCCACGCAGCTACACCATCGTCACGAGTAATTCGCGCAAAGTCTGCAAGTGCTTCGTAATCGTTGTCGTGAAGATACCATTCATGCGCCTTACCATCATCTTCCGCAAACGGACTACTATTCTTGTCCACTAGCATGATCGGGTATCCGAGTCGCAGCAGTATAAAAGGTGCGGCAAAGGGATGCATCATCCGCGGACCGCCTTCAAACTTTTCGATAATATAACTAATCCAATTCTCCTCGTAACTATAGTAGCGCCTCTCATAAAATCCTCCTTTTGCTCTGAGGGTTTCGAGATCCGCGTTCAAATCCGCGAGTTCACCCACTTCCGCCACCGGATAGATCATGCCACACCAGCCAATCGCATAGCGCTGATTCTGATCTGCAGGCAACACCCAGCCGCGCGCTGGCACAAGTTTTCCATCTTCCATCACGCTCACATGGTGGTAGGGCAGGCCGCGCGGGTCAGCCATCCCCGCCTTGAACAATTGATCGACAAAACTACTGAGTAATCCTTGCGGATCGGTCATGCTTGTAGGCATGTGCCACTCAGACTGCTGTTGCGGCGGCACCGGCAGAAATTCTGTGTTATCTGCCGAAACCTCTTCGTGGGTTACCTGATTCCTTTCCGCGCCATAGCAGATCGCCAGAGGAAGGAATACGAGCAACAGAAGACGTTTCATTTTGGGCTAGACGTGAACAGCGGGCGATTGATTCAATCAAATCGCAGAATTCCACCATGAACGCGAGGAATTTGCCGGTTCACCCGATATGATGAGCCGAGAAGAGACGCATGAGGATGGACATGCCTGTCCATCCAGAGTGGTGCGATTCCAGGAAGGCGTCCGACTGACGGTTCATTTAAACCTCACTCAACCGACAGGCATGTCGGTTCCCCGATGATGGTAACCGCAGATTAGGCAGATGATCGCAGATGTCGGCATGCTGAAATAGAATCTGCGTAAATCTGTGTCATCTGCGGTTAATATTCGTCTCGGTAAATTGAGGACGCATCGTCGCTATTTGATCGCCTTCTGCTTCTTTTTTCTTCTTGGCTTCTTGGCTCCCTGTTCCGGCATGGCTAATCCGTCATCGGGTTGATTAGAGAATCGCCATGGGTCGTTGAGGCGGCGCATCTCGGAGAGCAGTAGGGCTTCCATGCGTTTGAGGTCGCCGGCGTGTGCTGGATCCTCTGCAAGATTGCGTTGCGATGGAGTAGGTTGGATCCCTGTCGCCTCAATGATTTTCGGATCGAGATGTTCGGTCAGAAGTTCGTTCGGATTGTCGGCGAGGTTGAAGAGTTGGGTGGTGTGCGCTTTGCCGTCGGCGGATTCGTATTTGATGAGTTTCCAGTCGCCTTGCTTAACGCTGCGCATGCCTGGTTTTGCGCCGCCGCAATAGGCGCCATAGAGGGTGTCGCGTATGATGGGTTTCTCGCCGCTGATCACAGGCTTGAAGCTGGTGCCCTCCACGGTTTCTGGGATTTGCACGCCAGCGAGATCGCAGAAGGTGGGCAGTAGGTCGAGTAGGTAGACGTTGCCTGTGACTCTTTTTCCTGCAGGAATGCCGGGGCCTTTAACAATCATCGGCACGCGCCAGGTGTGTTCGTAAAGGTTTTGCTTTCCTTGCAGTCCATGGCGGCCGATGGCGATGCCGTGATCGGCGGTATAAATGATGTAAGTGTTTTCGAGTTCACCCATCGCTTCGAGTTTGTCGAGCACGCGGCCGATTTGGATATCGATGTTTTCCGAGCAGGCATATTCGCGACCGAGCTCGTTGCGGATGGTTTGTGGATCGCGGTTGTCCCACACACCACTGACCGCGACCTCATCGCGGACGTTCATGTGCGTATTATCGAAGGGGTGCGCGCTCAGATAGTTCGGCGGTAATGCCGGTTGGCGTGGGTTGGCGGCGGGGAGGGCGTTGCGGTCTTTGTGGTTGGTCGCGCCATATTTTTCCAACAGTTCTGTAGTGCCGTCACGGGTGTCGTGGGGGTGGGAAAAGCCGAAGTGAATGAAGAATGGTTTCTTGTCCGCGGTCTTTTCACGCGTCGAGAGGAAGTCGAGCACTTGATCGGCGTGCCAGGCGCTTCCGGTTTCGGCAGTGCCGCCGCGCTTGGTGGCATCGTGGACGATTTCAAACTGCTTGTTGGCTGCCGCATAGCTATTGCCTTTTTTACAGGTGCGCATGGTCGCGAAGCCGGCGCGCTTGAAGATCGCACCAGTCGTTTGTTCTTCGATCTTGGGTGGGCAGAGGCCTTGATCAGGGCCGACCGGCAAATGCCAAAGTGTGCGACCAGTCATGATCATATGGCGTGACGGCGTGCAGACAGCACCGGAAAATGAGCCCATGTGGTAAGCTCCATCGACGATCACGCCCTCTGAGGCGAGCTGGTCGAGACGTGGGGTATCGAGGGTGGATTGTGGGTTATAGAATTTGAAATCGAAAGGCGACTGGTCGTCGGTAAGAATGAACAGAACATTGGGTCTGGAGTCATCCTTAGCCAGCAAGGGAGGCAGCAAGCAGGCGGCGAGCGATAAAGCGACGAGAGTGGGTTTCATGACAGTCATTGGGTTTTGAACTCACTACGTTACCACTCGCGCCCATCTTAGCGCTTCACTTTAATATGAGGTGTTCCACTCGAATTTACACACTGACGAATTCGTGGATTGCGTGGGGCGGGGGATGTGCGCACAGTAGAGTTACCTATGGCTGCACCACAGACGAAAATTGCGATCGTTTATGATTACGATCAAACCCTGAGCCCCATTTACATGCAGGATGATGTGTTGTTTCCGCATTTTGGGATCGATGCTGCTCAGTTCTGGAAGAAGTGCAACACACTGGTTCATGAGCAAGGCTACGACAGTGAGTTGGCATATCTCAAAGTGATGCTCGATTATCTGGAGATCGATCGCCCGACGAACAAAGACCTTCAGGCGCTGGGGAAAAACCTTCAGTTCTATCCAGGTGTGCCGGATTTTTTCGAACAACTCAACGCGGTGATTTCTGATAAACACCGCCTCGCAGGTGTCGAAGTGGAACACTACATCGTGTCCAGTGGATTGAAGGCATTGCTCGATGGCAGCCGTATTGCTCCTCACGTGAAAGCGATCTTTGGCTGTGAATTTGCAGAGAACAAAGACGGCGCTATTACCTTCCCGCGCAGAGTCATCAGTCATAACCCAATACCTTTTCCGCATTAACAAAGGGATGCTAGACCACCGTGAGGATGTGAATGACCACATGCCGCCGGAGCAACGCCCGGTGCCATTTGAGAATATGATCTATGTCGGTGATGGGCCGACGGACGTGCCGTGCTTCACGTTGATGAAACGATACGGTGGTCATGGCATCGCGGTTTACAATCCGGGCGACGAAACGCGTAACAGCTTCCGCAAGTGCTTCCAGCTCTCAGCCCATGCTGCGCGGGTGAAACACATTGCGCCCTCGGATTTCCGCGAGCGCAGCCACCTCCGCATGTTGCTCGATGAAATGGTCGTCGAAGTTGCGGATAAGATTCTCCGCCGTCTTAGCGTAGAACGCGATGAAGGTCGCGTCGCTGCGCCTGGGTTTGATTAGTTGACGTGAGTTTATCCTCCGTGGTTTGTAGGATTATGACAGGCAAATCCATGCCTGGGAGACGATGTAAAGATAGCCGTCGTTTTTTGCGCGACATTACTATCTGCTCTTGATCGAATGCCACGTCATCTATGATCACTTCCCGCTTACTTGTTTACTGGTTCTCGCTGTTGGTTTCATCAGCGGCTTTCGCACAGGATGATCTCCCGGTTGACGATGATTCGCAGACTCTACCGGATCTGCCTGTCGACCCTTTGATTGAATTCGCTGCGCCGCTGGAGATCACACCGGTGGGGGAGGAATCATTAGCTGCGATGGACAAGATCAACACTGGCGCAGTGCCCAGTGATGAGAAGTTTTTCACGCTCGCATCCGATCAACTCAGGTCTGTCCTCGATGATGCCATGGCGGCATTAGTTTGTATCCGTGTGAATGGTGCGTCCGGCAGTGGTGTGATCGTTGATAAAAGTGGATTGATTCTAACGGCTGCACACGTGGTCGGAGAGCCTGGATCTGAGCTGGAGATTGTTCTGCTCGACGGCACTGAATTGAAAGGTGAAGCGCTCGGGGTGGACACGCGTACCGATGCAGGTATGGCGAGGATTGTTGACGTGGGGGAGTATCCGACGGTTTCGCTCGGTGACTACGATGACCTGGAACCTGGTGATTGGGCATTCGCCTTGGGGCATAGTGGTGGATGGGACGAGGACAGAGGGTCAGTGGTTCGGCTTGGAAGGATTGTCCGCAAACAAGAGACCACAGTGCAAAGCGATTGCGTGCTGATAGGTGGTGATTCGGGTGGTCCGCTGTTTGACTTGGCTGGGCGTTTGATTGGAATCAACAGTCGGGTAGGCATGAATATTGAGTTCAGTATGCACGTGCCTGTTAGTGAGTTCATTATTCACGACAAGGAGTTTCGTTTAGGCACGGCGATGAGCGATGAAGGCATACCGCCATTCTTCGGGGCTGCGGTTGAAAGCGTGGATGCCGAAGACGAGGCGCCGAGTGGCTTACGATTGACCAAGATTAGTGACAGCGGTTCTGCGAAACGTAGTGGTTTGGCTGTGGGTGACATCGTGACCCACGCGGATGGAGTGCAGCTGACGGATAAGGCATCGCTGAAGACGGCACTGGACCGTCGCGTGGCTGGCGAGCGGATGCAGATTAAATATTACCGCGCAGCTACGGACGATGAAGAAGAGATCAATGAGGAGATTTGGGTGCGCTTGGCAGGACGTAAATAACTGGAAGAATATTGAGCATGAGAAATTGGATCATACTTGGAGGCACGGCGATCTGCGTGATGGCCGGTTCGTTGAGCGCGGTGGAAATTTTACCCTCCGAGGAGCGCACGAATGGAAGGACGACTGTGCTGTCGATGAAGTCGCCTTCGGAATCAGCCAGTGCCAGTACGCTGAGCCTGCACACCGAGCGCAATCCTTTTGCACTCGCCACGGTGGTGGCTGACGGACTCGCGGTAACTAAGGCTTCGGAACTTGAAGGGAAGGTGAACGTTTACGGGCAAAATGATCGGCGAAAGAAACTGGTGGTCGAAGTTGTTGCCGTCGACGATGCCAATGATCTCGCATTGTTAAAATTCTCTGGGCAAGAGCTTACACCAGTGGTGTGGAAGTCAGATCTCGACGAAGCCTTTCCGATCGGTTCGGTCGTTTCGGGATCGACTCCACGTATTGGTCGAATGCGGATTGGCTTGCGTTCAGCGGAGTCGCGTGCGGTGAAGAACCGCGGTGCGACAATGGGTATAACCGCTACTCAAAAAATGATCGATCTCAGTGAGGAAGATGTTGAGAAGGAGGGCGCGAAACAGCGGGCGGTGGGTATTGATGTGAAGCAGCTCATTCCTGAAGGCCCAGCCGCTGAAGCTGGACTGAAAGAAGGGGATTTGATAACGATGATTAATGACGCGCCTACATTGACGATGGAGGCACTCTCCAAGGTGATGGGTGAAACCGCGCCGGGTGATGAATTGGTGCTTCAGGTGACGCGGGGTGAGGAGCAGTTGGAGATCAAAATGATCGCAGCATCGCCCTCAGACACGATGGATAAGTTCAATCGTAATCAACAAATGAGCGGCAGAACCTCACGACGGAAGTCTGGATTCTCGATGGTGATGCAGTCGGACCTTCCGTTGCCTCCCGAAGCGATGGGGGGACCCGTATTCACGCTCGATGGATCTGCTGTCGGGGTGTTAATCGCCCATGCCGACCGGGTCACCACCTACGCGATCCCCTCTGATGTCGTCCAGGCAAGTGTCTCGAAAATGCTCGCCGAAATGGGAGATAAGTAAGCTGGCGTGCTCTCAACGCAGTTCGGGCTAAGCATCCTTGGATCATCGATCCGAAAAGGACACCGCGTCCATGCTGAAATTTTTTAAAAAAATCGACAAAAAACTGGGCAACAAGAGTGAAGCGGGCCACATATTTCCCGTAAAGCGCGGAAAAAGTGGCGATTTTCTACGGTATTTGTGGATTAAATGAAATTCTCGCACCTTGGATGTGGTAGAATCTCTACTGTCCTTAAATAACTTATAGGGAGTCATCTACTCTTGACCAATAAACAGGGCGGCACCATATTCGACGATGTGGCACTCGGTAGCCGAGGCCCATAGCTAGACCCTTGTTATCAAGAACTTAGCACAATCATGACTTTACGAGCCTTAAACTCGCAATCTTTACCTGTCGCTCTTGTCCTCGGACAAGAGGGATTGAACTATTACCCTTACCCCAATTTAACTCAATGTTCCGTAAGCTTTTTAGCGGATTTTTCTCAAATGACATCGGTATCGACTTAGGCACAGCGAATACGCTGGTGTATGTGAAAGGACAAGGGATTGTCCTTCGCGAACCGTCCGTGGTGGCTGTGAATGCAGGGACCCGTGAGGTTCACGCCGTCGGTGATGAAGCCAAACGTATGCTTGGCCGAACGCCAGGTAACATCGTTGCCATCCGTCCACTCAAGGACGGTGTGATCGCCGATTTCGAAACCACCGAAGCGATGCTCGCTTATTTCATCCGCAAGGTGAACAATAAGCGGGGTCGTGGTAAACCAAGAGTCGTGATTGCAGTGCCGACCGGCATTACCGAAGTGGAAAAACGTGCGGTGAAAGAATCCTCCATTCACGCCGGCGCGAAAGAGGTATATCTGATCGAAGAGCCAATGGCCGCAGCGATCGGAGTAGGCATGCCTGTGCAGGAAGCCTCGGGCAACATGATCGTCGATATTGGCGGTGGCACCACTGAAGTCGCACTGATTTCGCTCTCTGGTATTGTTTACAGTCAGTCGGTGCGCGTCGCCGGCGATGAGTTGGACGAAGCCATCGTGAATCACATGAAGCGCGCCTACAATCTGATGATTGGCGAGCGCACGGCGGAAGATATTAAAATTACTCTCGGATCAGCGTATCCGCTGAGCAAAGAAGAAACCATGCTGGTGAAGGGACGGGATCTCGTCGCCGGCCTACCAAAAACTATTAAAATCACTTCTGAAGAAATTCGCGAAGCCATGTCCGAGCCATTGACTCGGATTGTGGAAGCGGTGAGGACGACCTTGGAGCGTTGTCCACCCGAGCTTTCAGCGGACCTTGTGGATGACGGGATGGTGCTCGCCGGTGGCGGTGCTCTGCTTCGTGGTCTGGACAAGTTATTGAGCGAGGAAACCGGACTTCCGGTTCACATCGCTGAAGACGCGCTCAGCGCGGTCGCTGAAGGAGCGGGAAAAGTCCTCGATGAGATCGAGTTTCTTCGGAAGGTAACTAGCGGCGATTAGTGTTCTCGATGACTTCAGCGGCGACCTTTACGGGTTGGTTCGGAAGTTCACTCGCGAGCATCGCCACGAGCAGTCAGTTCATCTGACAAACCGGACAGATGAAATCTCGAAACATCATTGCGATCTGCGTGTTTCTCGCATTGGCTGCGGGGGTAATCTCCCTCAGTCCGCGATCAACGCGTAAGGTGCAGTATGTCTATCACTCTGTGATGTCGCCGTTTGTGAAAGCGGGGTCTGATGCGGAGCGTGAGATTGAAGATTTCTTCGAGGACTATAAAAAGTCTGATGAACTCGAAGCGGAGAACGCTCGCTTACGTGATGAGTTGCAGATTAACCAACTTTACAGCAGTGATCGCAACGAGGTTTACGAAGAGAACCGACGTCTCGCCGATGCGCTGAACTTCCGCCGTCGCGCGTTTTTCGATCTGATCCCAGCTGCGGTAATCGAGCGTCAACGTGCGACGTGGTGGAACACAGTAGTCATCGATAAGGGGTCGAACCATGGTGTTGGTGCTGACTATGCAGTCGTGTCTCCTGAAGGTTTGGTTGGCCGCGTGCTCTTGGTTCGCCCGGAGACTAGTGATGTGATTCTTCTCACTGACGAAAATTGTAAAGTGGCAGGGCGCACAGAAGGGTCGTATTCCGTCCGCGGATTGGTCTCCGGTCAGCGTGGCAATTTCTCCGCCTCACCTGATATTGCCATGCGCGCATTACCGTTAGGGACTCGCCTTAACGCGGGTAAAAAAGTGTACTCCATCGGTATCGACCTCTTCCCCAAAAACTTTCTGATTGGCGAGGTAGTGACCACAGAAGACAAGGATTTTTATACCGAGGCGAAAGTTCGTCCAGCAGTGGATTTTGAAAATTTGGAGCACGTCTTCATTGTAAAAACTAAGGCTGAAGATAGAAATGAAGCGCAACAGGAAGGAGGGGAACAGTAAGTTATGTGGTTCATCCCTGCCTTGTTTGTCTTGATCTTTGTGGCATTTGTCGGCCAGGAACTCGCACCGCTAGCCATATCCGGATTGCTCTCTGCCGTTCCAGATAATGTGTGGACGATGGATGTAGTAGCACGAGCCATGGTGATGGTGGTTCCGCTGTATTTCTTTACCGCAGCGATGACGGTGAATTTTCCGACGATGTTAGGGATGGCTGCGGTTTGTGGATTGTCTTGGGATTGCGCGTTTACCTTTCCCGAAGGGCCGAACAACGATGGAGTGTTCGGCTTCTCGATGCTGTTGTTTGGATTCATCGGCGTCATCATGCAGGGAGTGCGTCCGTTTTTCGTGCGTGGTCGCTGGGAAATTCCAGTGGCAATGATCGGTGTCGGGATTTTCCTGTTTATGTTTTTGGAGTTTCTCGTCCTGAGCTTGAGCCGTGCTGAGTTGTATTTTCCTAGTCAGTTGTGGGTGAAGATTTCAGTGTCGACCTTGATGTCGATGATCTTGGCACCGGTGGTATTCTGGACGCTCTACCGTCTGGCATCCTGGACTGGCTATGACTTGCAGGGCGATATACCAAATCCACTTCATGGAAGGAGGGGGCGATGAACGGATTGCTAGATAAATTTCGTCTAACCTTGATCCTACTGCTCATCGTTGTCGGTGCGAGCACCTTGCTGGCACGTCTGTGGACTTTGCAGATCAATCGTCGCGACTACTATCTTGATCGTATTCCAACTTCATCGACAGTGACGGTACGAGTGCCGCCGACGCGCGGAAGAATCTTCGATCGTAATGGCGTATTGATGGTCGATAACGAAATTGGTTACGAGGCAACACTTAACCTCGAGGATATTGTTAAATACTATCGTGCACAACAAAATGGTGATGTGCCATTGGCTAGCTACGATGTGAGTAGTGGAGGATCGGTTAGGAGCCGTAAACTTCCCGAGGTGAATATCGTTGAGGTGGTGAAGGAGACGGTGATCCCCCAGTTGAATTCACTCGGATTGGCGTCGAACTTTAATGCCGACAAGATGAAGGTCTTCTACCGCACACATCGCGGACTATTGCCGTATCCCTACCGTGACGACCTTGGTTTTGAAGAGTATGCACGTTTCGCGGAGCACTCCACCAGCCTGCCCGGTGTGAATGTGCACGTTCGCCCAAAGCGGCATTACGTTTACGGCGCGTTGGCGTCTCATATTTTGGGCTTCATGCGGCAATCAGAAACCGGTGACCTTCCCGAAGAAGAACGGGGCAAGTTTAATCACTTTTTGCCTGACTCTCTCGGTGCATCCGGTGTCGAGCAGTCGATGGAAGAATACCTTCGCGGCAAAGCCGGGGTGAGCGTTGTCGAGAAAGACGAAAAAGGGCGAGTGGTTGGCGAGATCCGTTACGAACCGCCGGTAGCGGGTGGAGATCTTTACCTGACCTTGGATGTGGAGTTCCAATATCTCGCTGAGCGATTAATGCGCAACGTTGGACGTGGTGCGGCTGTGGTGATGGATGTAAATAATGGTGACATCGTTGCCATGGCATCGGTGCCGTCATTTGATCCCAATGACTTCATCCCGCGGATTGATCGCGCCCGCTGGGACGCCTACACAAAAGACCCAAGCAATCCTCTTCTTTGCACTGCGCTGGGAACTTACGAACCCGGTTCAACCTATAAAATCGTGATGGGGGTTGCCGCCTCTTTGATCGATAAAGCGACGTCTGTATACACTTGTAATGGCGGTGTGCAGTATGGCGCGAAGTTCAAGAAATGCTGGATACACAACAAGGGTGGAGCTCACGGACCACTGAATCTGACCGATGCCCTGATGCGGTCGTGCAATGCGTATTTCTACCTGCTTTCTAAAACGATCGGTGACAAGCCCATGATCACCGCGGCAGAGTTACTCGGGCTTGGTCGGCGCACTGGTGTGGAATTGAGTAAGGAAGACCCCGGTATTGTCATGGGGTCACGCTACTGGACGGATATCATTCGTCAGTCGCCGGATGCCCGGATGACCTTGGCAGATCTTTCTAATATGTCGATCGGGCAAGGAGAGACGAAGGCGTCGCCAGTGCAGATGGCAGTGGTTTCTGCCGCGATGGCTAATCGTGGCAAGGTGCTACAGCCGCGTCTTGTCAAAAAAGTTGTCGATCATCGCGACGCTCGAGTGCTCTATCCGACGAGCCAACGCCAAGCACCAGATGCTCCTACTGTCGTTTGTGATCTCACTAAAGAAGGCGTTAGCCAGGAAGAAATCGAAATGATTCGCAAGGGGATGTGGGCGGTGGTTTATGGTGCTGGTGGAACCGCTCGTGGAGCACAAATCGAGGGCATGGAGTATGGCGGAAAAACAGGATCCGCACAAACAACCATCCGCGGAAAGAAAGGAACACACGCATGGTTCATCGCTTTTGCGCCTTATGAAAAGCCACAGTATGCAATCTGTGTCACCGTTCTCGGCGGGGAAGCCGGAGGCAAGGTCGCTGCGCCAATCGCGCGTGAGTTGATCGACGGAATTTTCGCTATTGAGCGAGATCGTATTTTGCGCGGCAAGGGGCGTCAGCTTGTCGCAAAACATTTGTCACCAGCGATCGGAAGTTATGATCCGATTGCAAGTGTTCAATTCGAAGAGGACGGGGGATCGGTAGTTAGCGTGGTGACCGACGGCACTGATGTGCCAGTGGCGGTTGCCATGCCTGCTGAACCACCCGAAGTTCGCGTGCCTCGCGCGGTATCGGAAGAGGACGTCTCGATCGAAGAGCGTCCCGACGAGGAGGGGATGGTCGTGCGACGTGCCAAACCTGTAGACCCAGAAACTTTACGCGCTCTAGAAGAGGGCGAGAACTAAACCACTTATATTAACCATTCATCGCTGCGGGTATTTGCCGCAGCTGACAATCAACTAATCAACATCATGTTAGAACGTATTAAAAAAATCTTTCGTAAAACGGAATTCGGCGAAGGCCGCCGCCTTGTTATCAATGTCGAAAAACTCGAACGCCGTTTAGCGGTTGTCGAGGACGGCATCGTCGAAGAATACACCGTAGAGCGAGACTCTGACGAGAACATCGTCGGAAGTATATTCAAAGGGCGAGTGAAAAACATCGAGCAAGGTCTTAAGGCCATGTTCGTGGATATCGGTTTCGAGAAGAACGCATTCCTGCACTTCTGGGATGCGATTCCCGCTGCGCTCGACGGCGGTCTCGAAGAGATCAACCGCGCCAAAAGCCAGCAGAAGAAGATCAGCTCGAAGGATATTCCGAATATTTACCCGGTTGGCTCGGAAGTGCTCGTGCAAGTCACCAAGGGGCCGATTGGCACCAAAGGTCCGCGCGTCACCACGAACGTCAGTCTGCCAGGTCGTTACTTGGTGCTGATGCCTCTCAATGAGCAGTTCGGTATCTCGCGTAAAGTTGAAGATCCGAAAGAACGCAAGCGTTTGCGCCGCATCATGGAGAAACTAACCGTGCCCGAGGGCATGGGTGTGATCATGCGCACAGTCTGCCAAGGCAAGCGCGTCCGTCACTTCGTCCGCGATCTACAGATTCTGCTCGAACAGTGGGAGGAAATCGATGCTGTCAGAACAGAGAAAAAAGCGCCGGTTCGCTGTTTCCAAGAGCCTGATCTCATCGGACGCGTGGTGCGCGATTTGTTGACCGAAGAAATCGATGAAATTCTTTCTGACGACGAAGAGACTGTCGAGCGGATGAAAGCGGAAGTCGCTCAGATTTCCCGCCGCACCAAGAACAAGATTCGTCACTTCCAAAGTGGCCAACCGATTTTCAGTAAGCTGGGGATTCAGAAACAGATCGACGATGCATTCCACAGAGAGGTTTGGATGCCATGCGGTGGCTACATCGTGATTGATGAAACCGAGGCGATGATCACCGTCGACGTGAACACCGGTCGTAACCGCGGGTCGAAGAATATCGATAAGATGATTCTCGAAACCAACCTCGAGGCAGCGCAGGAAGTGGCTCGCCAACTCCGTTTGCGGAACATAGGCGGACTCGTGGTGATTGACTTTATCGACATGAAGCACCGCCGCGACCAGAATCAGGTTTACAAGCTGATGAAGGAGCGCCTCAAGCGCGACCGTGCCAAGACCCAGGTGATGCAAATCTCTCCGCTCGGTTTGATGGAGATGACTCGTCAGCGCCTCACCGAAAGTTTGAGCGATAGTCTTTACGACATCTGTTCCTATTGCGCGGGCAAAGGGCGGCTAAAATCACTCGTTACGATGAGTATCGAGCTTCAGCGTGCCTTGGGCAGTGTGATCGAGCGCCATCGCGAGCGCTCTGGCGATCTGTTGATCATTATCCACCCGGACGTGATGAACCGCCTCCGCGAAGAAGACCAAGAGCTGCTGGCCGATTTGGAACGTCGACACAGCGGACGTCTGAACTTCCGATCAGATCCAAAACTCCACCGCGAGACCTTCAAAATTCTCGATGCGGAAACGGAGAAAGAACTCAATTAATCCTTTTGAAGTGGCACTTGGGATTCGGTTTCGCGTTGCATCCGTGAAATCTGTGTCCTAAGGTGCGCCACCTCCAAAATGGGGCTGTAGCTCAGCGGTTAGAGCAGGGGACTCATAATCCTTTGGTCGAGTGTTCGATTCACTCCAGCCCTACTTTCTTACTATCAACGACCTAAGGGGACTGCTTCCAAGCGTCGCCAGCTGGATTTGATGAGGATTCTTCCAAAACAGCAAGATAGGCGTTCTCTCGCCATTGGTTCGTCGTGATGACTTACCAGTCGCTGGTGCTTTTGGGAGTGTGTCCATCACCTGCGGTGCAGTCACACTTTAGAAAGACCACTCCTCCAGTGACTTCATAGGTCACATTACCAGTTGTTCCCGGGGTATAAGTGCCGCCTGAGGGGCAGACTGGGAAGGTCTCGAAAAGGTTGCCTTTACCGACCAGATCTGAAACTGCGATTTTCTCACCGTTAGCTGTCGCATTCACGCTTGCATAAGAACGGATACCGACTTGGAAATTACGGATGTTGAGGATGCAATTTGAACGATTAGAGCCTTCTTTCCACCGAACAGATAAGAAGATAAGGCCTATCAAGATTAGTGAAACGAGGACGGATATAAGGATTTTATAATGTTTATCGTCCATAGTGCTTTGTCATTGGAATTGCAGAACGCCAGGATAAATAGTCAACGTGAAAAGATGAAGCAGAACGAGCCGATATGCTGAATATTTTAGGGTTAGCTTATCGGCGGTGGAGTGCTTGGGCACTGTTCAGGGTGGTGCATGATGTGGGACGGAGAAGGGGCTACGGGCAGGAAGCCCCTTCTACGTGTTGTTTATTCGAGAAATTGAGGGTGAGAATCGGGAGTTTTGTTTACTTGAATGAAGCGCAATTCTGGTCAAGTCTCTTGTGTTGAGTTTCTTAGGCCACCGGGTATGGGAAATTCAACCACTAACGTGGTGAATGCGCCTCATTGCAGCACCACGGCAATCTTTCCAGACCTGAATATGCTAGAGATTATCGAAAAAGGCGGTCAATTGATGTGGGTGCTGCTGGGATGCAGCATTTTTGCAATGGCGGTCGCCGCCGAGCGCTTCCTCTACTACCATCGCTCTTCGATCAATGTCCGCCTGCTTCTTGAGGGGATTTCTCTCCGCTTGCGTCGTAAGGAATACGCGGAGGCGGTGCGCGAGTGTATTGGCACACCGGGGCCTGTTGCACGGGTTGTTCACGCCGTTGTCCTTCACCACGATGCGCCGCGCGCTGAGCTTAAAGAGATCGCGCAAGAGACTGGACAACTTGAGGTTCAACGCCTTGAACGTTACCTCCCCGTGTTGTCGACGATTGCCTTTGTCGCGCCTTTGATCGGGCTTCTCGGCACGATTGTTGGGATGATTGACACCTTCATTCAGGTCAGTGAGGTGAGTGGTTATGCGTCACCATTCCAACTTTTCCGTGGTGTTTATCAGAGCTTGGTCACGTCCGCAGCTGGTCTGGTGATTGGTGTGCCTGTATATATCGTTTATTCCTTTCTTGCTTCGACTGTGCGTAATTTGATGCGAGAAATGGAACGCGCTGGGATTGAGGTAGTGAACCTGATTTCCGACGCCCGACGTGACCGATCCATCCTGTCGTTCAGCGATGAAAAGGTGGCTGGTAAGGAGGAGTCAGTAGGGACGAAGGGCGCTCGGTAGTTTGCTAAACTTGGATACATTGCTTCATGAAGTTGCATTCCACACTGCGTTTTCACCCGGGGTTTTTACTGGTCTCTCCGGTAATGGATGTGATGTGTACCTTGATGTTGTTCTTTCTGCTCGGCTCGGATCTGGTGGTGCCTTCAGGTGTCGCCATTGAACTCCCACGTAGTCAGTTTCCGCTGAAGGATTTTGGAGACGGCCACACGCTGGTGGTTCCAGCTGGAGATTCTCCTCAGCTGCTTCTCAACCGTCGACCGGTTCTGTTTTCGGATTTAGGCGATCGCTTGGACGAACTCGCCATACAGGATCGCGATGAGAAGGGGAAGGTAGGAGCTATCATCATTCGCGCTGATCGGCTGGTGGCGCATGGTCGCATGATCGACATCCAAAACCTCTTGATCGAGCGCGGGTTTTCCGTCGCTCTCGCAACTACCCCCGGGAAATACTAATGACGAAACATGGTCCAGAGCTTCTCGGCGATGAGTCCTTGGCACCGCCTGAGCTTGTTTTTCGCTGGCGAAGATTTCGCTTCCCCTCGTTCAAGTTTTTCGTCGTGTTGATCGGTGCGGTCGTGGTTCATCTAGCTGGGTTCTATGTATTCGATCTCGCCCAACGAGGTGAAAGCGAGACGATACGCGATGAGGCCCAATTACTGATTTTGCGCAGCGAAGACCCGGAGTCCAACCGCGTGCTGTTGGCGCATTTCGATGCGCTCAATGCCTACGAGGTAGCAATAAATCCACGAGATGCCATCGACACCGGGGTAAAGCTCGCACCATCGTTCGTCGATTATACTCTCCAGCCCCTCCCGATGCCGGAGAGCGAAAGTGATCATATCGATGTGCCTTTCCCTGCATTCACAAAGCGCAGTGTTATTCATCTAGCTCCCTTGGCTGGCTCTTCAGCAACGAGAGCAGTATCACCGTCTCCGGCAACTGAGTGGTTGGCTCCCAAGGTAGTTTCGGTCATTGATCTGGATGATGGTGAGAGGTTTAAATGGCCAGTCTCATGGGACCCCTCTTTTTGGGATCAGAATTACGGTCTGTCGGTGGTGTTCGATCTTGGCATTGATTCTCGTGGCGTGGTGCGTGTTGCGATTGGCGAGCGCGCTGCTCCCGATGTTCTTCAAGCCTTGCGTAAAGAGCTAATCGGTCAGCGTCTACCGTTGAAGCTTGAAGAGACCGCTGCGAATACGACAATCTGGAAGCGTTACCTCATCGAACTTTGGTAGCCTATTGATATGATTCAGCTCACCTTCATCCAACTCGTTTTTCTATCCATCGGCGGCACTCTACTCGCTCTGTTGATTGCCGGGTTGTGGATGGTTTTACGCCGTCGGAAAATGGAGCGTGCTGCGTGGGAGAGGGATATTGTTTGCTGCGCTTGTATGAACTCATATCGCCTAAACGTCGAAACTGCCGCCGCAGCTTGTCCGCATTGCGGGAGAACCAACGCCAACCAGCACAGACCGCTTCTTTAGACTCGCAAACAGAACATCATTCTTATGGCGATTGGCAGGTTGCCAAAGCTTCCCAGCTGCCTTATGCAGGTAGTGCAATTTGATCATCGATCATCACCTTTTAACACAAGCAATAACCAGAATTATTATGGATCGCAGAGTAGTAATCACAGGAATGGGCGCCGTCTCTCCAATCGGTAACGACGTGGAGAGCATGTGGGACAGTATGATCAACGGAAAGAGCGGCATTGGCCCGATCACACTTTTCGACGTGAGTGATTACCCCTGCAAGATCGGTGGCGAAGTAAAAGATTTGGATTTCGCGTCATTCTTCAATAGCCCGAAAGATTCACGACGCAGTGACCGCTACATCAATCTCGGTATGGCAGCTGCGAAGATGGCATGGGCTAATTCAGGTGTGGATCACTCCACGATAGATGCCGACCGCTTTGGTGTGATGCTGGGCAGTGGAATCGGTGGTCTCGGATATCTTGAGAAGAATCATCAAACACTCTTGGAGAAGAATCCATCACGCGTGTCACCATTCACGATTCCGATGATGATTGCCAACATGGCGAGTGGTCTGGTGTCGATGGAGTTGGACCTTCGTGGGCCAAACATGGCTATCGTTACGGCCTGTGCCACAGCGAACCACAACATTGGTGAAGCTTGGCGTATCATTAAGTTTGGCGACGCTGATGGGTTCGTTGTCGGTGGAGCGGAATCGACTATTCTTCCAATGGGTGTGGCAGGGTTTTCCAACATGAAGGCACTCAGCCTACGCAACGACGAGCCTCAACGCGCGTCGCGTCCATTTGACGTCGACCGTGATGGCTTCGTGATGGGCGAAGGCGCTGCTTGCTTGGTGATCGAAGAACTCGAACACGCCAAGAAGCGCGGCGCGAACATTCTCGCCGAAATTGTCGGCTACGGAATTTCCGCTGATGCCTACCATCTTTCTGCACCTCACCCAGAGGGTATCGGTGCAGCGCGCTGCATGGAAATGGCCATCAAACACTCTGGCCTCGCGCTTGAGGAAATTGGTTACGTCAACGCGCACGGAACGTCCACCGGTCTTGGCGACATCTGCGAAACAAAAGCAGTGAAGCGAGTTTTCGGTGATTACGCCAAGAACGGTCTCAAAGTCTCATCGACCAAGTCAATGACCGGCCACCTTCTCGGTGCTGCGGGCGGCGTGGAGGCGATTGCCTGTATCAAGGCGATTAACGAGGGCGTTCTCCCTCCGACCATCAACCTCGAAAATCCTGATCCAGAGTGCGATCTCGATTATGTTCCCAACATTGCGCAAGAGGTGAAGGTCGATGCTGCATTGAGCAACTCCTTCGGCTTCGGCGGGCATAATGCATCGCTGTTGATGAAGCGTTTCTCGTAAACGGGAAGTTGCTCGATCCGGAAATTGCTTCTTAGCTGGTCGAGGTGATTTGTCTCATTCTCTGAGGCCATATCTGCGTGCCGTCATCAAGCCTTGAGAACTCTGCGACTTGTGCGAATCGATGAGTTTCTCGTGGTGATTCAGGCACAGTCATCAGTGTCGCGAAACCTTTGCGCTTTCTAATGTGTTGCTACCTACAAAGCATTTACACACATTATGAAAAAACCATACGTCACATCCATTCTATTCATCGCCCTGGCTCTTCCTACTCTCGCTATTGAACCAATAGAGCGGCAGGCTCTCATCGATCTTTACGAAGAAGAGCGCGTTGCCATGGAGCTTTATCAGGGTTTCAACGCCCAGTATGATCTTCGACCATTCGCGAACATCTCATCCAGCGAGCAGCGCCATCGCGAGATCATGGCCGATCTCTTAAAATCCTTCGACATCACTCCGCCGAAATCACTCGGAAAAGGGAAGTTCAAAAACCCGACGCTGCAAGCAATTTACAATCAGCTTTCCGCAGAGGGAAAAGTTTCCGTTGAGAAATCCCTCGCCGCCGCAGCACTTGTTGAGGAAACCGACATTCGTGATCTTGAGCACGTGGCCAAGGCAAGTGATTCCGATGAGGTGAAAGATACTTGTGAAATACTCATCACCGCATCAGAGAACCACCTGCGAGCATTTGTCCGAAACCTGGAAAATCGCGCCGTGATCTATACTCCGCAGGTTCTTCCTGAAAAGCTGTTCAAGGAGATCATTAGTCAAGAGATGTCTTGTGGGGGTAAGCGACAGTGCGATAAGCAGTGGAAAGGGAAGGGAAAGGGCAAAAGACAAGGCAAAGGACAGGGTAAAGGACAAGGCAAAGGACAAGGCAAAGGACAAGGCAAAGGACAGGGTAAAGGACAGGGTAAAGGACAGGGTAAAGGACAGGGCGCGTGTCGTTGCTAGAAATGAGTGACTTCTCCAATGGCCTCGAGCAAGAAGCATCCGTGTTAGCACTTGATGTGCCCCGTCTTGGGCTAATTAATACCGGTTTCGAATAAAAACATGACTATAGCCGTGCGCAAGTATCTCACGATCAACCAACTAACCGACCGCTCGCGTCAGATCATTATCAAGATTTGATATCAAATGTCATCGAAGCCATTGTCGAAGCCTTAGGTCACCGCATCAAGCCGGGCTGCCAACGGGATTCGACAAAATGCGCAAATACTCCGAGCTAGTGAGGCGCGGGGAGGGTGATTTCCTGCGAGGTGAGGCCGGTGTAGTTTTCGGGATGGCAGGTGAGGAGTAAGATTTGTAATCCTCTGGACGCTCCACGATAGAGTACACTTTGAAGTTTTTGAATGCGTTGGCGGTCGGCGTGGGTAAACGCATCGTCAAGCACGACGGGAAGCTTGCCGTCGTGGTCGGCGGCGAGGACCTCTGCCATGGCGAGTCTAAGAGCGAGGGCGACTTGCTCGCGGGTGCCGTGGCTGAGCTCGTCAAAGCGATACTCGGCGGAGTTCTGTGACGCACGTTTCACGGTCATGCCAACGATAGATCCACCGTCGTCAGACCAGATAAGTCCGGCCTCTGCTCCGGGGTCGAAGAGTAATTCAAGATACCCACTGGCGGCGTCTTCGAGCGGTTTGGTGAGCGCTGATGTTGTCGAAGCCTGCGCGGCCTTGAGGCGCTCTAAAAGTAGAGAGCGTGCGTCACTTTGATGACGCAACTGCACGTGTCGTTGGACGATTCGTTGGTGCTGTGCTTGTGCTTCGGCAAGGTCGCGTTGCGGATCTGTCGTACCCGAAGCTTGAAGGCGCGTTCTCGCACTAGAGAGCGTGTCGCGGGTTTCTTGGATAAGTTTACTGACCTTCAACAATCCAGAGCTGAGCCGCTCATGATCTGTCGTGAGTTGTTGGGGGGCGAGATCGTTGAGCGTGCTCAGTTGCTGCGATTCATCGGCAGTAGATCTGGCGACCAAGGATTCCGCATCGATCAGTTTGGTGCTGCGCTGACCTTCTTCACCCCAGCGTTCGCGCTCGAATCGCAGGCGGGTTTCGCTCTCCTTGATAAGGTCGACGAGTTCCTGCTGCTGGGCTTTTTCGCTTTCTCCACGCTGTCGCAAGAGGTCGACTTTTTCGCGTAGGGTTTTCTCCTTTGTGTTGGCATCGGAGAGCTTCGCTTCAGCCTCCTTGGCATCGGCGGTGGCCTGTTGCAGTAGAAGGGTTGTTGCTTCTAGATCCGTGGGGAATGACGGGGCGTCCACCCCAGCGGTAGACTGATCACGTTTGGCTTCCATCCGTGCCAGAGTCTGTTGCAATTGCTCGCGCCGCGCTTCGATCGATGGAAGGTCGAGTGTCTGCCATTGGTCGTTCAAGCGGGTGACTTCTGCCTCGCCTTTTGAGCGGCGTAGTTCGCCTTGTTGTGCGGCGTCCAGAGATTTCACGCCTAGTTCATCCAGTGCAGCGTCGCGTGCTGAGATGGCTTCGTTTGCCGCGTGTTTGGCAGATTCCAGATCCTGGGTGTTACCAGGCGTGAGGCGAACCTTCGTCGTCCCGTCAACAACGAGATCGCCGCTGGCGGTCAGGGTTTCGGTGGAGCCTTTAGCGAGTGGACGACCGTCTAAAGTGACGTCATGTGGGGAGTCTAGCAACTCAACGCGGAGAGCGAACCCTTCCAGCTTTGCTGCGGTGATGGCAGTGGCCTGTTCGAGCTTTCGCAACTTATCCACCGCCTGTGGAGTGAAGCGTTCTATAGTTGTAAATGCTTTGCGGGCGTCGTTGACCTTGTCCTTCAACTCGATGGCAGACTGCAATTGCTTCGAATTTTCTTTGAGCTGTTGAGTGGCTTCGATGATGGCGATTTGCGCTTCCCAGACATCCTTCAGCGCGCGTGTGTCTCGTGCTGTTTTGGTGAGTGCTTCACGGGAGGTGAGCGACTTTGCGTGAGCTGCTGAAGTTTCGCCAATCTCTTTGACGAGTTCGGTCAATTTATCCTCACGAGGTTTTGCGGCTTCGCGCTTTTCTGCGAGCACCTTCTCGCGTTTCCTGATACCATTGTCTGCTTCTTGAAGTTCTCTAAGAGCCTTTTCAGAGGCCTCGCGCATACGTTTCTTTTCGTCCAACAAGGTCTTTAGTGATTGGACTTCTTTGAGTTTAGTGGTGACTTCCTGCAACTGGGTCGTCGCGGATTTTTCGAACTCCGAGTGACGCAGTAGGTTTTCGTTCGCTTGAGTGAACTGATCCGCAGCTTGCTCGAGGTCGGCAAGGATACGTTGTTTCTCGGCAAGGTCATGTGCGGATGCTTCAAGCTCATCCTCCAGGCGTTTTAGCTCCGATCCCGATTTCGCATTGCCGGCATTGGTGAGTGTTTCGTCGCGAAGTTTCTGTAGCGCGTTGATAACGGATTGATCGGTGGGGCTGACGATCAAGCCTTCGCCGGCTTGTTGTTGAAGGCTTGTGCGAAGTGCGGGCTGAGCCTCCTCCGCCGAGTCGAGGGGCGACAGATTGCTCGAGCCTTGCCACACCCAGAGGTGCGCCCAACGTTTTGGAAGTGCCTTCTTTGCACCACCTCCGCCGACAGTTCCCTCCACACCCAGCAATTCAGCGAGCCTTTCCTCGGCAGCGTCGCCGGTTAGGGTGGCTCCGTTTTCCGGTTGCAGAACCGTGCTGCCTTTGGTGCCGTTGAATTCCTTTTTTACCGTGTAGATATCGTCGCCAATGGCGAACTTTACGCTCACCG
>JAGXGH010000057.1 GCA_024636835.1 Verrucomicrobiales bacterium | reverse complement strand
CGCATCGCACGTGGAGTTCTTCAAGGATGTGAGGGGATTCTACTCAAGCGACCCGAAGACGAACCCTGATGCAAAGTTTATGGCTGAGCTGTCTTACGATGACGCGATAGCACTCGTCCGCGATGGTGCGAAAATTCTCAGTGCCCGCTGTGTGGATCACGCGAAGCGCGACGGTATACGCCTGCACCTGCATTGTTTCTTGGAAGATACGGAAACGCCGGGATCGGTGATCTCTTAACCCTACCACCTCGGCTGCATCAGCTTGAGCGCGTCCTTCACTTCGAAGATGTCGTTTTGATGGGCGTAGAGGAGCCAGGCGGCGGCGATGCCGGTGACGAGGGTGGAAGCAATGATCCACTTGTTCTGGAGGAGTTTCTCGGGCTCGAGTTTGGCTCCGACCTCGCTCATGGCGTGGTTGAAGTAGAAGATCACGGCGAGCACGATCATCGGGAAGACGAGGACGAGGTTGTGCAGTGCAGGGTAGGCGGTCATGGCGACGCCGGTGCAGAAGCAGAACAAATTGGCGTAGGTGATCATGGCGATGATCAGTTTGCGCTCGGTGTAAACTTTGAAGCTTTTGCGATAGCGGCCGGAGAGGTCGGCGTTGTCGATGAAGCGGTATTCGGAGTAGCGCTTGCCGGTCATCAGCAAGGCACCAAAGAACCACCATGCCATGGTGATGGAAATTGGCGGCATCGCCAACACATCGGCAGGCATGATGGCATACCACCCGAGCCACAGGCGGATCGGGTTGTTGAACGACTCGGCGATGACGTCGAGGAACGCGCGGTCTTTGAGCCGGATGGGTTGGACGTTGTAAACGAATCCACTGAGAAGCAGCAGGCCAAGTGCAACGGTGTAGCCGATATTGGGAAACCACAGCCAACCGAGGAAAAATCCGCCGACGACGAGTCCGGCCATCATGGTCCAGAGAATCGGCACGCTGACTTTGCCTGCGGGGATGCCGCGGAGCTTCTTGGTCGGATGGAGGGCGTCGAAGGGGGCGTCGAGGATCTCGTTCATCACGTAGTTCGCGGAGGCGATGAGGCACGCTGGGATGAGCGACAGGACGGCATTCCAGATCATCGACTCGGTGATCTCCATTTGATAGAAGAGCACTATGGCGACGGCATGACCGAACACGATGAAGATGTTCTTCAACCAATGTTCGATGCGGCAGATTTTGATGTGTTCGATGATGCTGGACACGCGTCAAAAGAACCAGTCAATCGCCCCTCGCGCAACGGAAAAGGCGCAATTGCGAAGAGTCTTGGATTTGGTGGGTTTTTAGAGTGATACCAAATTTTGGTATTGATCTGAGGCGTCGCGTAAAACCGCTGCGAGGCACGCGATTGACAAGTGGATACCCAATCTTCGTATTGATCGTGAGCTACTTGTGCGTGGCGAATAGTCATGTTTTTCTTCGGAAGCGGTATCACAAGGTCATAAAAAAGCCGACTCTCCGTCCGTGGTTAGGAAGGCGAGTCGGCTTGGTGTTTGAGGGGTGTCTTAGAATTTGTCGCGGATCACCACTTCATCGAGTGGCAGTTGTCCGGGCTTCGGCCAAGCTTCGGTGGTGCCTTTGCCGACGGCGATCATGAAGGAAATGACGTGATCTTCCGGCAGATTGATGATGTTGCCGACGGCTTCGAAGTCGAACCCATCCATCGGGCAAGAGTCGTAGCCCATCGCCTTCGCGGCGAGCATGATGGTCATTCCCGCCAAGCCGCACGAGCGCATGGCTTCGTCGCGCTGCACTTGGGGTTTATCCTCGTAGTAGCTCTTGATGGCAGGCACGAGGAAGTTGGCAACTTCCTCGGGAGCATTCACCCAATAGCGCTCGGGGTTTTGTTTCCATGCGTTATTGTTCGCGGTGAGAACAATTAGTAAGGACGAGTCAGTGACCTGCGCTTGATCCCACGCGTTGGCGCGGATCTGCTTGCGGATTTCTGGATCAGTGATCGCAACGAAGCGCCAGTTCTGAATGTTGAAAGCGCTGGGCGACTGAATGGCCAGTGTGAGTAGTTCGTTGATCTCGTCTTCCGACATTTGATGGTCGGCGTCGTAGTGCTTGATCGCACGGCGGGCGTTGATGGCGTCTTTGGTATTCATAGAAGGAAAAAAATGAGCCGCCTTTCGTAAAGGAAAGGCGGCCGATGGTTGATTTGCTTAGGCTTCAGGAGTTGCGATGAGGTCGAAGCGGATGACGACTTCGTCACGGATAAGGTCGTCCTGCTTGCCAGGGTAGTTGATATCGAAGTCCTTACGATTGATGTCGAATTCGGACGTGATTTTCACGGTCTCTCCCTCCATGCTGACGGAAGCGGGGATTTTGATGTTTTTCTCCACACCGTGAAGCGAGAAGTTGCCGGCGATGTGGTAGCTGCCGTCTTCCTGCTTCTCGACACCGGTGACGTCGAAGGTGCTGATCGGATATGTCTCCACACCGAAGAAATCATCGGATTTGAGGTGACCAGTCAGCTTCTCATCGTCGGCCCAGGTGGATCTCATATCGATGGTGACTTTATGGTCATTGCCGACGGGTGCTCCGCCCGCGAGGGTGAAGTGACCGGTGAAGGTTTTGAACCCGCCGTCGTGCGATCCGGTGACTTTTGATCCGGTGAATCCGATTTTGGATTCCGGGGTGAAGACATACTTCACGCCTTCGCTTGTGGTGACGGTTTCTTTTTCAACGGGCGCCTTTACCTCGGCGTCGGTGGTGGTATCCGCGGGGTTACCACAGGAGGAAATGAGCGCGGCGAGTGAGATGACGGCAAGGGATTGGGTGGCTGTTTTCATGGTTTTCATCGATGTTTTTTTGGGTTTTCGGTTGGATTTTATAGGAAGTGTTTATGCGAGATCAAAGAGCAGTGCTTCGACGCCATCTTTAGCGGCTGAAACGACGAACGAACCTGCAGATTCGGTGCTTATTGCGTCACCTGCTGAGAGAGTTTGCTCGCCAATATCGGCGCCGCCTCGAACGATCTGTAGCCATGCGCCACGACCACCGGCTAAGGTGTGATCGATGGATTCATGAGCGTTCAATTTGATGCGATACACTCTAGCGTCCTGCATGATCGTGGCAGAATTTTCATTGCCATCGGGGGAGATGACGAGCGTTTTGCCTGCTTGTGATTGTGGACTCGGGTGCCACTCGGTGTAGCGGGGCGTAATGCCCGTTCTCTCGGGGAGGATCCAGATTTGGAGGAAGTGCCCGGGCTTGCCAGAGCTTGGATTGAACTCGGAGTGGGTAACCCCGGTGCCCGCGCTCATCAACTGAATCTGCCCCGGCTCAAGGGTGCGTTCATTGCCCATCGAATCGCTGTGCTTGAGTTGTCCTTCGAGAACGTAGGAAAAGATTTCCATGTCCCGGTGCGGGTGGGGAGGGAATCCCGCACCGGGAGCAATGGTGTCTTCGTTGATTACCCGCAGCGAGCGGAAACCCATGTGAGCGGGGTCGTAGTAATCGGCAAACGAGAAAGTGTGATGACTGTCCAGCCAACCGTGGTTGGCGTGGCCGCGCTCATTGGCGCGGCGAATGGTGAATTGAGTTTCTTTAATCATGTGCAAATACTCTCAGACGATAAGGATTTATGGAAATGCTCGGTTCGCGGGCTGAGTATGCATCCTGTGCATTCTCCTCGGTCGACTTCGGCTGCTGAGACGCGCATTTTTAATTTTCGCCACACGTTTCTAAACGTCTCATACTGCGTCATGGATCTTCGAACTCTTCATCATTTTCTCGTCGTTGCAGAAGAGGGAGGAATCAGCGCGGCCGCGCGTAAAGTGAACCTCACGCAATCCTCGTTGAGTCGGCAGATTAAAGCGATGGAGGACGAGCTTGGTTTTGAGCTGCTGGTGCGCAGTGCACATTCCGTGAGTCTCACCCCTGCCGGTGAAGTGATCGTGAAAAATGGCACACGGATCCTTCGCGCGTGGGACGATGCCGTGGCGAATGCACGTTCTGCTGGCTCATCGATCACCTTGCGCATCGGGTATGCGCCGTCGCTTTCCAACGATATATTGGCGCCAGCGCTCGAGCGTTTTCGTCAGACGCACCCCAATGCTCGTGTTTCGCTCTTTGATCAATCGACGGTAGAGATGCGCGCCGCATTGCTAGAAGGAAAGCTCGATGCGATGATTGGTTTGCCACTACCGAGTGATAAGGGCTCGATCGAGTGGGAGGAGTTGCGACAGCAAGGCTGTAATTTGGCGGTTCCTGTAAACCACCCGCTGGCGAAGAAGAGCAAAGTGGGTCCCGAGGAGATCGCGGAGTTTCCGCTGCTCATGTTCGATAAAGAAAACTACAGCGACTACTGGGCGTGGGTGACCGACTACTTCAAAGCGCACTCGCTCAATGCCAAAATTGCTGGCGAGTTTGATGGAGTGACCAGTATGTTCGCTGCGGTCGATGCGAACCTCGGCGTCGGCTTGGTCGCGAGCGGGAGCCGGGTAAACGACCCATCGCGAGTAAAGTTAATCAAGGTGTCGCCAGGTCCAGAACCTATCATCGTGTCCGTGGGGCGTTGCGTGAACCGCGAACCCAACCCGGCGGTCGATGTATTCGTCGCCGAGGTGAAATTGGTAGCCCGAGATTTGCAGTGACCGGGCAAGATTAGTTGGTTAATCGTCGTTCCCGGGTCCTTTTCCGCCGCTCTTGGTGACTGCATAGATAATGGCACCGAGAATGCCCAAGATGACAATAACTGCCAAAATGCCGAATGTGCTAATTCCCATGCTCGTGCTCATTATAGTGTTTCAATTAGACCTGTTTTTCCAATGAACGGCTGATGGGGGCTTACTCAGGCCCTTTTCCACTGCCTTTGGTGACTGCGTAAATGATGGCACCGAGAATGCCTAAGACGACGATGATCCCGATTTCCAATATTCCTGTGCTCATGGTGGTGTTTATTTATATGGCGTCCCCTAGAGGAATTGAAGCACTATTTTTATTGGTGAATCACTCTGTGGTATTGGAAGCGGGTACAGAGATTGTCAAATTGATGAATAGGTGCGCAGCGTTAGCGTTCCGCTATTCATGGGCGGACGGTCGACATTGCGAGAAAATGACAATTACAACTAGTTGTCATCTCTTGGTCCTTTGCCACTATCCTTCGTAACTGCGTAGATGACGGCACCGAGAATTACTAATACGACTATGATTAAGACTACTTGCACGGTGATGTTAGTTTGAATGGCGTCCCCGAGAGGAATCGAACCTCTATCTAAAGTTTAGGAAACTCTTGTTCTATCCGTTGAACTACGGGGACTTCAGTGAATGCTCTGGAAAGTATCGCCGGATGGGCTGCGGATCAAGGATGTTCCATCTTGCGCGGCAAGGTATCGCCTGATTACGGTGTGGCGTGGGAAACAAAAAGCCAAAGATGACAAATTTAGCAGATTGGGCGGTGTCGACTTTGACTCCGTGGCGTGATGTTCTTGTATCCGGTGCGCGCTTATCTGGTGACCAGGTTCATCGGTTTCGGGTGATGACGAAGCGCATGCGTGCTGCCTGGATGTTGGCGGATTCGGTAGACGGGGTGGAGGGCGGTGAGGCTGCACGCGAGGACCTGCGCCAGTTAGCGAAACATTTTGGTGGAGCGCGAGACGGGGACGTGCTCTCTGAGTTGGTGGGACGCTTTTTGGATGAGCGGAAGTCATCTAACGCATCTGGGTTTCGTCAGTGGATGGAGGCCTGTGTTCATGAACATTTTCAGGTCGATGCCAATGCCGGGTATGTGGATTTGTGGAGTGAAAAGGCGGTGGCACGGGCGATTGAATCGTGGTCCAGCCAGCGTGAGCACTTGGAGATGAAACCTGGTTTTATGCGCGGGATCGGTCGAACTGAAGAAAAGTTCCGCCGCCGTGCGAAGAAGGCATTGAAAACGGATCTCGATGATGATTGGCACCGCTGTCGACGTTGGGCGAAGTATCTTTATTTCGAATATTTAACTCTCGCCGAGTTGGCGGATGAAGAGGTTTCAAAACCGATCAAACGACTGCGTGTATTTGCCAGTGAGCTTGGGAAGCGCAATGACTTGGCGAACCTGAAATCGGTGATCCAGGCGGAGCGCAAAGGGTCGGAATTTAGCGCCACTCTCAAGGAGATGAAATCATGGGTGGCTGAGTGCGACGCGGCTTACGAGAAATCCACGAAGGATTTCATCGTTCGTAAGTTGAGTGAGAAATCGTAGCGCGTGTTGCGTCTATTCTGGGCTTCCATAAGGGATAAAACAATGTATGATCGATTTTATGACTCGCTACGTTGTTTTGTCATTTTGGCTGCTTGTTAGTTCACTTTGTGCGCAGGAGATGCGGACTTGGAAAGATGTGGACGGACGAGAGATCATGGGGGTCATGGTGGAGAAATCTGACACGGCGGTGACGGTGCGGGTTGATGGCAAGAATTTCGAAATTCCATTAGAACGCCTATCCAATGGTTGTCGTGACTACGTGGCCAACAATGTTGTCGTGACGCCGGTCATCTTGCGGGTCGCGACGCTGAGCCAAACCGCAGATACCAACGATGTCTATCACACCAGGGGAAAGGGTGCCGATGAGAAGTCAATCCGGGTCCATGTTTCCAGAGTCAATAAGCGTCCACTGGAGGTGGAAGTGGTGTGGATCGGAAACCATCGCTCGAATAAACGCTATGGGATTTACCGAATTGATCGCAAACCTATCCGCCACGATGGCTCGGTGGATTTCACCGCGGTTTTCGGCAAGGAATACAATGTGGCCAACGATGACGACTATAAAGCCTACGCGGTTCGTGTACTTGACGAGAAGGGCAATGAAGTGGGACGGACAGCGACGATGAAATCCTATGAGCGCTTCCTCGATGAGGTCGATGAACGCAAGGCAGAGGAGGCCAAAGACGGTCAAGATAGGTCGACGAGCCAACCTGAGTGACCGTTTACAGCACGGACTTGGTTTAGCCAGCACGCCCTTCCCGCAGCGAGCCGGTCTCCGCAATCTAGCTGCTCTCGGGAGTTTGACTGCGGAAGAATAATCGTGGGTTCGATTTATATCGACGTTCACCTGTGACCTGGAAAAACGATCACCGGCATCCGGTATCTTGTTTTACTCTAGACACTGTTCGAGTTGGAGATTAGCTTCCGCCACTTATGTTCAAAATCCTGTATTCATGGTTTTATCTGCTTTCCCTCTGGTTCGTTATTTCCGCCAATGCTGAAGAAGCGGCACTCACCAAAATGTGGGAGCTCAACGAGGGGTTGCAGGCACCAGAATCCGCTTACTACGACAAGGCCTCCGGGCTGTTATTCTTGTCGCAGATCGGCGAGGGCGGCGGCGGTGCTCAAGACGGTGACGGCTGGATCTCGAAGCTCAGTCCCGATGGCAAGATGCTCACCAACAAGTGGGTGACCGGTTTTGATTCCCCGAAAGGTCTGCGCAGTCACGATGGAGTTCTTTGGGTCGCGGATATCGATAAGGTGGTGTCGATTGAGATAGCAACCGGCAAGGTGCTGGCTCGTCTCGTTGTTCCCGACGCCACGTTTCTCAATGATCTGGCGATTGGTGCGGACGGTACGATTTATGTTTCCGACATGTTGAAAAGCCGTGTCATCGCTATTCGTGACGGTAAGGCCTCGGTGTTTCTCGAAGGGCCCGAGATCGAACATCCCAACGGTGTGTTCGTTCATGACGGCAAGCTGATTCTCGGCGGATGGGGAGCGGAAGTTGCCGATGACTTCTCGACCAAGATACCTGGCCGTCTTTTGTCTGTCGATCTCAAGACCAAGGCGATCACCCGTATCACACCCGAACCGACCGGCAACCTTGACGGGATTGAGTCGGATGGCGGTAGCGGTTTCATCGTCACCGACTGGCGCGCCGGCACCATCTTTCATATCGCCGAGGACGGTGCAACCACGACGCTTGCTATTTATCCGAAGGGTGCCGCAGACCACGCCTACTTTCCAGAAAAGCGGCTACTGATTCTTCCGCAAATGTTGGAGAATTTACTGACCGCTGTCGAACTGAAACATGCGGTTCTACCAAAGGAGTGAGGTTACGGGGGGAGGGCGACGGTATCTCTTCGATTCCCGTAGTGGTAACGCTCGCGCTAATTCGCCACAATATTCACCAGGCGGCCGGGGACGACGATGACTTTGCGGACGGTGAGGCCGTCGGTGTGTGCCTTTACTTTGTCGCTCGCGAGAGCCAAAGCTTCGACATCCTCTTTGGCGGCGTCTTTGGCGACGATGAGTTTGTCGCGGAGTTTGCCATTCACCTGGATGACGATTTCGACTTCGCTCTCGATGAGGTATTCCTCGTTGTATGATGGCCAGGCCTGCTCGGACAACATCTCGGAGGAGACGGAGTCGAAGGCGGAGGCAACGCGTGCGTTGATCTCTTCGCTCAGGTGCGGGGCGAATGGGTTGAGAACACGAAGGAACTCAACGAACATGGAGACCGGAATTTTCTCGGCGTTGGTGAATGCGTTGGTGCATACCATCATCTGCGAGATGGCTGTGTTGAACGAGAGCTTCTCGATATCTTCGCCGACCTTTTTGATCGTTTCGTGAACGGTTTTACGGAGGGTTTTGGCGGTGTCGTCAGAAGCGTCGACGAGCTTTTCTGTAGCAGCCCATTCACCTTCCTGATTGGTCTCGAAAGCGACACGCCAGACGCGGGCGAGGAAGCGCGATACGCCTTCGACGCCTTTCATCTGCCATGGCTTCACCTGCTCGAGTGGGCCCATGAACATTTCGTAGAGACGCAGTGAATCGGCACCGTATTCGTTGACCACGTCGTCGGGGTTGACGACGTTGCCGGTGGATTTGGACATTTTCTGACCGTCTTCTCCTAGAATCAGTCCCTGGTTCACAAGACGCTGGAAGGGCTCGCTGGTTGTGAGGTGGCCAAGGTCGTGAAGAACCTTATGCCAGAAGCGAGCATAGAGAAGGTGCAGCACAGCATGTTCGGTGCCGCCGACGTACAAGTCGACAATGCCTTGTGGACTTGAGTTATCGGTTGATGGTGATGAGTTATTCGGTTGGGATGCGTCTGCGCCGGAGTCGGGTTGTCTACTCCAGTAGTCTTCGGCTTCTTTGGAGATGAAGCGTTCGGTGTTGTTGGGGTCGCAGTAGCGAAGGTAATACCAGCACGAACCGGCCCACTGTGGCATGGTGTTGGTTTCGCGTTTGGCGGTCTCGCTGTAGGCGATCCAGTCGGTGGCCTTGGCGAGTGGGCCTTCCGGCGATCCGGTGGGTTTGAAGTCTTCTAGCTCGGGCTGAAGGATGGGGAGATCCGACTCGGGAGCGGTGTGGTGTTTGCCGTCTTCCCAAAGGACAGGGAAGGGCTCACCCCAGTAGCGCTGGCGAGAGAACAACCAATCGCGCAGTTTGAAGTTGGTCTTGGCGGTGCCTTTACCATTCTCGACCAGCCACGAAATAATCTTCGACTTCGCTTCTTTGGTGGGTAATCCGTCGAGGAAGCCAGAGTTCACGGCGATGCCGTGGCCGATGAATCCTTGCCAGTCTTCGTCGCCCTTAGGCTGAACAACTTGAATAATCGGCAGCTCGAACTTCTTAGCGAACTCGAAGTCGCGTTCGTCGTGGGCGGGGACGGCCATGATCGCGCCGGTTCCGTATCCCATCATGACGTAGTCGGCGATCCATACGGGGATTTCTTCGCCGTTGACGGGGTTGGTGGCGTAAGCGCCTGTAAAGAGGCCGGACTTGTTTTTGTTCATATCGCCACGCTCCAAGTCGGACTTGTTGGCGCAGGCTTTTTGATAGGCGTCGATCTCTTCGGCTTTGCCGGGTGATGCGATGGTGGAGACCAGCGGGTGCTCGGGAGCGAGCACCATGTAGGTGGCGCCGAAGAGCGTGTCAGGGCGTGTGGTGAAGACAGTCACTTCGTGACAGTTATCAGTTATCTGTTCGGAGTTATTGGTGGAAGCTCCGCCTGCTGCGGAGGCGATGGTGAATGCGACTTCGGCACCGGTGGATTTTCCGATCCAGTTCTTCTGCAGCAACTTGATGGACTCCGGCCAGTCGAGTGGGTCGAGGTCATCGATTAGACGCTGTGCGTATTTGGTGATGCGCAACATCCACTGACGCAGCGGGCGGCGCTCGACAGTGTGACCCTTGGCTTTCCACTCTTCGATTTCTTCGTTGGCGAGCACAGTGCCGAGATCCGGTGACCAGTTGACCGGTGCTTCGGAGACGAAGGCGAGACGGACGGCGTCGATTTGATCGCGTGTCCATCCTTTGGCTTCGAGTTCGGAGACTGGCTTGGCTTTGTTCTCATCCTCGCAGAAGTAGCTGTTGTAGAGCTGGATGAAAATCCACTGCGTCCATTTCACGTAGCCGGGGTCGGTGGTGTTGACTTCACGGTCCCAGTCGTAGGCGAAGCCCAGGGACTTCAGCTGGCGGCGGAAGTTGTCGATGTTCTGCTCGGTGGTGATGCGTGGGTGCTGGCCGGTTTTGATCGCGTATTGCTCAGCAGGCAAGCCGAAGGCGTCCCATCCCATCGGATGCAGGACATTGAACCCATTCATCCGCTTGTAGCGCCCGATGATATCGGTGGCGGTGTAGCCCTCGGGGTGGCCGACGTGTAAGCCTGCGCCGCTCGGATAGGGAAACATATCGAGGACGAAGAACTTCGGCTTGGTGGCATCGAAATCGGAGTCACCCGGGTTTGGGGTGCGGAACGTTTTCTGTTCATCCCAGCGGGTTTGCCATTGGGATTCGAATACGTCAAAAGGATAGGGCTTGCGTCGGTCGCTCATGATGATGGGTCTGGAAAGAGATTGGCAACACTGTGCCAGAGGACACAGGTAGCAAGGGACGCCCCTCCCGCAAGTGAAGGGTGATATTACAAACTGTATTGGGAATTACCATGGTGGGGTCAAGATGTGTGCTCTAGATTCGGGCAATGAGTGAGCGTGGCCGTTTTGATCCTGTTGATGTGTTTGTCGAGGCTTCTCGAAGTCTGATCGGCAGATTGTTTCTGATCGCGGGTGCATTTGCGGTGGGATGCGGAGTCGGTGGTCTATTTGCCTCTGGCGAGTTGGCGGGCTTGATTTTTGGCTTCCTCGGTGCGCCTGGAATTGCGCTCGGTAGTGTTTTTGCTAGCTACGGGCTGATGGTAATGCCGATGCTATTTGGCTTCGCGTTTTTCAATATCCGCTTCGAGTGGAGTGAGAAATCCTTGTTGGTGCCTATCTTGCTTGCGGCGTTGTTGGCCTACGACATGATCGGCGATTCGAATGAGCGTGAACGACAGGTCCGCCAGCAGATGGAGCAGGCGTTTGAAAAATAGAAACGCGATCGGGGCAAGAGGTGGAAGGAAATAGGTTTGGAGTCTGCGTTTCAAAGGCGTGTGTGTCTGTAGGGGAGAGTTGTCGGCTCCCTATGGAAATTACCGGGCACTGCCCGCAAGCTTAGATGTTAGCCGACACGTCTAACCTACATTGGGAACCGTAAAAAAGCCCGATCCGCGTGGGCGGATCGGGCTGGTGATCGTGTTCTGGAAGAGCAGTCTTTTTTAAAGCATGTCCTTCTCTTCAGCCTTCGCATTGAGCCACTTCAGTGCTGCTGCGATGTCCGGCATATCGCCGCCGCCGCCACGTGCGAATTCTTTGCCTTCGGCATCGGTCAAGATGAGCGTTGGGAAGTATCGGATTTTGTAGACTTCAGAAGCTTTTTCGTTGGCTTCAGCTTCGGCTTCCGGAAGTTTCTTCTTTCTTGGGAAGTCGAGCTCGACAAGAACATACTTCTTCGATGCTTCAGTGATAAATTCTTTTTTAGAGAGCACACGGCCCTCAAGCGCGATACAAGCGCCTCACCAGTCGGAGCCGGTGAAATTGATGAGCAACGATTTATCACCGGCTTTGGCGGTGGCCTTCGCTTTCTGGAGGTCGGTTTCCCATCCTTCTCCCGCATTTGCCTTCGGTGCGAGGGCAAACATACTGATCGCGACAAGTGCGATCACGGAGAAGATGGCCGTCATTTTTTGTAATGAGTGCTTCTTCATGGTTACCATGAGATACGAATCAAGGTGGGTATTCCGTTGATCTTTTTTGAAGGATCAGCTTTCACCTTGTTTGGCCCGCCCTTCAATGGCAACGCGAAGCAGCTCGCGAGCTGGTTTGCGGACTGGGTTTAAAGTCAGCACCACCCCGCCGCCGCCTTCTTTGAAATCGATCACGAGAAGTTGTCGCAGGTCGTCGATGGTGACTTTTCCAATTTCCGACCAGTAGACGACGCGGAGGTTTGTCGCTGGCCGCCAAAGTGGAAAAATCTCAATTCCCAGCGGGGTGAGTAGAATGTAGGCATGGCTCGCGAGATAGAGCGCGGCCCATCCGCAAGGGATGGCGAGGGCGAACGGGATGGCGCTCCACCACGGGCTGATGGGAGATTCGCGATCAATGGCTGAGGTGTAGATGACGACGGTAAGGATCGTGCACGCTGCGCCGATACACATCGCCGCCAACAAGGCGAACCCCATGGCCTGTCGAGAGCGGGTAAAGCGCAGTTCCTTTTCAGGATTCAGCACGCGCTTTCGTGAGGTGGGGAGGAGAGGCAGAGACATTGGTCAAAGGACAATGGTCAATAGGTGAGCTGTTTTGAGGGTGAAGGTGGTTTGTTCGGCTAAAGGCCAAGGCCAGGCCAGGGTTAGTCTGCTGGAAATGCTCGGATGTTCAAAGAACAGTGTAATCCGCTTGCGCCCATTGACCATTGTCCATTGACTCTTGACCATTGGCTCTCACCCCAGTTTCACCATGTCCTTCACCAACTGTGTCCACAGGAAGAACATGCCACGGGCGGAGTAGCGGAAAAGCCCTTCGCCTGCCGGTTCGATGATTCCGCGGTGCATGTTGTGCTCGACGGTTTGCTTGATTTCTTCCTCTAGCGCGCGAGGTAAATCTTCGGGCTTCTGTTTTGCGATGCTGGTTTCCCCCACCCAGTTCGTATCGAGATACGCGCGGTGAATATCCATCAACTCATCGAACGATCGGGCGTTGGCGGATCGTTGGACACGAATCATTGGCGGCAGCTTCATGGTGTAGCTGAATGGATAATTCCATGTCCGCCAGATCGTGCCCTCGTGGGTGAGTGTGGAAATGGCGACGTAAAAGAACGCGTTACCCGACTGTTCGTTGAGGCAGACTTTGGCGACCGTCTGATCGCTCTCGCGGTGAAAGATGCGGAAAAACTGACGGGTGTCATCGCCGTCCCACCCGACGTCGTCGGTGTGAACGAACCCCGCGGCTTCGATTTCCTGACTTACTTCATGGATTTGGGGGAACTCCGAACGGCTTGGAGGGAACTTCCCGCGCATGACTTTCGTCGTTGGCAGGCGCATGCGGCGGACTCGTGTAAGAATTTCCAGCCAAGGGAGTAAAAACCACAGCGCTACGGCGACGATGCCACCCAGTATAGTGCCGCCAGTAAGGAAAAATCCGAACAGAAAGCTCGCCACCAGAAAGGCAAGCATCCCTGACTTCATAGCGATCACCGACCCAAACGAGCGCAGCGCGATCCCAAGCACAATGAAGCCGACAATGTAGAGAATTTCTGTCATGATACCAATCTTGGTATTGATCTGACGCGAGTGGGCGTGAGTTGTTTGTTAGAGAGCGAATTGTGCGCGGCGAATAGTCCTATTTTTTATTCGTAAGCGCTATGAGATAGCAGCGCACAGTAGCGGATTTCTGCCAATTCGCAACCTGCAGCTCCACTGCAAGTCTCTGTGGCTTATGACGTCGTTTCGCTGGCGATTTGGTTGCACGCCAGCTCAACCCTTGCCGTCAGGGCGAGTGAGCTGGAGAATGTTGCGATAATTTGGCTGCCTGACTTTTTCGTCATGTCTACTCTGAGCTCATATGTTTCCTTATTGATCGTTGTGCTACTAGATGCCTGACATCAAGTAGAGCTTTGAACGGGTGATGAGCTGGATGACGATAGACCAGGATGCCTGAAGATTACGGAAGGATGAATCGCAGCTTTCCAAGCCGTTGCGAGCGCGAAAATCTGCGCTAGGTTCCTTACCCGTGGCATCTTGAGTGCTCGGGAAGGCAAATGATCACCATGGGTAAGACACTTTACGATAAGGTTTGGGAAGCGCATACGGTGCGCACATTGAGCAATGGGCAGACGCAACTGCTGATTGGCACACATTTGATTCACGAGGTGACCAGCCCACAGGCGTTCGGTATGCTTCGCGACTTGAACCTGGGCGTGCGCTATCCGGATCGGACCTTTGCAACGGTCGACCACATCGTGCCAACGGATCAATTTGAGGAGCCGTTTGCTGATCCGTTAGCGGATGAAATGATCCGCGAACTGAAGAAGAATGTGGAGAAGTTTGGCATCAAGTATTTTGATCTCAAGAGCGGCAAGCAAGGAATCGTCCACGTGGTCGGTCCCGAGCAGGGGATTACTCAACCGGGCACAACGATTGTGTGCGGCGATAGCCACACGGCGACTCACGGCGCGTTCGGCGCGATCGCCTTCGGTATCGGCACGACACAAGTGCGCGATGTGTTGGCGACTCAGACACTGGCGATGGCGAAGACAAAGGTCCGTCGGATCAATGTTGAAGGCGAGCTTGGGCCTGGCGTTTACGCGAAGGATGTGATTTTACACATCATCAAGCTGCTCGGTGCGAAGGGCGGCATCGGTTACACCTATGAATACGGTGGCTCGGTGTTTGATAAGTTCTCGATGGAGGAACGGATGACGGTCTGCAATATGTCGATCGAAGGTGGTGCGCGTTGTGGATATGTGAATCCGGATGGCAAGACAGTCGCCTATTTGAAAGGACGCCCGTACGTCCCTGCGGAGGGTGATGCTTTTGATGAAGCCGCCGCTCGTTGGCTATCGTTCGCCTCCGACGCTGATGCCGAATACGACGATGTGGTGGACATTCGCGCGGAGGATATCGAGCCGTCAGTGACATGGGGGACGTCGCCGGATCACGGTGTGTTCATCAACGAAACGATTCCTGATCCAGCGGATTTGGATTCGGAGGATGAGCGCAAGGTGATCACCGATGCACTGACTTATATGAAGTTGGACGCAGGTGCGCCGATCAAGGGAACGAAGGTGGACGTCGCCTTCCTCGGGTCGTGCACCAACGGTCGCCTTTCTGATTTCCGCGAGGTGGCAAAGTATCTCGCTGGCCACAAAGTAGCTGACGGTGTGAAAGCGATCGCTGTGCCTGGTTCGCAGGTGGTGGCGACGATCTGTGAAAACGAAGGGATCGCTGAGGTGTTTCGTCAGGCTGGGTTTGAGTGGCGAGGTGCCGGGTGCTCGATGTGTCTGGCGATGAACCCGGATAAGCTGATCGGCGATCAATTATGCGCGAGTTCGTCGAACCGAAATTTCAAAGGCCGCCAAGGCAGCCCGATCGGGCGAACCGTCCTGATGAGTCCTGTCATGGTCGCCGCGGCCGCAGTCGCCGGTGAGGTGGCTGATGCGCGCGAAGTCTTCGCAGTCGGATCGACATCTGCAGCGGTGTGAATCAAGATCGTTATATAATTTTCATGAAGAACATACTCTCTCTCTGTGCCGGCGCGGTTTTCTTCGCAGGTTTTTCCACCGTATCATCCGCTCAGGAAAAAGCGGTCGACCCACTGCCTCCACACTTCCCGTTATTGTGGGAAGTGAAGTCCGGTAACGGTGAATCCAAGGGCTACCTTTTTGGGACCATGCATTTGGCAGACCCTCGTGTGGCAAATTTTCCGCACACGGTGACGGACGCGATCAAATCCTGTGACGTGGTGGTTACGGAGATCAAGATGGATGCAGAGAGCATGAGCAAGGCAGCGGTTTCTGGTCTGCTTCCGGCTAATGAAAAGCGTGATTTAGTCGACATGCTACCCGAGGAAACGGCGAAACGACTCGACGCCGAGCTCAAGTTAATCTCGCCGATGCTCGGTGTGAAGAATCCGCCATTCAGCCGGATGCAAGTCTGGTCGGTGATGGTGACGGTGCCCCTTCTCGAAGCGATGATGGAATATCCGGGGATGCCGAGCGTGGACGAAAAAATTGTCAAAATCGCCGATGTCGCGAAACTTGAGGAAGATGCACTGGAAACCTTGGATGAACAGATGACCGCGCTGACGTCATTCAAGGATGATGAGATGATCGAGCTACTCGATCTGTCGTTGGAGAGTATGCGGGTGGCTCGTGAAAACGAGCTTGGATCAGTTTCTGAAGCGATGATCCTTTCTTATCGTCGTGGTGATGTGGAAGAGTTGGCTGAGGCTGGCGCTTGGGATGAAGAGCTCTACGGTCGTCCCGAGCCGGAGATAATGACGCGCTTTATGAGTGGGCTTCTCGATGAGCGTAATCTACGCATGACGAAGCGGCTGATTGAGCGTTACAAGGCAAGCCCTGAGAAGAAGTTTTTCGTTGCCGTGGGCGCGCTTCACATGCCGGGTAAAACCGGCCTTGTCGAGCAGTTGGAGATGGCGGGGTTTTCCGTCGAACGTGTCCCTGCACCCGAGGTCGTTGAGGCGACCAGTAACAAATAACGATTATAGAACTATGGCACTTGCACCAATCCCCAGCGTCATCGGCACCGGACTTTCTATCCCCGGGGCAGACATCGATACCGACGAAATCATCCCGGCACGCTTTCTTAAATGCGTCACCTTTGACGGTCTCGGCGAGGCTGCGTTTTACGATAGTCGCTATGAAGAAGACGGTAGCCCGAAGGATCACCCAATGAACGACGAGCGTTTCGCGGGTGCGTCGATCCTTGTTGCCGGAATTAATTTCGGCTGTGGATCATCGCGCGAACACGCGCCTCAAGCACTTTATCGTTTCGGACTTCGCACCGTGATCGCCGAGAGCTATGCTGAGATTTTCTTCAGTAATAGCACCAACCTCGGAATGCCCTGCGTTACCGCATCTGGCGAAAATTTGAAGACCTTGCGCGCGGCGGTTAATGCGAACCCTGACCTCGTGATCACCTTGGATCTGGAAACTCTCGAAGCCCGCTTCGGCGAGCAGGTGATCCCCGTTGCGATTCCTGAATCAGCGCGTGGTGCACTTGTTCAAGGCCGCTACGATCAGCTCGCTGAGCTTCTCGAAGACGAGGATGGTGTCCACGCTACGGCCGCAACGCTTCCTTATTTCGCCAAGGCGTAAACCTGCTTAGGGACAATCTTGTCCCCCTCACATCATCTTCATTCGCACATGTCGTCTCGCCTCGCTGTTGTTATTCCGGTATACAACCACGCCCACTACGTGGAGCGGGCGATTCGCTCGGTCCTCGACCAGACGCGTACGGTCGATCGCCTCGTGGTGATCGATGACGGCTCACCGGACAACTCGGTTGAAGTGATCCGCGCGATGAACGATCCACGGATTGAGCTGCACACGCAGGAGAATCAGAATGCCTTCAACACGATCAACCGCGCGATAAAGATGGCGGCGGAGGATTGTGACTTTATCGCGATCCTGAATTCAGACGATTTTTATCATCTCGATCGTTTTGAGAAGTTGCTGCCCATTCTTGAGGCAGACGAAAGCAAGTCGGTGATTTGTTCGGCGGTGCAGGTGATCGACGAGCATAGCGAGAATCTTGCGGAAGATCACAACCGCATGAAATGGTTCAATGCGGTGTGGAGTGTTGCCGACGATCCGGGCATCGCGATGACCGAGTGGATGGGGATGGCGAACTGGCCGGCGACGACCAGCAATGTCTTGGGGCGTGCCAGCTACATGGCGGCGAATCCATTCAAGCCCTATCACTTCAATCACGACTATTATTTCCTCACTGGTGCAGCATGGCGTGATGAGATCTTGCTACATCATGAGAAATTGGTCTACTACCGGGTGCACGCCCACAACACCATTACCTCGGCGCCCGCGCCCTTGATGCGTGAGTTACTGCGTCAGCATCTCGATTTACTCAAGGACCTGCGCGGTGAATTGCTCGCGGACTTCGAGATGCGCCGCCGGATGAAACTCTATTTCCGCGCAGCTTACGATAGTCTTAGTAGTTTGCACATGGGCTTGATGATGATGGTTTTCTCCGAGTTGCTGCAGGAGAAGTCCCACGATGATATTTTAGCCATCGTGAATGGGATGGGTGAGGACGATTTGGACGAGCTCCAGGTCTTTCCGAACCGCCACCACGTCAACGCCTATACCTCTGAAGGGCCGTTGGGAAAGAATACGCAGCTCCCTGAGAAAGTGGACGAGTTGCGCGCCAAACTCGATCAACTGCTTGCGCAAAAGGCAGCAGGCGATGATTACCGCGCTCTATTAACCGCTGTCCTTCGGTCGAAGTGGGTGTCGCTCGCTCGTGTCTTTGGCGGGTGCCGCGATCTTGTCTGTGACAAAGGCAAGGGGCCGCAGGAGAAGTTGGGAAATCTACGCGCGGCGATTGATGCGTCCGCCTGGGTAAAGCTTGGTCGAGTGATTGGTGCGGCGAAGTTCGATGCTTAATCCCGCGAGGCAGTGCCCAAGGTACCGATCATCTCCTGCAGTTTGATGTAATCGTCTTCGGCAAACCATGTGGCGGCAATGAACAGAGCGTGGCGATCAACGATCAATAGCCAGTAGTCTTGTTGTATCTCCTGTTCTCCTATGTGGAGTGTTGCGGAAGCTGCTGTGAATTCGCGCTCGCCGAGAGTGACCTTGTTTGGAGCTCCCTTGAATTGTAATTTCATCGCAGTTTGTGAGAGCGTTTTCTCAAGCGACTGGTAATACTCCTCCGCTGTATGAACCCCTGGAACTTGATCAAGGTTTTGAATGGTCAAGTTCACGTTTGGATTGGGAACGCCGATGTTTGCCTTCTCATTGAGCGAGGCAAAACAGATGACGTGTGTTCCATTGACGCCTTCCTCGAAGGCTTTCTTAAGCGATCGGTTTCCATCACTTACAAGATTGGCGCCAACCTCCATGACTTCACTATTGGCCTCATCACCTTTGTTGAGGAACCAGGCATCGGGTACGTCGAAGCTCAGGTCGAAATGTGTGTTTACGTAGTGGTTCTCAGACGGCCAATCGCCTCGGATCCCAGTCTCTACCAGTTGATCTCTGAGCGCTTGTGGTTCCTTTGTGCAACTGCTGAGTGCGAGAACAAGGACGAGAGATGTGAGCAGTCGGAGGAAGACAGGATTCATTGTTTCAAGCGGTTGGTGGTGCCGCAGTATGGGCAGCGCGGATGGTTGTGCGTCAAGATGTGAAGCGCAACGGTAAAGTGATGGGAAACAAAGGGGAGCTTGGGAGCTTTCTTGTTCATCTTGCATCTTCTCTTGCTAAGAAACGGCATGGTGCAAACGCGGCAACGCAGGCCGTTGGACATTCCCCAGGCGATAAACGTGAAGAAGATGGCGGCTATGAGTGATGGGGCGACGATTAGATAGTCTTTGCCCTCAGTGAGAGTCAACCAGACCAGACTGACTACGGTGGCAACGATAGACAAGCGGCCGAGGATATAAAACAACGCGGCGAAGCGCAGAGAGGTCGCCAGGGGGAAGTAGGGCCCACGAGCCATCCGTATGCCCTCGGGTAGATCAGCCTCGGGGCGGGAATTGTGTAAGGTGAAATCTCGATATTTTGTGTGATTTCTTTGATTGACCACTTTGTGGATCGGTTCCAATTCACTCTCAGGCTTCCGTTTGGCTTTAGGTTTTGACCCGTAAGCCGATTTTTTTGCCGCGGGTGGAGATGGAGTCTCGCTGCTGCCACGAATCACTCTCACCACTGTCGCGTTCCGCGACGGCGTGCTAGATGCTTGTGCACTGGGGATTTTTCGAGGTTCGCTCACAAATTTGGGTTTTCAGTGGTAGATAGTCCGGATAGTTATTACCCTCAGAGAGCTTGTCTGGCAACTGAACGATCTAGAGAAGTACATATTCGTGTTCAACTGTTAGCATCTTGAGTCGCCGATGACAGAAACGGAGAAACTTCCTATCATTCACGTGGTTTGTGCCGTGTTGCTTGATGAGCATGGTCACGTCTTGGTGGCCAAGCGTCCGCTCGACAAATCTCTTGGTGGGTTGTGGGAATTCCCCGGCGGGAAAGTCGAGGAGGGTGAAAGTTTATCCGACGCGCTGATCCGTGAAATCCGCGAGGAGCTGGGGACTGAGGTTGTGGTGGAGCCCGACGGTGTGGGAGTTCTCGGCACCTTCGATCATGCCTTGAGTGAAGCGATGATCAGGTTGCATCCGATCATTTGTCGCTTGGCTGAGGATGCAAATCCTCCCGAGGCACTGGAACATTTGGAGTTGCGCTGGGTGCCGGTGACGGAAGAAACCGATCTCGACTGGGCGCCAGGTGACAGGCGGATCTTTTCGGCGGTGCTACGAAAGTGGCAAGGTAAATTAGGACATCAGCGGTCAGTGCTGAAAGGGAAAGTGTTTCGAGCGCTCTTTTGGATGACCTTTGTAGGCTATGGCTTATTGTTTGCTGGAGAGGCCTACGACATTTGGATTGCTATGTTTTTGGGAACGCTGCTCATCGTTCCTGCTGTGCCGCTGGGTGGCTTTGTGAGTTCCGTTATTGGTGGGCTCGAGTATCCATCGTCGAACTGGTGGGATAATTTCTGTAGTCTCTCGCTAGTTGTCCTTTTTCTTGCGGTCAACGCGTGGTTATTAGCGCGGGTGTGGAGGTGGCTCACCAACTAAAGGATATAGCGAAGGTTGTGCATCGTGTAGCCGAACTTGTAAAAGTTGTAGCCGAACTTGTAAAAGTTTGGCAGCGGCGAGGGCTGCGGGATCACCCAATCGAAACTGTCACCAGTTCCGCTACGTGTTCCTATGGCTGAACTTGTAAAAGTTCACGAGTATAGAGCGTCGATCAATCCCCGATCGCCCGCCGGTAGTTCACCACGGCCTGGGCGAGGCCTTCGGCAAGTTCCTGCTGGTAGCGGGGGTCTGCGATGCGTTTTCCTTCGGTGGAATTACTGACAAACCCGCCCTCAAAAAGGAGACCTGGACGTTTCAGCCCGGTCAGCACTGTCCAGCGTGCGCGCTTGATGCCGCGGTCGATCGGTTTGTAGCGGGTGAGTTTACGCAGCACGGCTCCATGAACAGCCGTTGCCAAAGCGATATTTTCACTGTCGCGTTGGTTGCCACTGCGTTGTCTGAAGTCGGATCGCTTAAGGTTCTCTGCGGTGGACGCCGTGCCTGCCGGACTAAGTGCGAAGGTCTCGATCCCCTGAGCGGCGGTTCTTTTGGCGGAGTTGAAATGGATGCTGATGAAGATTGAGTTCGGCGTGTTGTTGCCGATTTTTGCCCTGGTAGTGAGTGGAATGAATCGGTCACTGTCGCGGGTGTATTTCACTTTAAACCCACGTTTTTTCAGTTCTGCTCCGAGTCGCTTTGCCGTGGCGAGGGCGAAGTGTTTTTCCTGCCCGAACCGACCGACGGTTCCGCTGTCGTGCCCGCCGTGTCCGGCATCGATGACCACGGTATCGAACTTTTCCGCCGAGCGGATGAAGTCGGGGCGGAGTACTGGGTCGATGAGTTTGGTGAGATCGGTGCGTGAGACGACTATGTCGCTCCCATGCTTCAGGATAGGGTTGCTAAGGATGAAGGTGACATTGTTAATCACCAAGGTGGATGAACCGATGGATCCGCGCATCCACAGCGCACTGGATTTCCACATCACTGTCTTGCCGCTGACGTTGAGTTCGGGGAATCGGTAGAAGTCTTTGATGTTTTCAGCGGTGATGTAGTCGCTCCCGTCGACCTTCACCACTTTCCAATCCGCAAGGGCACAACCGGTCCCCATCGCCCAAATCGCAAGGGCGATGAGTAGGGCGCTGAATGAGGGTAGGTCATTTCTGCGGTTGAGATTCATAGAGAAGTGTCCAGCGTCTAGCTTACGACGCAGTGTGTGATTGTGGTTGCTTACGCCATTCCGGCAAGGGAAAATTTAGTCACGACCATTGAGATGGAAGTTTGGGTAGTAAATTATTTAGCCGCAAAAAGGCGCAAAATCGCAAGAATGGGAGGTGATAATCTGTAGCGTCGTTTTGGAAACGCCGATGAGTGGTGAGGAAGTGCGGCTGCGCCGGGGGGGGGTGGACGTTCGTTCGGCGCTTATACCACTTTCGCATAAAAAAATGACTATTCGCCGCGCACAAGTGGCTCACGATCAAGCAACTTCGCGTTCGCTCGCGTCAGATCAATACCAAGATTTGGTATGAGTGATCACTTGCCACCGGCGACTTGCAATCTAAAGTCCCTGATGGCTGGAAACGAATCAATCAACGAGCTCCCCAAGGCTTACGAACCAAGTGCTGTCGAAGAAAAGTGGCAGAAGCGCTGGGTCGAAGGGAAATGCTTCAGTGCCAACCCGAAGTCGGAGAAGCCGGCATACAGCATTGTGATCCCGCCGCCGAACGTCACCGGTGTGTTGCACCTCGGTCACGTGTTGAACAATTCGATTCAAGACATCCTCGCCCGTCGCGCACGCCAGCAGGGTAAAGAAGTAATGTGGTTGCCGGGCTGTGACCACGCAGGCATCGCCACCCAAGTTCGCGTCGAGAAGCAATTGCGCGAGACCGAGGGGAAATCACGCCACGACCTCGGGCGCGATGCATTCCTCGAAAAAGTGTGGGAATGGAAGGACAAGCACGGTGGGATTATTTTTGAACAACTGCGTCGCCTCGGATGCTCGCTCGATTGGGAACGCGAGCGCTTCACTCTCGACGAAGATTACACTGAATGGGTGCTCGATGTGTTCGTGAAGCTTTTCAAAGAAGGCTACATCTATCGTGGCAAGCGGATGGTGAACTGGTGTCCGGTTTCGCTCACTGCCCTTTCTGATGAAGAAGTGATCATGAAGCCGCAGCGCTCGAAGCTCTACACGATGCGCTACGAGATCGTCGACCAGCCAGGCGAGTATTTTCAAATCGCGACCACGCGTCCTGAGACCTTGATGGGCGACGTGGCGGTTGCCGTGCATCCCGAGGACGAGCGTTACAAGCACCTCATTGGAAAGATGGTTCGCCGTCCTTTTCCTGCTGCGGAAATCCCCATCGTCGCCGATGATCATGTCGAGATGGAGTTCGGCACAGGTGCATTGAAAATCACACCTGCGCACGATTTGGCGGATTTTGAAATCGGCCAACGTCACAATTTAGAAGTGATCGATGTGCTGACGCCCGACGGTAAAATCAACTGTCCGGGTTGTCCTGAACTGCACGGTCTCGACCGCTTCGTGGCGCGCAAAAAAGCGGCTGCGATGTTGGAAGAAATGGGAGCCATCGTCAAAGTCGAGGAACACGAAAATAACGTGGGGTTCTCGGAGCGCGCCGACGTGCCTATCGAGCCACGCTTGTCGATGCAGTGGTTCTTGCGCTATCCGGCGACCGAGGAAGCCATCGCCGCCGTGGAGAACGAGGACATTACCTTCCGCCCTGCACGTTGGAAGAAGACATACTCGAACTGGATGGAGAATATCCAGGATTGGTGCATCAGCCGCCAGCTGTGGTGGGGGCACCGCATTCCTGTGTGGTATCGCAAAGAGAAGTCGTTCGAACTGCGCGAAGCGGAATCGCTCGACGTGGCAAACCTTAATGCAGGTGATCTTCACGTGGGTGTCGAGCCGCCGGAGGATGGCGACAATTGGGAGCAGGATGTTGACGTGCTGGACACTTGGTTCTCGTCGTGGTTGTGGCCGTTCGCGACGATGACCAAAGTGGGCGAAAAGAGCGAAACTTTGAAAAAGTTTTATCCGACGACGGATCTGGTCACCGGTCCCGACATCATCTTTTTCTGGGTGGCGCGCATGATCATGGCGGGCTTCCATTTCGAGAAGCAGTTGCCGTTCAACAATGTATTCTTCACCTCCATCATCCGCGATATCAAAGGTCGTAAGATGAGCAAGAGCCTCGGCAACTCGCCGGACCCGCTCGACCTGATGGCGACCTACGGTGCCGATGGCTTGCGCTTCGGTTTGATGCGCATCGCGCCTACCGGCACCGATGTGAAGTTCGATGAAACTCAGATCGAAGAAGGTCGAAATTTCGCCAACAAACTCTACAACGCGGTGCGCTTCCGCTTGATGCAGGGTGCTGTGAGTTCATTCGCCACAGTGGATCCTGCGACGCTGCAACTGTCGCCGATTCATATCGACATCCTCGCGAAGCTCGATCAGTTGGAAGACGATCTCGCCGCCGCCTATGGTGACTATCAGTTCAACGCCGTGACCCAGGCGCTCTATGCCTTCTTCTGGACGGGGTACTGCGATTGGTTCATCGAAGCGGTGAAAGGCACACTGCGTGAAGACGAAGCCTCGTGGATGCGCGAGGCGACATTGTGGACAATGGACACCGTGCTGTCGCGTTTCCTTCATCACCTGCATCCCTTCATGCCACACATCACCGAAGAACTCTGGGAAACCCTCGGCTACGGTGACGGCTCGCCCTTGATGCAGACTCCGCTGCTCGCCGATAAGGTGCTCGACACCTTCGATCCAGCCACCGTTCTGCAAGCCAAAACAACCGCCACCGCCGTGTTCGATTCCGTTGGCCGCGCGCGTAACCTCAAGGCCGAATACAATCTGGCCTCGAACAAGAACGTCAGCTTCGTGCTCGATCCTGCCGAAGGTGCCGTGATTAACGACGACCTGCTCGCCACCTTCTCCTTGCTCGTCGGAGCCAAGGGAACCGAAGTGCAGGAGGGCTACGCCGCAGAGAAAGGCACACCCACCTCGCTCACGCCGCTCGGCGCACTTTATATGCCGCTTGATGGTCTGATCGATTTCGATGCAGAGAAAAAGCGCATCGGCAAAGAGATCGCGAAAGTGGAGGGTGAGCTGAAGAAATCCAAAGGCAAACTCAGCAGCCCGGCCTTCGCCGAGCGCGCCCCGGAAGCCGTCGTCAACACCGAGCGCGAACGTCTCGCAGAGTGGGAGAGCAAGCTCGCCCAGTTGCAAGAGATGCTCGCGGCGCTTGGGTGAGAGCGAGTAGGGGCTTGCGTCGCAAGCCTTGACTCCATCGAGCCTAAGGGTCATTCTCGACTCTGATATTACCAATTCCGCTAATATTATAGATGAGTAACTGTGATGTTCTCTTAAGAAATGAAACCTGTTGAAACGCACGATGAGCCGATCGAACCGATCGAGCCTGCTTGGGATAGCTTTGGGATTCGGCGCACAGATTTCAGACCGAAGTGGGAGGGTGATTACGTCAATATTTTTACTACTGTCGAGCCTCAAGAATCAGAGGAAGCAACTGCAGCCTTGATGAAGGATTGCGCGAGGAGGCTTGCTGCGTGGATACTAGCGAATAAGAATAGATTTGGCGAAGGCGACAGATTTCTTGTAATCATAGGTTGGCCGATATCGGTTCGTGAGGGGGGTAGGCAGGTCATTCGAACTGGCGGAACTTACGAAGAATTGCGAGGTGTTGCAGATGGGAAGACTCCCTTGGTGTTCAGGAAGTGCTGGAGTGCGGGTGTTTTCGAATCAAAAGATAGAGAAGAGGGCGTAGATGGCGAAGCCGAAAAGGCCATCTGACTGATTTATGAGCGCTGCAAAAGTAACAGGTGATTACTCAAAATACCCTGAAGTCATTAGGGACATTGTTCCCTTCATCTATGGAGAGCTTTGCGAGTTCAGGTCGAACTGGGAGGTATACAAAGAGCTATTCATGTCTTATGAGGATCGGACCGAGGCTTTGGCGGGTTCAATGGGCCCTCTTTTAGGGGTCTCACAAAGGTTGATCGAGGAATCGTTTTTTATGACGATAGGATGCCTAACCGATAGAAACAGCTCTGGTAATAAAAATCTCTCTTTTTACTCGCTGGCTGAAAAGGCATCGGAATGGAATTCTACTGTATCGACAATGGTTATGGAGCGCTTGGACTCTCTCGGCGATAAACTCGTTGGAATTCGCAAGCGCAGGAACAAGCGATTGGCTCATTTTGATTTCAAGGCGAGTCTCGGGCAGATAGTCCTCCCGACCGTCACCTTCAACGAAATTAGGGAGGTGATGGTAGAACTTGAGAGCCTATTTAATCTCATCGCTAGTGAGGCATGCGACACTACAATTTACTTTGAAGCTCTTCGCGGTCATGACATCACAGGTAAGGCAGAAGTGTCAGCTTACAAAGTGAGAGCATACGATGATCTTGTAGCCAGAGAAGTAATTCCGCGTTTAGAATGGCGGCGGTATTCCCGATAAATCCTGAAAGCTAAGCCACGCCACCAATCCCTAATTATGAAAAATAAGAGAATAATTTGTCAGTTAGCTTTGCTTTTTGGTGCCGTTTTCATTCTAGGTTGCGCCAGTAATCCCTACAAAAATATTGTCGAGGGCGTTTATAATTCACCAAACGGCGGGTTTGCCTATGAAATGTCTGCGGAAATTCCTGAGGATCTGAAAGTCACGGAGAACATCCTGCCGCAGGGCGGGAATGTTCAATTCTTTCAGTGGTCTCACTTCAAGAGGATTGATTATGTCAATTTTAGCCCGACCGTTGAAAAAGAGATTCAGGATATTAGCTTCCACAAGGCGTTGGTGAAGAACTTCGCTATGGGTATTTTTGTTCCAGCTATTTCACAAGATGTTCCTGGAGCAAAGGTTGTTAGAAGTATGTTTGAGGATAGAAATGGGGTGCCTGTGTTTTATGTTTCGATGTTGCTCCCGCAAGCGTCAACAAAGTCTCTGAACGGGAAAAGGTTGGATGCGTGTCGGTGCATGCTTGCTCATGTAACCGCTACAGCTGGCTATGTCTTTACCGTGTCTGGAGGAATTGACGATAGACGTATTACGGACAAACAAGAAGCGTTCGACCAGACTGAAGAACGACTTAAGAAGAAACTGTCGGCTTTCTTTAATGATGTAAAGTTAGATCGCTATCAGAGTCAGAGCGCAAATGGTGCCAGGTGATAAATCTTGTCTTTTCTTTTTTGTGCGTGACGTGAGTAAAGGTGCCGGTCCTCGCAATTTGTCATTGATGTGCTGAGGAATCTTCCTGTGGATTTTGAGCTTGAGTGACTTGTCGAAGTAGATATGAACGCATTCAGTGGGCTGGGCCTAAGGTTCCGCTGCCTACATGCTACAGTTCTGGCAACGGGGCAGGATGCCCCGGCCACTTTCGCCATCTGTATATGATCATATGAGTCTGAATGGGACAAGAGTTTAGGACACCCATAATTTGAGGAATTGAGATGCCTGGAGAGCGAGAACACACGATGTGTGTCCTAAGGCAATTCCCGCTGCGGCGTAAGCTACTAGGGTATAGGAATTACTACGGAGTGATAGGCAACTCGCGGATGCTCTCCGCATATTACTACTACGTGATCCGAATGCTCTACAAATGGCTTAACCGTCGCAGCCAGCGTCGGTCGATGACATGGGCACAGTTCCAGCGTCGACTGCCGGGATGGTAGCTACCACCTGCAAAGATAGTGGAGCCTCCGTATAATCCTGGATTGCACAGTGTTAAAGAACCTGCATGATGAAATCAGAAAACAAACAATACCAAGGACAAGCGTTGCTCTGAATGCGCGTTCTCCGAGGAGACCCGGTGCGGTAGTTCCGCACGCCGGGATCTGTGAGAGGGGGGCACCGGGCAACCAGTGTCCCTGCCTCAATAGGCGGCAAAACGCTCGCATATTCAAAGAAACTCAATTAAAAACACATCAATGAAACAATACCTATACCTTACACTACTTCTATTCACGACATGCGGAAGTCTCTACGCAGAACCAAAGGAGAAAGACCCAATTGACATCGCGATGGAAAAGTCGGTGGAGAAGAATGGATCCACACAAGGGCTGGTTCTGGCTCATAATGAAGCCGAAGAGAAGTGGAAGAAGGAGATTGATCGCGCGCTCACCGAGCTTAAGAAGGTGATGACGCCCGAACAGTGGAAGGCCCTTCAAGCTTCTCAGAAGGCATGGGGTGCATACCGCGACAAGGAGTTTGATAACCTAATGGAAATTTACCGCGCAATGCCAGGAACTGGGTCTGGACCTCGCCACAGCGAGAAAGAAATGGAACTCACCAAAGAGCGAGCACTACTGTTGCGAGATCACGTCGAAGACGTTTCCCACGGGAAGGTGCTGCGCGAGCAGTGAGGTGGACCCCAAAAAATAGGTTTGGGCGATCGCCCCGAACCTATCGGTTGTTGGACGAGCTCGACTGTTGCTACGGAAGAGAGATTTAGGACGAAGAGAGATTTAGGACACCCATAATTTGAGGAATTTAGATGCCAAGAGAACGAGAACAATCGATGGGTGTCCTAAGTCACGTTCTCCTCTATGAGGATCGGGATGAGTGGAGCGCAGCCTCTACGATAGGCAAATGTTATTGCTGAGTCTTTTCTGTGTAGCTACTTTTGTGAAAAAGTGGCGGGGTGATCGCGTATAAGGGCTTTGCCCCACGCGATGCGGTGGATGGGACTTGAGATTGTGGGAGTCGCACATCCACGCATTTACATGCGTAGCTACTTCGCGAGACATAAATGTTAGATCATTACAGCCAAGAATCACCATAACTCATTGATGTTGAGAAGATGGTGATGGCCGAGGGAATTTTCATGAATTTTGATATTGTAGGACTTATCGAAGTAGATATGAACGCATCTCGAGGACTGGGTCGCCAACATACTATTACTCTGGCTACGGGGCAGGATGCTCCGGCCACTTCCGCCATCGTTATCTGATCAGATGAACGCGAGCGTTTCGCGGAGTGGGAGAGTAAACTCTCCCAAATTCAAGAAATGCTCACAGCTCTGGGGTGAGCAAGCGCTTGCGTCGCAAGCATTGACTCGCAAAGCCTAAAGATCATTCTGATGACATGTTGCGATTCTGATATTAACAACCTCGCCAATATCTGAGTTGGATATCTACACTGTTCTCTACATGGAAAAGAAGACAAAGCGCTGGATCGCCGTGGACATCGCCACTTTCGCCGTCGGGGTTATAGGACTGAACGTGTTGGCCTACAACCACGCCAGGGCGATGATGCATTTTACAACCGGTGGTGACCGGACAAGCAAACTGGAAGCGCTCAGCTTCCTACAGAAGGCCAGGGCGCTTCTACTCGGCGTGAACATTCCCCGGCCTACCGATCACCGTTCGCCTTCGTATCTCGCCGCCGACTGTAGAGACCTCAAGATCAATGGCACAAACAGCGTTACTCTTGACGCGTGGTATTGTGACCGTGGAGAGTCAACTCCCCTCGTGATTCTGTTTCATGGCTATTCCGTAGATAAAACGTCTTTACTGGCGGAAGCCCACGCCTTCCTCGAGTTGGGCACGTCTGTCATGCTTGTTGACTTCAGGGGGTCGGGAGGATCCTCTGAATCTTACACGACCATCGGAGTGCGCGAATCTGACGACGTAGCTGCTGTCGTTAGGTTTTCCAAACAGAACCTCACGCACTCCAGCATCGTTCTCTTCGGCCAAAGCATGGGTGCGGTGGCAATACTTAGGTCAATGCAGGAACACTCCACCCAACCGGATGCCGTGATACTGGAGGCAGTGTTCGATACGATGCTGAACACGGTGCGCAACCGTTTCCGAGCCATGCGAATACCGTCCTTTCTTAGTGCACAACTCCTCGTCTTCTGGGGTGGCCGACAATTGGGATTTGACGGGTTCAGGCACAATCCGGTCGACTACGCCTTATCTGTTCATTGTCCCAGTCTCTTTATGCACGGTCGAGACGATCCACACGCAAGAGTTGGGGAGGGTCGTCGCGTGTTCGACGCAGTTCCGAGTCGGAAGGAATTCGTGATGTTTGACAGCATTGGACATGAGTCCTATGTCGAAGCTCATCCAACGGAATGGCGTGCTGCGGTGGAGCAATGGATCAGGATAGCAGAGAACGAATCCATGCAGGCGACGCCTTATGAGATTTAGTATGAGATTTAGGACACTCATAATTTGAGGAATTGGGATGCCAAGAGAACGAGAACACCCGATGGGTGTCCTAATTCACTCTCAATCAAGCTGTTTGTCGTTAAGCCGGAATACCTGACTGTCAGCTACAAGAATGATAGCAAGGAGTCTCTATTTCCCAAATACACGGTCAGGATTTACAACCGGTACGGATATTTACTTGGTAGTGAAAAAGTTGGTGTAAGTATAATCGGAGGCAGCCCAAAGCTCGAAATTGGAGATGTTGGTGGTGACAAGGTTCACCTTGATCTTGTCGATATCGCGTCTGTGTTCAGGCACACAACGCTGGATCTACCCGCAGATTTCCTCGATGTTGCCTGGGTGTCTCTGGCGGATGCGAATACGAAACTTGAAGAATAAAGTCGACATCATCTGAGCAGATGAGTCAGAGCGCGAGCGTCTTACAGAGTAGGACAGTAAACTCGCCCAACCTCAAGAAAGGCTCGCGGCGCTGGGGTAATGCTTTGGGTATCGAGCGAGACGATTCCGGTGGGAGTTGGCTTGCAGATGGAAACTTAAAATCCGAGAATTCGATGGAGAATGAGGGGTGACCGCATATTTTTTTGCTTCTGCGAGGTCACAACAATTCTTTTCTCTCAAGAAATGAAAAAATGACCGTAAATGCTCGTTTCTCTCTTTACGGGTGAAGTTTTTTATTGCCCGCGATTTGATTGGATATTCTCTATGAAACGTTTCTCGAAAATCTCATCAGGCGCATTGGCCTTGTCTTGTCTTGCCGCTGCATGTTTGTCATCGCAGGCGGCCTTAACGGAAGGTAAGGTTTACAAAAATATGCCTTGGCACTTGGCTGATATTTGGTGGACTTTACCACAAGAGGACGTCGCTGATGACTTTCAGAATATTGAAATTGACGTGACCATCAGGGGTGAGCTTGATGATGGATTGCGCTTATACATTGCGCCTTTTGGGTTGGGGCAATTATCGCAAACGAAGTTTTATGGCGGTATGCAGACGCATATGGTTGCCCAGACAAAAGCCAGCGAACGTCGTCAAGACATTGGCCGTGGTGGTATTTTTTCGATGTGGGGCGAGCGCGAGTTTGATGCCATTCGTCCTGCTGAAGGTGGTTTTATGGAATCGTCAGGTCACGAAGGTGATTTCATTTCCATTCGCCGCAAAGTGAATTGGTCGCAAGGCAAGTATACCTGCCGCCTGCAGGTGATGGAAGAGGTTGTTGCTGACGAAAAACCTTTTTCATGGGTGGGTTATTTTATTTATGACCACCAAAAGGATGAGCAGATTTACTGTGGCTCGTTGCGCTTTCCAGGACATGACTTGAAGCTTGATAAAGCTGTTGCTGGCTTCGTGGAGATCTTTGGCAACAGGCCTGACGATGATGTGATACCGCGGAATGTATCGATTACGTTTTCAGCGCCACGCGTTAATGGCCAAGAGGCCGGAAAGTCAGCTTGCCTGGTTTTACACCCTGAAGGTGTTCCAGATGTTTTACAGGTAACTCGCATGACTGTGCCAGACGGCGAAAAAGAAGGCGCGCGTGCGGTTGTTTTCACTTTTACCGAAAACGAATTTGTGCGTGATAAGCGCCAATATCATTTGTATCAAAACGGTCAGTGAATTGTGTAGGGCAAAAGAAAGGATAATATGGCGCAACTCATCATAGAGATGCCGAGGAACTTTCCATGGATGGGGCATTGAATGACTTTCGAGTTCAGATATGAACTCATTTCGTCGGCTGGACCTCAGTCCACGCCACCAACAGACTATTGCTGGCTACGGGGCAGGATGCCCCGGCCACATTTTGACCTCTCTGATGGCTACTCAACGCATTGTCGCTCAGGGCTTTTTCACGTGAACTTTGGCGGTGTCGGTGAATCCGGTGAGCTTGAATTTGGATTCGGCAGTATGGTCTTTGATCGTGAAGGTGACTTCGTAGTCGTTAAAGGTGCCTCCTTGATGCCCGTCGCTTTCTCCTGTCTTCTTTTTAGCGGTCACTTTAACGGCGTCTTTTGGAAGTTCGAGGGAGGACTCTGGCTCAGGGGCACCGACAAAAAGTCCGTCGGAGTGTTGGTTGTTCACCCACTTATCGAGAGCTTCTTTGCTGGTCTTTTCGTTAAATAAGTGAACCGTGGCCGTCACCGGAAAGGTTTCGTCTTTGTTATCGATGAGTACGGTGAGTATCGCCTGCTGATCTGTGAAGGTGTAGAAAAGCAGCGTGCTGCGGTATCCCATCATCGAGTCCCGGACGGCGAGTTTCTCGGCCTTTTTGGTGTCGAGGGCTCGCTCGGCAAAGGCGGTGATGGGCATGGCTGCGGCGAGTAAGAGAAGGAGAGATGCTTTGATCATGGCTGGGGTTTTGGGGTTGATAACAGAGTAGGCAGATGACGAGCTTAAAGGCAAGCCGTAGTGTAGTAGTAACTCAGTCAGTGGGGCGATTGAGTGCTCACTGGGCCTACCTTGTAAATCTTGACTCTACCAATCAGCATGCCCAGTCTAAACCTGTGTTGTGAGTCTGATGCAAACAACCCGCCAATGTCATGGTCGGTTATCTTTACTGCCCCGCCAATATGAAACTGCTTTCAATATGCCTTTTGGTCGTCGCTGTAATGCTTAGTTTGGGATGCTCTGACGAATCCATATCAAGATCTGACAAGCCGCTGACCCGTGCCGCAGCAAGCAAAGAATTGTCCGATATGCCTCTGCCTGCATCGGCTCATTCGATTTACTATCTTTCCTATGTCGGCGGCACCCAGGATCTTGAGACTTATGTCCGATTTGACGTCGACCCTCAGGAATTGGATCCCGCCGTTGACTCGCTTGTCACCTGGAACAATCGCCAGATGAAGCGGAGCTTGGCCTACCCGCGAGCGCCTCTTTCAGCAGCTATCGCGGTGACCCCTGATAAGAACTTTCTTCCGATGCCATGGTGGGATCCCGCGACGGTGAAAAAAGGATATTTTAGAGGGCACATTGATGGATATGCACTGCGAATTTTAGTCGATCAAGCGCGCTCAAGAGTTTACGTCTATCAAAACGACTGAGCGAGGGCGATATGCTTTGATGACAATGGAAACCATCTGATGAGAGGAAGCCGAACATTCGTTTTACTATCGTGTCTACTATTGCTGGGCTGTGAAAAGCCGCCGAGCGCGTGGGTGGTTCATCTGGAGCACTGATAATTAACGGTGCTAGGTGCGCTGCTTGGGGCCTCTCAGACACAACGAGTTAATCGGGAATTGGCTTGTGGAAAAATCGAGAACTTCTCAATGAATCATGGGTGTCCTGATTTTTTCCTGTAGGGGAAAATGCGCTTTGAGGTTAAATATAAAATATTATGAATAAACAACAACAAAAGATGTTCGGTGTGGTTAGTCTGGTCATATGCGCAATCTGTCTTTTCATAGCCATAGAGCGATACAATGACAATGCGTCAAATGTAGCTGCTATCAATTCGCTGCGAAATTCATCTCCGTTTGGACAAGTGTTGGGAGGTATGACGGGAGAAAGCGCTCAGATGAAACCAGCCACACCTGCTGCAACGAAGTATGCTTTACTTTTTGCCGTCATTTCTGGACTTGGAGGAGTTTACTTACTGGTCCAAAGTAGTAAAAAATAAGTAGCTTTGAATTGCTGATGATTAAAGCCGCCGATAATTCACGGCGCTCTAGGTGCGCTGCTTCGATCTTGACAGACACAGCGAGTTGATCTGATTTTGCCTTGCAGAAACGTCGCTAACTTCTCAAAGAATTATGGGCGTCGTGATTCTTCTCGCAAAGAGGCGTCAAAATGAGAAGAACATAGCAGCTAGATGCGAGTGCTGAGATATAGCTGCGCATGATGCACGACAATCATTAAGAAAATGAAGACTTCATTCTGGACCTACTTTACGAGCGGATATGGAACCATCTGGATTGTTCTTCTCGGATGCTCGCTTATTACCCAATCGCATATCGATGCGGGTATGTTTGGGCTGATCGGCTTTCCAATCATTGCCCTTATCTACGCGGGAATTCGGCGATCTATGGATTCTGCAGAGAAACAATCACAAGGTTATGTCGTGCTTCCTCCACGCATGGCCGAGTTCTTGGAAGCTCACCCTGAGTTCTTGAACTCACCGCAACGGCTCCGGGATTCAGCGTTTCACATGTGGTTAAATAATGCAGAAGCGCGATAACCAACAACGTGAATGTCGCGATGTTGAGAGAGCTGTCTGGCTACATTTAAAACTTCCTCACACAAGCTACTCCCCCTGACGATAGATGAAAATAATGAAAATCTATCTTATTGCCTGCACGGCATTACTGCACAATATCGCACTATGCGCATGCGCAGGAGAGGTAAGGATCGTCGCTCACAGAGGAGCATCTCAGGATGCTCCTGAGAACACTCTGCCGGCATTTCAACTTGCTTGGGAACATGGTGCTGATGCGATTGAAGGGGATTTTCACCTTACAAAAGACGGCCACGTCGTCTGCATTCACGATAAAAACACCAAAAGAGTGTGTGACGAAAATTTGGTCGTCAGTGAGGCAAGATTGGATGAGTTGCGTAAGTTGGATGTAGGTGCGGGTCACAGCAAAGCATTCAAGCGCACGGCTATTCCAACCATCGCTGAAGTGTTTGCGAGTGTTCCCGAGCAGAAGATGATCTACGTCGAGATCAAATGCGGCCCGGAGATTATTCCGGCATTGCTTGAAGAGATCAAGAAATCAGGCCTTCAGAATGAACAGATCATCGTGATTTGTTTTCATGAGAAAGTTATCCAGGAACTGAAAGCCAAAGCGCCAAATATAAAAGCATCGTGGCTATCTGGTTTTAAGAAAGACAGAGCAGGGAATATTGCGCCGTCTCTGCAAACTGTTCTGACCACCTTGAAACGAATCAAGGCTGATGGTTTTAGCTCATCGAAAGACCTTATCGACGAGGCTTTTGTGGAGGGCGTCAAGGAGAGCGGGTTTGAATATCATGTATGGACGGTCGACGATGTGGCGACGGCCAGGCGGTTCAAGGAATGGGGTGCCAAGTCGATTACGACAAATGTTCCAGAGGTCATGAGAAAGGCGCTTAATAAGGACGGTGCTGCACTTGATATGAGCAAGCCGTTCAAATAATGCCAAGTCCTGGCATTGATCTGACGCGAATGAGCTTCGAGTTGCTAGTAATTCATGAGAAGATGGCGTCACAAGATGTATAGCGACAATTCAACGATCCAACTCAAGGTTGCGATAATCCTGAGTCTGTTCGCAGTTCGCGCCTCGGGGCAGGACGCGGCGAGTTTTCCTGAAGTGTTTTCGCGCATGCAGCCCTATGCTGGCGTCCACAACGCAGGCGTCGACACATCGACCCTTAAGGGCAAGGTGATGTGTGGGTATCAAGGTTGGTTTGCCGCTGAAGGTGATGGCTCCGGAAGGGGGTGGACGCATTATGCCGGCAGGCACAATGTGTTGAAACCCGGCGTTTGCACTATTGATCTGTGGCCGGATATGAGTGAGATGGATGCAGATGAGAAGTATCCCACATCCTTCAAGCATAAGGATGGCAGCACGGCCTACTTGTTCAGTCCGTATCGACGCAAGACGGTTTTGCGCCATTTCCTATGGATGAAAAAATATGGGATCGATGGTGTGTTTTTGCAGCGTTTCGGATCGTCGCTGAAGAATGCGAAGAGCTCGAACCATCGCAATGTTGTCACCGCCAATGTTCAAGCTGGGGCCAACCAATATGGCAGGACGTGGGCCATTATGTATGACCTCTCCGGCTTGCAGCCCGGAGATATTGAGAAAGTCGTCATCGAGGACTGGAAGCGTCTCGTTGACCGAATGAAAGTGGTCGAAGATAAGGCTTACCTTCATCACGAGGGGAAGCCTCTTGTTGCTGTATGGGGTGTCGGTTTCAATGATGGGCGTGGGTATTCGCTGGATGAGTGCGAGAAGCTCGTGCGTTTTTTGAAGGGAGATCAACGGTACGGAGGCAACGCGGTTATGCTTGGAGTGCCTACAGGATGGCGAAGTTTGAGTCGCGATTCAGTCAAAGATGACAAGCTGCATGATATCATCCGGCAAGCAGATATCGTCAGCCCTTGGACGGTGGGTAGATACAATTCGCCTGAGGGCGCTAGATCACACGCACGGTCTTACATTGAGCCGGATATCGAATGGACAAAGAAACGAGAGCTGGATTATCTCCCCGTGGTGTTTCCCGGTTTTAGCTGGCAGAATCTGAAGAAGAGTCATGGTGAAGACAAAAAACTTGGTCAGATTCCGCGAATGAAAGGAGAGTTCTTTTGGTCACAAGCGCTGGCGTTTAAACAGGCAGGCGCCGAGATGCTTTATGTTGCGATGTTTGATGAGATTGACGAGGGGACGGCGATCTTTAAATGCTCTAATAACCCACCAGTTGGTGAAAGCCGTTTTCTTACCTATGACGGCCTGCCGAGTGACCACTATCTATGGCTTACCGGGAGAATCGGTGAGCTTGTCCGTAGCAAGAGTCCGGTGATCGAGAAGATGCCCGTGAGGGAGATCGAGGAATGATACCAAAACTTGGTATTGATCTGACGCGAGAGGGTGGGGAGCTGGTCGAACGTGAGTTACTCGTGCGCGTCGAATGGTCCTATTTATATGCGGAACCGGAATGAACTTGAACTGTGGAGGTCGGTTGGCAAAGTGAGAGAATGAAGTGCAAGGAATGTGGTGGTCGACTCAAAGGGATGATGACGTTTTGCCCGTATTGCGGAGTACGGCAGGATATCGACCTACGTCAGATGCACTTTCGCGATTTGGGAGCCGATCATTCTTTGCCATGTCCGCAATGTGAGACGGCGCTGAATGTCGTTGCGTTTGATACGGAGCCTGAGGTTCAAGTTGAGCGCTGTCCGACTTGCTTTGGATCGTTCTTCAACCCTGGCGAGCTGGAGTTTTTACTGGAGCAAAAAACGAATCCCTTCGTCTGGATTGATCTTAAGCAAATTGAACAAATTGGCACTGATTTTGGCCATCAACATGAGATCGTCTATCGCAAATGTCCGATGTGCGCAGAGCGTATGTCGCATTTGAATTTTGGTGGAAAAAGCGGTGTGATTCTCGACCAATGCGGAACTCATGGACTGTGGGTGGACGGAGGTGAGTTGCGTCGGTTGATGGAGTGGTGGCGCACCGGTGGAAAGCATATTTACCAGGAATCTGAAGCAAAGCGTGCGCGTCTTTTGAGTCCCGATTATGGCGATGCGCCGCCAAGGGCTTTTGTTAAGTCGAGTCCACCGACGATGAACGATGGGTATTTGTCATCAGGCCCTATCAGCCACCAATCGGGAGCCTTCGAGGTTAGTGATGGGATTGTCGCTGTTGTGTGCGGCCTTTTGGGTTCGCTGTTTGATTAGAGCTTGGGAAAAAGATGAGATCGCTGATGGCGTGAATCGGCTTGTTTTGCAGGCGGATTCATAGACACTGAAGACTATGTGGACACGTAGACAGTTCTTAAATCTCTCCCTTTCGGCGGCTGGTATGTCGACCGTGAGCGCGGCGAACAATCGTGGTGCGCCATACAAGTTTGGAGTGATTGCCGATCCACAGTATGCCGATGCTCCGCCCTTAATGGGGCGATATTATCGCGAATCGCTGAGAAAGCTGTCCGCTTGTATTGATGAACTTAATCAACACGACCTCGAATTCACGGTGACGCTGGGCGATTTGATTGATCGTGATTTCTCGAGCTTTGATCCAGTTCTGGAGTGCTATGAAAAGTTAAAGAGTGAGCATCGACTGGTGCTTGGTAACCATGATTTTTCTGTAGCTGATGGTGACAAGGGCAAGGTGTTGAAGAAGCTGGGGCTTGAACGTGGCTACGACAGTTATCGTGGGTCGGGTTGGCGGACGGTGATTTTGGATGGCACCGAGGTGTCGACGTATCGCTATGCGAAGGGTGATGAATGGGATGCGCAGTGCAAGGAGATGTTCGGCGCACAAAAACAGGCAGGTGCTTCATGGGCCAGGCCATACAGTGGAGCACTGCATGAAACTCAGCTCAAATGGTTGGAGAGTGAGTTGAAAGCGGCCGATGAAGCCGGTGAAAGGGTGATTGTCTGTAATCATTTTCCTGTCCTGCCTGCGGAGAATCCCCACAACTTATGGAACGCTGACGCTGTGGTCGAGATGATCCGCCGCTATCCCAATGCGGCACTTTACTTGAATGGTCATAATCACGCGGGGAATTATGCCCACGATAAACATTGTCACTATGTGAACCTCAAAGGGATGGTCGAGACGGAGACGGACTCTGCGTTTGCTGTCGTGACCTGTTATGACGATCACATTACCGTGGAAGGTTTCGGTAGCGAGCCGAATCGGCCTGATTTAAGGTGAGGGTTTTGAATGATGGAATGGTAGTGCGGATAGTTGCCGAGATTTTGGGAGCCGCACGTGCCACGCTTTCACAAGCGTAGCTACTTTCAGGGGAAGGTGGAAGGGTTGTGTGGATAGGTATTGGGTGGTGAGAGTCGCACGTGCCACGCTTTCACAAGCGTGGCTACTTTCGGGAGAAAGTGGCAGGGTGGTGTGGATGCGAGGGGATTAAACGAACGACGCTATGTAGGATCCTTGGTTCTCTGGACTTCGACGGTTTTCCAAAACCATGGAAAGAAATTGGTGTCGAAGGGATCGGTTTTTGGGAAACCGACTACAATGGCACCGATATACGGCCATTTTGAGGATTGATCATGTTTCGTGAGATTTGCGCGTTCCGGATTGGAGAGGATGTAGTGAGCAAGCTGGGAAAAGCCGTCGACTGAAGCCTCCTTATCCCTCAGAACGTGATCGTAGCTCTGATGCTGGAGCTTGTTTGATGTGGGTGCGAGCAGTTGGTTGAAATGCTTTCTAAAGAACTTCGAAGCATTGCGTTGGTTTGATGATGGATCCAATCCGACGAGGAGGAGATGGATGTGATCCGGCATCACGCAGTAGGCAGGGCACGCGAGGTGGTAGCGAGCGCACATGTGCAAGAGTAGCTCGCGGAACGCTGAGTGTAACTGGGCAGATAGCCAGTCGGTGGCTCTTTTGTCGATGGTATGTGTCCAATGAACCACAGCATGCCCATTGTAAGCCTCCGACGATAGGCGCACGAGGTGCTTTCGGTCGGGAGGAAGATCGGGCATGGTGGGTGGTTTGATGGGTTATAGAGCTCGCGGAAACCACACGGCCACGCTTTCACCAGACTGTTGCAAAACTGAATTGCTGGTTTTTGGTTTAAAAAAGATTCCGGGTTAAATGGGTTGTGCGGCTGAAATCACCTCAGCAAAGCGTCAATCTACACGTCGGTGTTATTTGTTTTTATCAAAT
>JAGXGH010000056.1 GCA_024636835.1 Verrucomicrobiales bacterium | reverse complement strand
CGGAGATGTGTATAAGAGACAGTCCTTGATATGGATGGAGCGGGATTGCCAACACCCAATGGCAACGGTTTGGTTTCTGATGCGGGTATAGGATTGAAAGGCATGGACGATCTGGTGACCAGTATCACCTACAATGATCTTAATTCGCCGCTGACGACGACTGATCCACGCGGTGTTGTCACCAAAATGGAATACGACAGCATCCAAAGACTCACGGATGTCTTCACCGATGATTTGGGGAGCGGGACACTGACGAGTTCATCGACGAAAACTCACACCGAGTATTCTTACGATCAATCGGTCGTCTCGAACGGAGTGTTTTATTCGACCAGTCCGGGAAGCAGTGGAGCAAACCCCGGCGGGTTCAAACCGACGAAAATCATTCGTCACTCCGCAGTCAATACCGAATCGGGCCTCGAATCGTTCACCACCATAAATGTTTACGACAAAGTTTATCGGCAGACCCTTAGCGACGTGGAGTTTTCCAAAACCGGAAGCGGTTACAACGACAAGCATCAGATTTCGACCATAGCCTTCGGTTCTATTATCGGCAGCAAGGAGAGCCTGGAAACGATCGCAACTGACGCCAGAGGTAAGGCTACCAAATCGATTACAGACGGGCTCGGGCGTGTGACCTCTGTAATCGACAACTTCGGCGGCAGTCCATCGGCAACCGTCTCCACAACCTATACAAGTACTGGTTTGGCATGGAAAACAACTGATCCGCTGAATCGCGAATCTGAAATGGAATATGATGGCGCAGGGCGTCCGGTTCGTTCATGGTCGCCCGATCCTGTCGCAGGAACCGTCATTCGCACGCTTTCGGGTGATGGGCTAACGGGATCTCCTTCCACGCAAACGCAGTATGACGGCAATGGGAATGTGATCAAAATCACCAACCCATTGGGTAAAGTTTGGGATTATAGCTACGACGACCGCAACCGGAAGATCGACGAATATCAACCCGCGATAGTCGATGCCACCAATCCTTCCGCACCTCAGTCCGGAGTGCGGCCACACGTTCAAATTTCCTACAATGGTGTCGGGAATGTCCTTGCTACCATGGATGCACGACAAGCGGTTTCCCGCATGTTTTATGATCGAGCCTATCGTTTGACCGACGCGCTGAGTAATCCATCGACGGGCAATCCGTCCGCTGATCCGAATAATCTCCTCACGAACGACATTCGCGTCCGCACTGCTTACGATAAAAATGGGAATGTGCTCAGAGTCACCGACGGCAAGGGCAATATCACCCGTAACGCATACGACAATCTCAATCGCTTGATCGCGACAGCCACCGACCCTGCGGATGGCAATCCGGTAGATCCGTCTTCCGGTGGGTTTAATGCGAGCACTTATCAAGGTAACGGTGCCAACAGCGATATTGTGGTCACCAATGCCTATGATGATAGCGGCAACCTCATTACTGTGACAGACGGCAACGGGCGCCAAACCTCCTTCACTTTTGATGGCCTTGGACGGAACACGCTGAAGATCTGGGATCCGGGCACAGGAGTGACGAAAACCGAGAAATCTGTTTACGACGCACTACTCCAAACCGAATCCATCAATCCGAAAGGAGAGAAAACCACTTATCAATACGACGATCTTTATCGTATGACTGGTGTGACTTGTATTGATAGGATCCCAGATAATCAAATCCGAGGATACGATTTGGTCGGGAATTTAACTTCTGTCACCTATCCGAACGAAACTTCGAACAATCAAACCATTCGTGGCGTCACGACAACCTACGATAAACTTAATAGAGCGAAAACCGAGACCTCGAACGGCGTCACTCACACCAGCGTATATGACCGTGCAGGAAATCTTCGCTCGCTGAGTTATGGTCAAACCAATCGGGTGATCACCTCGACATACGATGCCCGTAATCTGTTGGAAAGTTGCAGTGAGGTCAAAGGTGCGGCTACTCCACGAGTCACTGAATATCTCTACAACCTCAATGGCAGCGTCACCCGCAAGACTTTACCCAACGGCTCGTATACCGATAAAGTCTACGATGCGCTGAACCGAACCACATCGATCGGCAACTATTTGGCAAACGCGACTCTCATCCAGCAATCCATCACAGGTTATGACAAAGCGAGCAATGTCACACAACTGCTTGAATACACATCAAGCACTACCCCCGATCAATCGACTAGCATGAGCTATGATCATGTCTATCGCCTCGACACTGAGACTCGGGTGGAAGGAAGCGATACCACTATCACGGACCACGGCTATGACAAAGGCAACAACCGGACTTCAAAATCCGTGGTACTAAATGCTGGTGCTGCCCAAGTCACCAACTACCAATATGGAACCACGAATGACGGTTTCAACAGCAACCAGCTTAAAGCCTACAACCGCCCCGCTACAAGTGAGACTGTAACACTGACTTACGATAATAACGGCAACCGAGCTACGAGGAGCATCGGAGCGAACACGGATACATTTGGTTACGATTACCAAAATCGTCTCGTATCGCTCGACCTTGAAAGCGCTGCGATCGGTAACGGTCTTTATGAATACCAATATGATCACCGAACTCGTCGCGTGTTCCGCGACGAATCCTCTGCGGGAGGCGAATCGACACGTGTGGTGTTCTCGGGTGGATTGAGCGTTCAAGAAACCGATGAAGTGACCGGAAGCTACGATCTATCTTCGCCATCGGTCGAATATGTTCGCGGCAGCGATTATGGCGGTGGTGTTGGCGGCGTGCTTTATACGCTCCGCTATGGCACCAGTAGCTTCAACTACTACAATCATCGTGGCGACGTCATCCTCAAAACCGACGACACCGGTCTCATTACTTGGAATGCCCGATACGAAGCCTTTGGTACTAGAACCTTCGAAGTTGGCTCGAACGACGATCGTCAAAAAGCCAATAGCAAAGACGAAGATCCAACAGGCCTACTTAACGAGGGATTCCGCTATCGCGACCTAGAATCTGGTGTCTTCATCACCCGAGACCCGCTTGGATTTGTGGATGGGCCGAATGTCTATACTTATGTAAGACAAAATCCTTGGAGTAGCTTCGATCCGCTGGGGTTGAAATTAGATGACGCTACGCATAGAGTTGAGCGCCTAGATGACACTGAGCCAGAAAAACCTAAATATAGAGACTACGTTCAGCCTGGAATGGATAGTTCTGCACGGTCTATTGCTAAAACGAAATACAAGGCGGCTGACGCTGAGTATAAAGAAAAGACGAAATCTTCAGCAGCTGCAAAAAAATTCAATGATGATAACAGAAAACAGATTCTAGCGTGGGAGAATTATGACCAAGCTATAGAGATGTTGGAGTCGGCTGAAGAAGGACGGTTACTATTGAATGAAATTCGATCTGATCGGTATGACGTTACAGTTAGTTTTTCTGACAAATATATTGATGCGAATGGAAAGTTCCGAGATGTAGGAAACGGCCAACTGATCTACAGGGATACAAAAAATGGAGTCATAGTGTATGACATGAAAGTTAATCCAAATCTGTTGACTTCGTTTAGCGGGAAACCAATGGTTGACTCAAGTGCTATGCGCACGGTTTGGCATGAGCTGTATCACGTTGATGATGGTCCGGAAAGAGGGAAGTCAGTGTATGGAACATTTATGCAAACGGAAAACCCTTCTCGTATAGGTGCTATTCTTGGTCATGAGGCGCGAGCAACACGATTTGAGAATATAATATCGCACAGAGTATGGGGTAATCGGTCAAGGCCAGCGGGCGTTTATGGATCGGGCACGAATAAAGAAACTAAAGTGCATACTCCTTTAGGTTCAAAAATTCAAGGTGGTAAGTAATGTGGTTTCATGGATTTTTAATAAATAATATATAATATGAAGTATTTTTCTTTCGCGTTTATTTTTCTCACGTTTTCTTTGATGTTGGAAGGGGGCGAATGGGAAGAGGGCTTTGTTGAAAGGCTTGATAATATAGAAAACGGTCAAGAGCTTTCCAAGTTGAGTAAAGAGCTCGCTTTCGAAATTATAAGTTTCGAAGCGCGTGACGGCCCGTTGATTAAAAATGAACTTAGAGCTGATTGGCCGCAGCAACAGGCGATAGATGAGAAAATTCTAATTATGGCTCGTCACGGTGATCATTTAATTAGTGGTGAAGGCGCAAAGCTTGCCATGCTTAAATTTAAGGGAGTAGGTATGAGTGGAAAAAAGGCTTCTGAGTTGAAAGAGATTTTCAAATATTCTGCTCTCGAGTTACGTAAAGTTTTGATGGAAAAGAAGAAGGGCGACGAAGTTGCTGCTGCTATAAATAAATTTTTATTGTATAAATTTTTGGATGACGAGAATGTGGCTTCTCTTGAAGCTAGTGCAGCTGAGTTTGTAAGTATGCTTAGTGGTTCAAAAACTCTATATGGCGACAATCAATTGTTGAGCCTTTTTGTTGCGTTGGTTAAATCAGTTGAATCTGAGGTCGCTTCGATTGAAATAGTTATGGATAGTATTTCTACCCTAGCCTTTTATAAAGAACTCCCCAGCAAATACGCTGAACTAATTCATTCGTATATTGAGACTTATGCTGGTGCTCTAGGGCCTTTGGCTCAAGAGGCATTAAAAGCTAGAATTGCGGAGATTAATGGAATAGAAAAATAGGTCAAGGAGAAGCCAAAAGGGCATGGGGTCAAAAGCAGAAAGCAAAATGGTCAGTCCAATTTTCCATGTTTTTCTGATATTTGGCTGGCATCAAACACCACCCCCAAGCGGCCTGATCACGCTTCCTGCTTGCCGCGACCGTTCCGCTCGTCATTCTTCCTCGCTGCTCTCTGCTCATAACAAGATGTAATGCAAAGCGCCCGCTTATCGCCGCGATCCCTTCCCCGGAGGGGACCCCCTTCGCGGCGGCGGGGAGCTCGTGCCTCGCTCTGACGCTTATGGATTACATCGAGTTATGTGCCAAAGATGGGGGCTGGAGTCGCGCTAGGCCACAAGATTAGCGCTATCGCGGGGAGCCAACCGCAAGGCTTCCGGAAGGGCATCGCGACGGCGGGTGGTTCGTGCCTCACCATCTGCCCCCCAGACTTCGCTCCACTGCGCACGCCGTCGCCATGCCCATCTTCCAGCCCCCCACCACTATAGCTTCTCCGCACCCCAATCCGCGCAAACACCTGCCACTATCCCACCCCACGGTGACACCGACTTGCATTCGTTCCTCATTCCAGCCCGTGCCTCCTGCCCGTCTTAGCAGCGGTGAGGAAACGGAGCGGATCGGGTGAGCCATTGGCGGAGTGGGCTCACTGGCTCGCACTGCCGCCTACGGGTGCTACGGGCGTCCGTGATCAATAAACTGAGACTTCCGGCGACCCGTCTAATGGGTTCGGCTGTGTTGGGCGAGACACTTCCGAATGGTCAGGTGTTCTTACGCCCGGGACTTTCACGCGCAGATTTGCTTTCTACGCTTCGCCATGAGTCGGTTCACACTGTTTCTCGCCGAGAATAAACGGGCCGACTCAGAATAGAAATGGCGGCTTCAAAATCTCATCTAAATTACGGTAAGCTTTAAATGGATAAACTTGCACTTTCCCGGCAAGCCTGAATTTGAAACGAATTCCATGCCGTGAATTTTTCCATTTCCATTTTCTTAACAACACTAGCTTTCCTGTTGGCTGGCAATATCAAGACAGTCATGGATAAAGTTGGTATTGATCTATCGGATTTAGAGGGTTTTGCCCCAATCTGCGTCCATAAAATCAAATCATCTTCATCCCAAAAGCTTTTTGCGGCAGCTCTGGAAACAAGAGGCGAATTAAAGGCACGTATTTTTCCGGCAATTTGAATTCAGGATTTCCGAGCTTAGGCCTAATCGCGTCAAACTTCTCTTTCAGCCTATCTCCCTTATTACAGGCTCTGACTTTGCCACTCCACCCATAATGCTTCATCGCCCAAAAGAACAAATGAACGTATTTCGGATAGCTGCCCAAGATAACATTCGCTAATTGAAGGAATCCATTAGCATCAGAACTGTATTTATACCCAACCATCTGTCCTGACTTCAACGAGTACAAGGCATTAAGCACTGTGCATAATTCATAATCGAAGTTCAGGCCTTCCAATGCTAAGCGCTCGATGAATTCTTCTCCTTTCGTGTAGCGATCCAGAGCAGACATGGACGAATTGTTCAGCCAATAGTCTTTGAAATCATCGGCAAGTCTCCTGAGTTCAGGTGAAGTCAGATAGGCTCTGTATTCCGAGGTGTCGAATGTAAGATCGGCAAGATCCACAAAGGTATCCTCCCATTCATCGTTCGCAATGCCACCCCGCTTCATTAATTGATGACAATGAAGAATCAACTTTCCTTCGGCCTTTGAACGCTTTCTCGCTTCATCGTCAAAAACGAAAGCATTCCCGTGGTTCGCGTAAAGAATGTCCTTTTCCACAAACCGCAGGTTGCTTGGATCAAAGTCAGCGAAGAGCCATAGGACGAATGTCTGGTCGTCATGGTAATGTGCCTCACGCTCGGTAATGACGTTCAGATAGGTGGTGGACAGTTGGACTTCAAAGACCATCTTCCTTCCCATAAAATCACAAGATACATCCGGTTTGCGCCATAGCTTTGAATCCAGCGATGACCGGCGCACCTGCTCTTTCATCACCTTTGAACACCGCGTAGAGTCGACGAGCAAAGCGGCCTCGACCTCATCCTTCAACTGGAGATGTTTCTGGCTTTCCTTGACACCTGCATATCGTAATCGGTCAAGTTCAGTCTGATTCAAATCGCCTTTGGTCTTGATCGGGCAATCGCCCTGCTCCCTAAAGTGTTTGAAGTAAAACTCCTGATCCTTGGTACCGGCAATGAGGACCGGTTGATTACATACAGAGCACACGAGTTCAGGTTGCCCCTTCAAATTGTGTGCCATGCTTCTATACCGTCGCGTGAAAATCAGCCCCTCCTCGCTAAGGAAAAATTCCGAAGCAACGACCTCCGTGCCTTTCAACAAATCTCTTACATGCTCAATACGACGTTCCATGGTAAATCCTTCTCGGACGGAAAGAATCTCTGATTCTACTCAAGTAATTCAAGCGAAGGATCTAAAAAATTGCTTACCACCGAATTAACGACCGCCAGCTCTTGCGGGGTCGGCTATGGTTCTTTGTATCCGCAGTCAACGTCAGAGGCCAGACATATAGTTGTCGTGAATTTGCGTAACTTGTTGTTGATGATCGACTAAATTCCAATGTTAAGCAAGTAAAAGTCGGCGCAGGATTTGGTCATCAGGAAAAGAGAAGGCTTCAAAGTCTCAGCCTAAATGAGGTAAGCGTGAATTGAATGAGTTTGCACTTTCCCCGCAAGCCCGAATTTGAGACGAATGTCATGCCTTGAATTTTTCCGTTTCCATTTTCCTGACAACACTAGCTTTCCTGTTGGTTGGCAATGTCACGGCTAGGTCAAATGAAAGTGGCAATCTCGCCTCAGGAAATCTAATCGTCACACCACAGCGCGATGCAGCAAACCGCATCACTGGCTACGATCCGAACAAAGCGCCAGCAATCTTGATGTCGCAGGCAAACCACCGAGCGACCTTTGATGTGTATAACACTTGGCGTGCAGAGATGCGCAAAAGCATGGGCGGCACATTCGATTCGAAAAAGGTAGAAGAGGCTGACATGCGAGTGTTGTCCGAAAAAATGTTCGATGCGGCTGAGGTTCCAGGCGCGATGCGCCAGGACTATTGGAACTGGTTTGACCGAATGAAGAGAGCGCTTGATAACTAGCTAAATCACATGTGTAAAATTGATCCCATTCAAAATGAGTATGGTGAGTTCTTGTCTGAGAGTTCTACTGTGGACTTTGACTTCAACGACGAGCCGGAAAACCTGCGTCACCTGATCCCTTACGCCAGTTTTTGGGGGATTGCTGATGACTGGGAGCGTGAACAACTCGCCGAGAAAGCTCCAACTCATCTGAAGGAGTCGCTTCAGAAGCTAATCGCCGATAATGACGGCGAACTTGATGCCTGGCTTGCTGGAGTAGAGGCATCGAATCCGGATCCATCCGATGCCTACATTGCTTTTTCAGCGATGCGAATGGCAGCAGATTACATGTGATCCACACTCGAATCATTGCAGTGAAACGAAGTCCACCCAAGCCGTCCGGCAATCGTCTGCTGCATCCACTCCCCTTACTTATGAGGTGCCGTGTGCGGCTTCGCCGGATCAAACGAAATGGGCACCACGCGCCTCGCACTGGTCGCCCGTCCTCTCGCGCGCTGGTGGTTCAGGGGGCGGTCGAACAGGAGGCCCTATTCACATTCCGGGGCCTGGTGGCCCGGTTCGACAGTCGGGGTTGTCCCAATCCTACTGGCAACAGCGTCTCGATGACGTCATTGCTTCGGGGCAGGTATCAAATGACTTGCTCCGCCAACTTGGGAGGTAGTCAACGAACTGAATTTAATGAAAGATCAATATCAAAACGTGCTTAGATCTGCGGACACTCCCGGTGGAGCGTCTGTAGAATCAATAATTATTGCGGAACAACATCTCGGGATCGTTTTTCCGACCTCTTATCGAAAGTTCTTACTTGAGTACGGGGCTGCGATAGGCGCAGGATATGAAATCGCAGGAGTGTTCACATCAAGCGATGATGAGCCTCCGACGTGGCGAGATGTGATTGCAGCTACCAATCAAACGCGTCGTGTTGCAGGATCAAATCTGGCGCAAACTCTTCTTCCGATCTCGGGCGACGGGGCAAGTCTCACCTACTACCTAGATACTAAAGACAAAGAACAAAGTCCAGTGATCGCATTTGGGCCCGGCGTTGATGGTGAGACTGTTGCGGAGTCTTTTGAGGAGTTCGTCGTCAAACTGTCAAATGGTAAATTGAACGTTTGAACCTGACAGCAGAACTGCGTCTACGATTGCTACTATCCCTATTGCAGTTTGCGATGTGAGGTATGAGGAGAGCTTTGGCTGCCTCCAGCGCGGAAAGTTCAAATCGGGCAGTTTTAATGCCGCAAAGGGGGACTGCCGAAAGGAATCAACTTCGATGCGACTGATCACCACGCGGTCAATCCAAAGTATGCTGACACGGCAATTGACTTCCATGCTCCCAGCAATACAGGGGCACCTAACCGCTATACAGACTTTGGCCTGGCGGCATCTACTTGGGTCTTCTCGGGAAGCTGTGCTGGGTGAGCATGCTCACTATGGCGTAGATCCAAGTAAGGCGGCGTGGGTAACGAAACCGTCCGTGTTAATAACGTCCTCGATCTCACTAGCTCGGCTGTTCGTAAATGGTCGTGTTTATCAAGATTGCTCCATACATAACCTCAGAAACCAAGCTCTTGGTAAACGGTCGCACGGAGGCAATAGGCTACAAAGCCAACGATGGCACACCCAAAGCCGAGTTGATAATTCACGCATCCGATGTTGAATTTTCTGACGGGGAAAGGTCACACCGGCATCGCTCAACAGGAACCAGAACCCACCGAGGAAGAATCCAAACTGCCGCTCGAATCAGCAGTGTCGTAATCCTCCAAAACCAACACCAAACAAATAAGCGGACGGGGAAACCCGTCCGCTTTTTAACTTGATCATATAATACCACAAACCAATGAGTTAGGAGTGCTGTCAGCACTCACAATTTGCTTGCCGATTCTTCTGAGCCCCTTTTACAACCACTTCTAGAGTTGAATACTGCGACCCTAAAGATTCTTCGGATTGGACACAAAAAGGCCAAAATGACTGCGGTTCGGGCTAGGGTAAAAGCTCCCTCTAGCTCGGCAAATAAAACATCCTGTTCAACGATGAGAAAATTTTACAATCTCACCCGAAAGTCCGCTCATCTGCCCAAAAAACACGGTCAGAAGTATTGCGCTACGCACACCCTTACTACACACTACAGTTAACCATTTTTAAATGCCCGAATTTTCCTACAGCGGACACGAAACCTTCAGTCTCAGAATAACGTGGCTTCCAAAAGCCGTCGCCGCGATCACTGACAACCAAGATCCATTTTCTGATCCAAGGAAGGGGATGGAATTACTAGGTATCGGAAAAAATATGGTGCAGTCGCTGGCTTTCTGGATTCAGGCGACCGGAGTCGTCCAGAAAACCGAGTCCGGTCTCACAATCACCTCCTTTGGGGAAACTATCTTCAATCGGGACAATGGTAAGGATCCTTACCTTGAAAACCCTCAAACCCTCTGGCTGATTCATTGGAATCTCTGCCAAGGCTGGTACGAAGGTGCCCGCCACCGCCGGCCTTACGCTTGGCACTATTTCGTCAATGTTCTCCACGAGGATGAGATCACAATCACAGAGACTGTCGATCACTTTGCCGGTGCTCCAAATCCCTCTGGGCGCAAGCTTTCTGGAGTCACCCTCCGTCAGCATTTTGACGTTTTCCTGAAAACCTATGTGGAGGGAGCCTCCGCTAGTTCTAGAGCTGTTCCAGAAGAGACACTTGATAGCCCTCTGACTCCACTTCGACTAATCCGCCCCCACTCTGAGCGTAAACTAGCAAGCGGACGCAGAGAGCCGACATATCGTATACAGACGGGACCCAAACCTTCACTGTCCCCATTAACTTTCCGCTACTGCCTAAATCAGTGGTGGGAGAAAAATCACCCGAATGAACAGGCGCTGACTATTCGGCAAATCACTCTAGATGACGACAGTCCAGGACGTGTCTTTCGTCTGCCTGAGGTCGCTGTACACGACCTTGTTGTCAATCTTGCAAAAGAATTCCCGAAGGAACTAGTGATTATTGACTCACGCAGTCAACGCTCCGTTCAACGTTTGCAGACCCCCAAAGCCGCTCTTGTCGCTATCTACAAAGCCTAAATAAAACCATGCCTGCAAACTCCAACACCAGAGCTAGTTCGAAAGGCCAGCGTCAGCTACCCAAACGGGTTATTGACCTGATGCGTTTTAACCCGCATTTCAGGAGGTCGGTTCAGATCGAACTCGATTTTTACGACCCTGCGTCTACAAAAGGATACGTCTCGACTGAATTCGTTCTCAATTCCTTTGATCGTATCAGCCAAGCATTCTCTAAAAACAGCACCCCCCGTTCATGGCGTATCACCGGAGACTACGGTAGTGGTAAGTCGGCTTTCGTACTGAACTTAGCCAAGGCTGTTTGTGGTAAGGAAAACGAGATAGCTCCCGCACTGAAGGGAAAAATCAAGTGTCGCATTCAACCGGTATTTGTAACAGGAGAACGAGAACCACTCCACGAAAGCATAGGTAAAGCATTAGTCCGGCAAGTCCCGGCAATGAAAAAACACCCAATTCCTCTAAACAGCGCTCAACTGATTGAGATGATCGAGGTTGCTCACAAAGGCAGCAAATCAGGGATTCTCCTGATTCTCGATGAAATGGGGAAGAATCTAGAACACGCAATGATGTCACCAGCGAGTTCCGATGTATACGTTCTCCAGCGACTCGCGGAAATCGCTACGCGAAGCGGCCATAAGCCCTTCATAGTGATTGCCATCCTCCACATGGGCGTAGGTTCCTATACCACCGATCTCGACGCAAATTCTCGGAGGGAATGGGATAAGGTTGCCGGAAGATTTGATGAATTGCCTTTTCAACATCCTTTCGAGCAAACCGTTCAGCTTTGCGCCGAAGCTATCGGCCTTTACCTAAAACAACTTCAGAAGAGCCGACCGGAGCTAATTGATGAGTCGAAAGCGGCAATGAAATGGGCCGTCAAAGAAGGCATGTTCGGCACTGCCTCGCCACAAATTCTGTTAGAATCAGCACCGAGAATTTTCCCCTTGCACCCGACGGTCCTACCGCCGCTCATTGAAATCTTTCATCGCCTTGGGCAAAACGAGAGATCCCTGTTCAGCTTCCTCTCCGGCTTTGAACCAGGAGGTCTTCAAGACGTAGCAGGCCTCGAACTCCGACAAGCTCGATTCTATCGAATAAACGATCTTTACGACTTTACTCGGAAAAATATTGCCCACACGCTGACTAATGGACGCTCCGCTCATTGGCGTATCATCGAATCGGTAGTGCGAAGGGGGGATTCTACCATCGAGACCAACATTCTGAAAACCATCGGCGTATTGAATCTCATCGATGATCCAGACATGCCTGCGACAAGAGAACTTATTCTCACCGCCTTGGATCAAGACAAAGCAGCCAAGGCAGCTTTGAACGCCTGCATCGACAAACTCAAAGAAAATAAGCTACTCTATGAGCGGGGCTCTGTCCGCAGCTTAGCTCTTTGGCCACATACAAGTGTACACCTTGACGATGTTTGTGAAGAAGCCCAGCAAATGTTAGGAGAGCCTACCAAACCAATGTTTCTATTGGCTTCCAAGCTTGAATCTAGGCAGATCGTTGCCCGTCGCCACTATATAGAGACAGGTAACCTCCGGCACTTCGAACTACAGTTCATCCCCGTCGAAGATTACGACAGACTAGCCGAAGTCGGGCCTAAAGCACGGAATGGAAATGCCGATGGTTTTGTTATCGTTCTCCTTCCCGAGAACGAACGGGAATACAAAAACACTTTGGCAAAAGTCAAAGTTCAGGAACCAATGTTTGGGGAGAATGTCCTCATTGGACTTCTAACCAGACCACCCCGCGAATTACTGGGAAAATGCCGAAATCTTCAGGTGCTCGAACATGTTCAAACCAACGTTAAGGAGCTTGCTGCCGACGAATTTGCCAGACGCGAACTTAGATCGCAAATCCGTGCGGCCAAAGAGGATCTGGATGACCACGTGGATGATATGGTCGGATTCAGCCACAACTATTCCTTCAACTGGTTCCGTAACGGGGTCTCTACCAAACTCGAAACAACGGGTTTGGGTGCAACTCTCTCGGGAATCTCTGATCTGGTCTATGACCTGTGCCCCAAAATCACAAACGAACTTATCAACCGTAGAATCACCAGTTCCGCGGCATCACGGGCAAGAACCGTTCTCATCGATGCAATCTCCTCGAACCCAGAAGAAGAGTTTCTCGGAATGGATAACTCTAAAAACCCTCCGGAGATGGCTATCTATCTCTCTGTCCTTAGAGCGGGGAAAATCCACGTCCAAACTGAATCTGGCTGGAAGTTCGCGATCCCAAAATCAAAAACAAGCGACCCTTGCCAACTTAAACCCTCGTTTACTGTTATAGAGTCGATTCTGAAATCCCATGACGCACAGCGCGTTGCAATACCACTCATATTTGATCGTCTGCGCGCCGCCCCTATCGGTGCCCGTGATGGATTGATTCCGCTGATCCTTTCACTATACATCGCCGCTAGGCGAAATGAGACCGCCTTATTCGAAGATGGCACCTTCCTAGCCTCGCTTAATGGAGACATTATCCAACGGCTAACAAAAGAACCAGAGGCATTCGAACTCCAACGCTGTGTAATTGAAGACACTCGAATGGAGATCTTTGAAGCAATTGCAAAAGTATTCAAAATCGATCGCTCGGACGATCCGAAAGTTCTGGATGTCGTAAGGCCGCTAATGCAGTTCGTCGCCGATTTGCCCGAATACAGTCGCAATACAAAAAAACTATCGGTTGATGCTATTAGCGTCCGCACCGTCCTGCTCGGGGCTCGCGATCCAGCACAACTTATATTTAATGACTTACCTAATGCCCTGGGGGAAAAAGATACAAAAAGGGAGGAGCTTGCTGCAAAAGTTTCAAAAGTAGTCGCAGAACTTAGTAGCAGCTACGACGCACTTCTTGCCCGATTGGCCGCTTCAATAACCGAGGCATTCGGAACAAAATTAGCACTTCCGAAGTTTCGCGACGAAATATCGGTTCGTGCTAATGTGATCGCTCCTAAACTTGTTGAAACAGATCTAAAATCCTACACTCTTCGGATCGGAGACTCGGCTCTACAGGACAGACAATGGCTTGAGTCTATGGGCAACCACCTAAGCAAAAAATCTGCTTCCAGATGGTTTGACGCCGACGAAGAAACATTCAACCAACGGCTCGTCATACTTTCGCAACGTATGCTACGCGCCGAAGCCGCTCAAGGCGGAATCGGTGAAAAACTAGCAGACGATGGAGGTAAACGCGCCGTTCGCCTAATGCTTACTAAGCCCGATGGGCATGAACAAGGAGAAGTCCTGCATTGGAGCGAAGAAGAGGAAATCCAAGTTCAAAAGCTGACCAAGGAATTCAGCTCCCTTATCAAACTACACGGACGCCCCGCACTTGGAGCCGCAGCCAAAGCAATCTGGAACCACCTAGAAAAATCATGAACAACGACAAGACCAATCTCGAAAAGAAACCCGTTAGACATATCCTGAGCCTATCCGGCGGTAAGGACAGCGCGGCTCTTGCCGTGTACATGCGGGATAGAGTTTCTGATATGGAATACATCTTCCATGACACCGATAAGGAACTACCAGACACATACGCTTATCTCGATAAGCTTGAGGACTATATTGGCAAGCCAATTGTTCGAACAACCTTCGATACGACCTTCGATACTCTGTTGAGACAATACGGTGGGATGCTCCCATCAAATCATCGCCGCTGGTGTACCCGTATGATGAAACTTAAACCTTTCGAGGACTATGTGGGCGAAGATCCCGTAATCAACTATGTTGGAATTCGGGCAGATGAAGCCAGGGTTGGCTACATCAGTACCAAGCCTAATATCGAAGCAGTTTTCCCCTTCCGCGAAGATGGCATCGACTACGACGGTGTTCAAAAAATCCTAGCTGAATCTGGAATTGGGATGCCCCCTTACACGGAATGGGGACGCACTCGCAGCGGCTGTTTCTTTTGCTTCTATCAACAGAAAATCGAATGGGTTAGACTCAAGCAGCATCATCCCGATCTTTTTGAACAAGCCAAAGCCTACGAGAAAGGCAACCGCATCAACGGTAATGTATTCTATTGGTCAAAAAACGAACCACTAGCCGAATTGGAGCGACCCGAACGTATGAGGGAAATTGAAGAAAGGTGGGAAATACAGCAAGCTCGTGAAACACAGAATCGCAAAAACGTTCCATTGGTAACAACACTGGCAGGACTTGAGACAAATGAAGCACCATCCTCCGGGTGCCTTATTTGTCATCTCTAACAATACTTCTTCAAATCATGCCAAACACTAATGGAGAAAAGTGGATTAAATTCCTACGTGCCTACGGTCCTGTGCCAGAAGGAAACTCGCAGGAGGCCGAACATATCGAAGGCCTTTCCAAAAAACTGGGGATTCCACGCCTCGCTTTCCCCCATCCACTTGATAAGCGATTTTCTAGCATGTTCAAAACGGCAGAAGCGAAAAAAGTCGCCGTAGTTACAGGAACCGCAGGCGATGGTAAGACAACAATTTGCTTTGAGCTGACGAAAGTCCTATCTGGCAACGCGCCAGATCCAGCCAGCACCTCGGTATGTATCGAGACTTTCATGACATTGCCGGAGTACGGTGGCGAAGAAATGACCATTATCTACGACGTCACTGGATGGCGCCAGAAGAACGAGGACGACACATTGATTGATGAGCACGTTCAAATCCTAGAGAATGCGGCAAAATACGCGGCTGGAACTGGAGGGACGCCATTTCTGATGGCAGTAAATGACGGGCAACTCCATGAACTCGCCAAATCCCTCCCCAAAAATTGTTCGAGTCAGCTACGCAAGTTCTTCGATGAGTTGTTGTTAATGCACGCAGCCGCGCAAGGAAAGTCAGATGAATTGCCGAATCTTGAGCTAGTGAATCTCTCATCAGTTCCCAGCGATCACCTCATGGAGATAGCCCTCGACGGAATACTCAGCCGCGAAGAATGGTCTTGTCTTGATCAAGAAAATAACACGCCGCTATTTGGCCAATACTCGTCAGTTGTGGCCAATTATCATCTACTAAAGTCCGAAGCCGTGCGCGAACGGCTCCTGAATCTAGCGAAGCTGGCCGATGCATGCGGATACCATCTTCCAATGCGGTCCATCATCCTGCTACTAGTCAACGCGTTGTTGGGACACCCTGGATTCTCAGGAAAACTAGTCAAACCGGGGGTTGAAGCTGAACGAAACTTTGCAGAAGATAGCCGATACAAGGCGGCTCTCCACAAAAACATTTTTGGCCTAAACCTAACAAAAGAAGAGAGAAAAAAGCGTGTTCTCTACGAATTCCTTGCGAATCTAAGAGTTGGTGAGGAGACCACAAACGACATCGATGAACTGATCATCTTTGGCGACAAACATCCCGACTTCAAAGAGGTCTATAGCGATCTCGTGGCCGCTGATCCGCACATGCAACGCGATCCTGATCTCGTCAGAAAACTCGCCGACTATCTGAAGGGTGAAATTTCCAGCGATTTCGAGGTTCAGGAGTTTCGAACGCTATTATGCGAGGAAAGAAAACGTCTCTTTCTGCATGCCTCACAGGTACAATTTGAGACATTTAACCTTTGGGTAACCTGCGTGTTTCACCACGCCGGACATTTCATAAAGCGGATTCTTCTACCCATAGCGACTGAAAAAAATGTAGATGTCGAAAACATCATAGAATTGGTCGCAGGACTGAACCGCGTTTGGACAGGGCTGCTTATTAGGGATGACGAGCACCAAATTTACATAGCTACCGGCCTCGACATCTCAACCGCGCCCATTAGCGATCTTCTCATCCAGAAAATCGACGCTTACCTTGGACAGGAAGCGGTTGGAATAACCCGCAGAAAAATTGATGATCGACCCGAGTTCGTAATCCAATACAACGGGAAAAGATTTGCTTTCGAGCTTACGATGCAGCTCTACGAGTTCCTCATGCGCGTGGCAAAAGGTGCAATGCCCACAAGCTTCTCTTCCGAGATCTATTCCAATCTCCAAGCCGTCAAACAAAAGGCTCTCCGAACCCTCGATCTAAAGCCCAATGCCAACTTTATGCTGCTTCTCGATCTTGACGACACCGGGAGAGTCCGTGGAGTACCAGTGAGCCTAAAATAGGAATCTTCTATATGACCGAAAACTCCATCACCAAAAAGGAAAACCGCCAGCCTTGGACACACGGGATGGAAAGTGACATCTGGGTCTGCGAAGCCATTTGGGGCCACCGCCTAAAAGAGCAACCTCTGCACGCCCTGCTAACCGAGTTTCTAAATATGGCAGAAGGGATGCTTCGTCAGAAAAAATTTCTCGACGAAACATATCCCGATCAAAGCGTCCAGTATAACGCCAGAAAGGCCAAGGAACTACGGATCATTTTATTCCACAATCCTACGCTCGAACAGATCGCCGAGAAGGACATTGGCTCGAACGATGAGGCATGGGCTCTTTGGATAAAGAATATTCAGGATTCCTCAAGGAGCACCCACCCCAGCGACTATACTTATCTGAAACAACGTTTTCCAAAATTTCGCGATTTCGTGAACCGAGTCCATCTGGTTAGACGAAGTGTAATGAATCCTGGTAACAACAAGAAATGGTCTCACCAGCTACTCTTCCCAATGGGGCCATCTGCTCTTTACGTTCCTACAGACGACAAGTTCGGACGAGACAGAACCTTATTCACAAGGTCTGGCGAGATGGTCTACCTCATGCTGTCTAGAGCGGATCAGTCTATCAGGGATGAGCTGTCGGAACTTCTCTCGCATAAACTCATGCCCGGAACCCAAAAAGACAACATAACCCTAGGTTTGCTTCCAGGAGGTCCTGGCCAGTTCGACGAACCAAACGGCGGTACATACCTTCCTTATAAATCCCATCCGGCCTACAACCGATTGGCCGAAGACCTTCTGAATCTCGCAAAGCTTGGCCTCCCTGAGAACGATGTGTTCGACGTGATGAAACACATCATCGCTTTCAACCTTTACCTGTACGCGCTGGAAACATCAAATCATTGGTGCGGTTCTACTTCACCCGCCACAATCGTTTGCGAGATAATCAACACGAAATCCGATGTCGTTAGACAGTATTCGGGTGTCTGCAAACGGGACAACGAGGACAAGGCATTAAGTGCGGTCGAGAACTATTGCAATCAACTGATCGCGAGCAACACTATACTGTGTGAGACTTTAGCGGATAGCCAACAGACCGAGGCTGTAAAAGTAGCGTCTCTAAATGAATTCATGACCTCCGAACTTTCCCTAAAGAATCCAATTACTAAGACTACCGTAGAGGAGTATAAAAAGGAGGTGTTACGGTTGGCGAAAGATTCCTGCCGCCGTAATGTCATTCCAGCCCTAGCAAGTCTTGGACGAATCGCAGGCCTCACGACCAAACAAGGAACCAACCGCCTCCGCTACGCTCCAAGCGACTCTCTTATTCGCGCTCTGGTTCTAGCCAATGTGCCAGGACGCACCGAAGAGGTTAAGCTCCTTGAAAAGCTTTTCTCGCGCTACAGCATAGTCATCACCGACATCCATGCGAGCAAAGTTCTTCCGGCTCAATACGTCGAATCATCGCACTATGAAAAAAACAAGGAACGATTCACCCGTCGCCTGATGGCGTTAGGGCTGGCCACGCGGATGAGCGACGCCTGCACGTACGTGGTGAATCCCTACAAAGACGCGATCTAAACTCCTTTCCAATCAATTCCGTGCCTCAACCTACTCCATTTCTCATTGGCGAGATCGCCTACAATATCGCTAAAACCAAGTTCGCACCGGTCTTGGCAGACGAAGATCATGATGGAGCTTTTCTGGCTCTAAGCTATTTCAAGCCGCTTGAGTTAAAAGGTTTTATCGATACGGCCCAGAAAGACTTAGCGTCATTCGGAAGCCTAAAAATTCTATTGCCCGAATCCACTGTACGCGATGCTGGTATTGATCCTCAGTTCCTCACCAAAGGCTCGGCGGTTAACGTGCGATCCATCCAGCGCGAACGCAAGATTGTAATCACATGTTCTAACGAGGAGGACGTGAAGGAATCCTTGGGCAATAAAGACATAATCTCAACGAGCGACCTCAACAACGATGACATCGCTGGTGAGATTTGGTCGAATATTCTGCTAGGAAAGCAAAAATTCAGAATATCGGACGCTTCTAGGAAAGAGTTCACTGCCTTTGTCAAAGCGGTGCTTAAAGAGGGCGACATCACGTTACATTCAATTGCTGAGTATCTCCAGGAAGTGACGGCTGCTCTAGGAGACAGCACATTGAAACAGCAAGCCGGACTTCATCTACCAACAATCGGACTACCCTTATACAAAGACTGCTTTGATGGGGTGAAGGTTACGACCCAACCGAGTCAATGGAGTCGCGAACTCAAAAAACACCGCAAAAACGCATACTTTCTTGATAAGAGGGACAGCAACCTGAAACCTCTTGATGACGAATTACTAAGGAGAATTCTGCTGACTCAGAAAGACTACGCAACTGACGACCCGAAGAAACTCGGCGATAAAGTCATCGAATCATTCGAAGAATACATCGAAGCCTACGGGCGAAGCGAAAAAACTGAAAAACTGCTTTTCTCCTTCGATTGGAGTAGAGTCAGAACACTTTTCATCAAAGAGAAGGCAACTTCATCCAGCGACTTTGTCCAAGAGACATTCACCGCCCTTGAGCATGATGGGAAGATCTTGGATGCCGAAGAAATCCAACTGCTCAACGATCTTAAAAAAGTCTCGCGTAACGACAGAAATCTTGCCCCGGAACACGTCGAGTTCTTTGAAAGGCATCATCCAAGCATCGAAACCTTCAAACAGAAATTGTTCAATGACTGGGAAAACTGGGTATATGGCAAGAAGATCGAATGTTCGGACTTTATCGGTGGCCTCATTCGCTGCCTGCAAATTTCACAGAAAGGTGCCGGAAAAACTAACCTGAAATATCTAAAAATCGAGGCGCTCCGCCAATATCGTGTTAACGATTTTAAGGGGGTCGACAAGGACATTTGTCTCTACTTCGAGAGACACTTCGGGAACGTGGATAAGCACTCGAACGGCCTCATTCATTTTTCAAACCGCGAAGACGCACACTCGCTGATGAGAGCCTACTCAGAATCCGTTCTCGCCGAGAACCCCGACATTACCAAGGACAAGCAAACCGGTTCTTCGGGCAAAAACAAACGGCAGGGTTTCGAGTTCAAAATCATTCTCTGCGAGAAGGATTCCAATGGCAACGAGATCGAACATTCCTTTAAACAGCTGATCTGGAAATTCCCTCATGACAGTGTCCTGAAGAAAGAACGGGGTGATATTCAGGCTCTTATCGCCAACCGCAGGGTCGCGCTAAGGTCCGCCACAGCCTATTGTCGCGGTGCCTACGATACCGTGGGGCAAAAGGGCACACCCCTTCCGATTTCGTTGACCGACATCAACACGTTCGACGGGACATTCGGAGCGCGGAACGAGGGCAGCTTCGTCCCCGCCCAGAACAACATCGTCACTGCTGATTTCGAGTTTAATGCCTATTTAGAGGATCAGGCAGGAAAAAATAATTTGGATGAAGCCAAAAGGCATCTCATCTCTTCAAAGTTTTCTGATTTCGATGCCAGCTACACCAGTCTTATTCGAACATTCGAAAAGGATGCACTAGAACTGAAAGCCGTGCCTGAAATGATTCTCGCCTACAATGCCCTCTTGGAGGCTGTCGGTGATCTTGAACACAATACAACTCGCAAAGCTCTCACTAAAATTATTTCCAGAATCGGAACCGTTCAGATTGACGAGAACACTAAACGCCCGGCCATCTCCATCACCTGTCCATGGCAGCCTCTTAGGCTCGAAGCTTGGAAAGCTCGTCGCGATCAACTTTTTGGTGCAATTGCCGAAATTCTCGCGTCCAAGTCCCGAAGTTACTCGGACGGATCCTCTGGAAAACTTCATTTCGACGATCTTGAGCAGACGGTTAACGCTAATCTCTATCCAGAGCTATCACTGATTTGGAGCGACCTTGAGGCAAAATTAACAACGGCCACAAGCTGCATGGGTGCTTACACCCTCCACGAACAGCCTATGGTCAGCGGAGATGCAAAAGTCGCCACAGATAGCACTACAGAAGCGGTCAATACAATCGTATGCGAGGCTGAGGAATATCTGCGCCTTCAACCACACGAAAAAGACAACCTGTCGATCATACTATACAACTGCGAATCACGCGACCTTGCCGGACGCATTGTAGAGCAATTCAACAGTCGAAACCATAAGAGCAGCCAGAAAGGCGAGCTTCCAATGAATTGTGAAATCATCCTCACTCACCAGCAGGGGAGCAAATTGCAAGACGTTTACAAGAACCTTGTCGCACAGGCCGACTCTGAGCAATTCCTTGGAAAATCAGAGGGTTTCCTTTCCAAGGTCAGGATCAATATCAGCGCACTCACGGCAGTTAAAAAACGACCCAAGAAAAGTAGAACCCCTCATGCTGACATCGTCTATTGCAAGGATCTCTTCTCAGCCAAGGCAAAGGTCAACTGGTTTGTGAGCGAAATGGACTCCCAAACCTCGCCTCCTGAGCATCTTTATCCACACCGATGGAACCGCCAGATCCCCTTTGAAGAAGGCAATCACAACTCAAGCCTCCTACTTTGCTGCCCAAACCAAACTGAAGCCGCTTGGCTTTACATCAAAACGATCACGACCCCAATCAGCGGCGTAGACCAATCCATACATTGGCCACACAATAAGGTGATGTTGCCCATTAAGTATCTCGACATCGACGAAGGAGCAGTTCGGGAAGTCATCGACGACAGCCATCAGCTGGGAGTGTGGGTGGTTAGCGAAGATGAAATGCTCGACCGCAGACTTCTCGAAGAGAAGCAGGTCAAAGTCATACGGTACATTCAAAGCGTCAGTCACGGTAGAAACCTGATCGTATCATCCAAGGCCAACGACACTCTTCTGCGCGTAACACTGAACCAGCGACTAAAAGCCATTCTCCCAGACTCGGGGGAACCAGAAATCGCCGACCTGACCCAACTGTTTATCGACCACACAAACGCTATTTCAGGAGCTCTAATACTCAAAGCCGCGAGACGCACGAACAATACTAGCGAGTTGCTGGGAATGGTTCTCACCAAGTTCCTTGTCACAAGCGAAATCGGTAAGGAGAGCCCCGTCTGTTGGTGCTCACTGGACGAATTCAGTAAATGGCTAGGTAAGCCCAGTGGCGATAAACTAGCCGACTTGCTCGTTATTGCACCGACCTACAAGCATGATGGATCACCACATCTAGACATCATCGTAACCGAGGCAAAATACGTCAATAGTGCCGGGTTGGCTGAGAGCAAGAAGACGTCAGCGAAGCAGCTAAAAGACACCCTTAAACAAATCTCTCGCGCCCTTTCATCCAAACTTCCTCCGCTGGATCAAGGGCTTTGGCTTGCCAGAATTTCAGACATGATCCTGTCCCGTCTGACTAACACTGGCGGGCAGCATAGCTATTCTCCCAGCCTGTGGCGCGGATTTGTCAGACGCCGCGAATGTTCATTCGCGGTATGGGGCGATTCACATGTGTTCGTGCATGATTCCGACAGCTCCTATGAAACTACCGGAATCGAAGTTTCAGACACTGAGGATGTGATTGCTCAGCAGGAAGTCTTTAACGCCCAAGACACCAACTCACTCATTGCCTATTTCAGAGATGGAAACTTTGAGGAGGCAAGGAAACTCAGGCTAAGGAACGGACACACGGGATTTGGGAAAGCTCCAATTCGTTTTCTCGAAGAAAGCAACAGCGATACCCCGCTAGATCCGGCTTGCCTTCCAATCCCGGCACCAGATACGCCTTTAGAATCACCTACCAGCCAATCCGAAAACGCAGCAGTAGAATCTCAATCCGAGAGCTCAGTCGAAATAGTAGAATCGAAAGCCGATACGACTGCTAAACCGTCCTCGTCACAAAACGAAGCAGACACTTCCCCGATGGGTATTCTCGCAGCTAGGAGCAAAAGTTTCTCTAGCGAATCGTTGGAGGGAAATCAATGGCTTGAAGATGTTGTTGATGCTCTTAAATCCGCAATGCGTGACAAGGGCATGTCTTCCAAAATTTCGGAAGAGCATTCACCGGTGATCACTCCCAACGCGGCTATCGTCACCTTCAAAGGCGGACCTGATCTAACCATAAAAAAAGTTGAAGATGCCGCTCCAGAATTCCTCACGACTTACGGAATCGACATTCTTCGTGTCACCCCAGGTGTCGGAATAATCTCCGTCATGGTTACCCGGCCACAACGGAAAATGCTCCATACCGCTCAGGTATTCGAAAATATCCTAACATCAGTTAAACATGATCCTGATTCGGAGGCCATTATGGTTGGAGTGCGGGAAGAGGACGGAATGCCCCAGATGCTCGATCCTTTCGTAGACCCTCACACCTTGGTTTCAGGTGCGACAGGTTCGGGTAAATCCGTTCTGCTTCAAAGTATGCTGCTATACATCGGTTTAACCCGTAGTCCTGATAATACCCATGTCCATCTAGTCGACGGCAAAAGCGGTGTGGATTATTTCGGGCTCAAGGAGTTGCCGCACTTGCAAGCCGGCAGCGGAGCAATTGTCACCGACAAGGAAGAATCTGCAAAATTACTCACCGAGCTTGTCACGGAAATGGAGGCTCGCTACAAACTATTCGAGCAAACGGGTAGTAAGGATATTCGTGCCTATCGTAAAAAAACAGGGAAGAACCTTCCAACGATCTTCTATCTTCAAGATGAGTTTGCTGAATGGATGCTCGACAAGGAATACGCGGAATCAATTACCCAGAGTGTGAGCAGTCTAGGTATCAAAAGCAGAGCGGCAGGTATTTTTATGACCTTCGGACTTCAACGGCCTGACAACACCGTCATGCCAATGCAGCTACGTTCGCAACTCGGCAACCGTCTGACCCTGAAAGTTTCTGACAAAGGAACCGCTGAAATTGCAACGGGCGAGAAAAACTCTGCAGCAGAAAGGCTACTTGGAAAAGGGCACATGCTCGCGAAGCTAGAGGGGAAACTCATTCCTATTCAGGTTCCTTTCACAGATCCCGATCTGGATCTCGAACCATTAGTGCGCAGCATTGCCAAGCAATATGAAGCATGATCTACCTCGATAACAACGCCACAACACAACCTGACCCAACTGTTGTTGAAGCCATGCTTCCATACTGGAAGGAGAACTATCTCAATCCCGCATCAGTCGCAGGAGAGCTGTTCGGTGCATCTCAACCCATCCATTCAGCGAAAGAAGCTCTGTCCAATCTTCTTGGAGGAGATCCCGAGGAATTTTGTCTTACGTCAGGAGCCACGGAATCTAATAACTGGGTGTTACAATCTGTAGCACTTGAGTCCATTCGCCAAACCGGAACTTGCCACATTCTGATCTCAGCAATCGAACATCCGTCGATTCTCGAAACCGCGAGTGCATTAACTCAATGGAATCCCAAAATACGATTTGATCGAATTCCCGTCCACCAGGACGGACTGATCGATCTGGATGCTCTTAGCAATCTAGTGACCACCGACACCGCACTCGTCTCTATCATCTTCGCCAACAATGAAACTGGCGTGATCCAACCTCTCAAGGAGGCCGCGAATATAGTGAAGCGGCATAGTCCATCTACTCTATTTCATTCGGACGCAACTCAAGCCGTTGGCAAAGTCCCTATCGACCTCAATACTGCATTTCAACAAGTCGATTTGTTATCACTTTCCGCCCATAAATTTCACGGTCCGAAAGGAATAGGAGCGCTCTTCATTCGCCAAGGCACCCGCCTCAATCCTCTAATATATGGAGGAAGCCAACAAGCCGGAATGAGAGCGGGAACAGAAAACCCCGCTCTTGCGGCTGGAATAGCAACAGCAGCTGAACTCGCGTCTGCGTATTTACCCAACGTTCAAGAAACCCGGAATCTGCGGGACTCTCTGGAATCCTCCATTGCCTCAAAGAATCTCGGAATCCAAATTCTCAGCGCGAATGCCCACAGACTTCCGAACACAACTCTGCTTCTATTTCAAAAACACGAAGGTGAAATGCTCGTTCACATGCTACTAGAGCACGGGATCGTTACCTCTACTGGATCGGCGTGCTCTAGAGGTAGCGACGAACCATCTCACGTGGTAACTGCAATGGGAATTCCGTTTCAAGTAGCTCGTAACACGCTTCGCTTCTCGCTATCTCGCTATTCAACGCGGGCTGATGTTGCGAAAATATCAGACATCTTGCAGAGCATTGTTTAACTTGGCATGTTGGCCCTCGATTAACTGAACGTTAATTCTACCTCTCACATCATCGCCGCCCAACATACGGAGTGAATAACACAATCGGTTATATCTCGACATCAGGGGTAGACTTGATGAACTCCATCATAATTCTACGATCAATTTCGGCTTGGACGTCTATGCCGGTTACCTCTCCTTGGGCAAGGGATTGGAGGGTCTCCATGGGTGATGTGCGTAAGGACAGGCTAGGGCAATTGATGAAGGAAGCCGTTTGTCCTCTAACATCGGTTTCTACTTCGAGCATTCCTAGTCTTTCAATGTTGCAGTGATCAAAGACTACAGATCCTGGAAACTTACCTTCGACCACTTTAAGACGGGGGCACTCATCAAAAATAGCAACCATACCCTTTTCACCAGTTGGAGTGATGATGAGTTTTTTTGGATCAATTCTTTCAATACCGCAAGAACTAAAATACACAGGGCCTGCGAAGGTGCCCTCCGCCACTTTAAGATCGAAGCAGCTAGAGAAAGTGGTGGCGGCGACTCCCCTACATTCTGTTACCGCAAAACTTTCGTAGTCAATTCGTTCAATGCCGGCTTGGCTAAAACTAACTCCTCCATGAAAAGTGCCTTGAACCACTTTTAAGTTTTGGCAAAACCAGAATTCTGCAACCATGCCGCAACAGTTCTTGCCTGTGAAATGAAGGTGAGGGGAAAGGTGCGAGATGTCGCTACTGGTAATCTCACAAAAAGTCGTAATTTCGACGGGTTCGTTGAGTTTTGAAGCCCATGCGGGATCAAGCATGATGGCCTTTTCAAAGTCTTCGGCGGTGATTTTCTTCATGGATATAGGTGGGTGCATGGAGAGAACTATACGATTCTACGACACTCCTCAATATTGTATATCTCACAGGCACGCCCAGATCTGCAAGGGATAGCTGGCCGGAAAAGCTGCAGAAAACGATGTGCAGGTCGTCATTGGGTCGAAGGATTTACGCGATGCCTTGCCGCAGTAATGATCAGCAGGGAGATGGCTCGCGAGAAGATAGGGACTGACTCACGAACAGCTTACGCTATAAATCAACAAATGCCTCCGTCCGCTTAATAGTGTTATACACCTTTCGATTTGATGGGGGAGAAGAAATATCTCCCCCACAAGCCTATTTCATGCGGCTTGCCCCCTCTCATCGGACTCTGTCCGCAACGCCTGAACGTCACAATATCCCAAGGCCAATACACCGTTGTTGATTGCTCGTTGTCTCCGTCTCGCGCCTACGTCCGCCTCTCACTCAACAACCGTGCCTGGCAATCACTCTCAACCAATAAAACGACATGGCGCGGAATGCCTCCGCTTTGCTACGTGCATACCGCCATCAGTAAAGCCCTACGAAACGATCCTCACCGGCTACCGCGACGTCGGATGCCACAACTCGGCTTCGGGATACATTCAACCAAATGAAGTCTTACCAACATTAAACCTCAAACCACTTTCAAATCACCACTCCCTCCGAGCCTAGCCGCGCTCCTCCGTAACGTCCGCCCGTGGGTTCGGCTATCTTACTACCCAAAAAAAATCTCAATCACTCCCGGCAGACTCGCCGATCGCTATCGCTCTCCGTCGAGACAGCCGACATCAAGACCAGACTATCTATCTCTCTCTAACGGTGTGCTACCCATTCACGCAAAGCTTGTCACGTACGGTATACACAAAGTTGAAAAAACCTCCTAAGCGGATCTGCGCTATCGCGGGGAGCAAACCTCAAGCCTTCCGGATAGGCATCGCGACGTCGGGTGGTTCGTGCCTCACCTTCTGCCCCAAAGACTTCGCTCCGCTGCGCCCGCCGTCGCCATGCCCTTCCGGAAGCCTCCCACCCATGAAGCTCCGCACCCCAAACCGCGTAAAACTCCTGCCACAATCCCACCCCACTGCGACACCGGCTTGCTTACGTGCCTCATTCCAGCCCGTGCCGCATGCCCCCGTTGCGGCGGAGAGGCAAAGGCTCGCATCGGGTGAGCTATAGACGAAATGAGCTCACTGGCTCGCGCTGCCGCCTCCGGGTGCTACGGGCGTCAAGTGTTGTCCTCGTCGCTCGTTGCTTCCGCGTTCTCTTTGGTCGTGCCTCCCGTCGATCACTTGTGCAGCTTCCTCTCTCCTGCGGGAACCCTTGACTCCCGCACCCTGCGGCGGCTGGTGGTCAGTATCGGTTTTCGCGTTCGCAAAACCAATGTGTCATTGGTTGCGTATACGAAATCTTGTTAGTGAATCGACCGGCGCGTTGTTGAATACCCTAAGTCCGGGCGTGTTACAGCCTTTCGTAGGTGCTAGGGTATGCTACCGGATGATAACATAACCCGCTCGGATGGGCACCTTTCGTCGCCCCTCTTGGGCGATAATCCCTGGTGTATGGTAACTCTTGACCCCAACACACCTGACCCACAGCGCACCATCAAAGACCAAGAAGTAGCCTTGTCACGTGCTGCCATGATTATGAGCGGATTTACCACGCAGCCCGAATCGCCCCCTGAACCTCGTTTTGAGATTGGACTCACATACGCTACCGCCGCCGTAATTAGGTGGGCCGAAGAAAACGGCATCGATCTAGGTCATTTTTTGTTGAGACACCACTGTGGAGACTGGGGCGACCTATGCGACGAAGATAAAAAGGCCAATGAAGATGCCTTGAAACATGGCTCCAGGATCTTCAGTTCTTACATAGTCAACGACCTCAAAATCTACTGCGTCACCGAGGCAGATAGAGCCTTGACAACCCTGCTTTTTTCCCAGGAATACTAACCCTATAAGCCCGTAGAATCACGCAGCAATAAGGCTTCAAGGTGAATGTGAGCTGTTGAAGCATAAGTTGGGGAGAGCATTGCAGCCAAAATTTCTTGACCTAACCCTTAGCTATCTCCTGAATTTAGGATCCTTTCTAGGTCAGATATTCGAAGTTTCATGTCGTCGACCAATTGCTCCAAACCCTTGATGTAGCTTTCCCTCTGCACAGCATTAATGGAAGCCTGACTGTTTAGCTTCCGGAGAACGGTGAGCTCGTCATTCACTGGTTGCGGTTGAGAACCACCGATGACCCTATCGTATGCTTTTTTCAATTCATCATCCATGATGCCTTAAAATTCAGGAAGCTCTTCCAAGTTGTCAGATTCCGTATCGTTATCGACTGTCTTGATGTACTCCACACCATTGACCTCGACCACAATGACAGCCTGCCCTTTGGTCCAATCGCCCTTCTCATTTTTAATGATGGTGATGTAAGAAGTCCCTTTTTTGATTTCATCCACAACATCTTCTCTCCTGCGATCTTCCGATGGACCAAATTCATCCCCGTTATCAGGACGCACCCGAACCATTGTTATGTGTGTGTGATCAGAGTCGTAACGAACCTCTGAAATGCCGTAGTCTGCCCATTTATTCATGATAATCAGTGTCTATTATTTTTGATTTAGTGCTGATGCAACGAGTTGCCACCCTACCTAATATATATTATTTGCATGGTTTAAGGTCAATCCGCAATCACTTTCAGTTGTATGCGTCCGAGATCAATAAAATCAGCGCGGCGATAGCGCCCACCAAAAGGACACATGCCGCAAAGAGTTTGAAAGTCGCCGGCACCTTGTCCTTCCACCAATGAAATTTCAATTCCGTATCAATCCATTGGATTTGAGATTCTCCGAAAAACTTGATGTGAGCGAGCCATCCACTGAACACCACCTGATTGCTGACTGACGCCTTCGAGATGCGTTTCTGCAATGTAGCCAACTGCATTACGTAGTCTTCTGCAATTGGCTCTTCGGCTTCGCTCACTCGACCATAGAGCATGCTAAGGTCGTTACGTATATTAGTCAGTTCGTTTCCTGAAGCATCGAGCTTTTTCAAATGCTTTGACGCATAACTGAGATACGTCGTCAAAAAGCCTATGCAAAGAGCCGCCGCTGATACTGTCTTGTTCGACAAGCAATCGAAAACAAGTCCAAGCACCCCTAATGAAGTAAGACACCAGCCAATGGCGCTGGGCGCCTTCATCAGAATGTCATAGCTGGCGAAGCTCTTCTTTGCTCCAAAACCGGCATTATAGCCAGCGTTGGCGATTTCACGGAGCAAATGCGACTTGTTCATGAATTTTGAATTGGGACGTAGACGCGATCCTTTGCAACCACCACACCTTCTTTGATAATGTAGCATTCAACCAGGTGGTCACCAAAAAAACTGGTTCGCTCAGAAATGGTTTTCCCTCCGATCCGAATCTGACCTCGGATACAGTCCAGTTCTCGCGCCCGATCACCTCGGTTCAGAACCTTCCAGCGTATGTCATAAGGCTCTCGAAGCTCAGTATCCAGCCTATCGATGTAGAAGCTCAAAGTTTTGTAGCGGGCCAGTCGAAGACCCATGCTGAGGAACTCCCTCAACTGGAACGACCGGTGAGCCTTTTGTGATACTGTGCAGTCAATTTTCAAGTCGTAACGCACATCAATCGGAAATGAATTTTCGATGAATTCCTCTGTGTTACGCCAAGTGGCAGATTCGGAAAAGATACTTGCAGCAACTTTGGAGGTTTCCTGTGTCAGCGGGAACGGACGACCAAACACTTTACGCCATTTCGCATTACAATTGGCCTGACTAGCGGCATCGATGGCTTGCTGGCATAACTCCGCTGCCCGCTTTGCTTTCCTCTGAAAGCGCTTTTTGATGCGAACATTCTGACCGCTCCCTGGAGCCTTGTAATGAGATTTGTCCTTTGGCTCATTAGCCAAGTAATCAAAGAAATCATGCACCATCTCGTCATGTTTCGAATAGGACGTGTTGTCGTAGTCGCTCGTGCTCCCGATGAATTGAAAGGCAAGCGTGTCAATCAGCAGCCCGCCCATTTTCAGACCATGCTTGTTTCGCCATGCACGTGTCATCTTGCACAGATCACGAAGGTTGCCGTTCGTATTATTGTCCCTGTCGTCAACCGCCGCCATCTCTTCTCTTGGCAATGTGGGTAACCATTCCTTCCTCTTCGTATCAGGGTATAGGAACGAACCGTCGTCCTGCTCGAAACAAGGCTGGACCTCAATCACGTAGCTTTCAAAGCTCACGACCACAACAAGGCGGTCAACTATTATCGAAGTGGACGGATAAGTAGCCTCAATCGCCGCCTTAGTCTCTGCCAACGCTTTGTACTGATCATTTTTCAGGCGATCCCACTCTCCCTTTGGGAGAATGTAGATCATATCGAGGTCGGAAAGCCCCCTGATTCCAGTACGACGCCCATAAGATCCAATCTGAATGGAATTGGCAGTAGTCGAACCAGTATCTCTGAATTTCCGGTTGAGTGCCGCAGTGATCCTTCCGTAGCGACCACTGATTTTAGTTCTGTTATCAATGACAAGATTTCCGAGAAACCCCGAGAACATCTCGGATGTGGTCATTGTTTGCTTAGAGGAAGTTGAAGTCTCCATTGAATTCTAGTTGTTATCCTTTTGCCTCTTCGGCTTCTCGCACCACCGCTCCGGCAACCCGAAGCGGTGAAACGTAGAGCCGCGTTATCGTTGCTTATTTGATTGGCTCAGAACTGACCCAGCGAGGGACTTGGTTTTCGGGCTATATTTTTGACTATCCAGTACCTTCGACGCCAAGTCCTCCATCTGGGAGCCAGTCTGGTGGGTAGCCGTGCGTTGCGACAGGGCGCTGGCGGCAAGGCTCTTGGCCACTGAGGAAGCATTGGGGTCCTGCAATGTTCGAGCCGCATCGGAGGCGACTGATTTGCTCGTTACTTTTCGGTTTTTCATGGTCTTTAGTGGTTATGGTGGTTTAACGGTTTGTGTTGCATCAGCATGCCGAAAGCGTATAGTTTTCTTGCTGAAGAAACGGGATTTTTTTCCGTTAAGGAAAACTATACGTATCCGTAGTGCTGTAGCAAGAAAAATCGACTATGACTGAAATATTCAAGGATCGCCTGAAGAAGACTCGTGAGTCCAAGGGACTCACCCAATCCGAACTTGCAGCCATAGCCGGCCTGCAAGCCGCCGCCATCTCGCATTTTGAAACAGGTCAGCGATCGCCCTCATTCGACAACCTACGCAAGCTATCCGACGCTCTCACTGTTAGCGTGGATTACTTGCTGGGAAGAATTGATGAGGAGCAGCACGGGCAAGGCTTAAGCGCAGCACCACGCGCCAAGCAGCTCTTCCGCCACGCAGAAAATCTCTCTGAACAGAGTTTTGAGCTACTGGAGTCCATGGCGAAAACTCTCTGGGAGAAAGAGAGCCAGCGAAAGTCCGGTGACAAATGATTCCTCGCTCTCGACTGAAGGCCATCCAGCAGAAGGCTCGGAAAGTTCTGGCCGAGCATGGTTTTTTAAACTCGCTGCCCGTACGACCTAAGCAGTTGGCAACAAAGCTTGGTATTAAGCTGATGCCATTCGATCCGCCGCAGGTTGACATTTCAGGCTGCTTGATGATAGCGGGAAATTCATTTGGGATTGGGTATTCGACTGCTATCAAGAATGATGGTTTTGAGAATTTCACGGTTGCGCATGAACTGGGGCATTACTTCATCGATGACCACCCCTCAGCGTTACTCGCTGAAGGTTCACACTATTCCCGATCAGGATTCATTTCCAAAGATCGCTTTGAACGTGAGGCAGATACATTTGCAGCAGAGCTGCTCATGCCATGGACACTTATTGCTCCAGTCATCAAAAGTGCCATCCCTGGTTTTCAGACAATCAAGCAGATGGCTAATAGCTGTGAGAGCTCATTAGTCGCTTCCGCCATTCGGTATTGTGAAGTCACCGACGAATGCATTGCAGTGGTCGTCTCTCACAATGGCACTGTAGAGTTCATGACCGCATCACAATCCTTCAAACAGCTCCCAGGTATCGACTGGCTGAGAAGGAGGGATGCAGTTCCAGCAGAGGTTCCCACCTGCCGCCTTGGATCCAACGAGGATTGGGTCCAGTCATGCGCCATTGCTCTCGAAGGTTCACTGCTCAATCAATGGTTCCCCGGCGCCTCCCATCAGGAAGTCGAAGAAGACGTCGTCGGCCTAGGCAGCTACAGAAGAACACTTACAGTGTTGGTGACCGAGCCGGCGCCTGAAGAAGATGAGGATGAAAGCGAGAGAAGCGACGATTATATCGATAGGTGGCAGGAAGGCAGATTTCGGCCTCGCCGCTAGGCGTGTGAGGAGTTCGACGCTCTGCAATCCATATTGAACAGAGGATTCACGACCAAATTTACCGTATTTGGGTAATTAGGCAACAACTTGAGCAGGAAGTTACCGCCCTTACTCGAGGTGTCGATCAACTGGCGGATGAGCGTTTCGTTCGACTTCCAATTATGATCGTCGGTGCGATACCCCCAGGTATCGTTCATCGTCATGCAGGTTTCCCAGTCGACTCCGGGCATGCCTTTGGCAGGGATTTCTTGTTCCGGGGTACCGAAGTCGCCGGCAAAGGTCTCATCCTTACTCATGCCGGCCATGCCATTTCGACCCGCGCTGACGCGGTTGTTGATAATCAGACTCGGCTGAATGGTTCGCAACAGATTGTAGACCCCTTTTCCCTGTGGTTCGGTCCAATCCTTGATCCAATCGCCGTCGAACCAGACTACAGCGATGTCTCCGTAGTTGGTGAGCAGTTCCTTGAGTTGGGGGACCATATAGTCGTTAAGGTATTTGTCCCAATCCTTATTCGGATTGTTGTCATCCTTGTTCCATTCGTCGCGGTTGGCATAGGGTTGGTGCCAATCGATGATCGAGTAATACATGCAGAGTTTGATGCCGTGTTTTTTGCATGCCTCGGCGAGAGGCTTGAGCAAGTCTTTGCCGTAAGGGGTGGCATCGACGACGTCGTAGTCGGTTAGCTTCGAGTCCCAGAGGCAGAAACCGTCGTGGTGCTTGGCGGTGATGACGATGTATTTCATGCCGGCGTCCTTTGCCATCTTGACCCACCGCTCGGCGTCGTATTTCACTGGGTTGAACTTCTGGGCGTAGGTCTCGTAGATCGACAGAGGGATTTTATCGGTCCTCATGATCCACTCGCCGAGGGCCTTGGTCGGCTTGCCTTCATAGATGCCGGCCGGCACCGCATAGGTCCCCCAGCAGATGAGCATACCGAAGCGCGCGTCGCGCCACCACTCCATGCGAGCGTCCTTCTGCTCTTTGGTTTCAGGGATGAGTTCGTCGGTGAGCATGAGGGAGGGGGCGTCGGTGCCGGCGAAGAGGGTGCTCATGCCGAGGCTAATGGTTGCAATTGCGACCATGAGGGATGTGTTTTGGCGGGTGGTCATTGATTCGGTTGAGTTGTTGAGATACAAACTTAGTCCGCTGCTTGAATACGGCAATCATCGAGTCAAACTGTGAAAAACTTCTCCCTGAGTCCTCAAAAAAAGAACAATCACACATCTTGCTAAAGCAATTTGGCTTAGCAGGTCTTAGCGGGGCGATATTGTTGTTTTTACTATGGAGGATTTTCACTGCCAACAAGCCGGCAACGCCGCCCCAATGACCCCTGCGAATACCATCCATCAAGCCAATCCAACTCATTACCCAATGTCAAAGCCTCGCCCTGAATCAGGGCACGATCTCGCAAGACGCACACTCACTCCTGAAACCAGTCAAGACCGTGTTCTGACACTGGTCAGGTAGATGACATTATCGATGAAGCAAGAAATTCCACAATCTCCCACACAGACCGCCCGGCCTATGGATTTGAGTTCGTCCAGTTTCGTCCAAGTGTCCGTATTCACTCGAAAAATTGATCAGAGGGAATGGAGAATCCATTACAGTCGGCTGGGACTCTGATCAATTTCGCTTCAGTAAGCATGCCCCCCCCTACCCTTTGTAATTGAACAAATCGGGAAGACGCAGCGGCTCGAGATCGCGCTGTTGTCGGATAGCATTGAGGGCGTTGAGCACTTTGTTCTGCACGTTCCGTGTAAGCTGCCTACCCTTGCGCGCCTTTTGCACCATCTTGTGCGTCAAGTGCTCCGTCGAAACCTCGACCAATGTGTGGTTTTCGATTCCATCGTCAGACAATATCGCATCAACAGGCTGCACACCTTTCTGACGGGATTCTTGAGGATTTGCCGGAGATTTACCTTCCATACTTGATTGACAGTGCCTCATCCAAGGATTTTGTCACCTCCTATCTTCTCGCTCCTTTGCCTGTGCCTGAAAGGCTATCAGCGACGTGTAATGCGATCTAACTTCGAGACTCACCCGCGAAACACTTGTTTAGATTGCCAAACGCGCTCAAATATCTATGATAAAAGGATGTCGAAAAGATGCACATGAATTCCCCTTCGGCAGCGCTTTCCACTACGATGAGCACCCCTGTTATTCTTCTCACCTCTTCGGTATTTCAATCAAACCCCGGCGCTCATCACGATTTGTTGAAGAGCGGTGGGTTCGAAGTCGTCAAAAGAAAAGGCCCACTTCCCGAATCCGAACTGCTCGAACTTGTGGGAGACGTCGACGCCATCTTTTGTGATCCTGATGACATCACGGTCAAGGTCATCGAGAAGGCGATTCCTCGTCTCAAAATGATCACCAAGGTGGGCGCCGGCACAGCATCCATCGACCTCGAAGCCTGTAAAAACCTGGGAGTCGATGTGTTCAACACGGCTGGCCTTACCCAGGAAGCCGTGGCCGAACATGCCATCGCACTGACACTCGCAGCAGCTCGAAATATTGTTACCAGTAGTATCGAGACCAAGAGCGGCATTTGGCGAAGACGCCAGGGAGTGGAGCTTCGCGGTAAAAATTTCGGTATCATCGGCTATGGCGGAATCGGGTGCACCGTCGCCAAAGTCGCAGCAGCTCTTGGCATGCACGTTCATGGATTTCGCCGTCATTGGGAAGACGATGACACCTGTCCCGACGTCGCAGTGACTCAACACACCGAGCTGCAATCGATCATGGCTGAGTGCCCGTTCATTTCTCTGCACGCCCCCCTCACCGCTGAGACTCGTAACATGATTGATGCGGACGCCTTCGCGGCGATAAAAAGCGGCACCATTTTGGTCAACACCAGTCGTGCCGCGCTGATTGACGAAGCTGCATTACTCAAGGCTTTGGACAGCGACCGATTGGCTTGCTACGCAGCCGATGTGATGCCGTGCGAGCCACCTGATCCTGACAACCCGATCCTCACCCACCCAAAAACCATCATCACTCCTCACGTCGGAGGGCTGACCAAGGAAAGCATCCCAAGGCAGTTGGAGTCTGCTACCCGCAGACTTCTCGACTACTTCGATCGCAGTGTGCTGGTGAGTCACTAATACCCAATGGACGATTGTTTCACCTCTCCACGAGCTAGAAACGCCCATTTCCAAAGACCTCATGATACGTCAAACATTCGCACTCGCTGCACTCTCGGCCGGACTATTCACTACCGCACATGCGGAAATGGAAAGCGACTTCCACGAATCAGAAATCATCCAAAAAATCGCTTTCGGTTCATGCAGCGATCCCAGGAAAGGACGTAGCCCGATGTTTGAGGCAGTGCTGAAAGAGAATCCCGATGTGTTTGTTTTCCTCGGCGATAACATTTACGGCGATACCGAGGATATGGAACTATTAAAGAAGAAATGGTCTGAACTTGGCGATCTTGAGGATTTTCAAAAACTCCGTGAAAGCACGACCGTGTTAGCCACTTGGGACGATCATGATTACGGAGTAAACGACGGCGGTAAGACCTACAAAAAGCGTAAAGAGTCGCAGCAGATCTTCCTCGACTTTTTCAAAGACGCCGACGATTCCCCGAGGCGTAAGCGTGAAGGAGTCTATGGCTCATACACCTTCGGAACCCCAGGTAAGACGGTTCAGATATTGCTCCTCGACACCCGTTACTTTCGCGATGTGCTACCAGGTGCAAAAGGTCCGAAAGCAAAGGGAACTGTTGGTTGGTATAAGCCAACCGAAGACGCGTCGTTGACTCTTCTTGGCGAGACTCAATGGAAATGGCTTGAGGAACAACTTCAAGTTCCCGCTGATATTCGTATCATCGGCAGCAGTATCCAAGTGCTCGCCCATGAAAAAGGCATGGAAAATTGGGGGAATGTTCCGCACGAAAGAAAGCGTCTTTTCGAACTACTAAAGAAGCACAATGCGAATCACACTTTCGCGATCTCGGGCGACGTTCACTTCGCCGAATTGTCGAAACGGGATCTCGATGGCTACCCATTTTTTGATCTCACCAGCAGCGGTCTGACCAATACCCAAAAAGGTTGGGCAGCCGCCACCAACTCATACCGAATTGGTGATTCACACCCAGTTCAAAACGCCGGCCTTATTGAAATCGATTGGGCAAACAAGTCGCTCGAACTGAGTATCATCAACAAGGACGGCGAGAAGATTCTTCACCACCCGCTCAAGTTTTCAGAGATGGAGTTCAAGTAGCACAAAAGACCAACTCAAAGCCTATTACAGCCTAAACATTTCCATGAAATCGATCTTCATTCTGAGTGCCACCATCGCCAAATTCGCTCTAGCCTTCACCCTCGCTAGCTCGACAGCTGGTGCGAACGAGCGTCCGAACATTGTCTTCTTTTTCACAGACGACCAAAGCATCAACACCCTTGGGTGCTATGGAAATGACGTGATAAAAACGCCGAACATCGACAAACTCGCTGAACAAGGGACCCGCTTCGAGAATGCGTTCGTCAGTCAACCCATTTGTTGGGTGAGCCGGACGGTAATCCTCACCGGGCTTACCGGACGCACGTACGGCACCAAAGCCAAACCGGATGTCGCCCGGCCCGAAGCCGTGGAAACTCTTTACTCTGACATTCTTCACGAGAATGGCTACCGCACCGGCTACTTCGGTAAGTGGCACGCAATGATGCCTGAAGGCTGGAATCGCGAAGATCACTTCGACGAATTTGAGGCCATTTCCCGCGACCCTTACTTCAAAAAACAACCCGATGGCAGCTTGCGTCACGAGACCGAACTTATCGTCGACCGCGGCATCGAATTCATTCAGAGCCAACCGAAAGACAAACCCTTTGCCCTCAACCTCTGGTTCAATGCCTGTCACGCCGAGGATAATGATCGTCGGCCAGGCATCGGTCACTTCCCCTGGCCACAATCTGTCGATGGTATGTATGACGACATCACCATCGCGCCTCCACGCCTCAACTCCCCATCCACTTTCGAGAGCCTTCCCGAATGCCTGCAAACCTCGATCACCAGAGAGCGATATTTCTGGCGTTGGAACACCCCGGAAAAGTATCAGACGAACATCCGGTCCTACTACCGCATGGTCAGCGGCATCGATGGAGCCATCGGTCGCTTTCTCAAGGCGCTCGACGAAGCCGGTCTAGCCGACAACACGATCATCGTCTATTCCGCGGACAACGGCTACTTGATGGGAAATCGAGGACTTGCTGGAAAATGGTCGCATTTCGAGGAGTCTCTCCGTGTTCCCCTGATTATCACTGATCCCCGCGTGCCAAAAAGTGAGCGTGGTAAAGTGACCGACGCCCCCGCCCTGAACCTCGACTTTCCCGCAACATTCCTCGATTGGGCCGGAATCAAACCACCCGAACGTTATCAAGGGCGTAGCCTGCAAGCCATCGTTAATGGCAAGAAACCAGACGACTGGAGAACCGATACCTACCACGAACACTTCGCAGTGCGCGACCGGATCCCGGCCTTCGAGGGCATTCGAAATGACCATTTCAAGTATGCCCGCTACTTCGATCACGATGTGGAATTCCTCCACGACCTACATAAGGACCCCGATGAACTGGTAAACCTAGCCAAGGATCCAGACTATGCGGATGTCCTCAAGGACATGCGTGCCCGCGCCGCAGCCAAAGTCGATGAATACGGTGGCCCCCTACTGCCACTGAAGGGCGGATTCAACCCCTCGACGACTCCGCATCCCGTATCCACCGCGATGGTCAGCCACCATGCCGATAAGGAAGGATTCGTGCATCTCTTCAATGGCAAGACGCTCAAAGGCTGGGCCGGAGAATCGGAATACTGGTCCGTCAAGGATGGTGCCATCACCGGAACCGCCGACGGCTCACTCAAGAGGAACCATTTCCTTGCTTGGAAAGGCAGCACGATCCGCAATTTCGACCTCCGTGTGAAAGTGAAGATTACACCTGGTGGGAATAGCGGCATCCAGTACCGCAGCACACAACGTCCGGAGTTCGGACTCGATGTGCTTTCGGGCTATCAATGTGACGTTGTCGCCAACGTTCCAGAATACAATGGTATGCTCTACGAAGAACGTGGTCGCAGAATCCTGTCCCACGCCGGAGAAAAGGTGATCATTGATCCCGATGGACAGTCATGGGTCATAGGAGAAATGCCCGTTACCGACCCCGCGCCGGGCGAGTGGCACGACTTCCGCATCCTCGTAAAGGGTAACCACCACCAGCATTGGATCGACGGCAAGCCAACCGCCGATCTTATCGATCTCGACGAGCAAGGTCGCTCGCTGGATGGCGTTCTCGCCGTTCAGGTTCACGCCGGCCCACCTATGGAGGTTCAATTCAAGGACTTCCGCATCAAGCACCTGCCCGATAATCTTCCTCTGATCACTCCTGAAGAAAGCCCGATTCCTAAGACAGCCTACGGTGTCCGCCCACAAGGCAAGCTCCCCAAAGACTGGAAGCCACCAGTCTATGGTGACAAGGAGTAAAAGCCGAGAGGGATGCTTTTCAAATGTCCGTGACTTTGTACGGCGCTCGGGGAAACTTCGGGTCTGGAATGGTGGGTGACGTTGAAGGAAAGTCACGGACGACATGGAAGTCATCCCTCCCGGATTCAAAACCGACGAAATGGCCCCAGTGTATTATTGGCTGTCCTGATGCAATCGCTTCCTTGTTTCGCCATGTTTGGGACGATGCAGGATCTGCCAATCGCCGGAACCGGGCCCGACATGTTAGTGGCCCTGCGACAGGCGATCCAAAGCCTCACAGACAAGGGGCACCGGAGCATCGTGTTGCTGACACGCGAGGAGCGTCGAAAACCTAATCTTGGAAAGTTCGAGCAGGTTTTTCTCGAGGAACTCGAAAACAGGGGAATCTCGACCGGTGCTTACAACCTGCCTGACTGGGCGGAGACCGACATGGGGCTACGGGATTGTCTAGAGTCACTTTTCCGAATCACTCCACCATCCGCAATTCTCATCGGCGACTGGATTCTATTTCTTGCCGTGCAAAACTTCATCGCCAGGAAAAAGAATCCTTCAATCAAAGAAGTGGCACTGATCTGCACCGAGTTCCATCCTAGTTTCAAATGGTGCGCTCCAAGCATTGCTCACATCTACTGGGATCACACACCGATGGTGCGTCGGATCGTCAAATGGATCAACAATATCGCCCGCTGCAAGGATGACCGAAGACAAGGTCTAACAGTGGCAAAGTTTATTGATGGCTGATTATTTCTCCATCTCCACCATCGCCTCACCCATCGCTTCGCCGACGAGCATGTAGGTCTCGGCGTTGCCGTTGTAATGGAACCCTTGATTGCGCGGAGAGATTTCCGGCGCGCGGTAGAAGTCGCGGATGTCGACGGACTTCACCGTACCTTTGAACTCTGGATGTTTGGCGGGGTCACCGACATTCATCTGAGCTTTGAAGATCGTATCAGCACTGCTGCCTGACTCCCAGGTCTTGCCACCACCAAATCCACAGGTCGCCACTACGAAGGGGGCGTTAGGCGCATCGAATTCTTTTCGCAGTGTATTGATCAGTTGAACGAGGTTCTCCTCGTATTTAGTGGCTGCAAGACCTGCGGTGCCGGTGCCTTGTTCGCCACCATCCTTGTGTCCCTGCCACCACCCAAAACCAGCGATTTCATAACCGCGACCTTCCCACTGCGGGAATTGCTTGTCGAAGTTGGCGAGCACCTCCTTGGCGGCGTCGAAGCATTCGTCGTATTGTTTGCCTGCATACCAATTGATCGGCTCGGGTTCGGTGCCCTTCTCCCAGCGATTTGGCGATTGCTTGTATCCTGCATACACCCAAGTTTTTCCCTCTTCATCGGTGTGCTCGAAACTCTTGGATCCCGGAGGCAGGAAGTCCCATGACAGTGAGCGGTTGCCTTGGCTCGTTTTTAGAATCAGCACAGGCTCCTCGTGGAAGTTGCCAAGCTCGTGGCCAAAGCCTAGTTCAGGTCCGATATTACCATCGATTACTCCCAGCCAGTCGCTACCCACATCAGTCACGACACCTTCGTAATAAACATCATCGCGAGGGACGAAATTGCCCTTATCGTCGACAAGGTATTTGAACTTACCGTCGTAGTTGACCACTGACTTCAGGGTGCCGGGGATGTCCAGTCGGGCAACCCAACCCAGTCCATTTGCTTGATTATTCAGATAGGTAATCTTGAAGGAAACCTTCTTCCCGCCTTCGAGCTTAATCGAGGTGAACACGGCTTCCCCACCCGGCAACTTGCGGTAAACTTCCTTGCCATCGACGAGCATGATATTTTCGGTTGAAGCGCCATGCCCTGGGCGGAACTCGTAGACTCCGGTTTCCGGCATTTGCACCTGTCCACGCACCACGTGCACACCGCCTTCCGGATAAGGCGTTGGCTTGACGCCACCGAAGCTTTCGAGCTTGAGGGTTTCGATTGCCTCCATCTTGTCATAGTCTATCGAACTGTCGGGTGTCCCCGGGTAAACTGACAGCACGGGGTCAATGATCTCCTTCCCCCATCGGGTGCCGCCACCATCGACCTGGCCGATGCCGACCATATTGGACTGACCGGAAAGGATGTAGACTTTGACGGGAGAGGCATCGGCAAACACGTTCACACTACAAAGCAGGGCGACAAGCAGGGAGAATAGACGTTTTGTGGGTGGTTTCATCATCATAAAAATAGGTGCGTCGATAAACGACAGTTGAATATTGAGGTGCGTCGATAAACGACAGTTGAATATTGAGCATACGAACCTTACTCCGCAGAACTTACAGAGCGATCATTTTGCGGCATCACCCGCTCGGTGTGGCGGTTTATTTCTTCTTGGGATCACCGGGCATTAACTTGCCACTACTCGCAGGGTCGAAAAAGATGCCGCTAAGGGTCGCGTTGGCACCCCTGATCTGCTGGATGCGGAACCTGACAGATTGGTCATATTCGTAAACGAGATAGACGCCATTCGTGTGATCCTTGATCACTTGAACTGGGGCGAGAAGTTTGAGAGAGGAGGCATCAAACATCTCAACCGCTATGCTGCGCCCAAGGCGGTCCCAGTCGACGAGGTGAAGCGCGACCCGATAGGGACGGCGTTCCTTCAATTCGATGTTGAGGGTGAGTGGTTGGCTATGCCAGGCACGGATGACATCGGTGGGCCCACCATTGGAAGTGTGGACGCTTGCGGCGATTCGCGGAAAACCATTGTTGGGGTTCGGTGCCAGCGCGCGTGGATCATCAACATCAACGGCCCACCGGACACCCCGGCTTTTGTCGTAAGAGACGGATTTGACATAAGCGGGAAGGGCTTGGATATCCTCCTTTTCGCCAGCGTAGCGGACGAGCACATGCCCATCCTTTCCGTATTTTCCACCCCAGTTGCCTTGAGTGAGGGTGTCGATCGCGACGCATGATGTCTCATAATGCATGGCTGGGGCGATATAGGCAGCGGCTGTGCCGGAGTGAACAAAGTTCAGCTGGTGGGTTCCGGCCTGCACGCCGTTGAGGTAGACAAAATCGGCGTCTTCCGTTGCTCCTGCAACGCCTGCCACAGAGTGGAATGACCCATCCCAGACGAGCGTTTTATTGAAGGTGATCGAATCCATTTTTTTGCCAATTTTAGGGATCCCGATCCGGCCGGTCGTTCCCGCGGGTGCCGACATGACGGCGGTTCCTTTGGCTGTATTGAGGTGCAGGCGGATTTCACCATGGGGCGTGGGCACAGAGCCTTTGACCCATGTGAGGGTTCGTCCGAGATGAGGGACGATTTCATAGCTGTCGAATCCTGGGGATAGCGGCTTGATGCCAAGCACTTCCTCGCTGAGCCATTTGACCACTCCTGCACCCCAGGGATGTGCTAGGCTGGTGTACCCGCATTGGTTGTTAGGAACTGGATCGTTCTTGCCCAAAGCATTGGTCCAACTGGGCCGAAACACCTCGAAGAATGTGGTGCCGCCATACTCGATCTGCCCACCCCAAAGGTCTAAGATGGAAGTGTGTGCCTCATCATAGAGGTTCAGGTCCGCCATGGCTTGGAGGATGAAATACTGGTTGAAGGGCGAGAACGACAGCCGCTGGACCCGGTCATTGAATTCAATGCATCGAATCTTTGCTTGCTCCGCATTATCGATGGAGCCCGCATTGACCGCACCGGACAAAGCGTGGATGCCGAAGTTCTGATACCAATTCGGATTCTGTTTCAGGTCGGCTGTTTTCTCCTTCACGTAACCCTGATATGTTTCCTCAAGTTCATGGCGCCCCAACACACCCATGGCTTCCGCGAAGGCTCTCCAGCATTCGATGGAAAGCATTTTGTAGGTATTATGTACTTCTGAGGTCGGCCGTTTCCTCACATCAAAGCCGGCTCCGAGGCGTTCGTCCCATCCGTAGAACACGTGCTCGGGCTCCGTGCCATAGACTTCATAGGCCTCGTCGAGACGCGTGCAGATGTTATCGATGTATTTTTCCAGCAGCGCGGAGTCTCCGGTATAGCGCCAATAGTCCAGCACGCTTAAAGCCCAATAAAGCCGGTAGCTCAAAATTCCATCTTTGCCTGATGTTCGCTCAATGTTATGGCGAATAAAATCATAATTGCCAAAGGCCACCAGGGATGCCGCTTGCGTGGGGTGGGCGTCTCCCGTCCACGAGTGCCGGTCGCCACGGTCCATAAGAATGGCTCCGATGTAATCTTTGAGCAGGTTGAGTCGCACCACATAAGCCCCAGTATACCAAACCCGTGTCAACATGGGGTCACTGCATGAGAAACTTCCCTCGTAGTTCACCGGTTTCGTCTGGCACACCAACCGCACACCGGTGATGTGCCAAGGCTTGGTAAAATTGCGGACATGAATCCAGCCGAAGCGCACCCCTTCGTAGAGATCCTTGTTCAGTTCGAGTCGGTAGGTATTGCCATGCTTCACCGGAGCCAGCGTCTTGATCGGGTGCTCAGGCATCTTGTTGACGATGGCCGGTTCGTTGTATTCGCTGATACTCATCTCGACACCGCCAGGGCAATCCGGGCTGTCGAATTCCAGCCAGGCGGCGTACTCAGCCCCGAAGTCCAATCGGATCGAACCGGTGCCACGAACTTCCACGCTGGGCGACTCGGTCGCGAGCGAGTCGAGCTTGGCAAAAGAAGTCGCTGAGTCGGATTCGAAAAACTTTGGTTTAATGAGAAAAACTTGAAGCCCGTCGGCTGCGCGTGGATTCGGCCAGCGGTATGCGACCAGTGGATCTGGTGAAGCCGGGAGGGCCTCGCCCGAGAACTCTCCACCGCTGACATAGGGATAAGGCTGGGCGATCAGTGATCTGGCTTCGAGGGATAGGGTGTGATGGTGCGGCATTTCTGCCGCACGGACATCCACCGCTGGGTGCAGCATCAGGCAAGCACCCAAACTAACAAACAAGGATCTCGATTTCATCATTCTCCGAGCATCTTTTTGATGGTCGGTTCCATGGCTTCCGCCCAGGCGCGATAGCCGGGAATGTTGGGGTGCAGACTGTCGGGCATGAGTTCTTTTTTTGATGGTGTCGTCTACGTTGAGGAAGACATGACAAATGCGGCATCAATCGATGCGGATCAGTTCCGGGCGGTCTTCGGATGATTGGATCTTGACTATCGCCGCACGAACCGCAGCCGCCTTTTGCTGACTGAGGTTCATTGGAAAGTCGACCTCTCCAGCCTCAAAGAAAGCAGCGGCGCGCTCCAGTGATGGGATCGCGGATTGGGCATGTACGCCATAATTGAGGAGTATCTCAAGAATTTCCGGAGTACGAATCTGGCTCGCCCAAGGGTTCTGTTTCAGAAGGTAGTCCGCACAGGCTTGAATTCCTGACTCGACATGGTGTTTGCTCAAGACGCGGAGCCCGGCAACACGAATCTGATTGGCGAACATGATGCCGCTTGGTGCGGGTGTCTCGATGGCCTCAAGGATAGCGGGTATAAGTGGTTTTATTTCTTCAAGGCTCAATTTCTCATAGACGATGCTAATCGTACCGCGAGCACGTCCATCTTGATTCTCTAGTCCTGCCGCCACGGCTTTGCGGAGCAGATCTTTATCGACTGACTCTAAACTGGATCGACGAAGCATATCGCCAAAGACAGCACTCGTGATGTAACGCTGTTCCATACCCCGCGGGTCGCTTGGAGAGGACTCCTTTGAGATCATCTTCAACAGATCCGGCAGGACATACATTGCAGGTTCGCCGATCTTAGCCAACGCTTCAGCCGCTTTGATGCGCAGCCAAAGATCCTCATCTTGAAGGCAAACTTGTAAAACCGGCACAGCGGGAGCCGAGGCTTCTCCGAGCATGGAAAACGCCGTGCATGCGCCATAGCGTGCATTCAGATCGCTAGACTCGAGCATTTCCACCAAGGCAGCCACAGGCGCTGGGTCGACTTTTTTTCGAGCGAGAGCCATGGCCGCCCGCTCACGAACCACCGGTGACCAACTGGTAAGGCGTTCGAAAAGCTCGTCCACACTCAAGCCGTCATAAAATTCCTCGCGATGCTTATTTGTCCAGCCACGACCATCGATGATGATGCTCTTTGCTTCATCTTCACTGATTTGTGGAGTCCGCGTATTATGCTTTCCGGTCAATAAAGTCTTCTTGAGAGGCATCGCGTAGGCCAACAAATACGCCCCGGTAGCGTCCCAACTTCCGGTCGCATCTGCTCTCGGCTGCGGTGGTCCTTGGTGTGGAAAATTTCCATCCCAGCGACGGGCGAGGTCGAAATACCAGGCTCCAAATTCACTCATCCATGCACCAGTTGCGTTAGGACCGGACTGGACGACTCCGGGGATTGCCCAAGTCATGTTCCAGAAATTGCCCGTATGTCCGGTATCGCGCTCATTGCCATGACAAGCGAGAGACATGCGAGAAAAATATTCGGCACCCTCGTTTTCTTTAACCAGGCTAAAAAGCACGGCTGCCATACCATTTTTGCCGTTGTCATCGTGATTTTGAATCCATGGACTGTGGTCACCATAAGGGATCGATCCCTTGCCAATATAGAAGCGCAGAAGCTTAAGGCTGCGCTCAATGGCCAGGTCTAACTCAGGGGCTTTGACCCCAGCCTCACGCGCTAGAACCAGCGATATTGTGAGTGTCACTCCCGGCGCATTCATCATGCCGTATCCGCCTAGGCGGCCGTCTTCGCCCGCGAACCCGTGCCCCCAAGAGCCAACGACGCTTTGACCCTTCGCCGCCTCGAGCGCGAGGCGATTGAGGCCGGGCATGATCGAGTCGTCGCCGGACGCGATGTGGTATTCGGCCAGCATCATGATGACGTAGCCGTAAGCCCAAGTGACCATCCCATCGGCGGTATAGTTCGATGCCCATTCCGCTTCTTTTTTAATGATGGGAAGATAGGCGGGGTCACCACTTGCGAGTAGAGCCAAGGCGTTGAGCGAGCGGCTAATCGGGTATTGACTTCCGTAGTTAGGTTCTTCCATGCGCTTCGCTAAAGCCGCGCAACCACGTTCGAGGATATGTTTGGACTTCGGACAATCATAGGGCGCCGTCGCGCTGTAGTTCCCGAGGACGGGGAGATTGATAACGACATTTTCCTGTTGACCATCGCGCCAACGAATCAGAGAAAGACTCCCCTTCCCCTGGTCGGATTCGGCAACGGTCAGCGCTTTTCCGAACTCAACTCGCGCATCGCAAGAGAAAGGTTTGCCAGCGATACCTAAAACAGCATCGCCTGTCTTGAGTATACCATCAGCTGGCGACCCTTGATCGACTTTGGTGATGGCGATCTGGCGGGCATCAGAAGTCTCCAGTCGATCGCTGTAGATCCACCCGCGGGCACCGGTGGCACCGAGCGTCCAGTCGTGGGTTGCGCCTTCCGGTATTTTTTCACCCTTGGTGAAATCAGGATTTTCCATACTGCCGTTGCCCCCCGCTGCTTGAGAGGAAGTGACGAGCGAAGTGGCTACCAGCAACGAGGCCAGAAAAGTGAGTTTGGTAAAGATCATATATGTTTCGGTCAATATCTTTAGTTCGTTTGAAAAACTATAAATCTTACAACAACAGAGCACTGAGGCGACCAAACAACTTCCCGTCGACCACCTTGGATTCGGGGACGGTGATGACAATCGAATCGGTTTCAGCATCGAGGCTGCTAATCGCGACACTGATACCGTCGTATGAAGCACTCACCGCGCCGATCTGCACGGTATTGGTTGCTGGAAATATCAGGTCAGTGGACCAGCGGAAGCTGAGATCCACGCCACTCACTGATGAAGTTTTGCGTTGGAAAGAGAAAATCAAATCGCCCGATGAGTTGTGGGTGGCAATCGGCATGAGGGAAGACGAGTTGGAACCCGGGGCAGATGGATTTGGCTCGCCGCCCAAGACAAACTCGAGGGCATTTTTCAATCCATCGAAATCTGGATCGGCCTCGCCATCTGCAGTATTACCAGTGAGATTCTTTAAATTGATCCACGCTTCATACAAGGTGAGTGTCTCGATCGGCACATCGGCAAATGTGAAGGCGGGCAGGCCGTTTACACCATGCACAAGGGTCGAAACCGGTTCCGAAGATGACCACGAATCATCCTGTAAGTAGTCAATGGTGGCATTTGCGGCAGCGGGGCTGGACAATTGGAGGGTGACTGTGTTTCCGGCTACACTCCCAGAACTAACAGGGCTGTTGTCGTCATCCACATACCAATTAAAGAGCGAATTAGCATTCCAACTCATGGCTTGGTCGAATTCCAAAGCGATGGCGGTCCTCGCACCAGAGGTGAAGTAAGCACGTTGCAGGTTGGGTGGGGTGATAACGCCGGAAGCAACTCCATAGAAGTCGCGACTGACCACAGGCAGCATACGAGCGGCCATATTGGCGTAACCTATGGCACTAAAATGACAGCCCTGGTAGCCCTCGATCTCCAAGGTATTCAAGAGGCTCATGTTTTAGATAAACTAGTGGACTGTGAGGCTGTTTGGCAGACGTCCGTGAGACTTATAAGAGCTATGGGAGACCCTCTAGAGACCCAGTATAGCTCGTATGAAAACTCGCCACCGTATAGAGGGACGATCGTACTAGCCTGTGGCCGAGCTTTAGGCATGACTCGCTTGGCACCGTTTTAATAGCGCCATCAGGTGCTTCTCTCAAAGAGCGCGTGCGTCCTCGCCCGTTTGTGAACTGGTCGCGATTCTCCACAACTTCTTAAAACCCGCTTAACTCAGTCCTTCGGCTATGACTCCTAACCCTGTGTATCAATCACAAGAATTAGGAAACGACCCCTTTTCATCATTTCGACGTGATCATTTGTGATACTTAGCCTTCATTTCTCACGGCGCAATAGGCCGTACGCGGTAAAACAAGCTATCGCTTGCGGGCGGGTTGAGATCCTCCAAGGTGATCGTTTGGTCACTGGGCAAGGTTTCACTCTCTGTAATGTCGCCCCATGTCTTCAAATCGGGGGCGCGTTCGAGACAATAGGCGCGGCCAGCACGGCCAGAGATATGGAAACTATGTTTACTGGGTGACACGAAAGGCTCAAAGTTTGAGATTGAGAGAAAATCGGATGGATCCAAAGGATTGGTGCCTGCCTGATACTCCCATAGGTTGATCATTCCGTCGCCGTCAGGATCCTCGCCATCGTCGATAAGATTTGGATCCGTGATGCCTTCCAGATAGGCCGCCTCCCATGCCAAGCGGGCATTGACGTTCACCGGGAGTGTCCAAACCGTCACCCGGCCATCCACATCGACGATGTAGAGGGTGATGGAAGCCGATCCCTGCATTCCGGGATTCGGAGTGAAGGTAAAGGTTCGGTTCGCCCCACTGCCCGTGACTGACAGATTCTGGTTCGAAATCAGCGTGTTGTCGGACGAGATGGCATACACGCTGATAGAGGATACGTCTGTGTCCGGGGAGGAAAGGTTGATCTCCTGCGGCATGGGCACGCCGGGCACTGCGGGTCCAGACGGAGCCACCGTCGCGGAGGGCGCACCGGCCTGTCGGAACCGGAAGGTCCGGGTGGCGGCGCTGTCGCGTAACGCGGTGATATCCTGATAGGCTGCGTCGTCGAGCCTGACGTTGATGGTCAGCTGCCAGGTGCCGCTTTCCGGTTCGTAATCAGCCTGCCAGGCATTGCCGCCGCCGGTTGTCGCGCCGAGGGCGACCCAGGCACCTCCACTGTTTTCCTCCAACAAAGGACTACGGTAATCGGTCAAGCCCGTGAGGGTGATGGGCATATAACCTATCCCGCCGGTGATGCTGAACTCGGCGGTGTTGTCCGACGTTCTGATTTGCACCGGATAGCTCTTTTCCAGCGTGCCGATGCTTACATTCACCGAGAGATCGTTGCCAACGGCTTCGCGCATCACCATCTCGTGCTGGTTGCCGTAATCCTGCAACGCGGTCCGGAAATGATCGTCCTCGCCATAGTAGGCACTTGCTGCCTGCCCGAAATAAACCCGTTCAATCTCGGCTTCAATGTAGTCGCCCGCCTTGAGCGCGGTCACACCCGGGGGCGGGACCAGATCGACGCGGGAACCGTTGGCGACAAAATAGGGCGACACATTGTCCTGCCCGTTGATGCGCGCATTCCATGAGCGAATGATGAATCCCCGCTGGGCTCCTGTTTGGCTTGGAACCCGACTGTCGACCGGACAATTCAGGGTGGAAAACCAGGGAAGTGCTCCTGTCAGTTCAACTGGCGTGGAGGGTCCCGCGGTCGTCCATGTCTGGGTGGGTGACAAATCACCGGCGTAGCCGTAGGCATGCGCCGTGCCCGCATTGTAGTTGTAATTGTCCGAAGCCATTTGGAAGAAAACCATCCGGTTAAACGAAGCGTCGCTCTTGACGTCATAGCGGATGTGGTGCCGTCCGCGGACGTAGTCGTTGGAGCGATAGATGCTTGTGCTGTATTTAAAGTCGATGAGGGAGTTATCGGTTTCGCCGGCGTAGGTGACATCCGTGAGATTGGGCCCATAGCGCTGATACCAACTGCGGATCCGTTTTTGATAACGGCGGGTGCCACCCCCGTCGTAGTAACGCAGGAAATCGCACCCGCCGTAATTCCCCGTCCATTGTTTCTCGTCGCCGGTGTTGCGCAACAGGAGCATCGGGCGTGAATCGGTGCCGATGGCGCCTGCCAGAGCGGAATCCGGATCATAAACAAGAGTCTCTCCCCAGCAACCGATGGCGGATTCATCCCACTGGTGGTTACCGTTGCCGCCCCAACCCACCAGGCTAAGCTGGGCATGGCTGGCGGCTGGTATCCCGGCATAGTTTTGCCCGAGAACGACGGCTTCAAATTGCAGCGTGGTATTGGGCGGAATCGTGAGCAGGGTCATTCCATTGAACCAGGAACCGATCCATCGGTCGCTGGTCGCATTGTGCCAGTTTTTAGAAAGCTGAACGGGGATTCCCAGTGGGTTGCCATCCATATCTCGAAGAAAACAGGAGATCCCGGCCTGTTTGCCAAACGCCCCCTTGTTAAATGCAAGACGCGCGAGCTGAGGGGAGGACGTGGGATTTTGAATCGTGACCTGGTTGCGTTCAATCCGATTCGAATCGTCCGCCCTTGTGTTCGTGGGCATCAGGATTTCGTAGTAGCCATAATCGAGTTCGTATGAAGGGGTAATCGTTACATTGACTGGAGCGGTTTGGACCGCCGTAACAGTGAGCGAACCACTTTCGATTTGGTCCGCCACCGGAAGAGTCTGGGCCACATCGTTGGATGGATAGATGACCAGACCGACAGTGCGTTCTTCATCAGCATTCCAAGTGCCCGCGTCGGTTTCGATGGTGACGCGGGAATTGGTGGGGTCGACGGTGATGGTATCACTTCCGGCACTCTTGAAGACGACATACCCGCTGTCATCGGTTGCGGCGAGAGCCTGTGCCACTCCGCTGCCGGAGAGTTCGTCGAAGATGCTGTCCAGGTTCAGGGTCATGGTCAGGCTTCCCCCGGTGACGGATGAGGTAGGCACCACCCGGCAGATGATGGAGACCCGGTCGGGCCAGGCAATGACCTCGTATCCACTTTGCGCGGTGTTGAGGGCGGGTCCTGAGTTGGTTTTGATTTTCACCCAGCGCCGTTGGTAGAATTTTCCGTTATTCAGTAAGTGCGTGTTGTTGGTATTGGTCGCAGCTGGCTGAATCACAACGCTCGATCCCGATGAGGTCATGGTGGCGGAGAGGCTGCTCGAGGGGGCGGAAGCGGGAAAACTTTCGCTCTGGGGCTGATCCAGTGCCGTTGTTTCCGGAAGCGTTTCCTCCAGCGGAAAAATCGAGGTGAGGCTGAGCGAACCGCTGTTGAAAGTCATGGCGTAACGGCTGGTTTTCACATGCCAAACCGCTGATCCGCGTGAGCCGCCGGCCCACCAGGTGCTGCCGTAGTCACGGACCATCCCAAAAGCGCTGGGGGGCAAGGTATTCGCTTTGGAAGGCATTGTGGCCTGTGCCACCGATGAGGAGTTGGAGGCGGCATCATTGAAGGAAGTGATCCGATAACTGTAGGACGCATCCGGCACGATGTTGATATCCCGATAGGTGTTCGTCCCGGTCGGGAGCGTGGCCAGGATCGTCCAGCCACCTCCAGCGATTGATCGCTCCACCTGATAGCCACCCGGAAGAGCGGCGGGTTCAATCCAGGCCAGATCGATGCCCGAGGTGCCCATGGGAATCGCCGTCAACCCAGTCACCGGCGCCACGACGTTGCTAAGAATCGTGCATGTGGCGGTCGCTCTGCCCAAATCCACTCCGACCGGATTCGACAATGTCAGCGAGAAGCTTTTGGCGTTCTGGGCTTCCGTGACAGCCATGATCGGAACCGAAATCGTCTTGGTGGTCTCACCCGGCGTAAACTCCAGGGTGCCGCTGGTCGCCGCGTAGTCTGTCCCCGCAAGGGCGGTTCCGTCGGCTGTGGCATAATCCACCGTGATGATCCCGGCGTCCGGACGATTGAGATCGAGGGTAAAGATGGCCTTCGAGCTTCCCGAGAGCGGGGCGTAGACCTCCACATCGGCAATGGAGGTACTGTATCCCAAAGTGAACGTGAGGCTGTCGTTCATATTGATCCAGCCGCCGTTGCTGGTGAAATTTGAATGCCGCTTGAATCCCCAGACAAGTTGATCGCCCTGCGAGAGACTGAGAGGCGCCAAAGCCTGTGCTCCGGAATACTCGCGGGTGTAGCCCGGCGAGGTGCCGCCATTCGGGACAAACACAGCGGAATCCAGCACTTGCCAACTGCTGTCCGCCGCCCGTCGCAAGGCCAAGACATAATCCGCCGAGGCGGTATTGGTTCCGCCCCCTCCGCGCCAGGACACCCTCCCCCCGATTTCGATCTCGGCGTTGTCCACCGGGCATGTCCACACCGCCAGGGGCGCGGTATCGATGGCGTTGGTATGCATCTGCGCGGCGCCCTGACTGAAGTAAGGGAGGCTCGAACCACTCAAAAATACGGGTGCGCCATACCATTCGCCTGCCGTCATATTCGTGCGGGCAAGGGACCACCATTTGTTGGTGCCAGTGTCATTGATTAAGCTTCCGCCCGAGACATAGGTGTAATTCCAGACAACCGTTCCTTGATCATCCTGTTTGCTTGATGGATCCGGGGAAGTGCCGTTCACGGTCCAATTTGTGGATCGCTCCCAAACATAGCCATTGTCGTAGTTGGTAGCCTGAGAAGGGGTGGCGAAGAAACCAGATAGCACAGCCGCACAGGTCGAAAACAATATGGTCATTCGATGCGGATCTATGAACATAAGGGATTATGATGAATTTGCTGCTCCATCTGGTGTAGGTCATGGGCGTGATCCAACCGCGGGAAAACGACACGGGAAGACCAACCTATCACGCGGTGGCGATGGGAAAATGGTATTCCAGCAGTAGGCCTCCGACGGCAAGTCGGTGTTTATAAGGCTTTGCGGTGTTTTGGCCGTGTGGATTGGGCGTTGCCAATCCGCCCGTGATTCGCCACTGGCCGCGAGCAGTTCTCAACGTCTGCGACGGAGCAAAAGACCCAAGCCTCCAAGGCAGAGCAGTGCGGAAGATGGCTCAGGTACGGCAACGCTTTCTAGGGTCATCCGGTTCATGGTAATGGTGGGGTTGCCCGCTTGACCCTGTAGGCTAACGTAGAGCCCTAGATCATTGACGATGTCCGCGTAGGAGAAAGCGGCGGTGTTCAGGCTGCCGCTACCATTCAGATTCGTGCTCAAGCCAGTGGAGGTGATTGACCAGGAATTGTCATTGAACATACTGAGGGAGAGTGTGAAGCCGTCTTTGAACGAAGCGTCGGTCGGCTGCGTGGTCGTCAGGGATGAATTTGTGGAATTCGCATCTGTAGTGCCGTCCTGGCGCATCAGATGGTCACCGTATGCGCCGCTGCCAGCGACGTAGCCAAAGGCATCTGGATTGTTGACCCAGAGATTACTGCCGCCGGTTCCCGTAGCGGCGGTGCCGGAAACCACACCGAAGAACATGCCGTTGTAGAGCAATGACGACACGTCCGCAGTTGTGCTGGTCACATAGAAGGTGGCAGTAAACCCGGTGGCGGTCGGATCGAGCGCCGTCACATTGACCGTGCTGACGTTATTGAAGCCAACGTTGCTGCTATCAAAATTCCCCAGCTTGATCTCGCCGGTACTCAGGTTTGCTGTTCCTGCTGTTCCTGAGGTGTTTTGCACTTCTTGAAACGCCGGACCGGTGTCGTTGGCGACTCCATCGAAAGTGTGGTCGATGAGAACCGCCGCCTGAGCTGGCAGAAAGCCTGCGGCCAGAGAGCAAAGGGTAAGCGTGGTGAGTTTGGAACGGGTAGTCATCATATTTGTGCGGGTTTACGGTACCTGAGTCTTCCTTGTAGACAATTGCCACCCTCTAATACCAAAAAGTTACGGAAGGTTACCGAATTGGAGCAAAAAAACTGATTCTTTCACTTGTCGTAAGCACCCTCTAGATCCACTTTCTTCGTTCCTTTTAGCGCTTTGCTGGCATCTATTTGAATGGAATTGGAGTGGTGCTGCTCTTCGGTCGTCAAAATTGCGAAAGTCCATGCGAACATGCTTTTTCCGAGATTGGATGGTGGCGTGATCTGTAACCCGCGGGGAGTCATCTCCCAATTCACCGCGTCATTGGAACCGAGCAACTTGACTGACTTTACCTGACCGGCGGTCCAGCCCGTAGTCGCTTCAATCGTGAAAGGAGCAGCCGGTTTAGCGCTTTTGATCGCGTAGAGCGTTTTCCCTTTCGTAGTGAAAGAGAGCTGTTCGTTCCGCTGCATATCTACCTTCCAATAACGTGATCCATAAATGGCATCGCCGTTGATTTTTAACCAGGCACCCATCTCGCGCAACCGCTCAACCTGCCAGGCCGGGATGGTTCCATCCGCTTTGGGCCCTATGTTGATCAAGAAGTTGCCGTTGCGGCTGATGACTTCGACCATTTCGTGAATCACCTCCTCAGCGGTCTTTTTCCACGCATAGTTCGGATTTTCTTCGGCGGCCAGGTATCCAAATGACGTGCCGAATGTCGTGCAACTCTGCCATTTTGGGCCGATCACCTTGAGTTTGAGATTATCTTTCTCCAAACATCCGACCCCAGCCGGCCAGTTGCGGTTAGCTCCCTTGTTGTTGACGTAGACATCGGCACCGCGTGCCGCGCCATCGTTCATAAAGTCGGTGATCATCCCACGAACCTGATCATCGAAATATTTGATCTCCGGCTGCATTTTTCCGGCCCGCACATCATTGCCATCGCGGGTGAAGATGGGAAAATCATCCAACCACAGCATATCGGGCTTATATTTCGTTTGAATCTCTTTCCAGCGGGCCACGTAGTCATCCACGAAAGCTTTATCGTAGCTGAACGGTCCGTAGAGCGTGGCCGCCTCTGGCATACGCTTAATTTCTTCGGCAATATCCGGGTGAGGTTCGCTGTGCACGGCGTACTGCTCTTTGGCGAAGAACCCCGTGTGCCGTTCACGATGATAGGAGGGGGCATATTTCAGTCCTTGCGCTCTCACCGCTTTTCCCAAATCGCCGACGATGTCGCGTTTGGGACCCTTATCCACCGCATTCCAAGGCGTCAGGTCGGAATCCCAGTTGGCCCAGCCATCATGATGCTCCGCCGTTAGCACGACATATTTGGCACCCACTTCAGCAAAGAGTGCCGCCCACTGATCGGGATCCCAATTCTCCGCTTTGAACTCCGGAATGATATCTTTGTACCCGAACTTAGGAGGGGTTTCGCCCCAACGTTCTTTTAGGTAAGGGTAATAGTGTTTTGGATCGTTATAAATATGTTTGGGTACATGCTCGGCGTAACCGCGATTACCTTTTACATAACCAATTGCGCTGTAGGGGCCCCAATGGATGAAGATCCCGATCTTGCCGTCATCAAACCATGCGGGCACGGGCATCTGCTGCAGGGACTCCCAACTGCCGTCATAGGGCTGGGATTCTTCTTTCGATACGGCCAGAGCGGCACTCAGTGTGAGTAGATTAGTCAAGCATGTGAGGGCTATCAGGCTTTTTGGTAATATTGACGATGGAAGTGTCATTGAAAAAAAACGGGCTTCCGGGCTGCTTGAACGAAGTAGGCCGCATCCTTCGGTAAATATGCCCAGAATGATGTGATGCTTATGAAAACGGCGCGCTTATATCGGCTATAAAAAATCGGCCCCTCCCTAAGGGAGAGAGCCGATGAAGCTTTTGAAAATGTCAGCGCAGAACCTACCTACGTCTGCGCAGAATCAATGCGAGACCGCAAAGACCAACAAGGGATGCAGCCGATGGCTCGGGAACGGCGCGGATCTGGTAGGCGTTTAATTGGGAGTTACCAAAAGCGTTGGGCGCTACGCCGGGGGTTAGGCTCAGGGTCTGATTGATTCCGTCGGCGGTGAATGTCCCTATGGTATACTGCCCGAGCGTCCCGCTGGGACCGAAGATTCCGCTTGAAACACTAACGGAACTTTCAGTGATCTCTCCGTCGCCAAATATCATGGCGCGTGTATCAACACCCTCTGTTCTTACATCGACATACCAGAGCTGAATCTCGTACTGCTGCCCATTTACCAGGTTTCCTCCTCCGAGGGTCATATCGACGGTGCCGGTTCCACCACCATAAGCAGCCGAATTCAGAAGCGAGTTATAATCGGTGTTCCCCGTGGTTTTACCCGCCAGAAAGCCGTAGGCGCCGCCATTGGTCTCTGTCAGGGGGGAAGGTCCAGCTAGTGCCGCAAATATCACCGAGTTCACTGTCACCGTTGAGAGTGCAGGGGGCGTGGGAACTATAGCGCCAGTGTACTCGTAACCAATGTTAAACGCTTCTACAGTCGTTCCGTTGGTAGAGACATCGAGGGTGCTGACAACGTCGGTTGCGCTGCCCCAAGTGATCACCGCGGCCTTTGCGAGCGGAGCAAAGGACAGCATGGCGCCCACCCCAAAAGCAACGAACGAAAGTTGAAAGGGCAGTTTGTTGGTTGTTTTCATGGACTTGGTGCTCATACTTACGAGGTTTTTAGGCGTTTGAGCCCTCAATGCGGATCATTGCCACCCTCTAATACCAAAAGGTCACGGAAGGTTACGAAATGGGAGTAAGTTTTTTGGGGCTGTCTCATTTCCTTACCCTTGGAAAGTTTCCAGGCCTCCCCATCAGGCAAAGAGTTCGCTGGAAACTCATCAGAAAACAGGTGTGAACCGGATGGCCCGTAGGCTCGCACTGTCGAGATTGCCATCCACGCACTTGACCTCGACCTTGTGTTTTCCGGGCTGAGGGAAGCGAAGCCAACCGATTGGGTGATCTTGATATATCGCCGATGAGTTCTGCTGGTTTTGGATTCGTTCGCCGCCGACCACCCCGACACTCCAGACATAGCGCCCTTCTCCGGCGTAGTTGAGGTCCACCATGTAATCGCCAGCCGCGAGCACCTCGACTTCGAACGTGACGCTGGATTCGGGCTTCCATTGGTGAATGTGGTAAGCGGTCTTCCATTCGCCGAATTTCTCCATCCAGTGCTTTTTCGAACCCTTGGCACCAGCGACCTCAGCGAACTCGGCAAGCACAGTAGTGGCTCCATTCGGATCGAGCCCAAAGGTGGTGTCGACCACCGGCTCGGCTTCCAACGCCAACTCAATCACCGACACCAAGCGCTCCGGTGCACGGGCCGGCAACTCCACAACCGTCCATCCATGAAGGCGCTCATGAGTCAACTCGCTCGCGGATTTTCCATCCAGCAATTTGGCCGAAACCACCCGGGTCTCGAGCCCGGGCAGATAGAGTTTGCCGGACGCCGGCCAATCGAAGACCGAAAGGAACAGGCGCTTGCCTTTGACCGTCACATCGCCCCACGGGAGTGCATGCTTCCAGGGTGAGGAAGCCGTATCATAAACCACCTGCGGGTAGCGATGGATCCAGGCACCCGATTCACGCAGCGAGCGTGCAGCGCGTTCCGGCACCGATCCGTCCCCTCGCGGGCCGATGTTGAGCATGTAGGTACCACCCCTCGCCACGCAACTGATCAAGCGCCGCAGAATCTCATCGGGAGTCTTCCAGCATTCGTCATACCAGGCATAGGCCCAGGAGTCGTTGGTGGTATCGACACTTTCCCACATCCCCTCAATATTGCGATGCGGCACCTCCATGTCTCCCAGCGACTGGTAGTCGCCAAGTCCGTGACCCACACGACCGGAAACCAATGCCTTGGGCTGGTTCTTGCGCACCACCGCCACCAACTGCTCGGCATATTTCTTTGGCATCCGCCCCGGGGTGTCGAACCACACCAACTCGATCGGCCCGTATTGACTGGTGATTTCCTCGACCTGCGGCAGGCACTTTTTGAGAAAATAGTCGTCAAAGCTCGCAGGCTTGCCCTCGGCATCCAGCTTCGGTCCGCCACCGCCACCGGGAAAGGTCCAGTCCTGGTTGTGCGAATAGTAGAACCCAAACCCGAGCCCAAGTTCACGGCACGCGGCCGCCAACTCCTTCATTGGATCCATCTTCCACGGTGTCGCGTCCACCACATTGAAATCGCAGGCGGCGGAATCATACATCGCAAAACCGTCGTGGTGCTTGCTGGTGATGATGACGTATTTCATCCCCGCATCCTTGGCCAGACGCGCAATGGCCTTGACATCGAATCGGGTCGGATTGAATTCGCCCGCCAGCTTCTTGTATTGCTCAGGCGGGATGTTGGCCATTCTTGGATTCATGATCCACTCCCCGATCCCGTAGTAGGTCTTGCCATCCACCTTGTTGGCCAACTGCGAATACAGCCCCCAGTGGATGAACATGGCGTAGTTGCCTTTGTCGAAAAGTTGACCCTTTTCGGCATCAGCCGCTCTGAGCTTTACCGTGCTTTCCCCCCACATTTCATCCATCCGTTCCTCGGCATGGATGCTGACTAGGAAAGACAAACACAGAGCAAGCCAACGAAGGGCGGATAAAGTCGGATTTGTCATAATTCTAGGGTCAGGAATTTGCTTTTCAGTATTTGCGGCGGAGCAAAAGACTTATGGCTTTAGCAAGGTGGGGTTGAGGGGAATTTGAATATTGAAGGTGTTGCCCGGGGCCCGTTTGCCATGGGTGGCTGCGCAAAACAGCACGGCTGGCTCTCCGTTGCGGTCGAAAAAGATCTGTGGACGCTCCAGATCGCCAAGCTTCTCAGTGCTACCGTCAGCCCACTGGATCGTGCGGTCGGAGATGATCGCATGCTTGGAAAGTTTCCAATCCACCCCGTCTTCCGATTCGAACAAGCACAGAGCTTGCTTGATATCAGTGAACACCTTGTTGTCGGAAAGTATGGTGTAAAGCTTGCCCTTGTAGGTGAAAAGGAAAGGGTCTTCTGCCGGGAACGGGCTCCTGGGGTCGGTAAAAATCGGCCGGGAATGCTTCACAAACGGGCCGGTGGGTGAGTCGGAAAAAGCGACGCCATGGAACACCTTGCCGTCCTTACCCTGGCATTTGTAGACCATGATGTAGCGGCCCTTGAAATAGGTGACGGAGGGGTTGGTGGTAAGGGCGGCATCAAATGAATCGGGGGTGACATCGATCAGCGGTTGGTCAAACCGCTGCCAGGGGCCAAGGATCGAGTCCGCGACGGCGACGCCGATTCGTTGAGTGAGGCGGGTGGCGCGAAAAGAGCCCGCATCGCTGGCACCCACGTAGTAGAGGTAGAATTTATCGCCAAACTTGTGGACATGGGGGTTGTGGATCATGGTGCCGTCGAAGTGACCTTTGCCGCGGCCATGAAGCAGGACCGAGTGATGGCGATAAGGCCCGAGGGGATGATCCGCTACCGCCAGCGCGACTTCCGAGTAAGTAACCCAGCCACTCATCTTCTTCTCGTAGGGCCAGCGGGAATAACAGAGATAGTATTTCTCATCATCTCCCTGAATCATCGACCCGCACCAGGTGAAGTATCCGGGATCCTGGAAGCATGCGCTGCGAGGCACTGGAAGCATGCGTTGACCCAGGTCGAGAGAATCGTCAACCGCCTCCTGCGTCGGGCCCGCCAAGATGGACGAGGCCAGAAGACCGATGCCGAATAGCGTCAGCAAGAGGTGGCGTGTCATACCCAATCTTGGTAATGATCTGACGCGAGTGGACGGGGATTGGGTTGATTGAGAACGACTTGTGCGCGGAGAAAAGTCATCTTTTAAATGAAGATCGGTATCACAATGGAATGAGCATGCGCGATGGAAAGGATAGTTCTACGACAAGGAAGGCTTCGTGACCCAAGCTACGGAAGCCTCAAACGGTTACTACCGTCGTCGGCGGATCATCAGAAGGCTGAGGATGCCGACCATAAGCGATGTCGAGCTCGGTTCAGGGATAACGGACACGTCGCCCGACAGACTAATATTATCGAAGAAGTGAATCCGATCGGGCGATCCGCTTTCGTCACCAATGTAAATTCGAAATTCTACCGAGGTGTTCGTGAGGTTTTGCAACGCGGCTTCTCCGGCTAAACTAGTTTGCTCAGCGGGGTAACTCGTAGTTCCAGTCGATTGAAACCTGTCATAGAATTGGTCGCCTAGTGTGAATCCGGTTTTGTCACTGAACGCACCGATACCAAACCTGAAGGCACCGAGGGAACCTCCGGTGCCGTAATCGAACTGAACGCTGGTCAGATTGACGGAAACATCGCTCGGAATCGTGACGGTAAACGTTGCATAACCATTGCCGGAAATTGCTGTGGTCAATTCTCCGTTGAGGTTGTTACCCGATCCTGCGGTGGTCGTATCGTCACCGCCAATTTCCAGTCGGTTGTTGGCAAATGCTGCACCCGAAATCCCAGAGCCGAAGGTGATGCCTGTGGCCGATGTATTGGTTTCGCTATCATTGCTCGCCGCCGATCCAGAGGTGAAATTGTAAGACGCAACGACAACCGCAGCATTAGCGAGCGGAACCAAGAATAGCATGACGCCGGCCCCGAAGGCAGACAACAGGAAGCGAATGGGCAGTTTTTTCGTCATTTTCATCGGTGTGGTGTTTATTTATCTGAGGGTTAACGGCGTTTGAGAATTCACCATTATCCTCTAATACCAAAAAGTTACGGAAGGTTACGAAACTGGAGTGAAAAACTGACCGAGCCTTTCGGGATCGGCTAGCGGCTGCGCAAGTTTGAGAAGCATGCGGGATCGGGCTTCTCTGGCAACTGCTTGAGCCAAGCTTCGAGTTGTTGGTCGAGTTGCTTGGCCAGCTCCGGTTTTTGATCCGCGAGATTGTTCGCCTCGGCGCGATCCGCCGGGATGCGGTAGAGCTCCGTGCGCTTGCCATCCAGGGTCTTGAGCAGTTTCCAGTCACCGTCGCGAATGGCCGCTTGCGGCCAGTTGTCGCCTCCCCGGCCCGTTGGCCAATACCAGAAGATCGGCTTGCGGCGTTGCAGGCCATCAGATACCCCGTTCTTGACGGAGGATGCATTGAGCAGAGCCGGGCTGCGATCTTCACCGTCCGGCTGATAGCCCTGCGGCAAAGGTGCTCCCGCAATATTGCAAAGGGTCGGGAACCAATCCACCCCGGTGATGACAGTCTCTTTGTCGACTTTCCCGGCGGCGACCTTTTTCGGCCAACGCACCAATAACGGCACCCGGATCCCGCCCTCGTGGAGGCTGCGCTTGCGACCCCTCAGCCCTCCGGACGAACCGAGCGAGTACCAGGTGTTCAAACCCGGATCCATTTGCTTGTGGGTTATGGTCTTGCCGGTTTTCTCCAATACCGACTCCGGACCATTGTCACTGCTGAAGATCACCAGCGTGTTGTCGGACAAGCCTTCCTCATCGAGCGCCTTGAGCACCCGTCCGATCTCGCGGTCGGCATTCGTCACCACCGCCGGATACACGCTCTCTCGCTCACTGAGTCCCTTGGCTTGGTAATGCTTCATCAGCTCGGGCTTGGGATAGTGGGGCGTGTGCGTTTCGTGTATCCACAGATTGATGAAAAACGGCTGATTGTCCGCGTTGCGGATCACCTCGATGGCCTGGTCAAAGACTTGTTCCGGTTTGATCTGATTGCCTGGGCCGTTGAATACAGCGTGCTTTTGGTAGCCGTAGAGGTCGGGCTTGGGCGCGTCCGGAATCTCGATGTTGGTCAAGTGCCACTTGCCAAAGTGGCAGGTGGTGTAGCCGTGATTACCGAGCACCCGTGGCAACATCGACGCGTCGGGACTCAACCAATCAGGCATGCCGTTGGCCATGTGGTGGCGCACATGGTGAAAATGACGATTGATGCGGTAGCGGGCGGGAAAGTGCCCGGTCAACAGAGCCGTGCGACTGGGTGAACAAACTCCACTGGCCACCGTGAATTGTTGGAAGTCCGTGCCTTGGCTGGCCAGCATGTTGAGGTGGGGCGTCTCCACCACCGGATTGCCGTGACAGCCAAGGTCGCCAAAGCCCCAGTCGTCGGCAAAGATGAAGAGAATGTTGGGGGAACTACTGGCCTCGTCTATGGCCGGGCGGTTGGCCTCGCCTGCATGCAAACTGAACACCAGAGCCAAACTGACAGTGATGATTCGCAGCGGCTGCGCGAGGAGTTTGATTGGGATGGGATTCATGGAGCGATTTTGCGAAGGAAAGGGACTTGCAACCGTCGGTGTAATACCAGGAATTTACTTTTTTACTCAGCTCGATGAATACCCCCCTGCGGGCTCTCCTCGGTAAGAAAAAAAGGCGGGGGGAGCGAGTAGAAGACCAACCTATCAGGGGCGCCCTCTCTCGTAGATTTCGGTAAGCTCGTCCTCGGTGATCAACCGCCGGAAAATCATGACCTCATCGACCCGGGCTTTTAGATCTCGAACCCGATCGGGCTGGTCGTACTTATTGCCGTCCCAAGTGCCGATTCTGGATTCCCCGAAGAGGACCTTCGAATCCACCGATCCCTTTTCATAGCGAGGATTTGGTCGACTGGAGACAATTTGGCCATTGACCGAAAACAAGGGAGTCTTGCTGCCGAGATCCCATGTCACTGCCAACAATTGCCATTGCCCCGGGCGGACGGATCCCGAGCTGCAGACGAAAGAGTTAATACCATTGATTCCGGAACGCAGGCTGCCGTCACGACCGACCTGAAAATGGACGTCGCCGGGCTCCCACCCTTCCGAGTTGAGAAGCGTTGCGTAGGAGTTTTCGAGCCGATCCACCTTCACCCACATGGCGATCGTGAATCCAGGCAGCGAATTTGCGACGTCTAGCTGGAAAGCGATGGAATCGCCGGCGTTTTCAAATTGCAGAGCGGGCATCACGGGCGAACGTCCACCGACCAGATCCGCACCGATAATCCTGCCGGCCGTGTTCTCCATTGCTGCGGCAGCCTCATTGCTAACAACTGCCTCTTGGGCTTTGGCAAAGTGGTAATGGAGGAGCATATCGTCCCGTTCAGACATCCAAGTCCGATAGTCCCTGAAGCGCTTCCTGGTTAGGTCGCTGGCGGTCACAAACTTGTCGAAGTCTGCCTCAATGGCTAACCCGGGACTCTTGCCTGCCGTCCATTTAATAGCTTGACCGGCATCCAGAGCTTTCTTGCCGGACTCTTCATCCACAACATCGATAATGCCTTCGAAAACGTGGACGTTCATGGTGCCCGTTTCCTGCACCTCGACCCCGAATTCGGTTCCAAGATCGATAATCTTCCTCCCGTCGGGTGATAGAACTTCGAATCCATGCGCCTGCTCGGGACAGTACGCCCAAAGTTTTCCATGATTGAGCGACATCGTCATGGCGTCGATGATCTCGAAGGAACAAGGGCCTTCGGGAACGACCTGCGCGCCTTTCGCAAAGGTGATCTCGGCGACTCCTTTGCCGAATGAGTAGACGCCTGGCTCGATAATATCCGTCCCGTTCGGGGCTCTGCCATTGATGACCGAATCGGGAGCGGAGGTTAGAGTTGCGATTGGCGGTTCCGTGATTCCCAATTCCTGCTTTTGGTTCCCAGGCCACATGGCCATAAGCAATACCACCGCTGCTGCGACAGCCATTCCAGCAATAACCATGGGTATTCGAATTCCTCTGATAGGACGCCCCCCGATCTGTTCGAGTGTATTGGCTTCAAACCCGGAATCAACCATGCCGAGCATGCAATCGAGCTGGTTCGCCCGAAGGTACGCCAGCCGCGCCTCACGGTTTTCGTAAAGCAGCGTGCGGAAGGCTTCGATTTCAGCCTCATTCGCCTCGCCATCACGAATCCTCATCATGGTGCGTTCTATTGCGCTGACAAAGTCATCTGGATGTTCGTTTTGCATTAGTCGGTATGGGATGTTGATGATGTTTCAGCGGTTTCGATGCAATCCTGTAGCGCCCTGCGGATTCGGAAAATAGCCTGCTTGATCGCATTTTGGGTTTGATTGAGGGACTCCGCGATTTCCTTCATTCCGACCCGCTGGTTATAGTGAAGATCGACAAGGCTACGGCTTTTTTCGGGAAGCCGGGCAATGCATTTTCCGAGAGCTGAGAGTCGGCTGTCAAATCGCGTTGCCTCTGCCTCCGAATCCTCGGCAAACAACTCGATCAATTCAGGGGTGAGTAGGGTCACCGGTTCCCGCGAGCGATCCCGCAAATAGGCGAGAGTCTGGAAACGGGCGGCAGCGAAAGCCCAAGCGGTGAAATTACTGCCCTTGCGAAACTCCCCTTTTTTCCTAAGCAGAACAATATTGGTCTCCTGAAGCACATCCCAGGTGGCAGAGGAATCGCCGAGCAACGAGAAGATGTAGCCATACAGCTTCTGTTGGCTCTCTGTGATTAGCTTGGAAAATTCACCCATATGCATTGGATGATACCCAAAAACTCGAAAAGGTAACAACTTTGATGTCACCGACGTAGCGGATCGTATGTCTGAAACACTGCACGATACTAAAACCCCCCAGAATCCTCTCAGCATAGCCGAGGGAATATCTCCCTGTCGTTTATGGTCCGATGATGTGGCTCGTATGCCTATTTCTTCAACTCAGCGTGTCCCCTATTAACGACCCCACTTTTTCTTCCAATCCTCCATCGCCTTTGAAGTGCTTTCCTGCTCAGCGTCGATCAAGAGTTGGGCATCGTTGACCCGTCTCTCCGCATCGAAAAGTTTGTGGGCTTGGCGGGCCTGATTCGTGGTCTCTCGATCGATCTCTTCACCGAATTTGACGGGAACCTCGTTCATCGGCCAGTCATCGCTGCGCTTAGTGGCCAGCGGCGGGCCATCCTGGGTATATCGAGGTTTCAGGTTGCCCATCGGGTTTCGCCCCCAGGCATAGCGATAGTGAACGGGCGCACTAACATGAGGACTGGAAAGCACCAGTACGCGTTCGTTAACTTGAGGGCGTCCTTTACCGTCCTTGCCAATGACTTGGTATTCAGCCTTCGCCGGCTGAAAACGGCGATCTTCACCAGCGATAGCGAATCCTTCAATCACATCACCTTTCAGGCAGCCAACGGGCTCATTGAAAGTGAGAACAAGGGTGCCCTCGCTCGAGTCTACCTTACCGATGACCGGGGGTTCCCACTTGAGATTACCTTTCCCATATTGAGTGGCTAAGGCCCAGCGGGCGATGCGCTCGCCAACAGGTATCTTCAGCTGAGGGTGATACCAATCACGACGCATATCGTAGCTGCTGGCAAAGCCCATGTTTTTATCACCAGCTTTCTGAAAGTCGAGAAATGTCTGATACTGAACCTGGCGGACGTACATACCTTCGTTAATCATCATCTCCAGATAATTGTCCAAAGTCTGAGGTTCCCCATCGGTGCACAGAGAGATGATTCCAAATGGCATGTCCGGATCGCCAAAAGCTTTTCTCCATGAGGCGATCATGTCGTCAAAAACCTGATAATACATCACGTGACCACCGAGCACCATGGCATTGTTGTAGCCTTGGTGCCAGATGGCGCCCTTGATCTTCAGGCCCGAGAGCGGGTTAAGGATGCTGGCGTAGGCATTACCCGGACGGTTCATATCGAAAGCTGGACATGGACGTGGCTCGGTTGGCTCCTTCAACTCTACGGGGATTTCCTGTCCATTCTGCTTCATCGCTTCGACCTTATTGCGGTAACGGTTCTTTTGATCTTCGAGATCCTTCGCAGGGTCATAGTCCGCAATCTTTTTATCCCATTCAGCGAGCTTGGCTTTGACCTCCGGGGTGTCTATCCCTTCCAGCACGGAGGTGGGTATCCATGTTTCCAAGCAGGTGCCGCCACGTGAAGCGTCAATAATCCCAATCGGCACTCCGCTAGCCATGTGAAGGCGTTTCGCAAAGATATAGCCGATGGCCGACAGCTCGGGCACGGTCTCCGGCGTGCACACATCCCAGTAGCCTTTGCGGTAATGGGTTCGGAAGAAACTGTGCCACTCCATCAGGCGGGGAAAATTCGCCAGCGGCTCGTAGCCATTGGGTTGCGGAACCGTGAGGTGCCGAATATTCGGGTAGTTCGCCGACATGATCTCCAACTGACCATCCTCCACTCTGGAGATGGGGTGTTCCATGTTACTTTGCCCACCGAGCAGCCAAACATCACCGATGAGGATGTTCTCAATGTGGACGGATTCCTTGCCGCAGGCGATCTCCATCGTCTGCGGGGTCGAGTTGGCGGGCATCGCTGGAAATTCGACCACCCAGCGGCTGGAACTGTCGGGTTGCGCACTCACTTGCTTGCCTGCGAAGGCAGCCTTGACCTCCGAGCCCTTGTCGGCCCATCCCCAGACCTGGATGGGCTGGTCACGTTGCAAGACCATGTTGGACTGGAAGAGGTTGTGAACACACAAGCCGCTCTTCATGGCTGGCACGTCGATGGAATCCTCACCCATGACCAATGTCTGCGCCGATACTGACGGTGTGAGTGTGAGAAGGAGACTAGTGAGAACAATAGTCAGTGAGTGTGCTGTTCGCTTCATGGTGGTGTGGATCGTGGCTGGATGATGAATGATGATATCAGCTCTTAAAGCTATATTCTGGTATTTTGAACGTGGCAAAGAATGGAGACCTTTCCACTGGGTATGGCAGATCGACAGAAAAAGCCAATTTCTTGACCTGTATGGATGACTGACAGGCTATAGGAAGGTGGAATGAAGAGCCATTTAAGGCAGAAACACGATCCTCCCTCTCTATTCGAACCTCGGCATTCTAAAGACACTCTTCTGCCACATAGATTATGTGTGAAAAAAGACAGGGAAACGTGGGAAGAATCCATTATTCACCGTTTTTTATCTTTCCGACGCTGAAACCTCGCGGCTAATCTGTTCACTCAATGAAACAGCAAATTTTTAGCAATTGGCAGATGAGGGTCTGCGCGTGGGTAGCGGCTCTAATTTTTACCAGTGGAGCCACCGTATTCGCGGAACCTCAACCAGCACCCCAACCGCAACTCTTGTGGCCGAAGGGTGCCCCCGACAGCAATGGCCTGAAGGGACCTGAAACCGTTCGCGCATGTATCGGCAATATTAGCATCCCTACGCTAACCGTTTATCGGGCACCTGAGAAAAAGGCCACAGGCGCGGCTGTGGTCGTAATTCCGGGCGGTGGATACGGGGTGGTATGTGTTGATGGCGAGGGCAAAGCCATAGCCGAAATACTAAATGAACGCGGGATCACCACAGTGGTGCTGAAATACCGTTTACCGAACCATCACTATTTGATTCCGGCTAATGATGCACGAAGAGCGATTCGTATGACTCGGGCTAAGGCGACCGATTGGGGGATCGACCCAAAGCGTGTGGGTGTCTGGGGATTTTCGGCGGGAGGTCATTTGGCCAGCACGGTGGCTACGGTGTTTGATTCCGGGGATGCGAAAAGCGACGATGCGATTGAGCGCATGAGTTCACGCCCGGACTTCGCTATTCTATTCTATCCGGTGATCAGCATGGACGAGGAGATCACTCATAAAGGCTCGCGACGAAACTTGATCGGCGACGAAGATTTGGTCGAGCGCTATTCCAGTGAACTTCAGGTGACGGCCGAGACACCGCCCTGTTTCCTACTACATTGCACCGATGATCGAACGGTGAACATTGAGAACAGCCTGCGGTTTTATCAGGCCTTGGTCGCCAACAAGGTTCCCGCCGCCTGCGTAATTTTCGAACAGGGCGGACACGGCCCCAATGCCTTTAACAAAAATCCGTCTTGGGAAGGAGTTTTCGACGGATGGCTGAAAAAGCGAGGATGCCTCAAGTAATGATGCGTTGCTGTTCTCCTCGAAAATCGCTATCAAGGGTCCGACCAAATCGCCCAATGAATCAAAGCTGAGAGGCTGCCAGGAAAGTGCTTTTCGCGAGAGACGCCTTTATCCAAATCCTCTTGCCAGCCTGACAGTTTACCTGACAGCATGAAGCATGAGTTTGAAGAAATTTTCTTCCTTAACCGATCAGGTGACAGACCTGTTGCGTGAAGGCATGACGGATGGCCGGTGGCTTGAAACGCTGCCCGGACGCGACAGCCTTGCCGAAGAACTGGGATGCAGTCACTGGACGATAGAGACCGCCATGCAAAGGCTGTCTAAGGAAGGCCTACTGGTTTCGCAAGGTCCGGGTAGGAAGCGTCGGATTGTGCTGTCACAAATAGCGCCACGCCCCACTAGCTTGAGAGTGAAGATCCTGCTCTACGAAGCATGGGACAGAAAGGCGGACTACCTCCTGAGTCTGGTCAGCCGCCTCCATGATGAGGGGCATGATGCAGAATTTACCTACAAAACCATGGAGGAGTTGGGAATGGACGTGAACCGCATCGCCCGCTACGTTGAGACCGTAGAGGCTGATGCTTGGATTGTCATTGCCGGGCCTCTTGACGTTCTGCAATGGTTTGCTACGCAACCGTTTCCAGCTTTTGCGTTGTTTGGACGATTGACCGAGGTAGCGTTACCAAGCTTCGCCGTGACAAAAGCTGTCGCACTAAGAAATCTGGTGGACCGCTTGGTTGATCTTGGTCACCGGCGCATCGTGATGATCGTGCGCGAGGAGCGTCGCAAGCCCGTTCCGGGACGATTGGAAGAATTGTTCCTCGATAGCCTACAAAATAAAGGCATCCCAACGGGCACCTACAACCTTCCTGACTGGGGTGATAACCCTGAAGAGCTACGCTTGGCCATCGATTCCCTTTTTCGTCACACTCCGCCCACCGCACTGATCGTCGCCCAGCCGCAGTTATTCTTCGCGGTCATGCAGCATCTTTCCAGCCTGAAGATCTCCACACCCGAGGACGTGTCACTGGCCTGCACCGATACCAGTATGAATTTTGATTGGTGTGTACCGGAGGTCACCCATATCCACTGGGATTCCCGGTCCGCTCTCCGGCGATTACTCAAGTGGGCCCGAAACGTCAGTCGGAATAAGGACGACCACAAAAAGAATGCGACAAATGCGCGACTGGTTATAGGCGGCACGATCGGCCCCGCTCCTTCCACACGAAAAAAGTAACCGCCAGCAGAGAACATTACACCTTTTTACCAAAGATTATGAATAAGGCATAGTTTGCATCACCGACTGCAACATTAGCTGAGTTGGTTTATTCCTAAAGCGGGTCAACAGTTCCGACACGTCCTCCAACTCGGATGCTATTGATAGTGAATACGCCAGTTAAATCCGTTCCTGCAGTTCATTCGACAGGTCTAGGGTGAATACGATCCTCGTTTACAGGTGCACCGTCTGGGTCGGATGTCGCATTCTACCTACATTCGCCCGAAAGAGGTATTGATAAAAACCACGTATAGCTGCGTAATATCTGCTATGCCCTACCCTATGATGAGTTTGATACGCAAATACACCCCCACCGTAACCTATCTTCTTACTGCCATGGCTCTCTCTACAGGGGTATGCCGGGCCGCTGTTGAAAATACGCCCACTGGCTTAATGTGCGAACTGATGGCACACCCGGAGCGGACGGCAATCACCGATTCTCAACCGGACTTTAGCTGGGTGGTCAATTCACCGGCCAAAAACGAATTGCAGACGGGCTATCAGATTCTGGTGGCAAGCTCCGAATCCAAGTTGAACGCAAACACCGGCGACCTGTGGGACAGTGGACGGGTAGCGTCCTCGCAATCTGTAGCGGTCGAATACAAGGGAGCCCCGCTGCAGGCCGGGGCGTCGTACTGGTGGAAGGTTCGGACATTTCTCAAATCAGAGACACCTTCACAATGGTCCGCACCACAGCAATTTCATATGCATGAAGAAATCGATGCGGACATCGAACTCTCGGGTAAGCAAGGTGATGTGCTTCCCAACCGCTATCTACCAGTGAGTGAGGAGCGAAAAGCGGTGAAGTTTGAGAAAGTGGCCGACGGTCACTTCTATTATGATTTTGGCAAAGCCGCCTTCGGCACCGTAACCCTTAAAATCGACAGCCCGGTTGCCGCCAACATTGAGGTGCACTTGGGAGAAGAAAAGGCTCCAAAAAAAGAGCGGGTGAACCGCAAACCGGGCGGCACACGACGCTACCGCGTGATGACGGTGCCAGTAAAAAAAGGACTGGGAACATACACCGTGAAAATCACCCCGGATAAAAGAAACACAGGAGGCGCTGCCATCAAGATGCCCCCCTCCGTCGGTGAGGTCATGCCGTTCCGCTATTGTGAGATCAGTGAGTCACCCGCCGAATTAAAGATCGATTCGGTCGTGATGGTCGCCGTTCATTATCCATTCGACGAGGATGCTGCAAGTTTCACCAGCTCCGATGAGACCTTGAATGCGGTTTGGGATATTTCGAAATATTCAATCAAAGCGACGAGTTTTTGCGGGGTTTACGTGGACGGCGACCGTGAACGCATCCCTTACGAGGCGGATGCTTATATCAACCAGCTTTGCCACTACGGAACCGACCGCGAATACACACTACCGCGGTATACTCATGAGTATTTGATCATGAATCCTACTTGGCCAACCGAGTGGGCTCATCACTCCGTGCTGATGGCGTGGGCCGATTATGAATACACAGGGGACAAAGAGTCCATGGCTCGCTATTACGAAGACCTGAAGGCAAAGACGCTGCACGAATTAGCGCGTGCCGACGGATTGATCAGTACCAGCAACATCCCTGAGGAAGTATTCAAAAAGATCCATATCGACAAACTTCGTGATATTGTCGATTGGCCGAAAGGCGAACGAGACGGTTATGACCTGAAGCCGATCAACACTGTGGTCAACGCTTTCCATTACCGAACTTGTGTGCTGTTTGCCAAAATGGCCAAAGCACTGGGCGAGGATGCGGATGCCGCTGAGTTTGAGAAAAAAGCCGCCGAAGTCGGGAAGATGATCAACGAGAAGCTATTCGACACCAAGCGCGGCGTCTATATCGACGGCGAAGGAAGCAAACACGCGTCCTTACACGCCAACATGTGGCCGCTGGCTTTCGGACTGGTACCGGCAGATCGGATAGCGAGTGTCACCAAATTTGTAAAATCCAGAAAAATGGCCTGCAGCGTGTATGGCGCGCAATACCTGATGGACGGCTTATATCTGGCCGGTGAGGACGATTATGCGCTCTCTTTATTGAACTCAAAAGAGAAGCGCAGCTGGTGGAACATGATCCGTGAAGGATCGACGATCACCATGGAGGCTTGGGGAAATCAATTCAAGGGCAACCAGGACTGGAACCATGCCTGGGGCGCTGTCCCGGCAAACATCATCCCAAGAAGGTTAATGGGCGTGACTCCGCTCGAGCCAGGCTTTGGCCGGATAGAAATCAAACCACAAGTTGGCTCACTCCGCAGCGGATCGCTGAAAACCCCGACGATTCGCGGGCCGGTTTACGTGTCATTTAATCAGAAGCCTGAGGGGGCGTTCGCGCTCACTGTTAACATCCCGGCCAACACCACGGCCGAAGTTTATGTACCTATCCGCGATGGTTATAACGTTGTCCACATGGATGGCAAACCGGTTGAAGGAGAAGTCGATGGCGAATTCCTGCGGATTTCCGGAGTGGGATCGGGAGAGCATCGCTTTCTGAGTTCAAAACCCTAGTCCCATATGAGCAATGGCCTATTCTATGAGAATGATCAACATCATGAAACCAATCAAGACAAGCACTCTGGCAGTTGCACTCTGCATCACTGGACTCGGGTTATGCCATCTTGCCTCAGCCGAAGACCTGAATGGTGCACGCGGTAAAATTTTCAAGGTCAACTTGGCCAAGAAAAGCTTCGAGCTCTTAAAAGAAACCGTTCTGGACCCTCAAACCAACGAAGGTAAGTCCAGACACACCGTTGATTGGACCGATCAAACCAAATTCTCCAAGGTCGTTCGACAGGAGGATTTCAATGGGATCGAAGGTCGTGTGGTTACCTATTTTCCAATGCTAAACAAAGAGCAAGCCAATGCCGCAGCGCATGGCAAACCCTTCTTAACCAAAGAGGCCAAGGTGCTAACCCAAGAGAAATCCGCCACCGGCATGGCGGAGGATCGCAGCAGTCTGGTTGCCTGGTTCACCCCCGATCCAAAACATGTCCGTAGCGGAACGGTTGAGATCAATGGCAAGCCCGTGAAAGTCTCACTGACCAAGCGCAACAACGTAATCAGCATTCTCTCTCCCGCATCGGCAGCTGAGCTAGACAAGGGTTTTTGGGAAACTACCGTGCATGGTAAGGAAACCGACGGCCACTTTGTCTTGGATCGCGCGGAGATCTCTCCCCTCCCCGACCCTCGTGTATTGGACGACCCGAAGCTGCCCCGTGTCTTGATTGTCGGCGATTCGATCAGCATGAACTACCACGAAGCCGCCAAGAGCGCGCTCGCCGGCAAAGCAAACTATTACCGGGTCGAAGGCAATGGTGGGCCGTCCGATCGTGGCGTTAGCGCCATGGAACTCTGGCTCGGCGATTACACCCAAAAAGGACTGCACTGGGATGTGATTCAGTTCAACCACGGACTCCACGACCTAAAACAACCCTACGATGAGAAAACCAAATCCTGGGGGGAACACCAAGTATCCATCGAGGATTACAAAACGAACCTGGAGAAGGAAATCGCCATCATGAAAAAGACCGGCGCCACCTTGATCTGGTGTGCAACAACCCCGGTGCCAAACAGCAGCCGTGGTAAATATGCTCGCCGCAAGGGCGAGGCGGCTGTCTATAACAAAGCCGCCATGGAGGTCATCAGCAAGCACCCGGACATCCTCGTCAACGACTTACACAAAACCATCACCGAATCCAAAGCCATGGAAAAATGGTGGAAAGGAAGCGACGTCCACTTCTGGAGTAAGGAACTTCAAGCGGTCCTCGGTAATGCCGTGGCCGACGCTGTTACCCAAGGCCTTGAAAGACGGGCTTCAGATGAAAAGTAACAACAAATCTATTCTCTCATGAACAAAGACGGGCTACCTGCCTCTCCTTTCCGAACAGACGACTGGAAATAGCCTGGTGCTTTCGAACCCTAGTAAAACGTGAACCAGTCTATTTCCCAGAGAGGAAGCGGATGTCCTCGACGTGCTTGAGATACATGCCGCTATCCTCGACGGAGAGAATTTTTTCACCTGCGATCTCAAGCCCTTCGAAGGTGACGCTTGAGATATTGTGCTTGTTGTCATAGCCGCTGATTATCGAATCGTGGCGGGGAGGACTGACTACTTTCATGTTGCGCACGGTGATGTTGCGTATCAGTCCTCGGTTGGCTTGATATTTTTTCAAGTCTTGCTTTAAAGGGACATACCATTGGTAGACGTTGTTTGCATGCACGGGTCGATGCTCCTTGGGCACGGCGACGCGATTCGGGTTGCTTCGACGGTATGGCCCCGGGCAATCGTCACTGTAAATCGAAAGACCAAGAGTGAAGTCGATCAGGCGGTTGCTCTGTTCAACACGGATGTCATCGAGCAGCATGTTTTCGATAATGGCTCGGTCGCCATTGTGAATACTGAATCCAATCCCACCATGGATGACATCGCAGTTGCGGAACGTGATGCCGCTGACTTTATCGACCCGAAGTTCAAACCCGATTTCAAAGGTTTGGCCCTTGGCGTTGGATAGCACGGAATTCGTAATGAGTATATCGCCGACCACATCGCCCTCGATCCGCGGTACCTTGTGTTTACCGAGCGTTTCCGGGTTGATCATTTCCTCGAAAGGAATACCGGTCAGGCCTGGTGGATAGATGGCTTTGACCGCAACACAGTCGTCGGTGGTTTGCCAGAAGCATCCGTCCACGCGGACGTTTTTAGAGTATTCGATGTCGAGACCGTCGCAGTTTGCCCGCCAGGCGAGCACGCGTGTGTTGGTAAGCTGGATCTTTTCCGATCCGCTCAAGTGGATGGTCCAGCCAAAGGAATCCAGGATAAATACATTTTCCAACAAAACATTTTCACACTCCCGAAAGACGAGCATGTTAATTTTGTGTTTCCGTGTAGAGGCGTCCAGGATGCCCGCACCGCGGATGGTGACGTTGCGGGCATTTCGGGCACGGACAACACCTCGCACGACTGCTCCGCCTTCGAGGTAGAGGGTTTCATCATCCTTGAGGATAATTTCCCCAGCTTCATGGATTTTCCCGGCTTCATAATACTTGACCTTCGGGTCGGATTTACTCGGGACATTAGTAAGTTCCGGGTTGGCGAAGATGAACAAGGGATACGAAAGGTCTCCATCGGCTTCGACACTGAGGTTCATCGACCGAGGAAGTTTGAACGTGCAGGTATTGCCAGCGAGGGTCGCCGTGATGTCTGCGCTCAGCGGGCGAATGATGACTTCCTTCGGAGGTGCTTTATATGTAACGACAAGCTCGACAGGCGCAGTCATCCCGAAGCTGAGAAACGCGCCTTTTTCGGTGTGGTAGGCTTGCACAGGCTGATCATCGATACGTACCTGAACCCTTTCACTCTTGGAAAAATCCGAAGGAAAGTCGTAGGTGATGAGCTCAGCCCGTGCGGTGCTAAACCGCATCAAACAGAAGGTGATGAACAAGATGACGATGAGGTATGAATGGCTCATGAATTATTTATAATACGCTTACCCGTGGGCGGGATGACTTCAAGAACGGACTCTGCAGGGAAAAACCCCATCTTAATAGCGCGCATCGAATACACTTTGTTTCATACCGTCTTCGAATAAAAAGATGACTTTTCTACGCGCACAACTCGTTGACTATCAATCGAATCAACTCCCGCTCGCGTCAGATCATTACCAAGATTTGATATCTACCGGTTACGAAAAAAAACTGACTATTCGCTGCGCCCAACGTTCTCACTGTGGGTGAAAATTCGCATCAACCTTAATCTGTCGCTTGCCCCATCTCTGTGGCGATTTTTTCAATCTCGGGAATCCCTGCATATTTTTCAGCCAACCTTTCCGCCTTACGAGTGATCGAATCCGTCGTATGGCCACGTTTGGTCCCTCCCTGAATCTGGTATTCATCCATGGCCAACTTCTCCAGATCCCGAAGACCTTCAAGGTAAGCAACGTTCTTTGAATCCTCCGCCAACTTCTTACGTAGACTTTCAAATGGCCCTGCGGCCAATCCGGAAAGTTTACAGGTGTTGAGCAGGTGGTCCGTCCAGAAGTATGCCTGCCAGGGTTTGTCCTTGAGATCCGTGATGAGGTAATTCAAAAACCGCGCCTCAAAGCGTGCCTTTTCGGGAGATGCACCCTCCATTTTCTCATAGAGATGTTTTGTGTAGAGCCAGATAATACCCTCCGTGAAAACATCATCCTCTGGAGGAGGTGGTGCATGCCCTCCTCTGTAAGGACGGTATGAGGCCATCTTGCCATATCGCTTGGCAGCGATCGCCGATGCATAACGATTAAAATCCCTCGCCCCGCCAATCACATAAAAACACGTGTTTCGAGCGATTCCGGCACCATCTGGTATATATCCGATGTATGGCATCGCACCCGCGCAATCCTCAGAATATTTGTCCGCGAAAAGAAACGTCCGGGCACCACCGCCGGAACCTCCTGTAAAAAACATCCGGTTTTTCGCCACTGGTAGCGTTTGGTTGATGTGCTGAATACACGCCGCGGTTGAGTTCACAATTAAATTATGATCTCTGCGGTTGGAGTTCTCTTCGGAGCCGGTTATCACCATACCGGTGAGCTCTGATGCCTTGATATATTGTTCAACGGCTTTCGGATTCATTCCACCGGCACCGTTGAAAAAGAGGAATGGTGCCGGGGTATCCGCCGCGATCGACTTTGGGATATATAAGTGATAATGGGAGGTGTCATCGGCTGCGACACTGGCTATCACCTGACCCGTTGGCTGAGAAAGACCGGCTGGCGGTTCAAAGTCGGGAACCTCGAACTTAGGGTCGGGAAAGTGCTCGAGAAGGACCTTTTGATCTGCATCCACAAGCTGATCCAGAGGAACCTCCAGGAGGCGACCATCTGCTGCTTTCAGATGCACTTTTCCCGGAGTCATCTTCAATGCAGAGGCCTCGAGGGTCGTACCCGCTTTCGATGTCCATACCCGCTGTGGGATCGGTTCTACGCCTAAGAGTGATGAACCGAGAAGGCAGAGTGCAACCAATGGAACCAGGAAAGTGTTCATCTTATGAAAATTAAACAATGGCTCATGGATGTAAAGCAGGGATAAAGGGATAAAGAATTCTTCCACGCTTCCACGCTTGTCTACAGTAACAGCCTCCTACGCTTCCCCTTCTTGTCCTTTCAGCCCTTCTGGTAAAAGTATCCCTCATTCTTACTGCCCCTGCGCATCTGCAAGATAATCTCAGTGCGCAACCGAGATTCAGTGGGTGTCCTAGTTCGATCCCCTCGTCTCTATTGGCTGCAGGGCTACAACCTGTCCAGCCAAGACTCACTGGTCACGTCCCAGCGGATTAAGACGCAATCCCACATCTTCCGCCAATCCCCTCTGCCGCCCATCCATCGACCAAAACGTCTCAATCTTTAAGGTCATGCAAAGTGCGACATGCAGGACATCCATACCGCGATTGAGGTTCTTGGCCCCATGACGCGTGGCCAACTCTGAACCTGACCTGAAAACCTCGGGCCAAGAAGAGGGATAGACAAGTCGCAAAAAACCGTCATCTCGATGCTGCCGTATCACTGAATATATGTTGTCTGCCTCGTCGCGGCTCGTTAACCGGCGTCCTACTCGGGCTTCAAGCGCAGCACTGATTTCCAATTCATGCCATGGTGTCCATACCAATGGCTCGCGCAAAGTCGACACCAAAAGCGTTGCCTCGACACTCCAACGATCTGCCACGTAAAGACTCAAGAGTAAGCTGGTATCACAAAAGACCATTACATTTCACCCCTTTGTCTCAGCACCTCATTCTCTCCATCGCCTTTCACCTCATAGGTTCCCAACTCTTCACGCAGGCGTACAAAATCTGGCACGACAAAGGGTTTACCCACTTCCTCCCGATAGCGCTCAATCCGTGCCACCGCCTTCCCACGTCGCGTGATGACCACGTCCTCGCCAGCCTCCACCATCTCCAACACTTTTGATAGATGATGTTGCGCCTCCCGTGTCGTCACCTTTTTCATGTTGACACTAATGACGCACATCGCCCAAGATGTCAATCCGCATCAACCCTGCGCCAGGTGTCATGTCCTACCACATTGTCAGTATCGACGCCCCGTCTTGCTCGCTTTCCTGCAAGGACAGGCAGCTCACCTGCCGGGTCGATGGCGAGCCCACTAAATCACTGCCGCTTGAGGACGTCGCCGCCATCGTCATTACCTCATTCTCTGGAAAATGAACAAGGACACCCATGATTTAACATGTCGGTGAATCATGGCTGTTCTGTCTTCGTTTTCGCGTTCTCGTGGTTCGCAGCCTTATTCGCGACGCGAATGCAACATAACGTGACCGTGGCTTCCAGCCGCGTAGCCAACACAGCCACAACAACAATATTCTTCCAACCCCTATTTTCGTTTCGTTCCGTTCCCGACCCCTATTTCGTTCCTGGGTGTCCTTGTTCTTTCTGGACCTAGAAGGATTTTACCGCCCACAGCAGAGGGTGTCGCATCGGCAGGTTGCGCAAAACCTCGTAAACCGTTGGGTCTGGTTCCAATTTATGCCAAGTGGACAGATACTCCGCATTGTCAAACTTCAGACCTGCGAGCAGCAGGCTGGGGTGCCGTACCGGCCACTCGTCCCAATACATGATATCCGGTTTTTGGGGCCAACTTTCCTTGTCCATGATGAAGGGAACGATGAATTCCATCGCTCTCTTCATTCCACGCCCATCAGGCATCTCGTAGGTCCAGAGGTCATCGTCTGGTGCGGAGGCGATTTGAGCCACTCCCGCCATGGCATCGATGACGAAGAGCGAATATCCATAGGATTTGGTGCGTTTGAGCTCGGCCGGGAATCCCCCCTTGCGGTTCATCATCTCCTTCACATAGACGGTTTTGAATTGATTGCGGACCCATTTGAGGATTTCTTCGTCGCCCACGAGACGGGCAAAAGCAGCCGCCTGCAGCGACCAGCAAACACCATGGTTGTTGGGGTGGTTCTTTTCGGCTATTCCGTATTCGTGGGTGTTGATCCAGTTGAGGTATGCGCTGAACCATGCTTTGACCGAGGCTTGGTCAGCGGGACTGAACGATTGGGAATCACTGAGCCATTTCGCGCCGAGTGCAACCTCTGTAAGATGGAGCGTATCGATAATCCCGATACTTCGTCCTGTGTAGCGTCCTTTGATCGCTTGTCCATACAAGAGATTCGGATTCATACGGGTCTCTGGAGAGACAAACCATGCCTTGAGATGGGTCACGGCATGGGCGGCGTATTTCTCTTCGTTGGTGATCAAATAGGCGGAGCTGAGGGTTCCGATGATCTCGCTGAGCCGAAGCAGTGATTTGCGGTGAGCGACGAAGTTGTCAGGATTCGTCTCGCCATCGCGTCTGACATACGGGCCGTCGGGGTCATTCGGATTTGGCCACCAGTAATCACCCTCGGAGTAAAAATCATGCACGCCGCCCGCGCTTCTTTCACATCGATCATCCACGATCGTGCGTGGCGCTTGATCGAGGTAATTCTCCGCTTTTTTGAGAATCCTCGCGCGCTCCATTTCGACGAGCTTGAAATCCTCCGTGTTCTGCGTGTCCTGGGCAAATACTGTTCCTGCAATCAGAGCGCAGAATATCGCCATCATTTTGGCAACAATGGTGGGGTTGGGGAAATTCATGGTGTTCATGACTCTGTTAGGATTTAGCTTGGGGACCGTCTGTACAGTAGTCGACTATATTATCCTCAATCCGGAAACATTCATGAATGCACGAGATTATAGTTGTTAGAGGAACCCAGGGCGTTACCCATGGGCTAGTCGCGTAAAAAGGCGGTGCCCCTCGCGATGAGCGCGTTTCAACCCCTTTCTACCTGATGCCTGAAGTAGCAAGGGAGTGTGCGCCCCGCATTGGCGGAACGGGTTGAAGTTGAGACCAGACTGGGCGTCTCCGAGATGGTCACGTCACGGTTGGCATGTGGCACTTCGGTGTGAGATGTGCCGGTGTGCTGTTTTACCGATGCCTATGATGAGTGATAAGCTTTCATTCCCTGACTCTTGACGCCCGGGTTGTGCCATCTTTAAATACGGACGACTAAAAAGGCATCCCTCCAGGCGTGTAATGCGCTGGCGAAATGTTTTTTATCCACGGCTTGATCGCGAGTTGTGACTTTCGATGACGAGCTTGGCGGGAATGAACCCCATCTAAAGAGCACGCATTGACTGCACTTTCGCCCAATCCTCCGCTTCAAGGCAGCAGGGGTCGGCGGCGACAAAGTGTTCGGGCTCGATCTCGACGAGAGATAAATCCATCCCTACCGTCTGTTCATAGTTAGGATGATTTATACGGTTACCGAAGGCACTCCCCTCTGGTGGGTTGATCGGAGAAGGCACATCGCCTGGCAGCGGTTTGTGCGTGCGTTCACGTAGCGGGTCGGGATGAGGAATCGCACTCAACAACGCTTTGGTATAGGCGTGTTTCGGGTTGGTATAAATCGTGTCGGCATCCGCGAGCTCAACAATCTTCCCGAGATACATCACCGCAACGCGGTCGCTGATGTGCTTCACCACCGCGAGGTCGTGGGCAATGAATAGATAGGACAAGCCAAACTCATTTTGTAGATCCATCAACAGATTGAGAACCTGAGATTGCACTGAGACGTCGAGCGCGGAAACCGGTTCATCGAGAATTAACAGATCCGGATTGAGAGCAAGCGCACGTGCGATTCCTATCCGCTGACGCTGACCACCGGAAAACTCAAACGAGAATTTCTGCGCCGCACCTTTGGGAAGTCCGACACAATTCAACAACTCTTCCACCGTCTTCTGACGGGACTCACGGGTGCCGATTTTTTGCACCAATAGCGGTTCGGCAATGATCTGACCGACCGACATCCGAGCGTTCAGCGACTCCGCAGGGTCTTGGAAGACCATTTGGAAGTCGCAGCGCAAGGGACGTAATGCTGATTGACTCATGCCTGAAAGCTCCTTCCCTTTGAAACGCACGCTACCCGCCGTCGGCTGATGCAGCCGGACGAGACATTTGCCGAGGGTGGACTTACCACAGCCCGACTCACCAACCAGCCCTAGGGTCTCGCCGGAGTTGACGTGGAACGACACACCATCGACGGCCTTCACCGCGCCGACTTGTCGCAAGGTCACACCACCGCGCACCGGGAAGTGCATCTTCAGCTCTTTCGCCTCTAGGATTGGAGTTCCTGCAGGAACTTCAGGCGGTGTTAAAATTGGGCTCTCTGTGGAGGTCATCATACGGAAAGTGGGTCACGCGTTTTGACGCAAACTGGGCAAGCTTCAACCCAGTGATCAGGTGCAATTTCTTCGAAGCTTGGACGGATTTGAAGCGTCTCCCCTTCACGATTCATTCGCTGACAAAACCGACAACCAGGAACGAAATCCATGATTGATGCGACTTGTCCGGGAATGGTATTAAGCCGCGATTTGCGCACATTGTCCAAGCGCGGGATGGAGTTCAGCAAGCCTCGTGTGTAAGCGTGGGTCGGGTTGGTAAAGAGATCGCGTGCACTCGCACGTTCGACGACTCGCCCGGCATACATCACGACAACTTCATCGCAGGTTTCTGCAATCACTCCGAGGTCGTGAGTAATCATAATCGTCGACATTCCCATGTCTCGCTGGAGATCCTTGAGCAAGTCGAGAATCTGCGCCTGAACCGTAACATCTAGAGCCGTTGTTGGCTCATCCGCAATCAGTAGCGCAGGGCCACAAGCCAAGGCAATGGCGATCACCACACGCTGCCGCATGCCACCGGAGAGTTGGTGTGGATATTCATTCACACGTTGCTCTGGCGCCGGAATTCCGACCTTCTTGAGCATCTCTACGGCAAGCACCAGCGCCTCGCGCTTACTCACTTTCTTATGGTGTAAAATCGACTCTGTAATCTGTCGGCCAATCCGATGGACGGGGTTCAAGGCGGTCATTGGTTCTTGAAAAATCACACCAATTTCGCCACCCCGAACACTGTGAATCCGTTCACTGCTGGCACCGACGAGGTTTTCACCTTTGAAGATGATCTCTCCGCCCAAAATGTGTCCCATGGGTTGCGGCAATAATTGGACGATTGACATCGCCGTCACCGATTTACCACAGCCGGACTCACCGACGATCCCGACCGTTTTACCCTTGGGAACAGAGAACGACACATCGTCAACGGCGACGACTTGGCCGCTATCCGTATCGAAACCGGTTTTCAGATTTCTCACCTCAAGAATATGGTCGCTCATTGCTCGTTGTTGGTTGAGTTCTCTTCGCTCTGAGGAGCATCAGCGCTCGCGCTCGGTGGCAATGGAAGCTCATCAGTGAGCGGCGCTTCCCAGTCGCGGAATTTCGAAATGGTTCGCTGCACCTCGGGAAAGGTCTTGCCCTCCTGAATCGCCTGAAGTGTCTCCTTTTTGATCTCCGGATCGATCCAGAATGCATGACTATCAAATGGCTCGTAAATAACCGGAAAACAGAATGGCATCGCCTCCGTGTCCGGCCAGCGCACCCAGCGCCAACAGCCAACGCGCACGAAGTCGGTGACATAACCAGGAATGAACAAGGCTTCATCATGAATGATCTGCTGAACCTCCCAGGATGCCTTCTTGATCGTCTCGACATCTGTTGCGTAGCGCACTTGCATTGTGAGACCATCCATTTTCGGATCGGCGTAACTGTTTAGATTGTTTGTATCTGGCTTTACCGCTCCTTCCTCCGTGTAAGCATTCGAGGAGTGCAGGAACTGGTAATAACGAGGGAATGGTGGAGTCACTCCCCACCCTGAGAAGGCGATGTGGTGCTTCTTCTCTGACATATATTTAAAGGAGGATGTCCGCTCCCTACCGTCGATACGGTATTCCAAACCTGCTTTCTTTGCCTCTTCAGCCAACACCGCCATCATCTGAACCACCTGTGGATTGGAATCGCAAACGATCGGGATGGAGAGTTTTTCGCCCTTCGCGTTTACCAGAATCCCATCTGCTCCCTTGCGATCAAAACCGGCCTTGGCAAAGTATTCCTGCGCCTTGGAAATCGAGAACGGACGTGCCTTCACATTGGGATTGGTGAACGGCCCAAAACCTTCAGAGAAATTCTGTAACCGAGAGAAGTCTCCGTTAAAGATCGCATCGATCACTCGCTGCCAGTTCGTTGCATAAGCGAGTCCGATCCGCATGTTCGGATCTTTCAGAATAGGCTTGTCGACATTCAAATAGAGACCACGCGGAACGCGTGGGTACTGATTGTAGAAAGTATAACGCTCAATGTAGCCATCGAACACCGGCTGAATCTCCGACCGACGATACCAATAATCTGGCGCGGTAATCGGATAGTAGTCTATCTGACCAGCGCGAAACATTTCGAAAGCTTTCGATGTGTTCCGCACAAGGTTGAACTGAATGCGATCGACATTGAATAAATTTTTGTAGAACTTGTGATCTTTCAGCCACCAGTCTTTGCTCCGTGTCAGCGTTACTGAGCGCCCCTTCTTCACATCCTCAGGACGGATATAATACGGACCGGTGCTCGGCTCGTGCATCCAGTTGTAGCGCTCGACATAATCGGGGCCGTAGTTTTTGTAGAACTTCTCGCCCGCTGGATACATGGACGCATAGAGTGGCAGTAACGGTTTCGGCTCAGGCAGTGAAATGGATAAAAAGCGGTCGGAGTAAACGGTGAAGTTGGCAAACTGTTCGCGGAGATATTGTGAGTAAAATGGGTCGACTACATTATCCGATGCACGCACGTAGACACCGCGAAGGAAATCCTTCGCAAGGATTGGTGAGCCATCTGTATATCGTGCATCGGGGTCAATTTCGTAGAACATCGTTCTACCGTCAGCGCCTGCTGCCCAGCGAATGGCGATTGCTGGGATAAACTGCCCGGTCAAAGGATGCATGCCGACCAGTAGCATCTCCACGTCATCGTAGAAGTAGCCACGATAGCCGTGGTTCGATTTCGGTCCGAAGCGACGCAATGTCGGAGGAAAGGTTACCATCGGTTGGTTGAGCGTCCCGCCCTTAAGCGCCCGAGGATCGCCGACCTCAGGCTGATCCATGCCGTCCTGCCAGACCAAATCCTTAGGCACATCCGCTGAAGTCTTGATGGAAAAATACCCGTCGTGCGATTGGCGATAGAGGATGCGATCCAAATCGCGCGTCAAGGAATCGAGTTCAGCTGCGAGCGAGGTGGTGGGGTTCCCTTCCTCTTTGGCGCTGGCGATCTGTTTTTCTTTTTCGGCGATCAGTTTCTTCGTATCTTCAGCCTGCTGCGCCAACCAATCGGCGATGTATTCGTTATACACCGGAATAAACTCATCCAGTCCATCTTTGGATACAGATCCTGCGGGCGCCGAATCCTCAGCGCACCCAGCTAAGGCTAGCGCACAAAGCACAGCGCCAAACGCAGCGCGAAGTTGTAAATTCAAAATCATTACTGGTATGTGGTAAACTTCTTGGGGTCGAAAGCTTCTCGAACCGCCTCACCGACAAAGGTGACGAGGATCAACACGGTGACGAGCGCAAGGAATGCAGACGTTGCCAACCACGAGGCTGAGAGGTTGTTCAAACCATCTTGGAGTAAGCGCCCCCAGGTTGGATATTTTTGCGGCAATCCGAAACCGAGATAGTCTAATGAAGTGAGTGACATGATCAGACCGGAGACCGAGAACGGTATAAGCGTGACAAGAATCGCCACCGCATTTGGTAGGATATGCTTGAACAGAATCGTCGAAGTTGGAGCACCTATTACACGTGCCGACGCCACGTAGTCTCGTGCCTTTTCCTTGAGGGCGGCCGTTCGCATGAGATAAGTCATCCCCATCCAACCAAACAATATGAGAATGATAAGAATCGGCCCCAAGCCCTTGTAGATGTCAGGCACGCTCTCGCTGATGATAATCACCACGAAGAGAAAGGGAATATTGGAAAACACCTCGATAAGGCGTTGCACGACAAGGTCAAAACTTCCTCCAAAGAACCCCATCAGCAATCCAACCGAAATCCCGATTACGTAGACAATCGGAATATAGATCATCGCCGCTTTGAAGTTCACCTGCAATCCACCGTAAAGATAAGCGACAACGTCAAAGCCCTGAGAAGTAGTTCCCAGCAAATGCCCGTTTTTGGGCAAGGGCTGGACAGGGTTGGAATGCGAGATCGCCAGCAGAAGCCCATCACCTAGCGACTTAAATTCATCCAGCGTAGACTCGCCTGTGTAACGCTCCGAGAGCTGCTCACCATCTCGGTAATCAGCCGTATAGACACGCACACCACTGTCGTCCCAACCACTCATACTACCGCTAGGCAGACCACGACGAACTTGAAAGCGCGTGTGCATCCTCTCGGGTCGGTCTTCATCGTATACCCGCGCCACAACACCATTGAACGGCTTTTTCGCACCTGGCTCGTAGAGCAAGCCGTCGCCGCGGCGTTCAATCTCCTGTAACTGAGCGGCAATCGTATCATTCGTCGACGCGAAAGGCACGATAGGCATGAGCACCCAGTTGTCGCCACCGTCAGCAGAGCGATCGCGTGCACCGCCATCGGCAAACTCTTCGCGGAGCTTGCGATACTGTGGTGCGCTCTTCGACGCATCGCCTTCGAGTCCGAATGCAGCTCCCTCTGGTTTTTCTCGTACGAAAGCGGGGAAGAACAGTTCACCGTTGTAGCGGACGACGAGTGCCTCCTTTCCGACGATCAACTGGTCCAGTGAGGCAAGAAACGCAAGACCAATCAGAATCAGAAACGCCACATAGCCTCGGCGAATATCTTTGAACCGCTGAATACGCCGCTGGGTGATCGGTGACGCTTTGTATCCACGGGGAAACTTCACCAAGAGGACTACAGAGAAGATGACTAGAATCGCGCATCCGATGTAGGCCGGGAGCGGAAAAATATCCTTCACCCCCAGTTCGGTTTCGAAATCGATACCGAAGTTCATTTCCCGAGAAGCATTAAATGCCCACCGTAAAGTAGGTAGCTGGAGACCAAGCGGGTCTGCAATCACCGCCAATACAGTGAGAAACAGAAGCGCCCAAGCAATTTTTCGTATCATAAGAAGTGTGTTCGGGCTTAGTTGAATTTAATACGTGGGTCGACCAGCGACACAATAAAGTCTGAGAGGATATTGCCGATAAGCATCAAGAATGCAGCAATGGTCAGCGTTCCCATGATCACCGGTATGTCTCGGTCTTGGATCGCTTGGAACTGCAACAAACCGAAGCCTGGAATATCGAAAACCTGCTCAATCAGCATCGATCCACCAATGATAATCGTGATCAAGTTGCCGAGCCCCGTAGCGATCGGAATAAATGAGTTACGAAACGCATGGCGGAACACCGCTGTGCGAAAGCTCACCCCTTTTGCAACCGCTGTTCGCACGTAGTCTGCTGACAAATTGTCCATCAAATTGTTCTTCATCATCATTGTAGTCACGGCAAACCCACCAGTGACGTAGGCGATCAACGGCAGCACAGTGTGATGCGCTAGATCTTTGATCTTGCTCCATGTGTCCAAGGTGTCGAATTCCGCTGAGACCAGACCGGTGAGCGGGAACCACTGCATCCGCGCACCAAGGTAAACCAAAAGAACCGCGCCGAGTGCAAACCCGGGCACTGAGTATCCTATAAAGATCAGGATTGAGCTCGAGTTATCGAGTAGCGTGCGGTGTTTCAATGCCTTGACGATACCCAGTGGAATGCAAACGCCGTAGGTGATGATGGCCGTCAGCAATCCGAAATACAGCGCAATCGGCATACGCTCCAAAATCATATCGATCACCCGATCATTATAGAATGACGATCTGCCAAGATTGCCCTGCATCAGGCCTGTGAAACGTCCTTTGTAGGCAACCGCACGATAGGCGTAAGTTGCGGTGGGTGAAGCATGGTCGATCACGATGCGCCCCTCCTCTTCATCGAAGCGGGTGCCTTTTTGGAGTCGCCGCGCTGCACGCTCCACCCGATCGTCCGGGCTCTCTATGCGAAACTCCCAGCCATTTTCAGCAATCGGCTCGCCAGTATCGAGAAAGACAGCCGAACTCACTTCCGTAGACTCCGCGTCGCTTCGGGTAATCTTTGCCATGCGCCCCTCACCTGATAATAAAACAAGTGTCTCTAAATCTGAATCTTCGATATCACTCTTGCGGATACGCTCCACTCTCTTGAACTCCCCTTTTGAAATATTCGACTCCTTCTTCCACAGACCCAGCCACTGTAGATAAGCCTGTGCCACTGGCTTGTCATAACCAAACTCCTCCTCAAGCTTTTCAATCTCGTCCTCATCGATAGAGCCCGATGTCTTATCGTTGGAGCCCTTGCCATCCTCGTTCCCTTGACTTGCCTGCTGGAGCGCCATCTGAACAGGGCCACCAGGAACCGCACGACTAATCGCAAACACGATCATCGTGACGCCGAGCAGGGTGATCGGCACCAATAGTAAACGACGAATGAAATAGGCTTTCATAATAAGAACATTGAAGACAATCTACGCCAGTATGGGATTACCCTCACCAAGCGCCAACCTAAACACCCTTGAATCAATGAATCAAGAGTCCTGAAGAATTCCGACGAGGTATTATTGATCGCCTATCTTACACCACGATCTATGCCAGAATCCTCCCGCAATTCAAACACCTAGTTGGCAGGTGTTTTATTGAGCCAAGAAATGAAAAGGGCGCGAGCTCTTGATGCTCGGCACGAAGCTTGCTACGCATCTGACTGCCAGCTACTCCGGCACCAATTTTCCTATAATGAATTTCCCAATCCACACCAAACACCCCTTCGCACTACTTTTCGCTCTACCTGCTCTCCTTGCGCTCTCAAGCTGCGACAAGGAAACCGACGTCGAGCGTGCCAATCGGGAGAAAATCTTCCTCTACGGTAACTCCGCCGAGCCTCAAGGTCTCGACCCACATATGGTCAGCGGCTCCAGGCAGCATCTCGGTGTCGCTGGTTCCAGAGT
>JAGXGH010000055.1 GCA_024636835.1 Verrucomicrobiales bacterium | reverse complement strand
TCGCCTGTCTCAGCAAGACGCACAGAACCGACGAAAACCTTAGCCGAATACTACAAATTTTAAGTGTAAACGCATTTCAGCAAGTCCCTGTAAACGAGCTACTTACAACTTCAAGGGTCGAAAAATTAGAAGTCTATAATCATAACCAGTTGATGCTCAACGGGTTTTAGCTGGACACTAGTGTCTTAAAACGAATTATGTGTGTCCTAAGGTCTTACTTTAGTAACAGTATGTTTGTTTTTTTAAATCGATTTATTTTTATGTCGCTTTTATATATTGGTTTGCTGTCGACGGTAAATGCCGAAGACCAAGCGCAGGAAGCGCCAGAGCTGTCGATGATCAATCCACTGCTTACTGAAGTAATTGATGCGGTTCCCGTATGGTCTGACATACTGATGGAATCTGGTGGCGGTATCATGCTTTATCGATATTTGGACCAATCAGTAAAAGTTGATTCATTGTATTTCTTAGTTAAAGGGAGTAATTGTGTTATATATCTTACAACTTATGAATACCAAGCTAATGTGAGAACTCTTCAGATACGTTCATTTCTTAAGTTTGAGGATGATAAGAAAGCGAAAGTTTTAGCTTTGCTTGAAAAAATTCAAGCAATAAAGCCTAAATCGAATCTATCAATGGTTAGTGAGATACCTGCAGAAGTGCTTAACCGGAAAAATAATGTGTTTGGCTACTTGTTTCAGCTTGATTATCAATCTGAAAATAGACGGTATTTATGGGATTCTAGGGTAGCGTTATCAGATTTATCAAGTAAGCAAGATAGAGTGAAGGGGGTAATTAACGAATTTTATAAACTTATCGAAGAATAAGACGCCGACTGCGACTGGCTAGGATCTGACGGATAGCGGGTAATTTAATTTTTGAGGTACGTGTACGCGAAAGTTGTCTGATGCCATTCAAGTGCCATTCATGCCAGGCATATAGTTGACATTGATTCGCGTATGTCCATTGGGGGGGGTGAGGTGCGGGAATGCAATGCTGGCGGGTAATGGCGAACTCAATCGAGGACACCCATGAACCCAATCGAGGACACCCATAGTTCCTGTTCTAGCTTTCGTCTTGGTAGGATCTGCGCAATCTCCTCTCCATCGCTATATTTGCGTTGTTCGATTCGCTTTCAGACAAGTCACACCGCCATTCCACTTTTTTATAAAAGTAGCTACGTTCGCCAGGACGTGGTGAGAGATGAAGTCAGAGAAGGGTGATCTTGGACTCCCAAGGGATTTGAGAGGAGATTATGGGTGTCCTAATCTCTCCTATGTTCCCAAACCCATCTTTGGGGTTCGATCATTTTCGTTTGGGATGTCGGACATAGATTACATTCGGCAAGCCTTCCATATCTGCATCTTGAGTGATCAAATCAGCTTCATGGAGTTTCGCTGTAGTATAGATAATCCCGTCAGCCAAAGGCAACTTGTGTCTAAAACCCACTTCTGCTGAAAGGATAGATAGCTGATCATCTAGAGGAATAACCTTCCCTTGTTTCATGACTGTAACAGCGGCAAGAGCATCAGATTCGGTCGCTTCTCGTAGCATCCATCTATAAACTTCGGTAAGGGTTATAGCCGGAACTATTAGATCCTCAGTCCGCTCAATAGCCGCACTAAAACGATCTGCGTTAGGACCACCAACGAAATACTCGATCCATCCTGAAGAGTCGACTATCGTAGGCATCTGTCAGGCTCACGTTCAAACGTGTTCTTCAAACCTTTGAGAAAGCCCTTAAATGCCTTTGCAGGGCGAACAGGAACAAGCTCGATTCGACCTTCTAACTCGATCATCTCCACCTTGTCACCAGGAAGAAGAGCATACTTCTCCCTGACTGCTTTCGGGATGACCACCTGATATTTTGGAGATATAGTTACGGCTGGCATATCGATGAGTTTATCGTAATACCTGTTCGTGATCGATACAAGTGATTTTTCTTGGCAATCTTGGACATCCTTGATTTGAGAGGAGATTATGGATGTCCTAAGGATGCTTGCTCTAGATTTGAAACTTGCATTCAATCGTGCTGTTAAAATGCATGTCTTTATCAGATTGACAAAAAGTAAGGAATATTAAATAATTCCTTACATGATCCACTCAACCCTTACTAGTAAGAACCAGACGACCGTGCCGAAGGCGGTCGTGGAGGCGTTGAAGCTGAAGCCCTCTGATCAGCTTGTTTATGAGATAGGATCGAATGGAAAGGTGTTATTGACGGCAAAGACTGAGACCTTTGCAAGCGTGGCCGCAAGTCTTCCCAAAAAGAAAAAGCCTAATCGGGTTATTACCCTTGAGGACATGGATGAAGCTATCAAGGAGATGGCGACGAAACGCTATTCTCGGTCGGTCTCATGATTTCGCTCGATACAAATGTGCTGGTGAGATACTTCGCTCAAGACGACGAAGTGCAGTTACGAAAAGTCCGTAAGATGCTAGATCGTAAGGACGCCACTTTTTTCATCTGTGATCTGGTTTTTGTGGAAACTGACTGGGTTCTTCAGAGCAGATACGAATGGTCATGCGTGGAAGTCGCTGAATGCTTCGATAGGTTAACGATGATTCACAACCTCTCGTTTGAAAACGAATCCAGACTCCGAGTCGCTATCGACGCCCTTCGAGATGGAGCAGATCTAGCTGATGAATTGATCGTCGGCGCGAGTCATGCGCACGGTGCAAAGTCTTTAGCAACTTTTGACAAAGGTGTCATCCGTCGACACAAGGGCTTCGCTGTGGCACCATGAATTTGTGATAGACTTATTCGTCGAGATTGGCTTCGCGTTCAAACTGGGCGAGTAGTTCGGGAAGGGCAAGACGGCCGCGGGAGTATTTTGCGGCGTCGGATTCTGGGAAGTCCCAACGGCAGCGGTTGTAGCGGCGGAAGGCTTCGGGAATGGCCTTACCCATGCGGTAGCTTTCGCCTGCCCAGAAGAGCGCTTGAGCGGTGAGTTCGTGCTCTGGATAGCGTTTCACGAAAGCATCGAAGGCCTCGCCAGCTTTGTTGTGTTGTTCCTGTTTGAAGTGACATTGGCCGATACGGAAAGCCATCTTCGGCGCCCATTCGTGGTTGGGAAATCGCTCGACGAATTTCTCCCCGACCGATGCGGCGACGGCGAATTCTTCTTTCACATAGAAGTGCTCGTTGATGCGCAACATCACGTTGGCGACGAGCGGGCTTTTCGGGTAGGTGGCTGCAAGGGTGACGTATTCCTCAAGCGCCTCGTCCAGCTGATCGGCCTCTTCGTAGCATTGGCCGAGTTTGTATTGTGAATCGGGTGCGAGTGGGCTTTCGGGATGGTTTTGGACGATACGGCCATAGGCGGCGATGGCTTCGTCCCAGGCTTCCATTTCCTGTGCGAACTGACCGAGTAGATAAGCAACGCGAGGGGCGTATTTTGGATTTGGGTAGTCCTCCCTGAGTTGGCGAAGGACACGGCGACCCGCCTCAAGATCGGCGGCGGCCTGTTCGATTTGCTCGAGTTTGCGGTGGCCCTTGAAAAGTTCGAAATGGCTTTCGGCGATGTGGAAGCGGGTTTGGATCGCCAGTTCTTCATCTTTGAAAACTTTGCTGAACGCGGCGAGTTCACCATCGGTCCCGATTGCGACCGGTATCCTGCGTTCGATGATGCTTAATCCATCCTCAGTTTGCGGGACGTTGTCCAGGTAGCCGACGGTAATCTCGTCTCCGAAGAAGCACTCGATGCCGCCATCGAAGTTTCCAGATACGGGTTTCGCGATAGCCATCAGAGGAAACGACCCGCTGAAGATTCCACTGTGGGAGAGGGTTTCCTCAAGCTCGATGGTCTCGTCCTCTCCGGAGCTTGTTTGGATGCGGACGAGGGACTTGTCGCGCATGGCGGAGGTATCGAGATCAGGATCTTCTAGCGAGACATAGAGCTTGGTGCCAACGCGGGCGATTTCCGCGGGTTCCAGATATTCGGAATCGGTGATGGCGAGTGTGGCAGCCGATGCGATGGATGCGGTGGAAGTGAGGTTTTGGTCGCGCGACTCATCCAGATAGCTTGCGGTGAAGGAGCCATTTCCGAAAGTGTTCAGAGCAATACGGCCATCGGGTTTTTCGCCCGTCTCTTCGACAATCTCGCCGATGGTCGAGTCGCCATCGAGATCTTCAGAAGGGACGACGCTGAGTGTTTCGTCTTCGCCGAGAAGCAGTGGGATTTGTCCGACAAATCGTCCCTCCATCAACGCGGGGTTGCGCAGGCCATCCAGTGACTCATCGGGTGTGGCGAAGGCGCGGGAGAGCTTGCACCGGACTTCGGTTTTGTTGCCTTGGCTGGTTTCGATCTGAACCGTTACCGTGCTCTTGGAGTCCTTGGCTTTGTCGGGATCGATCACTTCAATGGTCAGTGGAAGACGATATTCAACGGTGAGTTCTTCGTTTTCGACCGGATGGCTTGAGGCGGGAATGATACGTGGCGAACCATCGACAGGGGTCTCACTCGCGAGGATGCGAACTAGTCCGTCGGTGGGCGCGTTGAGGTAGACGACGGCTTCGCGTTTCGCTGCATGTCCTGGGAAGGTGTTCTGGATGTCCGTGTAGCGGAGGTAGATCTTATCGCCTTGGGCGACGACGAGTTTGGTGCCGTCCGGTTCGGCTGTGGTGTCGATCTCGGCATGGAACACGCCGGTGGATGGACCGGTTTCGGTGGCGAGGTAAGTGAGGGGTGGTTCGCCGTTTTTCTGAACTTCGATTTCAAAGCTGTCCCGATCCAGTCCCGTATCCATATCGAAGTCGGTGATCTCGGCGACGATGCGTTCACCGGGTTCGATGCGGAGAAGTTCCTTGCGGCTGCCGCTCACTGACCCGCCGCCTGTCCTCGCGAAGTCGAAGGAAATCGGAATGATGCTGCCGTTGTGATATGTGGCAGTCAGGGATTTTGTAAGCAATCGGTTCGGGCGTAGTCCTCCAGCAGTCAATTCATCAAGATACGAAACTTCTACCGTATCGCCGGGCGCCAGCTCGAGGGTGTCGTTATCGGCGAGCTCCAGGACATCTTCGGCTGGAGGAATGTGCTTGGTTTCGCCACCGCTGATTTCGACGTTGCTGACGGATATCGACTCGCCCCGGTATTCCAGGAATTCGTATTGAATATGCCGGAGCGTGCGAGCCGGGAATTGGAGTTTCCATGTGTTCTCGACTTGCTTGAAGGTGGCCGGTTCTTGCGGACTGACTTTTTCGATTCCTGGGATTAAGTCGGGATCGAAGTCAGATATTGTGAAGGGCCTGAGAGAAACATCCGACGTGTTTGGGTTTTCACGAGCACGTAGGACTTGAGCCGTCTTTTGGGCTGGAGTCGCGATAGAGAATACCGTCAGGCGATGAATGCCACGCTCAACGAAAACATCGGTGCTACGCTCTCCCGGACCGGGCGCGAGTTGGAGTTTGCCATCGAGCATCAGGGCCGTGGTTTGGCCGGAAACCGAGAAGCGCATTGCGCCATCGCGCTCCTGGACCATGTCGCCTGACCAGATCAATAAGTAGGCATTCTTATCTTCTTCGGCTGAAGTAAATGAGAGAGTCCCGACCTCTGATTTCTCCGTGGGTTCGGTCTTCTTTGCGAGGTCTGTAATTTCAGGCCACGTGTATTTTTCGCGCAGCTTATCTGCGGGAACACGGTAGGTGCGGAGATGCATGAAGTTTTCAGGAAACTCGATGGCGGCTACCGGTTCGGTCGTCGGGAAATCCGCAAGATCGAACCAGAACCGTCCGTCATGGCTGCCACGGACACGCATCCTGACAGGTGCTTCGTTCTCGGTTTCCGGAGAAGTGAGAATCAGCGAATCGACGGTGCGCAGTTCCTTCATGTCGATCGAAAGCGATTTCGGTGCCGCTCCGTCGGGCTCGCTACGCCAAGTGCTTGCAGGATCATGGTCGATCGCCATCAGCGGGCTGTGGTCGAGCGCCGAGTCGGACGCGCTGGCTCCTGCGGGGAGCTCTCCCGTGCGGATGGTTCCCGTGAAAACTCCGCCGTGAGCACTTTCTTCAAGCAGATCGATCAGCACTTCATCGCCACTGGATGCGGTCAAGCGGACGGGAACAGAATCCGGTTCGGCGGTCACATCGCGGTCGCCGTCTTTGACCTGCACGTAGATCAGGTTGCCGGGCTTGATCTGGTCGGCTGGGCGTATTGCCGAGCGTGGTTTTTCTTCGTCGGTTTCCTCTACCTCGTCCTTGAGTTTGTCGGTGAAGGTTGCGCTTTCGCGGTTGATGATTTCGCTGCTTGCGACTTTAAGACTACCGTCCGAGGCGATACGGAGACGGGTGTTTCCGAGGAATTCGAATTGGAACTGTTCCTTGAAATCTTCCGGGTAGTCGACCGTGATCGTGTCGCCGCCGGTGACTTGCAGGACTCCGTCTCCGGGTTTTGCGATACCCAGAATTGTAGGGATCTCAGTGAGGAAAATTCCTTTTCCGGCGCCTCCGCTGGAGAGAAAGGATTTCTCCTCGTCATTGCCCGGCTCGGTGCGGACGACGACGGGGATCCGCGTGTCGCCGCGACTAATACCGAGGTCGGGATCCTGCACGACGATGGGCAGTGCGTTTCCTGGAGTTTGCCAGAGTTTTGATTCCTGACCGAGCCGTCCGACTGTGCGGAGGGTTTCGAGTTGGGTGAGGAAGCGTTGCTCGATGCCATAAACCTCGGCGAGGTTGTAGAGGGTTTCGTTGGCGAGTTCCGCGTCGGGTGCGCTCTCAAGCACGGAGAGGAAGATGCGGCGGGCGTCGTCGTTGTTTTCCTGACGGAGGGCGAGTACGCCGAGTAAGAAATTCGCGCGGATCGAGATGGCCGGAACCGGGCTTTCCGCCAGCTCGGTGAAGAGTTCACCTGCTTGGTCGTAGATCTTTTGAGCCATGTAGGTTTCGCCGATTCCGAAGCGGGCTTCGATGGCTTCCGGTTGATCCTTGTGGATGTTCAGGACGGTGGTGAACCCCGCCCGCGCGATGTCGTATTGGGAAGCGCGCTGGTAATTGCGGGCGAGCATCAGTTGGATTCTCGCCTTATCGCGGACATCGACATTTTCCGCCTCACTAAATTTCATCAACCAACCGCGCAGGATGTCTTCGGCTCGCTGGTGGTCTTCTGGTGTTCCTTGGGCGATGTGTGTTTCGGCGGCGAAGAGCAGGAGCTCGACAGGGAGGTCGTTGCGGTTGGTATCGAAGAGTTGCTTGTTCTTGTAGTAGGACTGCTCCGCGAGATCGTTTTCGCCGAGGCGCAGGTGGAGGACGATTTGGAGCAGCGGAGCGATGGGGCTGTCTGCGGGGATATCTGCGGTGAGTCCGCCCATTTCACCGTAGGCTTTGCGGAGAAGATTTCTCGCATCGGCCATCTGGTCTTCGCCGACGGAGCGAATCGAATTGAGAAGTCCGTTCAGAATCGCAGCGGCGAGTGAAGAGTCTTCGCGGGCGAGAGCTGCTTGAGCAAATGGGTAGAGGCGCTGCCAAGACTCATGGTGAGGGTCACAAAGCAGGATCAGATCTTGAGCACGAAGCAAGCGGTCGAGGTTCCGTTCTTCATCGGCGAGCAAGATCATTCCCGCCTCCGCGCTCAGCCTGCCAATAGCGAGATCCCGAACCATGGTTTGGATACGCTTCTTGTTCTCGTCCTGCATTTCCGATGCATTGCGGGTCGCTTCCAACCAACTCCGCGCCGGCCATTCGCCGAAGCTCCATGACTCGAAGGGATGTATGTCGGCTCGCTGTTTTGAATCCGTAAGAATTTTCTGCATCGCATCCAGGTCGCCGTTTTTTAAATCGATGGCTGCGATCTCGGCGGCGTAGATGCCGTGATGTTCGGTGATATGCTTGTATCGTTCCGACAGAAAAGCGCGCGCTTTTTCGGGCTCCATCGATCTGGCGACACGCTGTGCGCATGAAATTGCTTCGCGGTCTGCGGGGTCCATTTCCATCCGCGAGCGCCACCAAGCGAGCGCTTCTTTTTCCATGCCCAGCTCCGACATAATGTCGCCGATGCGGGTCGAGTAGGCGAGGGGGTAATCACTTTGTTTTGCGGACGATTCGATCCACGGCAGCGCTTTGCGGATCAATGCCTCATCCTTGATTTCGCAAAGACGGATCCAGTTGTCCTGATGAACAGCTGTGGGCGAAATGCTGAGAAGATGGTTTGCCGCCTCAATTTGCATCTCCTTGTTTGAATAGGTCGCCGCGTCGAGCCAGCGCGTAGCAGCATCGAGGTCCTTGGGGAATTCCTTGCAGAGCTTCCGGTAATGCTCGGATGAAACTTCCTTGGATTTGCCGCCAAGGTGATGCCGATAGACGTAGGCGAGGCGCGAGAACAAGTGGTGGCGAATTTCCTCCGGCCATTTTTTGTTGAGCAGTTCCTTGCATGCTTGGCCGGACTTTCCGCCGTCTTCGCGGGTTTGGCGCCAGAGTTTGGTTTCGGAATTTGAAAAGTAGTCCTTTTTCGCGCGCTGCCATTCGCGGTTTTGTTCTTTGTCAGCTGGTTCCGGATTCCAAATCCGAGATTGAAAGTCGGCGAGATGCGGGAAGGATCGTGCGCTCTGGGTCACGGCTTTCAGTGCTTCCTCAAAAGCGTCCTGGGTTTGCGAAGACTGGTAGAGAAACTTTACGATCTCCTCCGTCCAGCCATCGCCGGTAGGAGATCTTTCCAGAAACCGAAGGGCGGCAGTGCGAGCTTTTTGGTCGTCTTTGATCCGATCGCGGTAAACCTCAAGGGAGAGAATCGCTCGCATTATCCCAGCGTCACGGGAGTTTGTTCCGATCGCGGCGGACAGACCTTGCACCGCACTGTTGTGATCGTCGCCGCACCAAGCCACGAAGTTGCGAGCTATATCTCGAACCCGTGCGTCCTGCTTCATGAGTTCGCTGGCGATGCTGAGGGCTTTGGAAGTTTGTTGTGCCTCTGCGGCAGCGAATGCGGTGCGGGCGAGTGGATCGTAGCGATCTTCTCTTTGAGGAAATGCATCGGCGTAGCGTTTTGCCGCTGCTTCAATTTCCGAGATCGGTCGCTTAGAGGAAATCATCGCCTCGATCAGATAGCGCTGCCTGTCAGCGTTGCCAGGAACGAGAGACTCGCGAAATGACCCCACGGCGTTTTCATATTGTCCGAGCTGGCTTTCGAAAAGGCCTTCGAGAAATGCCAGACGCTTCTTGTCATCGGCGTCCATTGGCGCGTTTCTGCGGGCGAGGGATTTGGCCATCTGTAGACCTTCATTCCACTTTTCGCTGCGGAGAGCGGCTTCCATGCCTTGGAAGCCGATGCCGGTCAGCTTGGTGTCGGCGGGGATTTTTTCGACCATGGCAAGGGCGAGATCAGCGGTCTTCGCGTAGGTCTCGGATTTGTTCACCGGATACCACGTTCGGATCGCCGCGATTCCCTGGTCGATAGACCCACCGTTATTCCAGATGTTCGCTCGGTAGTCTGCTGCTGGAACTGTGCGGCCGGTGCGTTCGTAGGCGGTTGCGATGCTGTCGCGGACCTCGTTGGTCAGCGCGTGATCGGGGAAGATTTCGAAGAACTGGCGGGCGGTGGTGATCACATCATCGTGTCTTGCGGCGGCTTCGTATCCACGAATCAGATCGAGGGTGATTTCGGCGCGACGAGGGTGCTCCGTCTGCGCACGGGAAAACTTTGATGCGGTGCGGATCAGGCCGAAAACCTGGCCTTCGGCTTTGTAGATATCGATCAGCTTGAGCATCAATTCCGCGCCGGGAGGAGAAGCCTCAGCGGTTTCCTTGAGGCGTGCCTCAAGCGTCGCCGCATCATCTCCGAAAGCTGAAATAGCGAGAAGGGAAGACAGTATGATGAGTTTCAGAAAGGTTTTCAAAATCCGGCTTTGGTCAGTGCTTGAACGATCTTGTTGGCCTCCATGGAGATCGTGCTTTCGGGGTAATCCGAGATCAGTTGCTCGAATTTTTTCCGCGCCTCCGATTTGCGGCCGAGTTTGTAGAGGCAGCGCCCGTAGTTGAAGAGGATGACATCGAGGAAGTTTGCGTCGGGGTAATCCGAGAGCACGTTTTCGAAAACATCGACCGCCCGCGCGTAATCTTCTTTCTGGTAGTAGAATGCGGACATCTTTGCGACCGCATCGCCAACCCGTCCCGATTCAGGGAACTGCTCGTAAACTTTCTGGTAGGCGAGGAAGGCGTTTTCGAAAAGCCGGGTCGAGTCTCCTTGTCCAGGCTTCAAAGCCATTTCCTCATAGCATTCACCGACGAAAAATTGCCCCTCGCCACGCAGTGGGCTGTTTGGGATTTTCGCGATGCTGGAATAAAGCCCGATCGCGCGTGAGTAGTTTTCGCGTTTTCTCTCAACGTGCGCCTGCTGAAGCATCGCCTCGTCGATGAACGCACTGGTCGGGAACTCCGCGAGTAGGCGGCGACTCATGCCGAGTGCGAGATCAAGTTGATCCATCGCGAAATAGATGCGCCAAAGTTGGACGTAGGTTTCTTCGAGGATCTTGCCGCCGATGCGTTGGGATTCGTCGAGGATATCTTCACAGACATCAAGCGCTTCGGTGTATTTAAGATCGGCCCTATCTTTGAGGCCGAATTCCTTGTATTGGTTTCCAACTTCAGTGAGTGCGGAGGCGGTGCGAAGGCGGGTTTTTAGGCTCAGCTCTTCGTCGGAAATCTCGGTTCGGGTGACTCTCATCTCGCCGAGGTTTCCTTCGATGATCCGCGACTCGGCAGCTCTGACGATAGTCCCTTCGCCAAGGTGTCGCTCGTCTCGGTAGGTCAAGCGGAGGATCTGTCCGGGTTCTCCGGTCAACGCACCTTCAGAGCTTCCGAGTAGAAGGGGAATCGCGATGCGGAATACTCCGGCTTGTTCCGATTCCTTGAGGATGACCGGCACGCTGCGAATGAGTAAGAGCGGGTTGATCATGCTTTTCATGTCCTCACCATCGGGGCCCTCGGAGAGTTCGCCGCTGGCGACACCCTTGGCGACTTCGTCGTCGATTTCATCCGCGGTTTTGCGGCGGAAGATCTGAACCGTGGCTTCGAGTTGGTCGGCATCGGCGGTGGTGTCGTGATCGGCATCGGTAATCTGGAGGTGCAGAGGTTTCCCGATCACCGCCGCCTGGAGGTCTTGTTGATAGGAGCCGTCGGTGATTCGCGCGACACCGTTACCGACAACTTTTACTTCGGTCAGGCGTTTCTCATCAAATCCCTTAGAGGCCGTGTGCGCGTCGGTGTAGGTGACTTCGATGGTATCTCCGCCCCTGACTTCGAGAATGCCGTTGCCAGGAATTGGTGTGCCGGATTCGGTTTGGATACTGCCGAGCGCGAGAGTCGGGTGGCGGCCGATTGGATCGGCGAGGACGGTTTCCGTATCGCCGTTTTTGGTGACGCAGCGGACGGTGACTTTTTCGTCCTGTGGGAGAACGGCGAAATCCTGATCGTCGATTCTGATGTAGAGGCGCTTACCGGCTTCGACCTTTTCGTTGCGTGAGTCTTCTGATGAAAGAGCGGTGCCGACTTTTTCCAAAGCGTCGATCGCCCGGCTGTAGTGACCGAGTTTGAAATGTCCGAGCCCGATGTAGTGATAGGCTTCGTTTACCTCGGGTGCATTGGGGAAACGCTCGATAACATCGCGCATGATGGTGAAGCATTTCCCGTAGTTTCCCGATTCGTAAAAGCAGGCACCGATATGCAAGACGGCATGAGCGCGTTGATCGTCGTCTTGGTTGTTTTCGTCCGCCGCGGCTTCGTAGTGGACGCGGGCTTTGTCGAAGTTCCGCGACTCGTTGAAGAGGAAGTCGGCGAGGCGCAGGTGGGCTTCGAAACGGATCTTGCTGCGTGGGTATCGCTCGACGACCGATTCCCAGATTTCGAGCGACTTCTCGTTCTCTCCCACTTCTAGTCGGGCGTCGCCCGCCTGAAGCAGTTTACGGGCGGCCCTATCCTCGATGATGGACCCGCGCTCGGCTTTGTTTTCTTGGGAAAAGGCGAGGGTGGCGGATAATAACAATAAGATTAACCACAATCGAAGCGCAGTGGAGATGGCGGGACTATTGAATCTAGACTCTTCCCGCAAATGGACACGGATAGGCACGGGTTTTGAGAGGTTTGAAAATCTGTTGTGAACGGGTGCGTGGTCTCCTGAAGTATTTCGTGCTGCCATCAAAAACGTATTTATCCGTGTTAATCCGTGTCCATTTACCGGAGGTGTTAAAAATTTCAGTCCGGTCATCTTCGCTGCGTTTCGATTGTGGTTCTTCTGCTTATGCGAACAGCTCGTGGATTGGAGTCGCTTCCTTTTGGACGAGTCGCATCGGACGGCCTTGAGGGGTGATGACTTCCTTGTTCAGATCGATGCCGAGGGCGTGGCAGATAGTGGCGTGGAGATCGTGGACTTTCACCGGACGTTCGGCGGGGGCCATTCCGTCTTCGTCCGACGCGCCAACAATTGTGCCTCCGCGTAGACCGCCGCCGGCCATCATGCAACTGAAGCAGCGCGCCCAGTGGTCGCGGCCGGCTCCGTCGTTGATGCGTGGTGTGCGTCCGAATTCACTTAGCACGACCACCAAGGTTTTGCTGAGCATGCCGTTCGCTTTGAGATCGGAAATCAGAGAGGCGATGCCGGGATCCATCACCGCACCGTGACCACGCATCGCTTCGAAGATATTTCCATGGTTGTCGAATCCGCCGCGGTTGATTTGCACGAAGCGCACGCCTTTTTCGACAAGGCGTCGGGCAAGTAGTGCGCCGCGACCGAACTCCGTATCGCCGTAGCGTTCGATGGTCTGAGGTTTTTCTTCGTCGATTTCGAAGGCTTTCAGCGCCGGGCTTTCCATCAATGCGACCGCATCTTTCAGAGCGGTTTCCGAGGCTTTGAGTTCGCTGGCTCCGAGGGTTCCCGTCATCCTGCGGTTCATTTTTTCCAAGACCTGTAAGCGCTGCATGCCGCGGGCGTGGGAGATGCCTTCAGGGAATGCGAGATAGGGATCTTTTTCTCCGGGGCGGCCGACGAAATACGCTTCGCATTGTTGACCGAGGTAGCCGGCACGGGCGGGTTGACCGCTGATGCTGATGAACGCCGGGAGGTCTCCCAGAGGTTCGCGTTCGTGGACAACGATCGAGCCGAGTCCGGGATGCAGGATGTTCGGTGATTGATTGAAGCCGGTCTGGAGCTCGTATTGAGCGCGGCCGTGGTCGCCGTTGGTTCCAGCGATGGAGCGAATCAATGCTCCGTGGTGCATCTGCTTGGCGAGTTGAGGGAAGATTTCCGAGATCTCCATTCCATCGACCGAAGTTTTGATCGGAGCGAACTCTCCCTGCACCTTGCGGCCGGGTTTTGGATCCCAGGTGTCGAGATGACTCATTCCGCCACTGTTCCAGAAGAGAATGACGTGTTCCGCCTTGCCTTGACCGGGAACTGCCTCCGCCATCAGGCGACTGATCGGCATGCCGAGCATCGATGCGCTGAACATTTTCAGCATTTTTCGGCGGGTGAACTGGTAGTCGTTACAGGACATTTTTTTCAGGGGGCAGGGGGCAGGGGGCAGGAATCAGGAATCAGGAATCAGGAATCAGGAGTCAGGAGTCAGGAGTCAGGAGTCAGGGGATGAAGCGGAACTCGTTGCTGTTGAGGAGAGCCCAGCGGAGGTCCGACATGCCTTCGAATGGGTCGGTGGAAAGTAGCGAAAGGGCGTCGGATTTTTCCTCAGCGGAGGGGAGGCGGGTGAGTATCTCTCGGTAAGCGAAATCAATCGCTCGTGCGGTGTCCTTTTCTAACACGGAATGCAGCGGTTCGAGCGGGCCGACGCGTGACGCCTCATGGGTGAGTCGGCCGTTGAGCAGCATGAGTTGCTGGCGCAGTGATGAGGATGAATCGCGGAACTCTCCGAGGCTAACTCGTGCTGGCTGACCGAAGACGCGAAGGAAATGCGAGGGCGGTGCGGGTGTCGCCATCCGCATCGCACTGTCAAAGCGCGGATTGTCATCGATGATTTCGGTGATCGTTTCTGTTTTATAGTTCATCACTTTCTGCTGGGCCTCCTTCCGCATCGCAGCCATTTCACGGGCCTTGATCTGCTCATCGGATTCCTTGCGCATCGATTCGAGTTCGGTTTTCTCCTCGGTGGAAAGTATGGAGTTGAAATCGAGTGTTAGTGACGACTCCAGATCGTAGCCGTCGTTTCGCACCTTGGGAGCGGCGGCCGTCATCATTTCCGGGGCAGGTGCGTCGCTGTTTTCAACCATGGTGAATTCTCCGGTTGGTACGCGAATCTGACGTGTGACTTCCTTATTATTCGCTCCGGCCGGCCACTTGTGATTTTTCAAATGACCTGCTTCCACGATGCTGTCGTAGAGCACCTCACCGAGCATGCGGCGTGCGGGGGCGGCGGTGAAATTCTTCTCACTGTTTTCGCGGACGGTGATGGGTATCTCGGAAGTCAGCTGTGATCTGCGGTAGGCATCCGACAGTGTGATGATGCGGATGAGGTGTTTGATGTCGAATCCCGAGGCGACGAATTCCTGCGATAGGAAGTCGAGCGTCGAGGCATGATTGAGATCCACGTATGGGGAGAAATTATCCAGAGGCTCGACGAAGCCGTGACCGATCAGTTCCGCCCAGATTCGGTTCACGAATGACTGGGCGAAAAAGTCGTTGTGAGGATTGGCGATGAGATCGGCGAGTTCGCTGCGGAGTTCGCTCGAACGGTAGATGTCCCCGTGGACGTTCAACTGGCGGCTTTCTTTTTGGGCCTCGGCTAAAACTGAATTTTCATCGCGGCTGGTTTTTGGATCGGCCGCATCGAGTAGGGCGTCGAGGGCATCGGTTTCGTCCCCCTCGGCGTCCTTTTGCGCAAGCTGATTACGGGTTTCCTCAAAGCGGTTGATATGCGCTAGGAGGGAAGTTGTTTCCGTTACCTCGATGGGGAATTTTGGTCGGACGGCCGAGCGGTCTTCGGGTTTGGCTTTGTCTTCGGGCGGCCACAGCACCGACATTTTATCGCCTTCGGTGGCATAAACCATTCCGCGGTTGCGATTGCTCACCACTTTGGTTTTTCCGAAATAGGCGGCGAGCTTATATAAATCTTTCTGCTCCCAGTCATCGAAAGGATGGTCGTGGCACATGGCGCAACCGATGCGAACTCCAAGAAATGTCTGAGCAGTAGTGGCGGCGAGCTCCAAGGGGTTTGCATCATCTGCGAGAATGTAACCGACGGCCGGGTTGGAGTTCGCGCTGCCTGAAGCGCTGATCAATTCATGAACAAGCTGGTCGTAGCTTTTTTCCTGTGCGAGCGATTCGTTCACATAGGCAAGTAGTTGGTTCCCACCTTCGATGCTCGAACGGATACGAAGCATGTCTGCCATGAAGATCGTCCAGCGCTCGGCAAAGCGTGGATGGGCGAGTAGTTTCGATATGAGCATTTCCCGGCGGTCACCTTCCCAGGATTCAAACTCCCGGATCTCCGCCATGGTCGGGATGCGTCCGATGATGTCGATCGTAGCACGACGTAGAAAAGCGAGATCATCGACGGGTGCCGTGGTGATTGTTTCGCTTCCAGCATTCTCTCTGGCCAGGATGTCATCGAGAATGTTTGCCGCATCGGCGGCGGAAGCCGGGGTGCGTTTCGGGATACTGACGCGCTTGATCGGTTCCGGCTTTTTCTCCGTGAGAACCACTCCTTCAGGCCATTGGGCACCGGCTTTCACCCACGCGTCCAGCATCGTGACATCCTGGGGCTCCAAGGCCCGACCTTCGTGTGGCATCACACCTTCGTCAATCGGACGCAGATGGATACGAACCAGCATTTCGCTAGCGCTAGGATCGCCAGGGACGAGCGCATCCGCTGTGTCGCCGCCCTCCATGAGGGCCTCGTAGGTGTCCATTCGCAGACCACCTTTCGTCTTTTCGTCATTGTGGCAGCGGACGCAGTTAAGCTCCAGAATGGGCTGGATGTCATTCACGAAATTCGGACCTGCTGCGGAGGCCTTGAAGGCAATCGCTACGAATGCAAGAGTGAGGAGGACGGTCGATTTCAAGATGACTTGGTGGGAGGGTGTTTGATCAGTGAGATTGTTACAAAACGACAGTTGGAAAGGAAGGCGATTCTTTCCTGAATCGCCCGGATCAAAGGTGACGGTGGTAAAACGTTTGGTGTTGCAGAAAATTGGAAACTATTTTCAGGGCATACGGACACGCATCACCACATGCAGGTGATTGCTCATCACCGCGTAAGCGTAAATGTCCACCGCAAAGATGCCGGCGAGTTGCTCCAGTCTATCGCGCACCCACTGCTTACAGTGGCTGTAATCCTTGCAGTTGTAGGGATCAACTCCGCACAACCACGAGCGCCGCACACAGCGACAACACGCCATACCGGATTTCTGGCAATTCTCACATCGGTCTCCGGAGGAGGAGACCACACTCTGCATGGACGTAGTGGAACGCAGTCAAATGCAATGAAACACGCCTACACCGCTTTCTGGAACAATTGAAGACCTCTCTACCGTCACGGTGCTCAATCGAACACAATTCACCTAACCTCGTCAACCTCAATTTATGGGTGTCCTAGTTTTTTCTGCATTAGGTAATCGTTCCAGGGCGATCGTTGATTTAACTGCGCTTTGCCACTCATCATATCCCAGAATCGTTTTGGAAATTCGAGCGTAACTCCACAGCAATCCAGCGCAGGCAGCCGCTACACATGCAATAACGGGAAGCACACGAGAGGATTTGGTGAAGCGAAAGACCAGAAAAATCAGGGTAAGAGCTACCAGGGCTAGTGTAGGAATAGCAATGTTAGTGAAATAGACCAAGTCATCACCAACGGTTGTGAACTTTGCTTCTTTTGAACCTGCGATTATGAGATGACGGATAATCCACGCAGAGATACTGATCGCCGCAACCGACACGAGCAAGGCGATGGATGGGATACGCGGAGTATTCAAAATTGGAAGGTGTCTTCTATTTTCTGCACCTAACGTCGAGGTCTGGCACCGCCTACTGACAGCGTCACTCCGACTGTGGGTTAAAGGTTGTAGTTACGTCAATCATTCAAACTCTGAGCGCGTAGGCGGTTGATCAGGACCGACTTGTTCGCCGTTGGATGTTTCGTGGCGTGATTCCCACCAATCGGGCAACGAAGGATTCCACCGCTCCCAATAAATGCCATGGTAATCTTCTCTCTTAGTCTCGCGCCAGATCAAAAACGAACTTAAAGCAATAGCAATAATTGGTGTGGCAATCCACCCGGGGAACTCGGTAAGAATCGTTGCCCCTGCAAGCATAGTGAATACGAATGCCCAGATCAGTTCGGGTGGCCTAGAAATACGAAATACATTACAGAAAAGGAAAAAGTGCAATACCACGAATCCAACGATCATTCCTCCCCACCAAATCTTGGCACCGAAGATGAAAGCCCCGATCAGTCCCGCGCAAAGAATAAAGACATCGAAAACCGATAGGCGGAATCCAGGGTTGAATTTCGATTTAGCCATTTTTTCTGGCGAACGTCAAAGAGCACGCAACCCCACTAGTGGGGACGGGCGTCGAGACGGGAGTTGAGGTTCATAATACGGGTGATGTTGCCGACAGTGCGGCTAGTGGGGGTTGCTGTGCCTCGCCTTGAAACTTCTTTATTCGGCAGTCCTGGGTTCGAGGGTGACGTGGCCGAAACCGATTTTGGCCGATGCCAGTCCGTCGTCATCAAATCGCAAGCTAGCGGTCACAAAATTACCGCCATTGACGTCTTCTGCTAGGTTGTAGAACAGGAAATCCGGACTCTCCTCCCTTGGGTTCCCCAATCGTTGCTTCACCTCCTGTGGCGACAGACCTATGGAAAGTTCCTTCACGCCTGCCACCAAATCCGCCTGGCGATCTGTGACAGTGACCAGCCCCTGCTGCACTTCAACATGAATCTTTGTAGGGATTTTGACGGCGGGTTCGCTCTCTGAACCACCGTCCTTCTGCGTCGATTGCCCGTTCTGGTTGTCGCATGAAACAACGAGAACGACAGCAGCGCCAAGAAGAGTAAGTGCACGGATCATTTTTTTCAGCGAACGTCGAGGTCTGGCACCGCCTACAGGCAGCGCCACTCCGACTGTGGGTTAAAGTTTATAGTTACGTCAATCATTCAAACCCGGTGCGTGTAGGCGGTTGCCAGCACCGTCTTCGCCGTCCTCATTGGTTCTATGGGCCGGATAGTTTGAAGTCGAAACCCGAGCCAAAAACGTTCATTAGACCGACTGATAGAATAAGCACCAAAATAGAAATGCCAACGACGACTCTCCGCGCGATGACGAAAGATGTCCGACTTGGGGTCCACCTACCGATTGCAATCAATACGGTGCCGACAAAGAAGAACGGAAACGAATAGAATATGAACCCAGTTCTGAATCTAGGAGTTGAGAACATCTCGCTCCAGAACGCGTCCGACTTCACGGAAGAATTGAGTAAAAACAACGCTATCAAGTAGGCGATCATGGCGAGACCTACCGCCTTCCAGATTGGGATTCTTACCGAGGTCATATTTGTTTCTAGCAACGTCAAAGGCCACAGACCGCATACCTTTCAGGCAGCTCCGAAATCTGTGACCGTGTGTAAACTATCAGGAAGCGTTTGGAACAACAAGCAGGTATGCGGTTCTGTGCGCCGCCTTGTTGAACTTGGGGAATCTTTCACGATTGGGTCAAACTTGTCGCAACCTCGCAGTCAAAACAATAGAACAGAAATGCTGTGGCATAGTGCTCAATCGAAATCTCAAATCCTTCGATAGATGTTCCTGCCCAACGATGCGGAGGGCAGCCTCCATAAAACCCCATCGCATCCCGCCTAGGATCCATCCCAGAGGATGAGAGCTGCAAAATGAACTCCATTACATTCTCGCATTTGGGGCATCGAACATCTACGGCGTCTTGCTCCCAGCGGGGTTGTGCTCCTGCCATCGGTGGCGCACAGTCGAACACCTCATCTGGGCGTATTACACGCCATCGGATAGACGCCTTCGATCCGCCTCGACACTGATCCTCGATCAAATTCAAACATTCCACGTCAATAGAAGCTACCGGCTTGGACCAGACAATGTTTCCCTCGGAATCATATTGATAGCTGACTGAGTCTCCGAAGAAGTTACAGTTCAAACAACGGTCGAGATAAAACCATCGTCCGTCACCACGCCCGATAGAGGACGAGGGGACCGCCAATAGGCGGATCAAATGCTCTCCACAACCATCCACAGGGCAAATCTCACGCAGTCTATAAAGACCTACAGGTGAATCCCCCAGTTCAGAAGGCACTACTTCACCAACGAATTGCAATGGTTGATTCATTTCGGGCACAACGTTGAGGTCTGGCACCGCCTACTGGAAGCGCCACCCCGACTCTGGGTTAAAGTTACTAGTTACGTCAATCATTCAAACTCTGAGCGTGTAGGCGGTTGATCAGGACCGACTTGTTATCCCTTGGTTGCTTCTATTGGGTCGATCCAGCCTGCCTCGATAAAGGCGTCGTGGAGCATCTTCTCTGTGGCGGACGCACCCTGCGTCCAGTTTAGAAGGCGTCACGT
>JAGXGH010000054.1 GCA_024636835.1 Verrucomicrobiales bacterium | reverse complement strand
CCTTAATCCTATGGGACAGCATGTGGGTAAAACCGTCGCAAATGAGCACTTTTCAATTCTGACATCCAACTGATCTCACCGTTTAACCCTCTTGTATACTCAGGCTTGATCTTGCACGTCATGCCCTATGGGATGACTGTGGAATAGAGTGATAAAAAAAAGACGGACGACACTCATATTTTTCACAGAACGCATTTATTCGTATGACCTCACGGGGTGATATCCGTTGAGGCAGTCATGTTGGATGAAACTGAAAAAGCATCGGTAACACAAGGGATTTCAACGTTTTTGTGAGGGATGAGAGTGATAAGATGCCTGACATCAAGTTTCTGTCTGGTAACTTTTTTTCGCTCTTACTGGCTAGGGTGAGCGCTGCGCCATCGCTGTAGCGGGTGGAGGTGTTACCGTTGGCGTCGGTGACGGATGTGGCGAGGAGATCACCGGGGATGAGATTTGGCTTGGCGGCTGGAAGCCACCGCCACCTTCGATGACATCGTCATGCCTGTCGCACGGCTCTTTTCCCCATAGTTCCTCCTTTGACGAATTGGGCTTTAACCCGGGACTGTCGACGGTAGTCTTCGCCGCGGCGCACATGTTCCGCCCATCTCAGGATATGGCGTATCATTGGTTCGTTGTCCCAGCTAATGTGGGCGATCTCCGGTTGGGTCCAAGCGAATGTTGGGTCGGGATCAAGGCAGATCAGAGAGATGTCTCGTGGCGACTGTATCCCGCGTTCCGCCAGATGCTGAAGAGTCGCCCAAAAAAGCACCGACTCAGAGATGATCAGGGCGGTGGGTGGAGTCACATTACAGAGGGAATCAAGACAACGGTGAAAGCTCTCCCGGCTGTTATTCCAAGTGGGCAGGTTGTAGGTACTGGTGGCGATGCCGTGTTTTTGTAGTTCTTCTAAAAATAGGCGCTCGAATAATCCGAGTGTGGGTTTCAGGCGCTCCTCGCGAACCATCATGACAATCCGGCTGTGGCCGAACTCAACCAATTGATTGAGGGCATCCGCGAGAGCTGGCTTTTTCGTTGGAGCTGTGCTCGCCAAATGAATCAAGCCGCTGCCGATGCGTCCAAACCAGGCGAAAGCAGGGCGGGGTTGCTGGGAAAACCATTCCAGTATTTCCTTGGAACCTGCCACGACGATCCATGCACTAGCTTCTGTAGCCTCTACAAACTTCGTGACCTTCTTTGCGTCCATATCGAGGTCAAGGAGTGTCTTCTTGGCAAAAATGGCGGAGAATCCAGCTTGATTGAGGCTGCTCTGGAGTTGCAAGAAACGCTCAACATGTCGGTCTTCGTCCTCATACAGTAGGATCTTTATGTGTAGCTCGCTTGGTTTGAGATTCTTGAGTTGTGCAATTTCACGCCGTCGCCCAGCACCTTGGGGAATCAGCAAGCCTTCTTTTTCGAGAAGGGCGACGGCACCTTCAACCAGTCTCCTCGAAACACCGAGTTCATTGGAGAGTTGATAGATGCCAGGAATGGTTCCGCTCCAGTGTCCACCCATGAGCTTGTTCCGAACAACCTGCGCAACCTGTTCTGTGGCGGAATAAAGTCGAATTGGCTTCATGAAAACAACTTTCACGGTTTGGGCATGGTTGTCGATGCTTAATTTTCTCGCAGTGTGTCTACAATTGAAGAATATTGATTAAATACGCTAAAACATACCCCCCAGTTTATGAAAAACAGCAAAATACTATTCACTGCTCTAGCAGGACTTACCATCTCCACTGGATCGCATGCGGCGATCATTGCACCCTACACCGCCGATGCTGACACGCTGCATCTTTATCACCTCGACGACCCCGGCAGCGGTTCTTCAGTCGATGACTCCGCCGGAAGTATCAATTTAAGTAAACAGAACGGCGCCACCTTGGCTAATGCCGGGTTCGCTGGGTTTGACACCGCGGGTAATACCAATGCGGCCATCAATTCCATCATCCGCAGCAGTGTGAACAGCCCAGGACCAATTGTGGCACCGACCGGCGCCGGCGGAGCCTTTACTTACGAAGCGATGATCAACGTTTCGCAGGCAACATCGGGTAACCAGATGATCTTTGCGATGGACGCCAATAGCAATGCGGATCGCTCCTTCCAGTTTCGAATTAATAACGCCAAGTTGTCTTTCTTCAATCTTAAAGAGGGCTTTCTGACCAGCTACGCCACGGACATCCCGACCACGGGCAGTGATGCATTTGCCGCCAACGAATGGTTCCATGTGGCGGTCACCTACAACGGCAACCAGAATACGGCCGACAACCTAAATCTCTACTGGACGCGCGTTGATGCCTCGCGCACCGAGGCGAACTTGCTCAGTTCCCACAACATGGCGGAAGACTTGTCGACAACCGCTCTGGCTGTGTATGGCGTCGGCAACGACTTCCGGACGGTAGGATCCGGAAATGAATCCAACCTTGATGGCAGTATCGACGAGGTACGCATCAGCGGTGTCGCCCGCGGTGCGGGTGACATGCTCTTCACGATTCCCGAGCCATCCGCTACGGCTCTTCTCGGACTTAGCGGTGTAGCTTTTATCCTGCGTCGCAAGAGGTAGTCGCAGAGAATGCTCGACTTAGAGCGTGATCTTACCTTAGGGTGTCCATACTAAGGTGCCAATTTGGAACCCAAATCATGGTCGGAATGAGATGAAAATGCTGGTTTTCCTGTCTTCACGCTCATTCGGCTGATGGTTAATTTGATGATTACACAGTAATTACTGTGTAATTTCATTGTAATCACCTCGGGGTTTTGCGAATCTCATCAAATGCAACGATTTCAACAATCTGCTCACAGACAAGAGACAAGAGCTTTCGCGCTGATTGCGACGCTCTCATTGATGGCTTTGATCGTGGTGATCATCGTTGCGTTGCTGAGCCTAAGCACGGTGGAGACGCGTGCCAGCAAGAACGGCCAGGCGAAGGTGGAGGCGCAGTCCAACGCGCGCTTGGCCTTGATGATGGCCGTTGGGGAACTGCAGAAAGAACTCGGACCGGACACGCGCATTTCCGCCCCGCACGATGCCGGGACCTTGGCATCAGATGGTCAGCCGCATTGGGTCGCCGTTTACGACGCCTGGGAACGGAATTCCGCAGACGCCAGCAGCCCTGAAACACCGGGATCGCGTAATCCGGAATTTCGCACTTGGCTTGCCTCCGGTGCAAACCAAGCCAATGGCGGTTTGGCAGGTACCTCTGATTTGGCTTTACTGGTTGGACCAAATAGTCTCAGCGATACAGCCACAGTGGACGATGAAGTGCGCGTTCCGATGTATGCCGTGAGCTCCGGTAGGAAAAATGGCAGAGTTGCCTGGTGGACTTCCGATGAATCCGTCAAGGCCAAGGTGAATGCTGGTCCGAGTAACATCGCCGCCTCTTCTTACGGTGTCTCTGATCCGCTCTTTGACTCGCAGTCCCCACCATATATCAACCACCGTGTCTTCCCCGAAATAGCTCTACTCGAATGGGAGGAGGGCGAAAGGGACAAGACACTCTCCACGGATGAAGTGAATCTCGCCGCTGAACTCGGTGGTAAGGGCGTGGGCAATTTCAGTCACGAGCTGACCGTGCACTCCGCCGGAGTGCTCGCGGATGTGCGCAGTGGCCGTCTCAAGCGAGATCTTAGTAACCTGCTTTCCCGGCCAGTAGAGCAACTGGAAGACAAGCCGCTGTATTTGGCTAATGGCCGGATGAATTGGTTCAACATCGACGAAAGCGGCAACGTTTCGAACTCGGCAGGTATTCCCGCTTCATGGAGTTCGGTGAAGGAGACCTCATCTGAGTGGGGGATTAATCTTGAGGAGCTTTTTCTCTTTCACTCGGTCTCCGATGAGCTGGTATGGAGCGGGGGAAGTCCAAGTATGGAAATGCCAGATAACCGAGAAGACGCGGTAGCCGACCGGCACTATCTCTACAAAAAGCTCACAATGCAGGCGCTGCAGTTCATTTTTTCTTTGCAGGCAGTGCAGCAGGGCAATAGCGGAAAATACAAAATGGTCATGCGGCTCGACGGAATGGTGGCGGTAAGAAACCCAAATGATGTGCCGCTTGTGTATACGCCAGGTCTAGAGCTTCCATTCCAGATCAGTGATATTCCCTACGACTTGAAGTGGAATATCGAGAGGGAATCAGCTCCGCCAATAACGACACGCTCGTATCCGACCACATTAGACATATTTCGCGGCTACATTGAAGGTGGCGCCACGGGAACAAATGCTGCTGGATTTACTATTCAAGCTGGAGAGGCGGCCGTGTTCGGGTCGAGTACTGCAAGCGGTTTTGATCTCAATCTTCGCAGGGGATTTGTGCCCAGCGGCGGCGTGCTTGTCACCACGTGGAACCTGAGAGCGGAAAATCTTGATCCTGACGATAAGGTAGATTTCCAACTGCTGAGGATACCTGAACGAAGAAAGACAAACAGGGGCACGTCATATGGGGTAACATCTTTTAACACATGGATTGGTCCAAGACAGGAGAGGCCTACGCAAAAGGGGTGGCAAACTGAAAGTATGAGTTTAAACGGACTTGGAAATCTCAATGGTGATCTTCTCGACGAGAGCCTTCCACCGGTTATCAATCCTTCACAAGTTCGTCCGGTCAGTGAGTTTGTTGCAGAACCTCAACCGATTATGATGCTGAGCTTTCTTCAAAATGTCGAGCAGTCTTCGGGTGAGAAAGCACCCGATTCCATCGCTTCCCGGCCATTTATGCTTGGCAGTATGCCAGTGAGCAGTAGGGGAAATCACTTTAAGAAACTTGAAGAAGATCGTCACAATTCGCAAATCCTTGTGACGGCTGAACCAATGAATTACCAATTTCGAACCCTGGCCGCCGGTGACGGCGGGCGAAATATCTACGTTGGTGGCGGTCGGCAACCGGGTTTCGGCGGAAGTTTCAACGTCATCAGCAGGCGAATCCCATACTCTCCACCGCTATCCATTGGAGCGTTTAAGGAGGCCGTAGCAGCGGGGTTTTGCGGGCATTTCAGGGATCCAGGAGGCGGGGCTGCCGTCGGTGGTGATTCCTTTCCTTCAACGGCGGTCGCTCTTTGCGGCAGACCGTATGCCAAGCCGCCGGTTGCTCAAGCCATTGGCAATTCGCACGGGGTGCCTCATATCAGCCCTGAGCAAGTGTTTAGTAACGCAAGAAGCGGAACCACGTTTAATGTCACCACCGATCACTCATGGATGGTGAACACCGCGCTCTGGGACTCGTGGTTTCTTTCGGGGATTGTCGATGGAACAGGTAGCAATGAGTCTGAATGGATGACAGACACCCGGTCGCCGCGCCAGCAGTTCATGGATCTCGCTGAAGATGTGAAGCCATTGCGCAACAAACGCTTTGTCTTTCACCCTTCGAAGACACCCGATGAAGCCGCTAATGAATTGTTTAACGGGGCTGTATTCAAGAACTCCGCCATCAATCTCTTACCGAAATACTTACTCGTCGATGGAGCCTTCAACGTGAACTCGACTTCGGTGAAAGCCTGGGCCGCTCTGCTTTCCAGCGTTCGCGATCAGGAGTTGCTCACCACAGGCGGGTCGACAAAACAGTTTGCCAATCCATTCGGCACCTTGGGCTACGCTGTCAGCACGGAAACGGATAGTAATGAAGGCGACTGGATGGGCTTGCGTAGCCTGAGTGATACAGAAATTGAAACCCTTGCCGCCGCCATCGTCACAGAAGTCAAAGATCGTGGGCCCTTTCTCAGCATGGCGGATTTCGTCAACCGCCGGCCGAACAGCAGCGAACCAGGCCATCAAGTGCTTGGCGCTCTGCAATCGGCCATCGATAAATCAGGCTTGAACGCGAACCTAATTGCTGGCGGACGTGCAATTACTTCCGCCGATTTCGGGACTTTAGACGGCAGTAGTGCCGTGGATAATGAGCCTGCACCGGCGCGCGCCGTAGCTAGTCCGGGTCACCTCAGCCAAGCGGATTTGCTTACGGCCATCGGTCCACAAATCACCGTCCGCTCGGATACCTTCACCATCCGTGCTTATGGTGAATCTCTGGATAGTTCGGGGACGAAGGTTGAGGCCAAGGCCTGGTGTGAAGCGGTGGTGCAGCGGGTGCCCGAATATGTGGATGTCACAGATGAGCCCGAGGCGCAAGACGGTTGGCCTTCAGCCTCTGATAGTCTCTCAGTGGAGAATAAAATGTTTGGACGCCGCTTCAAGATTCTGTCATTCCGTTGGTTGCGGGCAAATGAAGTCTGACCTCCCATTGATCACCAATGCTATGAAATACTCATCTGTTTATACACGATTCCTTTGTCTTTGTTTCTTCATGGGCCTGTCCACAATGACAGTTTCAGCTCAAGAGGAGACTGGAACTGAAGAGCTAAAAAAGAACCAACTCGCGCTACGTATTCTCTGTGTGGCCACATTGCCGGGTACGGAAAAGGTCATGCTCGCCACCAAAGACGAGGAGGGAGAGTGGAAAATGCTCACCGATGAGGTCGTCACCCTACGCTCAAAGTTTGTCACGGAGTGGCTCCCGGCGGAAAAGGGAACGATGTTTCTTGTGAAAAAAAATGGAGAGACCGTGGAAACGCTCGGCACATTTATTTACCCGTTAAATGCCAAACGCTTAGTCCTCGTTCTGCTTCCCAACATGACCGATAAGACTTACCGGATTGATGTCATTGATCCTGGAGCATTGGGGTTTTCCAAAGGCAAGGCGCTGGTGGCAAACTATAGTCAGCAGCCAGCGGTCGCAAAGCTCGGTGCCGCGATGAGTAATGTGGAATCCGGTAACAAAGTCGTGATCAAGCCCATCCCCGATGACAATGGCATGTACCGTATGACTCTAGGCTACGTCGATGACAAAGGGAAGCCGGTCCCGTGTTACGATCGCTACGTGGGATACAGCGAGGAATCCCGGGATTTCCTTTTGCTGTTTCCAGATAGAAGGCAGCCGGGGTTTGCCGTGTTCAGTCTCGCGGAATTCGGCCCTTTTGAATGATACCCAATCTTGGTATTGATCTGACGCGATCGGGCGGAAAGTTGGTTGATTGTGAACTGCTTGTGCGCGGTGAACAGTCAGCATTATATTCGAATCTGATATGAGCCTATTACTCTTCACTGGCGGTCGGGTCTTTGAAAAGATCAAACCGAACGGCAATCTCGGTTTTCGTTACGTTGGTCAAATGGACGGCGATTTTACGTCGGCCCTTGTTGGGCGTCTGCACATTGGGGTTTGGCGAGCTTAGCAGCGGGTTTGCAGGTAAAAGTCGAAAAACGGCGTCATCAGGTACCCCAAGCCTCATGCGAAAGATCTTTTCTTTCTTCTTCATATACGCTGTCCGTTTGTCGTTACTCAGTACGACATCGGCATCGGTGTGGAAAAACGACCAGATTTCCGATGGCGTCTTACAGGCAATCGTATCCGTGACAGTAAGGTGCTTACCGCGCTCTAAATGGAAATTACGAGTAAGGCTTGTTACCTCTTTTTCATAAGCGTCGGTAAGGTCGAGGGTGGCCACCGCCTGGGATTCTTCCGAGATGAAATTGGTAAATTTAGCCCGACCCTTCGGATCCTGATCCGGACCCTTATCGGGGTTGATCACCAAGGTGTTATGCCCTTCCGCACGCACACGATAAAAATCATTGCGAGCGGTGTTGTTTTTGTGCCGCTGGTATGTTTGCCCTTCTTTACCGGAATCAATGATCCAGCGCACCCCGCCCAATTCTAGAATGAAGGAACCAAGGTCGAGGTGGCGATGCGACGCGCCGTTATACCCGCCTTGCATGGCTATGATGAAACCATCATCCTTTGCCCAGGAATCGCGCATCGAGGCGACCTCCACTCCCCTAAAATGCTTGTCGGTGGGCATGGTTTTTGTAGAGAAATTCGCAGCGCTGTCATCGAACCACAGAAGATCCCAAAGATTGCCGCCCTGTCCCTCAGACAGAGCATTCTGACGGAACCATGTGTAACGCGAAATCCCATACTTGCGGCCCATCCAGGAATGCTGGGGAGTGGAAATTTGTGTCCGTCCGCTGTCTCCGAAATCAAAAGCCCGGCGCTTCTTGCCCGACAGATAGATCTGATAATCACCACTTTGCTTAAAACCATCAATCTCGCTCAAGCCGAAGTCAGTGCCCAAGGCACTGTCAAGGGAGGCGATCAGCATGATGTTGTAAAGACTTCCAAAACTCCAATATCCAACTCCCTCGTGACCCGCGCCATTGGGGGCATATGGTTTCATCGCCGTCGGAATACTCTTTACGGCATTGTGTATAATCTTGCCCGCCAGTTCGGGCTCTACTTCAGCCACCGCCAAGGCACCCATCCCAATGCCTCCGTTACAGACCTGATTCCAGTTGTTCGTCACGTTGGACCATCCGCCTCTACTCATTCCATAGACCTTCATCGCTGGTTCGAGTCCTTTATCGACAATCGCCTGTTGGAGAACCTGCCGTTGTTGTGGAGTCCATTCGTCCCACAGCCAATCCAAGCCAATCGCAAGAGCTTTGGTCATGATTGCGGTGTCGAGAAAGTGATCGGGATTCCAATCCTTGAACTCGGATGCCGATTGAAGCTCGACCCACACGCGATCCGCATATTTCCTTTCCTGCGTGATCAGATATGTGAAGGCAAGGCTTTGGACGCGTTTCAAAACATCACCACTGACATAAATTAATCTCCTGCCATCACGCAGCTCGTAAACGAAAGGCTTTTCTTTGAGGGCACTGTCAGCATGGAGTTTGATTTTTTCATAAAGCCTCTTCGCCACTTCATCCCGCTTCACCAGATTTTGAAGTTCCCGGACTTTTGCAGCGTCTATCAGCAGACGTGGATGGCTCGGCTTGAGCGTCTTGAGGATTTCGTCTGCTTCTGGTACGGCGGCTGTAAGCCTTGGCGCCGACATGAAGACAATTGCACACATTGCCGCTGCAACTAGTTTTGACAGGTTCGGCAGGGGTGAAAAGTGCATGGTGAATCACAGAATATACGATGTAATCACAAAGAGTTCTGTCAAAAATCTGAACCACTCAGGATATTCAACGTCAGAGGTGAGATACGCCGAGTCTAGTGAAAGTTGGTATCATTGCAGAAAAATAGGCACACCCAATATTCAATCCAAGATCCTCAATATTTACCTTTCTTTCTGCAAGCCGATTTTCCTTTTATCGCTTTCCCATGCCCCATGAATCGCCCAACACTCGCAGCAAATCTCTGCCGATTGACAGCGCTACCTTCATTGTGTTCAATTGAACATTTCGGCGCATTCTCGTCAACCAAAAATTATGGGTGTCCTTGTTCTCTTGGGTTGGGGTGGTGCGAAAAATCGTAACTCCTCACTTGACTGAGCGACAATTTCTCTCATAGATCACGCTGTTGTTTTACTGCGGCACCGCAATGGTGCTCTGCTGGGGTGAATCGAATACTTTTAAATTCACGCAACTCAGCCAGCACAAAACACCCATGTTCACAAACCATCTACAGGGCCTCGCCCTGCTCGCCGCCATCATACTTGTCGGCACTAATGCGTCAGCCACCACCTACACCGTGACCAACACGGACGCCGGCTTCACTACCGGTTCCTTGCATTGGGCGGTGGGACGGGCCAACAATTCTGACAATCCGGAAGCGGGCAAGGTGGTTTTCGACCCCTCCCTGAATGGCCTGACGATCACACTCAGCAGCCAGCTTGAGATCCCGCGCAGCGCCGGGGTCATCATTGACGCTTCGGATCTGCCGGGGGGCATCACGGTGTCCGCGGCCACCATGCGGATTTTATACGTCAATAGGCAGAATGCCGTGGTCCACCTGCGGGGGATTACCTTTGATGGAGGGAACGGAAAAGGTAATCCCACCGACGGAGGAGGGGCTATCTACTCGGTCGGCACCCTGACCGCGACTGACTGCACGTTTACCAACAACACCTCGCCTACCGCCGGGGGTGCCATCTGGAATACAGCCACCGGCACGCTGATGCTGGAGCGTTGTGTGTTCTCTAACAACACCGCCCCAAATTCCGGTGGGGCTATCTATAATGAGGGAACGATCGCAACGATGCATCTCTGCACTTTTTCCGACAACGCAGCGTCTAATGGCGGAGCCATTTACAACGGCGGTTCCCTGACAGCGACGAAATCGTTCTTCACCGACAACGTCGGTAGTGGCCCCGGAGGAGGGATCAGCAACACCGGTCCGCTGACGCTCACCCAGTGCAGTATTACGGGGAATACGTCAGGCATCTACGGCGGTGGCATCTACACCGCCACGCCCATCGGTAGCGCCACGGTGCGCGCCGTGTTGTCCCAGTGCACCTTGTCAGGCAACACGGCTGACGCCGGCGGTGGCGGCATCCACAATCAGCTCGGTACTACCACACTGGATCATTGCACGGTTTCCGCCAACACGGCCCCGGTAGATTTTGCAAGTGGAGTTGGGGCCCGGCAGTCTAATTTCACAGAGGTCATCATCTCCAACAGCATCATCGCAGGCAACACCAACACCGACATTGATGACACAACCATCGGTGGTTCCAGCAGCTTCACCAGCGGCGGTTACAACATCGTCGGCACCGGCGGTGGCACACCCAGCTTCACCAACAATGACCAGGTCGGAGTCGATCCGCTACTCCATCCACTCGCCGACAACGGCAGCCTCACGCCGACAATGGCCTTGCGGACCGGCAGCCCGGCCATCGATGCCGCCACCACCAGCGCCAACACCGAGGATCAGCGCGGTATTCCGGTTCGGAACTCGCCGGACATCGGGGCTTTCGAATCCGGGTCGGTCGTCGTGACCACCACCGTCGATGAATACGACAGGCCCAGCGGTCCCGACGTTTCGCTGCGGGAGGCACTGCGGGATATGGACTTCGGGCCCTCCGGCCAGCCGGTGGTTCTCTTTGCCAACGCCCTCGCGGGGCAGACCATCACCCTGACGCGGGGCCCGGTGGACGCCTTCGATTGCATCATCGACGCCTCGCCTTTGGCGGGCGGAATCACCATCAGCGGAGGCAATGCCTCATTGGTCATGTACACCGGCAACAACTCCACCTTGAATCAACTCACGATCACCGGTGGCAGCGGGACCAATAACGGTGGTGGAATCGGAGCCCCCGGTGGAACCGTCACCATGAATGACTGTACGATCACGGGGAATACTACGACAGGCGGTGGTGGGGGAATCTATGCCAGTGGCGCCGTGATTTATCTCAACCGCTGCACGATATCGAACAATACCGCCGGCTTCTCCGGAGGTGGTATCTATCTCCAGAACGCCGATCAAGTCACCTTCACCCGCTGCACGCTTACCGGCAATTCGGCCAGCTACAGCGGCTCCGCTATCATGAACAATAGCCTAGGTTCAGTCACCCTGATCCATTCTACCATCAGCCAGAACATCGTGGGAGAAACGACAGCGCCGGCTATCTACCTTGGCGGCACGAGTGCCTTGTCGATTGAAAATTCCATCGTCGCTGACAATGGCATTGGCGTCGACTTTGGGCCGGGCCTCGTCCCGCCCAACATCAATGTCTCAGGAAAAAATATCGTCGGCAAGAACACCAATGTCGCCGCGGATTTCCCTGCTGATGGCATTCTCATCGGCACCAGTGCCGCACCCGTTCTCCCGCGCCTGAATCCACTGGCGGACAACGGTGGACTCACCCGGACCATGGCCTTGCAAATCGGCAGCGTCGCCATCGGCAGTTCCACCGGCAGCACCAGCTCTCAGGATCAGCGAGGCGTCGATGTCGTGGGAGTGGCCGACATCGGGGCTTTTGAAACCTCGGCGCTCACCGTCAACACCTTGCTGGATGAACTGGATGTCCCCGCCGGTCCCAATCTCTCCCTGCGTGAAGCCCTGCGCGATGCCGCCGGAGCGAACGCCTCGGGCATCGTTTTTCACCCGAGCCTTTCCGGCCAGACCATCACACTGGGCGGAACCCAATTGCTCGCCGAGTCCGACATCGCCATCGATGCGTCCGGTTTGCCGGAAGGCATCACCATTAACGGCAACCAGGCATCCCGCATCCTGGAGGTCGCCTATACACGGTATCTCTCCCTCCGAAATCTGACCCTCACCGGGGGATTCGCGAACGGGGACGGGGTCGAAGGACACGGAGGCGCCATCTACAACCGGGGCCGTCTCGATCTCCATGGCGTCACCATCCATGGAAACACCGCGAACAATTCAGGTGGGGCCATTTACCACCAGAAGGTAGGTTCCTTGGAACCGTCCACCCTCACGCTCACCCGTTGCACCATCTCCGGCAACAGCGCCACCTGGGGAGGCGGTATTTTCAACCAATCGACAGCGGTGTTGAATCATTGCACCGTCACCGCCAATACGTCGAGCTTTAACAGCGGCCCCGGCATTTACAACCACTATAGTTCAGGTCCGTCGCTCACAATCAACAATTGCATTGTCGCCGGCAATACCGACGGCGATTTCAGCAGCGCGGACATTTCCTCGGACAGCAGCCAGTTCACCAGCCTCGGCGCCAATCTCATTGGCGACGACTCGGCTGTCACCGGACTCACCGGCGATGACATCGTCAACCCGGCCCCGCTGCTTGCCCCCCTCGCCGACAATGGCGGCCCCACCCGCACTCACGCCCTGCTCAATGGCAGCCCTGCGATCAATGCCGCCATCGGCACTGCGGACAGCGCCGATCAGCGCGGGTTTCCTATTTCCGGGGTGGCGGACATCGGCGCCTATGAGGCTGACATCAGCAACGCCGACCTGAAAGATCTCATTACCTCGATGGGTGCCTTTGACAGGGCTGTCCCGGCATCGGGGTGGTTCTCCATCGATGTGGGTTACCTCATCGATACCGCCACTTTCACTCCCACCGCCGTCGACCCTTCCTCCACCATCACAGTGGACGGCTCACCGGTCCCCTCGGGGACGGCGAGTGATCCGATCGCACTGGCATTGGGAAATCAGACAATCAAAGTCGTCGTCACATCCCACGACGCCAGCACCACCAAGACCTACGACATCTACGTCACCCGGCTGCCCGCGACCACCGATAGCAACGGCAACGGCTTCTCTGATCTCCAGGAATTCCTGCTCGGCAATCTGCCCTCGCGTTTTTATGTCGGCGATGTCGTTAGTTTTGACCTCGCGGCGATCTTCTACCCGATGCCTCTTGGTCAGACTCTGGCCGTCACCGGTCTGCCCCCCGGTGTCAGATTCGACCGCACCACCGGCCTCGTCAGCGGTACTGTGCTTGGCCTTGGTCGCCACAGTGGCGTGGTGATCAAGATCAAACAAGGCAGACGAGTGCTGCACGCTCTGCTGCTGGATCTTGCTCTGGAACCCTACCGCCCTGCGGGCAGTTACGAAGTCCTGCTCGAAGATGGAGGCCTGCCTGTCGGCAAGCTCAAGCTCACCATTTCCAGCCCGAGCACCAGGACCCCGAATCCCGCCTACACTGCCACGCTGCAGCGTCTCGGTGAAAGGCGACGCATTGCCAGAGGCCGCATTACGCCCGGTGCCTCGCCTCTGAACGTGAGCGTTGTTTTTCCGGCGTTTCGGAAATTCCCCGCCGTGTCCTACTCCCTGGTGATCAGCAACGACTCCGATCTCGTCACAGGTGCTACCAATCCCGTGTCCAGTGTGACGGCACGCGGCTTCCGGCTGGCCAAAGCCGCTCGCATCCCCGGTGGAAATCCCGCGTTGACCCTGTCCTTCCCACCCTACACCGCCGGTGATCGCACGACAACGCCTGGAGGCATTGGTTACGCCAGAGGCAAGGTCAACTCCAAGGCCCTCATCCCGCTCTCTGGCCTGCTCGGAGATGCCCAGGCCTTCACCAGCTCGCTCTGCCTCTCGCAGACAAATCAAGCCGTCGTCTGGCTCACGCCTTACAAAAATAAACCCTCCTACTTCGGAGGCATCATTGACATCGGCACCCTCAATGTCCCAGGGCGCAGTCCGGCCACTGAGTCCGCCACCACCGGTCTGAAATGGGCACGCGTGCTTGACGCCACTGCCACCTCGTATCCCAACGGCTTCGGTCCTTTCGATCTCAACGCGAACACGAGCCGCTGGTATTCGGTCCCCCGAGCTGAAGCCCTCGCCCAAGCGCTTGGATTGACCTTCCGTGGCATCAACGTCACCTACTTCGCACCCACAGCGGACGTCATGCCCGCCCGCCTGAGCCTGCGGGACAACCTCCGCCTCCTGGGCGTCGCCCCCACCAACGCCGTGCCCTTCACCGGCCGAGCACTCGGCACCAGAGGCATCTTCAGCGGTAGATTGAGACTACCCGCGCCCGCAACGGCATCCACCATGAGCGGCGTGTTTCTTCAAGACGAATCGTTCGGAGTGCTGATCGGCCAGGGACTCGTGAAAATCCCCATTGCCGGAGGCGTGAAAGGTTCCTACCAGACCATGGGAATCGAGCTGGAAAACTAATACCAGTTTCGAATAAAAACCTGACTATTCTCCGCGCACATTCCCCGTTCCAACTAGTCTGAGAGCGCACTACGCGTCAGATCATTACCAAATTCAAATAACCTTTAGATCGTTCGACGCGGGCATACATCGATAGAGTCAGCGTTCCCAGCCCACTTCGCGTATAAACCTTACCGGGTTCCGGTATTATTCGGCCAGCTTCCGCTCGACCCAAGCTTGCCACGTTGTCTGAGCGGGCGGATTACCGTAGAGAAACTCAAGAGTCGCGATGGCATCTTCCTTTATCGGATTCTCAGGCTGGTCGGCAATCGCAGCGAGGATTGGCATGCCCACGGGATGCGGGCGGTTGAGCAAATCGGGATATATCACCTCCAGCGCAGGAGCAGGAAGCCTGTTATCAATAAGAAGCGGTGCAAACTCAACAACGGCGTCGTCGTCCAACAAATTTACGATGTGATGAGCGGCTTCAACCTGATCGTCCTCTCCCAGGTCTGGAAGCAGATCCACAAGCTGTGCAACGACCTCATCGAAGTCCAAAGCCTCATTACCGATGATATTCGAGATTCGGTCGCTATCGCCCTGCGGTGCCGGAGGGGACGCCAGATCCTCACCTGACGAGGCCTCGGATTGTGGTATTGCGGATTCACCAGACTCTCTCACTCTTTCGGCCTGCCGTTGGCTCGGATCTCTCGGCTTTACCTCTCCCGAGCCCTTGGAAGAATCCGTCAAGACGGGGGGGGGAGCGGTTTTATACGCGTCCGCATCTGATTTCAGGAAAAACCAAGTGCTGATTCCGATAACTGCTGCAAGCGATAGAACCAAAACTAGATTTTTCATCGTCTCAAATATACAAAAATAACCCTAAGTCTCCACTCCAACCCGGTGCAACCTTTTATTAGTGCATTCCAGGTCCGACCAGTCTGCCAGGATACAGGGGCTTCGCTTTGGCTGACCAAAGCGAGAAAAAACGTCAGGTCAAACATTTTGACATGTGATGAGGGGATGCTCTATTTTGAGGAATGGCGAGAGATCGACGAGTTGAGTATCCAGGCGCGTTGTATCACGTGATGGCACGTGGAAATCGGCGTGAACCGATCGTGCTTGATGACGAAGACCGTATAAATTTCGAGCGAACGCTTATGGAGGCGGTAGGAATGTATGAATTCGAGTTGATTGCCTACACACTAATGGGCAATCACTATCATCTTTTATTAGGCACGCCATTGGGGAACCTCGTTGCAGGGATGCAGTGGTTTCAAGCGACTTGGACGAAACGCTTTAATGCGCGCCATCGTCAGTGGGGGCGATTGTTTGGTGATCGCTACAAGGCCAAACCGGTAGAGGAGGGAGAATACCTAGGCTCATTGCTGGACTACATTCATTTGAATCCAGTGCGGGCTGGGTTGGTAAGTCGCAGAGATGGTATCGAGGCGTATCGCTGGAGCAGTCTTGCGGACTATGTAGCGCCAAAGCGCAAACGCCGTAAGTGGATCACCGTGTCAGTTGGTTTGGAGGCTAAGGGATACCGCGATGACAGTGGGGGGAGGCGTCGGTATATAGAGGACTTGGAACACAGTTTTGATTGGAGTGAATACAAGGTTGCCGGACTGGAACTCCCCGATGGACAAAGCTTGCAATCGACTTTGCGTCGAGGTTGGTATTTCGGGTCCGAGGCGATGCGGGAGAAGCTGTTGTCGATCCTTGAGGAGCAAACGAAGATTGGAGAGCGAGATGGTATGAGGAGATTCGCGACTAGCTTCAACGGACCACAGACAATCGTGGAAAAGGAGAGCGCGGCAACGCGTATTGTTGAGGCTGCACAGCGGGTATTTGGACTGTCGCGAAGTCATTGGGAAGAATTGCCTAAGGGGGACTGGCGCAAGGGACTTGCAGCGTTATTGGTGCGGCAACGGAATCTGGCGAGTAACTCGTGGTTGAGTGCTAGACTTAGTATGGGAGCACCGAGCGCAGTGAGCCGGTCAATAGCGAACTCACGGCGTGCGACGAAAAATGACACTGAGATAAGGCAGGCCTTCAAGAAGCTTCAGGATGAATGTTTAAATGTTTGACCTGACGTCTTTTTTTGTACTGGTGACATAGAAATCCGTGAAGCGTATGCCCTCCTTGGCCATATTATCGATGACTGGTGTTCTGTTCTTGGTGGAGCCAAAACAACCAATATCGCCGTAGCCCATGTCATCCATGTAAATGAGGATGATGTTGGGTGGCTGGGCGTTTGCCAGGTGGGCACCGAGAAGCAGTAGGCAAGAGAGGAGAAGTGATTTCATGATGATCGTCATGAATAAATATAAATATTTCTGAATTGAGTTTTTTCGGGAGTTGGAGAGAACATTGGTCACCGCTCAAACGGGCGAGACGCCCGCGCTCCTTGAGGGAAGCGCGCCGTTGGCGCTATGAAGCGATTACTTACCGGGCACAATCCAGATGTTGCGGTAAACCACTGGGTTGTTGTGGTTTTGAATGAACACCGGACCTTCAGGGGATGTGAGCGGATCCTTCATGGGCGCCGCAGTGGTGAAGTCCTTGTTCAGTTCCAGATCTTCATGCACGAGCACACCATTAAGCTTCACGGTGATTCGCGGCCAGGCGGTGCGCTTGCCTTCGTCATCAAACTTCGCGGCGGTGAAATCGACGTCGTAAGTTTGCCACGTGAGCGGAGGCAGGCACATGTTGAGGCGCGGTTCGGAGATAGAATAAATGCCACCGGTTTCATTGTCTTTGCCTTCGAGGCCAAAGGAATCGAGCACTTGGGTTTCCCAACGACCGCTATGATAGATGCCGCTGTTGCCACGGCCTTGGCCGCGAGCTGTCGGCATGTAGGGCGTGCGGAACTCAAGATGCAGCTTGTAGCTGTTGAACTTCTGTTTGCTGGTGCATCCGGTGGAGAGAAGGTAGCCGTTCTCGACTTTGCCGTTTTTCCACTTTTCAGCGGAACTTCCGTCGAAGAGAACCACCGCGCCCTCAGGTGGTGTTGCTCCCAAGCTCGGGCTGGTTCTTTCGATGCGCGGCAAAACGGAGGTCTTTCCGTTTTCGTCAGTTAGAGTCAGTTTACCATCGAGTATCGAGGCGGTGATCTTTGGGGCTGCGAGTGAAAGTTTAACCGCGTCGCCATCACGCGCGCCTTCTAAAACGGTGCGACTTTTTTCACGCGTCCATCCCAGACCTGGCAGGCCGTCCTCGAGGAGGTATGCGTTGAACTTGCCATCGCCGAGCGCTACTACCTGCACTCCTAATGCGGCACCCGCCTCGGCACTTCCGTATTCCCCTTGGATCGCAAAATCAGGGTCTTCTTGAAGCGCTGTATCAGGATTCGTCCAGGCTTTATGCGCGTTCTTTTTCGCTCCGTAGCTCGGATTCACTGCAAGGGCGAGCAAGGCGGATAAGCAGTAGATGGTGGTGATTCGTTTCATGCTTTGTATTATTGAGATGGATTCCAGTCGTGTCCCCAACCCTTTCAGGGTGTGCTCATAGCTACACGTTGCGAAGCGGACGGTTATTTCCTTTTTAATAAGGACAAGGTGGTGAGATTATGGGAGATCATGGGATGATAAGCCATGCAGCTTACGATAGCGGGAAGGACTCACATGGTGCTGCTTTCTGAAGGCTGTGGCAAAGTATTGGCTGGTTGAAAACCCGCAGTCGAAGGCGATGTCTGTAACGGATTTTTCGGGTGAGTTTTTTAGCATTTCGGTGGCAGCGTCGAGGCGCACTTTGTTCAAGTAATGCTGTGGTGTGAGGTTGGTGATTTGACGGCAGTAATGAGTGAAGCGAGTCACCCCAAGCCGGCAACACTCGGCCATGGAATCTACGGTCCATTCTTCCATGATGCTTCCCCGTAGTGAATCGAGGAACAGTTCAACGCTGCGCTGGGCGTCGGTGAGGGATTTGTTGCGGAAGACCTTCTGATCGCGAAACTGTTCAAGCAGATGGAGAAAGAGTTCGTTGGCATAGACGGCTAGACGCGATGGACTTTTGTCGTTCTTGACGGCCTCGCCGATCTGGCTGAAGCAGTCTCTGATCTCTTTGCTTGCTCGCCAGACGGGTTGTTCATTTTCCCGCAGGAAGGCGGTGAGCTCAGCCAGGTCTTCCGGCATCATGATGAACCAATCGGGCCAGCGCCATTCCTGGTGAGGTTGGCGGACACCGACGTCGATAATGATCCAGTATAAACGACCGATGCCGATATTGGGGCGGCCAAGTTTATGCGGTTGCCACGGCCGGGTGATTGCCAGCGAGCCGGGATCAAGGAATAAGTCTTTGTCCTCGATGGAAAATGCCACGCGACCAGTTTCCAGAAAGCTCAATTCGATGCCCTCATTCCTGTGCCATGGCAAGCCCCACTGCTGTTCTTGCATGGCATCCCAGTAGCCTACTGATCGAAGGCCCGGGAGGATCTTGTCAGGGATTTGCCGGCCCGGGTAGTTGGCTCGTCCCAGTGCAGCCAGTTCCAGGTCGCCTTGATCAACGGCGTGAATGAGTGGCTCACAGGAATCCGCATGATAGGTTTTCCCATGCTCCTGGTAGATGGGTGCGCGCGGTTGAGCCATGGCTGAAGCGTATCAAGATTTACTCTTTGGAGAAGCCAAATGTTCAATATCTTTCACTGAAGGTGGCTGAACGACAAGCGGTGGGTTGGGATGCTAATTTGCGCAGCATGATGAATAAAGAGATGACAATTGGTTGTTTTGCCTTGGTTGAGCCTTTTACCGGAATGGCGCGTCAGTTTGAGGCGATTGCCGAAATGGGCATTCAGTATGCGGACATCACAGACAACCACAATGGTGGTATGCTGGGTGTGGAGTATGGGTTTTCCGCATCGGTGAGCTTGGATAGCCATCCTGCAAAAATTCGAGAAATGGCCAAGGCTGCCGGGATAGAGCTGACGGCGTTTTGTGCGCATGCCAATCTGCTCGATCCTACAGCTCCGGATGCCTATGGCACTGCGGAGATTATCAAGGCGATCCGTCTGGCGGCGCTTTTGGGGATCAAGCATGTGATCACTACGGAGGGCGATCCTAAAACGCGATTCGGCGAAGAACTCACCCATGCGGAACGGATTTTCAGTATCTGTGAGAAATTACAAACACCACTGCAATGGGCTGAGGAGTTGGGTGTGGAGTTGCTGATTGAGCCACACGGTATCGTCACCGATTCCATCGATGCCATGGGCGAAGTGCTCGATCGACTGGGGCATGAGGAATCGGTGGGGATCTGTTTGGATACCGGAAACAGCTGGCTGGGTGGTGCGGAGCCGGTGGACTATATTAAGACCTTTGGGGCACGGATAAAACACGTGCACTGGAAAGACATGCCCGCGGAGATGGAGGAAAAACGTGGATCAATGTATGGATGCGGCATGGCGGTGATTCCACTGGGCGATGGGGTGATCGATATTCCAGAGATTGTCAATGAACTCAAAGCCGTGGGTTTCGACGGTGCCACAACCCTCGAAATCGCAGGTGCCGACAACGTGAAACTTTCTCTCGAGAGATTGCGGAATTGGGGTGCGTAATGGCGTTACCTCTTATCATCTGACTTGGTAAAATCTTAACAAATAATCATTATGCAAAATTCATTCAGCCGTAGAAAATTTCTCAAAGGGACTATCGCCTCGGCTGCATTGCCCCTCTTTCTCCCCCGCTCATTGAGCGCCGCAACGGAATCGTCCGAAAAAGTGATCAAGCTGGCGGCGATCGGCTGTGGTGGTCGTGGAAATGTTATTGGCGGGGCCTATTTTGGTAAGATGGAAGGCGTCCAGGTCGTTGCCGCTGCGGATACGTTTCTTTCGAAAGCTGAGGATTATGCCGCTAAACTCAACGCGGGATATGGAAGTGATGTCTGCAAGCCATATCAGGACTTTCGGGAAGTTCTTCAACGTGACGATATTGATGGGGTTGTCGTCGCCACTCCCGATCATTGGCATGTGCCTGTAGCGATTGCCGCGGCTCGGGCTGGCAAGGATATGTATGTGGAGAAGCCTTTGGGGCTTGCACTCAACTGGGCGAAGAAATTGCGCAAAGAGTGTGAGGGGAAAGATATTGTTTTTCAATATGGCACTCAGCAGCGATCAGAAAAATCGGCGAGGTTGGCGGTGGATCTCGCTCGTAGTGGCTATATTGGTGAAATCACCAAGGTAGACGTTTGGTCTCCTCATCTTGCGGAGAGCGACAGAACCATGGAGACATTGGGGCAGCCCGTTCCCGAAGATTTAAACATGGACCTTTACCAAGGGCCGTCCCCGCTTCGTCCTTACAGTCCAGAAGTGTTCTCAATGGAAGGCTCCTGGCACTGCTATGATCATGCGATTGGTTTTATCGCAGGATGGGGAGCGCATCCCTTGGATATTCTTCAGTGGGGATTGGACACGGATGATACTGGTCCTGTGGAGATGAGTGGCACAGGAACCTTGCCGCCTGAGGGTGTGGCCTATGACACGGTGCGCACGTGGGATTTAAATTTCAGTTATGCCAATGGCATTAAGGTCAGGTTTGCGTCGGCTGATGTCATTAAGGAAGATGTGATGAAGTATCATCGTGCCTTCAAAGAGAATGGAACCACATTCCACGGAACCAAAGGTTGGGTGAGCTACTCGAGGGGTGGTTGTTATTTGTTTAAGGATGGAGAGTTTGTAAACCCTCAAAAGGTAACACTGGATCCAAGCTATGAGCGAGCCTATGAGAGCACGAGCCAAAGTCAGAATTTCGTCGATTGCATGAGAAGCCGCAAGCCGACCATCAATCCATTGGAAGGGGCAATTCGCAGCGACACCATCAGCCATCTCGGAGACATTGTGATCCGCTCAGGTAAGTCCCTGAAGTGGGATCCTGAAAAGGAAATGATTGTGGGAGGCACCGCAGAACAGGTGGCGATGATGGATCGCAAAATGCGCGAACCGTATAATTATTAATAGATGATCGTGAAATATCTGAGCGTACTGACCCTGCTGTATCTGGTTTTTTCGGCGACGTTGTTTGCCGCACCTGAGTCGGATAAGATTCAGGTGTTGATCATGACTGGGCAAAACAATCATGACTGGGAGACGACGACGCCCGCGCTCAAGCAAATACTGGATGAGGCGGGCAGGTTTAGTGTCGATGTGATTACCGATCCTGAAAAACTGACGGCGCAAGGTCTCGCGGCTTGCGATGTGTTGATCAGTAATTGGAATGGCTATGGAGGCAAGAAGCCTCAGCCATGGTCGGACGCACTGAAATCGGCTTATGTGGAATTTGTCCGCAACGGTGGAGGCCATGTGGTGATCCACGCAGGGTCCTCGTCGTTTTATGATTGGGATGACTACCAAGCCATTTGCATTGCCACATGGAAGGACGGCACGGGGCATAAGGCGATTCACGAATTCGACGTCCGCATCAGCGATGACAGCCACCCCATCACCAGAGGGATGAAGAAATTCAAGACCACCGACGAGCTGTGGTTTCGTCCACACGTTCAACTTGGTGCCAAGGTAATTGCTGAATCGTTTTCCAAGACCACAGGAAAGTGGGAACCCACGGCGCTGGTTAGTCAATTTGGCAAAGGCCGATGTTTCACCCTACTGCTCGGCCACGATGCAAAAACCATGCAGTCGGATGGGTTTAAATCGTTGTTAACCAAGGGCACCGAGTGGGCGGCAGCGGAACAGGACGGAATCCAGGAAACGGAAAATACGATTTCAATGCGCATGAACGGCAAGGAGATTTGGACACTCCACCATAACCCCGAGGAGGGTAAACCCTACATCCATCCACTGGCGACAACGACTGGTCAGGTGTTTTCCGGACTTCGTCCTAAGGATCATGTGTGGCATCGAGCGCTTTGGTTTTCCTGGAAATACATCAATGGTGTCAATTACTGGGAGGAAGACCCGGCCACTGGGAAGTCCGAGGGCAAGACCCTGCTGCTTTCTACAAAGCATGATGTTTCGCATGACAATGAGGTGCACGTTGACATGACACTGGCATACGCACCGGCGGAGCAAGCCAAGCACATCATGCGGGAAAAGCGCGCGCTTATTATTTCTCCGCCGGATGAAACCGGTGCCTACACCATCGACTGGACGTCTGAGTTTCGAGCTTTAGAGAACGATGTCGTGCTTGATCGCACGCCTTTGCCCGGGCAGCCCAATGGCAAGGATTATGGCGGGTATGCTGGATATTCCATCAGGATGAACAAAGAGGTGAGTGGCGGAACCTTCCTTACCAGCGAAGGACTGGCCGACAGCAAGTCCCACCGTCAACCCGCTCGTTGGACAATGTATTCTGCTCCGAAAGGCGGCTGCCTTCTGTTCATGGATCATCCGGGAAACCTCAATTATCCGGCGAAATGGTATATTGCGGAAGCGATGCCTTATTTCAGCCCGTCCGTCATTCACGACGCGCCTCACACGATCAAGGCCGGCGAATTACTCCAGCTGCGATATCGCGTGCGGGTTCACCCCAGCGCCATCGAGGCAGGAGCCGCTCAAGCGGAATGGACTGAATGGGCCGCGCCCGTGAAATAGAGCTAAATGTAACGATCGGAAGTAATGCCAAATCTTGGTAATGATCTGAAGCGAGTGGATGTTTATTGATTGATCGTGAGCTGCATGTGCGCGTCGAGTAGGCACATTTTTTTATTCGAAAGCGGTATAAGCCGAAACCCGCACCGATGTATGGGGGTATAGCATGGCAGCAATGTGGCAAAGCATCCGGACAAGAGATTCTGGGGCGTCGACAAACCTATTTACCCCGAATTCCTTTTGGCTTCTTCAATCCCATTCAAAACGACGAGGTTTGATTGATTTGGTGCCCCAACGGGGCAGAGCATATCAGCCCGGGGAGAAACCCCGGGAATAGGAAATTATAGGGATAATCCGTTCTGAAGGAACGGCGCATTGAGGATTGGCTACGGATTGAAGATTCATCGAGATGCGGCGTTCCTTCAGAACGCGGAAATGAGCTGTGGGGATGACACAGGGTTACACCCTGGGCTGGTATGCACGGGCCCCTTTGGGGCTGGGTTGGGGCCGCCTGTTCGTAGCTTGGAATGAGTGTAGAAAGGAGATTGGAAGATTGGGGGATAGAGATTAGATACTGATGATGAACCACTTAGAGGTGTTTATCGTCTCCCCCTTGGATTGATCGCTAAAATCCTTATAAGCGATTCATTATTAGTGTCTATTCGTGTTCATTCGTGGTTCTATTTTCCTTTTTTAGAATGAGGCGCGAATGCAGTCCCCCAGCGTTGCGAAGGCGCGCGCTATGCTCGTGGTAGAGCGGTTGGCGGGGTGCGAAGCCGGGCGGTGTTTGATGAGGTGAATTGCAACAATATAGGCCTCAGCCTATTTTGTTATGTGACCCTACTTATCAGCCGTTGTGTGTTGGATAATGAAATCGACGAGTGCCTGGTTATTGAACCACGCGGCCGCCATGTCGTGGCCGCCGCCTTTAATGATTTTCAGGGTCATGTTGCCGCCGAGTTTATCGTAGCGCTCCTTCATGATCGCCGAGTTTTTCTCCATCGGCACGACCTTGTCATTATCGCCGTGAGCGTGGTAGATAGGAATGTTCGCTTTGGCGAGGGGGGCGAGTCGGTCGATGGGATTGTGATTTTTTAATACATCGGCGAATTGTTTCTCGGTCACGCCGTAGGCTTGGCTGGCGCGCTTCATTCCTGGGTAGCTGGCGAGATTGCATACCGGATAAATTCCGGCGATGCAGGATACCGATGAGGGGTTTTCCGCTGCCCAGTTATAGAGCATCAGCCCGCCACGGCTGCGAGCCAGCATGGCGGGCTTTTTGGCCATACCTCGTTTTTCGGTGAGTTCCTTGTAGAGTTTGGAATAAACCGCGCGGCCCGCCGGGTTGCCTTGGGATTCACCCACATCAATACCGGCGATGGCGATTCCGTTGGCGACGAATTATTCAAACATCCATGTCTCCGTGCTGTCTGGGTGTTTGCCAATTGTCGGTGCATACCAGACCCAGGGGATCGGTTTGCCGTCAGTAACTTTTTCAGGAAGGATCAAGAAGGCGGTGTGACCATCGACTTCAAACAGCTCGCCCGGTAGCGGCATGGATTTTTCCGCAACCGCGAAAGCGGAGCCGATAGTCGCCCAACAAGCGATCATCCACAGGGCGGTCACGCGTAATTTTCTGGTATTTTTCATCATCCAATGATTGAATCTCCTAATACTGCAGGTCACGAGCGCCAAGCACGAGTGAAACTTGGAAATGGGTCCTCTGCGTTAGCGGCGTTATGAAATTTAACCAGCTCGGAGTGACGATCTTTCACGGCAGGTTTTGTATTCCGCATACTCTTGGGAATTTGCTTTTTGAGTGAGGTTCTTGTGTGCATCGTGATTGTCATTTGTATCACAAACGCGCCGGAAAGTATGGCGGCGATATTCCGAGCGACCACGCATCCAGCGATTTTTATAAGCATGAAAATTCCACATCTGTTTTTAGCCGCCGCTATAGCGGCCGTCTCGTGCGTTAGGGCGAGCGCATTGGATGAGTCTGAGATGAAAGTCACCGACCTGCGCTGTGAGTATCAGGTTAACCCACTTGGCATCGATGTCATCAAGCCGCGTCTCAGTTGGAAACTTGAATCCGGAATTCGTGGCCAATACCAGAAAGCCTATCGGATTCTCGTGTCGAGCAGCCGCGAAATCCTCCATAAGGACGTCGGCGATCTTTGGGATACGGGCACAATAAAATCCGTAGAAACCAATCAAATCATCTACAACGGCGCGCCTCTGGAATCAGGCATGCAGGCATTCTGGAAAGTCGCCGTCCGGGATAAATTCAATATAGAGTCAAGGTGGAGCGAACCTGCGATGTGGTCGATGGGCTTGCTACAACCCTCCGACTGGACCGCCCAATGGATCGGTTACGACGCAGTGCCCGACATGCCAACCCAGATGCCGGTGCGCAATTTCAAGAATGACCCGAAAGCGAAACCAAAATTTAAAACCTACCTGCCCGCTCAGTATCTCAGGAAAGATTTTGATCTAACAAAAGAGGTTACCCGCGCCGCGCTTTACGTCACCGCTCAAGGACACGTCGAGATGCACGTCAACGGCCAACGCGTCGGTGACGAATACTTCACCCCCGGTTGGACGGATTACCGAAAACGGATCTACTACCGCAGTTACGACGTCACTACCATGCTCGCGAATGGATCAAATGCGATTGGCGCCATCCTTGGCGACGGATGGTTCCGTGGTAATGTCAGCATCCTCGGACAAAACCAATACGGAAAAAAACTCCGCCTCCTCAGCCAGCTTCACATCACCTACGCCGACGGCACCACCAAGGTCATTGCGTCCGATCCTACGTGGAGGGCAAGCTTCGGGCCGATCATTCTTTCCGACATGTTTGAGGGCGAAACCTACGACGCTCGCAAGGAACTTACCGGCTGGGATAAACCGAATTACAACGACGAATCCTGGTCCGAGGTAAATGCCGGATCCGATATCAAGCCCGTCATCGAAGCCTATCCTGGCGTTCCCGTCCGACCAACCCAGGAGCTGCCTACCTTGGAACTCACAGAACCTAAACCGAATACCTACGTCTTCGACCTCGGGCAGAATTTCTCCGGCTGGGCACGCTTGAAAGTCACCGGAAATGCGGGCGACAAAATCCACATGCAGTTCGCCGAGATGTTGAATGCCGATGGCACTGTGTATCACGACAACCTGCGCTCAGCGCGTGCCGCTGATAATTACATTTTGAAGGGTGGGGGAGAGGAAGTTTTCGAACCCCACTTCACCTTCCATGGGTTCCGTTACGTCGAAGTCACGGGGCTAAGCGAAAAACCAAGTAAAGAAACCATCACCGGTATCGTCATCCATTCCGACGCCCCGTTGACCAGCGCGTTTGAGTGCTCGAACCCGATGCTTAACCAGCTCCACAGCAACGTCATCTGGGGGCAGCTGTCGAACTACCTCGAAGTCCCCACCGATTGTCCACAGCGCGACGAACGACTCGGCTGGACAGGCGACACCCAGGTCTTCATTCGCTCTGGTTGCTATCACCAAGACGTTGCTGCGTTTTTTACCAAATGGATCACCGACCTCATGGACACCCAGAACAAAGCGGGCACCTTCGGTCAACAGGCTCCGGTCTTCCACGGTCACGGCTCTCCCGCTTGGGCGGATGCCGGGGTGATTTGCCCGTGGACAATCTATCAGGTCTACGGCGATGAAAAAATCATTCGTGACAACTACGACGCGATGGCACGCTTCATCGATTATTGCCATCAACAGAAAGGCCTCGTCGGCCAGGTTAAAGGCTTTGGTGATTGGTTGGCGATTGGCTCGGAAACTCCCAAAGAGCTTATCTCAGCCGCGTATTTCGGGTACACCACCAGCCTGATGGCTCGCATGGCAGAGGAGTTGGGCAAAGCGGACGATGCGGCAAAATACACCATGCTCTTCAACGAGATCCGCAGCAATTTTCAGCAGAAATTTGTGAAGCCCGACGGCACCATTGCCGGGAATTCCCAAACGGCATACTGCCTGGCACTCTATTTTGACCTGCTCACAGAAGAGCAACGCACCCAGGCCGCCGCGCATCTTGTCGAGCGAATCAAAGCCAAGGACTATCATCTTTCGGTGGGGTTTGTCGGGGTGCCAATTCTACTCCCGACCCTTACACAAATCGGCCGCAGTGATCTAGCCTACCGTCTGATCCAGAACACCACGTATCCGTCCTGGGGGTATTCGATCGAGCAGGGAGCCACCACGATTTGGGAACGATGGAACAGCTACACCAAGAAAGACGGCTTCGGCGATGTCGGGATGAATTCCTTTAATCACTACGCCTACGGGGCCTGTAGTGAGTGGATGTTCCGCAGCATGCTGGGCATTGATACCGATGGCCCTGGGTATAAAAAAATCACCATGAAACCCGAGCTTGGCAAGGGCGTCACGTGGGCGAAAGGGCATTACGATTCGATACGCGGGCGTATCAGCAGTAGCTGGAAGTTGGAGGGTGAGACCTTTCAGTGGGAGGTCACTGTTCCTCCAAATACCTCGGCCACCGTGTTTATTCCAGCTGCGGAAATTGCCAATGTCACCATCGACGGGAAACCCGTTGAGGAGGTGGACGGCGTCGAACTTCTACGCATGGAAGAAGACCGTGCCGTGGTCCGTGTTGTTGCTGGGGCATTCCGCATTTCTTCAAAGCTCCCTGAGACAATCGAGTAGCCCTTCCCGGAAAAAGAGACATTCATCGTCGTCCTGTCCCTAGTTATCGCAATAGGCGAAACCGTTAGTCAATTTATGAAAGCAAGCTCAGTAGTAACGAAACTCGCCATGGCGCTTGCTGTCGCTGTATCTCCATCTTTCGGCAATGATCTGGAAACCGATTTCAACTCTCCGCCCGACACAGCACGGCCCGGTGTTTATTGGTATTTCATGGATGGCAATCAGAACCGTGAGGAGATGGTGGCGGATTTGAAAGCGATGCACGACGTTGGCATTGGCAGTGTGCTGTTCCTCGAAGTGAACATCGGGGTTCCTGTCGGTCCTGTGGATTTCATGAGTGCACAATGGCAGGACAATGTGGTGCATGCGGTCAAGACGACCCAAGAGCTAGGGATGGAATTCATCCTGGGAACCGGCCCCGGTTGGTCGGGTAGCGGGGGATCGTGGGTGAAGCCGGAAGATTCCATGCAGCACCTCGTCGGCAGCATTACGAAGGTTCATGGGCCGAGTAAGTTGGAACAATCACTTCCCGTAGCACCACCTCATCAAGCCAATCGTTTTGCAGGAATGAACAATGCACAGACGGCCACCCGCAACAAGTGGTTCCGCGATGTCGCCGTGTTGGCATATCCAACACCTGAGGAGGAGGTCGAGAAATTTGATAATTACGACATCAAGACGCTAAAGGATGTGCGCCCCTACAGTATCGATAAAACGGTGCCGACCTTCGTCATGCCACAGGCAGATTACCCGGAGTCCGATGAGGCGAGGGTGATCGATTTAAGGCGAGTGATCGACCTGACATCCAAGATGAATCCCGACGGGATACTTCGCTGGGATGTGCCCGAGGGTGATTGGACCATCATGCGATTTGTTTCCCGCAGCACAGGCCAGACGACACGACCCGCGCCACGGGCGGGGCATGGATTCGAGTGTGATAAATTCAATGCCGACGCTTACCGTCGTCACTGGGAGAACTTTCAGGGTGAGTTGTTGAAAAAACTAGGGCCACTAACACCGGGTAGGGGGCTGACCACGATCCATCTGGATAGCTGGGAGATGAGCTCCCAAAACTGGAGCACGGCGTTTCGCGATGAGTTTATCAAACGTCGCGGTTACGACCCGCAACCTTACTATCCAGCCTGGATGGGAATGGTGGTCGGAAGCCGGGAAAAGACCGAGCGTTTCCTCTGGGACATGCGCAAAACATCCCAGGAGCTGGTGCTGGAAAACCATGCTGAGGCGATTAAAAAAATCGCCCACCAACACGGCTTGAGTTACTCGAATGAGCCCTACGATATGAACCCGGCGGGTAACATTGATCTGGGATCTGTTGCCGACATCCCGGCCTGCGAGTTTTGGAATGCGGCGAAAGGGCCCGACACCCAGTATAGCTGTATTGAAGCGGTCAGTATCGCCCACACCATGGGCAGACCACAGGTGAATGCTGAGGCGTTCACCACCGCCGGTATGCAGTATCTCAACTACCCGGGCAACATGAAAAACCAGACCGACTGGGCATTCGCGATGGGGATCAACGGGATTATCTTCCACACCTTCCAACACCAACCGCTGGGCAAGGAGGCCAAGCCGGGGATGACTATGGGGCCCTATGGCGTGCAGTGGCACCGCAACCGGACGATGTGGCACCTGTTCCCCGCTTATCACAAATATCTAACACGCTGTTCGCACCTGCTCCGCCAAGGTGCAGCCGTGGCCGACATTCTTTATCTAACGCCCGAGGGCGCACCACATATTTTTACCGCTCCAGAAAGTGCCTTGGCTGGTTCGCCGAGACTAAAAGACAAAAAGGGATACAATTTTGATGCGGTCACTCCACGGATTTTGAAGATGCGCGCTACCGTAGAGGATGGGAAAATCGCCTTCCCTGGCGGTAGTCGCTACAGTCTATTGGTTCTCCCCAATGTGGAGACCATGACGCCGGAGACTCTGACTACCATTACCCAATTCGTTAAGGACGGAGCGACGGTGCTCGGTAGCCCACCGCGTAAATCTCCGAGTTTGGTCGGATTCCCGAAATGCGACAGTCAGGTGGATGAGCTTGCCTCCGCGCTTTGGGGGGAACAACCGGACGTCGGTCAGAAGATGGGCAAAGGGCGGATTATTGGCAGGAAATCCACCGCCACGGACGCGCTGTATCCGGCCTATGACCTTACGGCGAGGGTTCTCGATGAAATGGGAATTCCGGAGGATTTTCACACTGATACACCCATTCGTTATGGTCACCGTAGAACCGATAACGAAGAGATCTATTTTATCGCCAACACATCAAACAAGTCGGTGAAGGCGACCTGTGATTTTCGGGTGAGCGAAGGAACTCCTCAGTTGTGGAATCCTGTGACGGCAAGAATCAGAGTGCTGCCAGAGTTCACTCGGCAGGGAAAGATCACATCGCTGCCTGTAAATTTTGAGCCACATCAAAGTTTCTTTATCGTCTTCCCGCGCAACGATAGTTCGCAAGATCCTGCCCCATCCGACAGCGTGAACTTCGTTAAGACGGCACCCGTTGCCACCTTGAAAGGGCCGTGGAAGGTATCGTTCGATCCGCAATGGGGCGGTCCGGAAAATGTCGTATTTGATAAGCTTCAGGACTGGACCGAGCACAGCGAAAGCGGCATCAAATACTACTCCGGCAGCGCGACTTATCGGAAAACCTTTAGTTTTCCTCAGGGCACAGCGGACAGGAGTCTGAAGTCAGGAGGGGCGATCTACCTAGACCTCGGAACCGTACACGACATGGCCCGGGTGACTATCAATGGCAATGACCTCGGTGTGGTGTGGTGCGCGCCATGGAGAGTGGATATCACGGACAGTTTGAAAACCAAGGACAATCTGCTGGAGATAGAAATCGTCAACCGTTGGCCTAACCGTCTGATCGGCGATCGACTGGCACCGGATAATGAGGTGCGCACGCTCCAATGGAAGTCGGGACTGCTCGGCGGCAAAGCCTACAAGGCTGGCCGTTATACCTTTTCAACCACTGACGTGCCGAACAATCTATTACCCTCAGGCCTGCTCGGGCCGGTGCGCATCATGGCCCGCTAACATTCAACAACCCACCAACAATGAAAATGAAATCATGGATGAGGCTTGCTATGATGGCATTGCTTCTTGAAGTGCCGATGGCAATAGCAGTCGGGCAGACACACGGCGGCGACCAGTTTGCGGAGTCGTTTCGGAATCCCACAGAAGAGACCAAGCCGTGGTGCTACTGGTATTGGCTCAAGGGCGACATCAGCAATGAAGGGATCACCAAGGACTTGGAGACGATGGCAAAAGTCGGCATCAAACGTGCCATGATCGGCAACATTGAAGGCGGGGGCCCGGTGAAGATGTTTTCGCCAGAGTGGTATGATGCCACTCACCACGCTCTTAAAGAAGCGGGTCGACTGTCGGTTGAGTTGATGATGTTCAACGGTCCTGGCTGGAGTCAGTCGGGTGGCCCGTGGATCAAACCCGAACAGTCCATGCGCCGGGTTACTTGGCAGGAGTTCCCTGCCAAAGGCGGAGAGTTTTCGCAGAAAGTGCGCTCCGATGGTATCGATGCCAGTCAGGACATCGCCGTGTTGGCGGTGCCGCGTTTGGGTGAGGTGTCGGTAGAAGGAGTCTCGAATGGGAGCGGGGTTCTCGCCTTCGAGCACACCAGACCGTTTGCCGCACGCGCGGTGGTGGTTCATGGCAAGGCCAAGGGAAAACTCTACGCTCTACACAATGGCCAGCGAAAACTCGTTGCCGAAATCCATGCCAATGGCGGTAGTGAAAAAACGGACTTTCTACCGGACGCGATCGAAACATTTAGCTTTAAAGAAGTCACTGCCAGCGCGTTTGAACTCGTGTCCAATGCCAAATGCAAGGTGGTGCTAACTTCCGAACCCAAAGTCGCCCAGGTCATCGAGAAACAAATGGGTCGCATGCACCCGACTCCGTCCCCGACCTGGCAATCCTACATCTTCCCAGACACCGTCGAGCCTAGTGATAGTTCGACGATGGTCAAACAGAGCAGTATGATCGATCTCAGCGACAAGCTCAACGCGGCGGGCGAGCTGAATTGCACGCTCCCAAAAGGTAACTGGGATGTCATCTACTTTGGAATGGTGACGACCGGAAAGAAAAACCACCCGGCTCCACCCGAAGCCACAGGTTTGGAGTGCGACAAAATGAGTAAGAAGCACGTTCGCCATCATTTCGATGCGATGTTTGGCAAGCTGATCGCGGAGCTGACGCCGGCGGAAAAGGCGGTGTTCAAAGGCATCACCATAGATAGCTATGAGGTCGGTTCCCAGAACTGGACCGATGGTTTTACGGAGGAGTTTGCGAAACGTAATGGTTATCACCCGATTACCCTTCTGCCGGTCTTGACTGGCCGAGTGATCGATAGCGCCAAGACATCCGATCAATTCCTCTGGGACCTTCGCCGAACGGTGGCGGATATGATCGCGGAGAATTATGTCGGCGGACTTCGTGATGTGGCTCATGAAAATGACCTGACGCTTTGGTGTGAGAATTATGGCCACTGGGGGTTCCCCGGTGAGTTTCTGATCTACGGAGGATACGCCGATATGTTAGGTGGTGAGTTCTGGTCGAATCAACCTTTGGGCAGTAGTGAATGTCGCGCGGCAAGTTCCTCCGGACATATCTATGGGAAACGCAGAATCTACGCCGAAGCCTTCACCAGCAAGCTCGATCTCGGACACCACCCTTACACTTTCAAGGCGCGTGGTGAGGAGCTTTTCTGCGAGGGCATCAATCACTTTGTCCTACACGTCTACGCCCATCAAACCAGCGATGGCGTGCCGGGTAAAAACCCATGGTTCGGAACGGCATTTCATCGAAACACACCATGGTTTAATCCGTCCCGCGACTGGGTGAAGTATTTGCAACGCTGCCATTACATGCTGCAACAGGGGAATCCTGTGGCTGATGTGGCCGTCTACATCGGCGATTTCGCACCACAGATGACCGGCCCCGAAAATCCAGTCCCTGCCGGTTATGACTACGACTACATGGGCTCTGATGCGATTCTGAGAAATCTCGACGTGGTGGACGGCAAGTGGGTGGTCTTTGATGAAAATGATAATAAACGTATCGCGGCAACTTACCCACTGCTCGCCATGCCCAAGGTCAAATACATCCGTCCGAAGGTGCTGGAACGTCTCGATACACTGAAGGCCAAGGGTGGTCAGGTGGTGGATTCCATCCCAATGACTACTAAAACTCTGCAGAACGCCGGTATCCCCCCGATCGTGTCCGACACCAGCTGTGCGCTTCGCTGGAAGGCGCGTCAACTTGATGACGGCATGCTGTTTTTTCTCTCCAACTTTCGGAAAGCCGGCACGTTTGAAGCGACCTTGCGAGTGACTGGCAAGGTTCCTGAACTGTTCAACCCAGTGAGCGGTGAAATCACAAAACTGGCTCGCTACCAGAGTGTGGAAAGCGGCACAAGGATCACCATTGATGTGCATGATAAGTCGGATTCATGTTTTATCGTATTCCGCGATAAGGCATCCAAGCCCTCGGTTGTCAGCGTCCGGCAGGGCGGCAAAGACATTGGTCCGGCAGATGTCGATCTGTTTTACGATGCCAAGAATCAACTCACCGCCGAAGCCAGCAAAGCAGGGGATTACACGCTGATCATGAGCGACGGAAGCAAGCGCACCTTGAGCATCGAGACGGACTCTCAGACATTTCCCATCAACAGTCCCTGGCAGTCGCTCAAGCAGGACGAGAATGGATACTCGGTTCTCAAGGAGACTGCCTTCGAGCTGCCTGCTGGATTTGGCAAAGGTGAACGCGTTGTGCTGGATCTGGGCGAGGTGGAGGTCATGGCAAAAGTCACCCTGAATGGAAAACCCTACGACACCCTCTGGATGCCGCCGTTCGCACTGGATGTCACCGATGCCGTGAAGCCGGGCGGGAACACACTGAAGGTCATGGTCACCTCCACTTCCAAAGGCCCGCCCAAGCTCGGCAAAGCGGTGCAATTAAAAACCGTGACACAAAAGGGTATCGATCAATGAAAGAAACTTTACGCAGAACTCGCTAAGTAACATTATCGATTAGCCCAATCTCCACATCTCGTGTCTCCACCATGAAAACGACCTCAAACTCAGTAAGTCATCAGCAAGTTTCTCGCAGCGGTAAAAGCGTATCACGCAGATCTCTGCTACAAGGCGCAATGAGTATCGGTGCATTGAGCGCATTCGGTTCGAGTGTTACACGTGCACAAGACTCATCCGCTAGCGCTGACAAGAATCTAAAGAAGCGCAGTGTCATTCTATTCCAAGGCGATTCCATTACAGACGATGGCCGCGATAAGAAAATACTGGATGCTAACATCGTCAAGGCCCTAGGCAGAGGGTATCCCGTGCTGGCTGCGGGTGAACTTTTAAGCGACTACCCCGATCACGAGCTGAAAATCTACAACCGTGGGATCAGTGGTCACAAGGTGCCCGATCTTGCCAGTCGTTGGCAGAAGGACACGCTGGATCTGAAACCCGATATCCTGAGTATTCTCATCGGCGTTAACGACCTTTGGCATAAATTCGCCTTCGGTACCAATTACCAGGGGACCGTCGCCGACTACGAAAACGGATACCGTGAGCTGATTCAACGCACGCTCAAAGCGCTGCCGGAAGTTCGCATTGTGATTTGTGAACCCTTCACCACGCGCACCAGCAAGGATTTCGCACCGCTCGCCGAATACGCTGCTGTATCAAAAAAACTCGCTGATGAATTCAAGCTCACCTTCGTGCCATTCCAAGCGGTCATCGATGAAGCCACCAAAGCCGCACCCGCAGAGTTCTGGCTGTGGGACGGCGTGCATCCAACCACAGCCGGTCATGCGCTGCTATTGCAAGCGTGGCGGCGAGCAGTCGAGATTTAAATGGAGATCAATGGCACGGCAGATCCAAAGAAGCTCTCGGTATCCTCAGCTCCCATTCAGTGTGTATCCATGACTGATTGATGGATGTCCTTGGATGGTTGTGTGAATGCTACCGCTTCTGTTAAGGTATGAGGAGGAGATCGCGAATGTCTTTGAAGCACTACGCCGCCCGTGCGCATTGATTATGTAACGTTTGGGAGGTGAGATCAGTACGCTATCGTTAACTTAGGTAATTTCATTACCATTTCATATACGATGGCTTCCAAGCATAAAGATGATCCGGCCGATTTACAGGCCTACGTGAACCTGATCACCAAACATCAGGCCAATCTGCGGGCGTTTATTTTATCACTAATGCCCGGCAGCCCGCATGTTGATGACGTGCTTCAGGAGACAAACACCGTTCTGTGGCAGAAGCGCAACCGCTTCGAACATGGCACGAATTTTATTGCCTGGGCGTTCAAAATCGCGCGTTACGAAGTGTTGGGTCAACGGCACAAGAATAAACGAGATCGCCTGCTAGTGTTCTCCGAGAGAATGGTTGATGTAATCGCAGAGGTTGAGACATTTGAAGAGTCGGATCAAGAAATCCTTTCCGCGCTCGACAGCTGCCTCGACAAGTTGACCGATCGTGAACGTGAACTCGTCGAGGTGCGCTACACTCCGGGTAGATCGCTCAAGCGGCTTGCCTCCAACCTAGGCAGTTCGCCCGGCAGCCTCCGAATTGCATTGCTCCGCATACGCTTGAGTCTCAAGAAATGCATTGATTTAACCTTAGAAGGCAAATCCGTATGACCTCCTCCGAACTGGAATCCAATATTTTGCGGATGCTTGATGGTGAGCTTCCCGCCGATGAGATCGTTTTGCTTGAAGCTGAACTGCTTGAGAATGGTGACGCACTGTCGACTTATCGAAAGCTCGCTCGACTTCATTCGACACTTGAAACGCGATATCAGGCTCGCTCATTCATCGGGAAGGCAGACGTTATACCGATCAAAACAGTGATGATCATTGAGCGCAAGCGTCAGGTGAAAATGGCCTTGGGTGCCGCTGCGGCGATCATACTATTAGCCGCTGTGATTCTGGCTCTTATCCGCGTTCCTCAACCTTCTTTGGCGGGTTTCCGTGTCACCGAGGATTCCGTTTTCACGCTCACCCATGCAAATTCTGACGGTGGTGTGGAAATGGAGGGTCAGATATTAGCAAAAGGTTCCAGGCTTCGGCTGCAGGAGGGTATGATGGAAGGTGTCTTCAAATCAGGTGTGCTCATGGTGGCCGAGGCTCCCTGCGACCTCCGTGTGATCGCGGAGGGCAAGATCGCACTCGGGGAGGGCACCGTCTGGTTCGAGGTTCCGGAAGAGGCGGTGGGTTTCACGGTCGAGACTCCGGAAATCACTGTGGTCGATTTAGGAACTACCTTCGGAATTTTTTCATCAAAGGCTGATCCGGATGAAGTCCACGTCACCCGGGGTGCGGTCGAGGTTACTTCTCGGGTTGGGGACGGGCCGACACAAACCCTCCGGGAGGGCGAGGCGCGCCGGGTGGAGGAATCGGGTGACCTGAGTAAAATTGCCACCGCCGCCGATAAGTTTTCCAAGACCTTGCCATCGGATGACGGATTGGTAGGGCGCTGGGAGTTCGAGAGCCAGTCTGGCGGAATTACCGGAGATTCATCAGGAAACGGGCACTCGGGAAGATTGGAGGGAGGTGCGGGGATTGTTGCCGATGCGAAACGGGGAAACTCGCTCAAGCTCTCGGGCTTGGGATCGGATGAAGATGGGGTCGATATCAATTCTGTCCGGGAAATCCCCATCCTGCTGAACCATCGCGGAGTAACCCTCGCCGCTTGGATCAAGCGCAACCCGGACGCGTCGGCCGGTGGCAAGTATTCCTATGTCATCGGCCTCGGGGAGGGTGGTGACCATCCGATCGCGTCGATCGGTATCAGCGATTCCAATGGCTGTGTGACCGGCTTCATCGAGGGCGATGGCGGATCGGATCAGGTGGAAGTGGTGGGAGATACAGCGGTGGTCGATGGCGTGTGGACTCACATCGCCATTACCTTCGACAGGGTGAAAAACAGGGCGATCACCTACGTCAACGGCGTGCCGGACGGATTACCCACCGACATTTCCATAGTGGGGGACGGCGTCCTCAATTGGAATTATGCCAGCATCGGGCGGATGGTTGGGAATCGTGGCACCGACGCCCGGCACTTCGGCGGATTGATCGATGACGCCCGAATCTACAATCGACCGCTTTCACCAAAGGAGATCGCGGATCTTGCGCAGTAGAGTGGGAGAGGCGCATTTACGAGTATTGCCTCTGATTTCAATAAATCTCGTAACGTTTTGGGCTGCTGTTCTGTTCCCTATTGAGCGCAGTACTCTTATGTGAGCGACAACCCCAAATAAGAATATAAAAATGAAAATGAGATTTCTGACACAACCCAATCAAAAACAGCAGCCTAATGGCCTTAGTTCAGGATTAACTGCGGTGGCTCTGGCCGGAATCGCGCTTCTATCGATCAATGGTGCGTCCGCTGCCCTGGTCGCTCACTACGAATTTGAGTCCGCACCGGGCGGGATCACTCCCGATTCATCCGGCAACGGCCACTCGGGGACATTGGAAGGGACATCTGCGATTGTATCGGATCCCACACGTGGCAACGTCTATTCAGGGCAACTATGGACCACGGGAACAATAGGCTCCGGGGTCAATATCAACTCGACTATCGCGATTCCCACGCTTGCCGCAAATACTGGCGCCACCTTCGCCGCGTGGATCAATCGCAGCACAACCAACGGCAATGCCTCCAGCGGTGCCTATGTGATTGGGCTTGGGGAAAGCGGCGACAACCCGACGATGACGCTCGGGATCAACGATACCAATGGCAACATCGTTGGCATCGTCGAAGGCGATGGGGCCGATACCCAGGTCATTGTGGACGGAAACACGGCGGTGGCTAATGGGGTATGGACGCACATCGCCATCACCTACGACCGTGTGAACAATCAGGCGATCACTTATGTGAATGGGGTTGCCGGCCCAACGATCGACATCACAAGCGTGGGCGACGGGGCATTGGATTGGACCAACGCCACGGTTGGTCGATATACTGATGGTAATAACACAACCACCCGCCATTTCCCCGGCATGATCGACGACGTTCGCTACTATGACGAAGTGTTGACCGGAGCCCAGATCTCGGCACTGGCAATCCCCGAGCCAAGTAGCCTGGCGTTGCTCGGCCTTGGTTGCGGATTTCTCATGATCCGCCGCCGCTAGGCGGTATTTGTTGGATCGAAACCAATACGCGCTTTTCAGAGCGAGGCAGTGTCAATTCTGAGCATTGCCCCGCTCTTTTTTGATAAGCATTCACCAAATTCATGGAAACCAATGCCAGCCTTTTGTCCTTGATGGGGGCTATGCGCACGCGCCGTGCAGTCCGCTATTCCGTATCCAGTATGATCGCAGGTGTGATCGCTTCGCTGTCGATGCAAAACGCCTCTGCCGACTTGGTGGGTTTCTGGAAATTTGAATCCGCGCCAGGCGGAGTGTCCGCCGACTCCTCAGGCAACGGCCGCTCGGGGACATTGGAAGGAACAGCCGCGATTGTATCGGATCCCACACGTGGCAACGTCTATTCAGGGCAACTATGGACCACGGGAACAACCGGCTCCGGGGTCAATATCAACTCGACTATCGCGATTCCCACGCTTGCCGCAAATGCTGGCGCCACCTTCGCCGCGTGGATCAATCGCAGCACAGACAACGGCAACGCCTCCAGCGGTGCCTATGTGATTGGGCTTGGGCAAAGCGGCGACAACCCGACGATGACGCTCGGGATCGATGATGCCACTGGCTACGTCGTTGGCTTCGTCGAAGGCGATGGGGCCGATACCCAGGTCACGGTGGTCGGAAACACGGCGGTGGCTAATGGGGTATGGACGCACATCGCCATCACTTATGACCGTGTGAACAATCAGGCGATCACCTATGTGAATGGGGTTGCAGGCCCAACGATCAACATCGCAAGCGTGGGCGACGGGGCATTGGTTTGGCCCAACGCCACGATTGGTCGATATACTGATGATAATAACACAACCACCCGCCATTTCCCCGGCATGATCGACGACGTTCGCTACTATGACCACGTCCTCACCCAGGGCGAGGTTCAGGTGCTCGCCTCACCGTCCACTTCCGGCACGCCACCGAATATCATAGGCCTGAGTCCGGCGGACGGAGCGGGCGATGTAGCGCTTTCCTCCGATCTGGTGGCGACCTTTGGCGAGCCGATGGCATTGACCGGCACCGGCACCGTGACAATCCGGAACCTGACTCTCGGAGCGGGTTCCGACGTAACGATCAGCCTTCCGGACGACCAGGTATCGGTCTCAGGGGCCGATGTAACGATCAACCCCACGGCGGATCTCTCCTTGAACACGAACTATGCGGTCCGGATCAGCGCTGATGCGTTGGTGGATGTGTCCGGGGATGCGTTCGCAGGTGTTTCCGATGACGAAGTCTGGAATTTCATGACAGTGACCGAACTCGACACTGCAGCGCCCCTGATCGCTTCCACGGTGCCCGTGGACGGCAGCTCCAATGCCGATCCTGCCGCGAATCTGGTCGCGACCTTCGACGAGCCAGTGGTTGCGACCGGAGCCGGAAGCGTAACGATCCGGAACCTGAGCTCAGGGCCCGACACCGTCATCAGTCTGCCGGATGCGCGGGTGTCGGTCTCGGACACAGTCCTGACAATCAACCCCTCCGCTGATCTTGATGACGGCACCAGCTACGCGGTGAGGATCAGCAGTGATGCGATCGAAGACCTTGTCGGCAATCCCTTTGCCGGCATCACCGACGATACGGGCTGGAACTTCCTGGTGCCTGCGGCTCCTCCGGAGGGCGGCGTCGCGCCCGGAGCCTGGACCCTGGTGGTGCTGCCTGACACCCAGGTGTATGCGCTTAACTACCCCGGCATCTATGGCTCCCAGACAGCCTGGATCCGCGACAACGTGCGGCGCCGCAACATCCGCTACGTGCTGCATCTCGGGGACATTGTGAACAATAATAACGAGCTCCAATGGGGCCGTGCCCGAGCCTCCATGGGCGTGCTGGACGGGGCGGTGCCCTACGCCATCGCGGGGGGCAACCACGACTACGGTCCCGGCGGGAATGCCGCGACCCGCGATACCCTGATGAACGACTATTTTTCCTACGCGGAGACGTCGGTGCGGCCGACTTTCGGCGGAGCCATGGAGCTGGGCAAGTTGGACAACACCTACCACCTCTTCGAGGCGGGAGGCACGGAGTGGATCATCTTCAACCTCGAGTGGGGGCCCCGTGACTCGACGATTGCCTGGGCACGCGGGATTTATGACCAATATCCGACGCGCAAGGGGATTCTCGTCACTCACGCTTACATGTATTATGACGATACCCGTTACGATTGGGCCACAAAGGGATCCAGCCAGAGCTGGAACCCGCATAGCTATAGCACCCCCGGCGGGGTCAACGACGGCCAGGAACTGTGGGACAAGTTCGTCAAGGACTACAACTTCTGCATGACCTTCAACGGCCACGTGCTCAACGACGGCACCGGTTACCTCCTCGAAAACAATCTCGACGGCGACCCCGTCCACCAGATGCTGATCAACTACCAGACGCGCAACCTCGGTGGTGACGGCTACCTGCGTTTGCTTGAGTTCCAACCAGACGGGCAGACTGTGGAAGTGAGCTCCTACTCACCGGTCTACGACAGCTTCCTCACTTCGTCGGACCACCAGTTCAACTTCGTCCTGCCGCTGGGCGCGGCGGACGCCGACAGTGACGGTGTGCTCGATTACTACGACCCCGATTACGATACCGATAGCGACGGGGTGAACAACTACGACGAGTTCGTCATTTACGGCACGCACTCCGACAAGGCGGACAGCGACGGTGACGGTATCGGTGATGCCGAGGAGATCGCCGCGGGAACCGACCCCTTGCGGAGCGATGCGGGGACGATTTCCATGATACAGGCAGATCCGGCCTCCTTCGAACTCTTCACCGAGCAGATGATCATGGATCTGAGCCCCGCGACCACCTTCCGGGTCGACGGCGGCGATGTGAGCCTCGATCTCCAGATGCGGAAAAGCGATGATCTGATGGACTGGGTTGACGAAGGCGCTCCACTCAATTGGACCATGCCGAAGGAGGGTGACCGGCATTTCTACCGGATTCAGATTACTGAAAGTCAGTGAGGATCCCGCACCATCGCCAGCCCGGCGATGCGGCCTCCGGTCCAGGCGGCCTGGAAATTGAAACCGCCGGTGATGCCATCGATGTCGAGGCATTCGCCGGCGAAGTGGAGGCCGGGGACGAGCTTGCTCTCCATGGTGCGGAAGTCGATTTCCTTCAAGCGCACTCCGCCACAGGTGACGAATTCGTCTTTGTTCGTGGTCTTGCCCTGAACTTCGTAGCGCCCTTTGGTGATCTCGCGGATCAAGGTATTTTCCTTTTCCTTGGTGAGCTGCGACCACTGGATTTCTGGGGAAATGCCTGAGGTCTCAACGAGCCGCTCCCAAAGGCGGCAGGGGGATTTCTCCGGGGATGCGGTTTTTGACGAGGGCTTTTCCGGATTCGGCGCGGAAGGAGGCGAAGGTGGATCGAAGCTCTTCCGGACGGGTGTTGCCGAGCCAGTTGATGGAAATCCCGAAGCGGTAGTCCTGTGCCTGGAGAGTGCGCGCCTCCCATGCGGAAAGCCGCAGGATCGCCGGCCCGCTGAAGCCCCGGTGGGTGATCAGGACGGGGCCGGTTTGCGGCGGGCTTTTCGGGATGGTTTTCACACTCGCGTTCTGGACGGACAAACCCGCCAGCCCTTCGAGCAGTGGGTCGGAGACATCGGATGCGAACAGAGAGGGGACCAATGGCTCGACCGAGTGCCCGAGAGACCCGATGGCGCGGGTGAGGGGAGAGCTTTTGAGCGAGCCCGAGGTGACGCAGACCTTGTCGGCACGGATGCCGGTTCCGTTGTCCAGATCGATGCGGAAAGAGCCTTCGTCCTCAATCACAAGATCCTTGATCGCGGTTCCGGTTTTCAGGATCACCCCGGCATTGCGTGCGGCAGTCAGGAAACAGTCGATGATGGTCTGTGAGCTGTCGGTGTCGGGAAACATCCGTCCATCCGGTTCGGTCTTCAGCGTGACGCCCCGTGCCGCGAACCAGGCTATGGTGTCGGTGGGTTGCCAGTGGTGGAAAGCGCCGCGCAGTTCACCGGATGTTGGTTGGCTGGAGCCAAAGCACCGTCTCTTGGGATACTTTCGACGCTTCAGCTCCTTTAAACACGAGCGACGATTTTGGCACCTATGCCAGAGGCATAACTGTTGCTTCAAGTAATTACAACAATACCGCCGACGATCTTGGTGGTGACAGTCTAGCTAAAGGTGCAGTTGGAACATGGGATGTGACTGCCAGTTTGCAGGCATGGTCTGCCGGTGCCGCAAATAACGGCTGGGCTTTCATCGGAACCACCGACAACGGTTGGGATGCATACACCTCAGAGTTTGCAACCGTAGGTTCTCGCCCGGTTCTGTCGGGCACTTTCACCCCGGTCCCCGAGCCCACCACCACCGCTCTTCTTGGTCTTGGCGGACTCGCCTTGATTCTCCGTCGACGCATGTAATTCTGCCTCGAAAAATCAAGTATCAATATAACCACACTCTCCGTCATACGGGGAGTGGTTTTTTAGTGCCCATTGGTTTAGCCTGATCGTGCAAGCAAATGCTCATGTAACCAAGAGTTGTATTCATGGAGCTGCGTCCATACTCTCGATTAGAATTTCACAAAGAGATAGCTACGTGGTTTGGCTAGCTCCACCTCTAGCTTTCCGTTTTTCAGCGATGCCTTGCCATCGCCGGAAAGCACCTCGATTTCTTTATCTGTATCGATAAACGGAAGGTCGATGCTTGCCGTGGATTGATCATTCAGCTCGCGGAAAACTACCGCGTATCCGGACTTTCTGTCTTTGGCGATGGAGCAGAAACCGGTCCAGCTCGTCCCGTCCGGCACATCTCCGATAGGGATCATATCACCTTGGTGAATGTTCACCCGGTGCTCTTTCCAAACTTTCACCAGTGGCGCCACCTCCTGACTGAATTTTTCCGGCAGCTCTGAGACCTCGAACCAGGCAAGTGGTGAGGAAAACATCACCGAGGCAAAGAGGTAAGCAGGAGGGTAGGTCGAAGGTGCTTGATCTGCGCCCTTGTATTTTTCGATGTTTCGGAAGTTGTTCAGGAATTCCATCCGGAGGCGGATGGGGTCGATGAATTCGCTCAGTTGCCAGAAGTTACGCAACGTTTTATTCGGCCAATAACTGCCCCAATCGGTGTAGCGGTTTTCGACAAACACAGTGCCCACGGAAATGGCTCCGAGATAACCAGGGCGAACGCCCGCAGTGACATCCAGATCAATGACGACTTCGCCTTTCGATTCCTCGATGACCTTGTTCATGAGTTGAGAGACGCGGTGTTCTGCAATCTCCGTTTCCATAACAATGGAATCGAGCTTGAAGTAAGTCACACTGTGGTCGCGATGGAGTTCGAGAATTCGGTCAGCGTCCCGTTCCCAGTTGCCAAAATCATCATCGGAATCCGGTGCATACCAGATGCCAAGTTTCAGCCCGTGCTTGCTTGCCGAAGCGGCAACGGGATCCAGTCCGTTGGGCAGGCGTTCTTCATGCGGCGACCAGAAATTCGGATCGGCTTTCCAAAAACCGGACCAGACGCCGGACTTCGAGCGCGCGACCGCTGAGTTCTGCGTGGTGCCACGCTGCCAGCCATCGTCGACCTGCATCACATCGATCCCGAATTTCTCTCCAGCGATGATTTCTGTTTTGAGGAACTCCTCACTGATTTTTGCATCCCTGCTGCGGTCTCCCCAGGTGTTGCTCAAGAGCTGACCATCGCGTCCCGGAACATAGCGGCGTAGAGCCCGCTGGTATTTCTGACTCGCGGCAATGCGTCCTGCTCGGCCTCCTGAATAACAAATGACGGCGCATGGGTATCCGTGCTTGCTGATGGAGTTATAGCCGGGCCCTTTCCAATAAAGGGTTTTGCCATCCCAGGAGAAATCGTGGTCGGTCTTACTGGCACGGGCGTGGGGAAGGGGGGCGATCTTGATAAAGAGTAAACCGTTCTGTGTGTCGCAATTCTCAACAAATGCGATGTTGCCACTCGATGTAAACGGGGTGGTCAGCTTGAATTCTTTAGGAAAGACCAGGCCCTTGTGGTTGCTATCTGTATGGTCTTTCAGTTCCACATTGGTGAAAACCAGATCACTGCTGTCGGAAAGTGCCAACTGATCGACCAGCGCATCCGGTCCTGACTCCGGCTTGCTGAGTTGTTCCACTTCGACTGCCGGTGTGTTGGGAAAAACGCGGATGCGGTAGGTTTTTCCGTTATCCTTACGCTCAAGGTTCACTTGCAGCGATTCCTCTTCTACGAATTTGCTTTTCGATGTCTGGATCGTGACGGTCCAATTTTTGGATGATTTCACAACATCGGTGGGATTGATCCACTCGACTTTGGATTGCAGGTCGGTGAGCTTTTGAGGGATCAGCTCTTCTCCAAGCTGCCAAGTGCGGTGGATGAGCGAGTTGCTGATTTCCAGTTTCTGGCCATCAAACTTCACACTGCAATCTTCCCACTGATGGGACAAAGGAGCGGAGTAGCACTCGATGCTGAGCAGCAGCATGACCAAGAGCGAAATGGTTGTTTTTGTAAATCTCATGAGTTGCTTATTGTTCGACTATACTGAAGCATTTATCAAGGTGCTCGTCCAACGCTACCGCCTTTGATATACTCGGCTTTGGTAAACGTTTGGCGGTGGTCGTCGTTTCCTTTGCTAAGACCATTTACCCAGCGAGTCACGCGCTTTACCCAAGGCCGACTGTCCCACTGGATGTGTGCGATGGATGGTCGCTGCATTTCAAAATAGGGATCCCAGTCTGTGCAGATCAACGAGACATGTTCCGGAGCCAGGATACCACGGCGAGCTAGTTGATGTTGCACGCTGTAGAAGAGAGGCGGCTCATCAACGATTACAGCGGTAGGGGGGGTGAACCGCAACATGGATTCAAATAGATCACGCAAACTTTCCGCTCTACCGTCCCAGTCAGGTAGATTGTAGGAGCTTGTTTTTATACCCGAAAGTTTCAATTCATCTAGGAATGCGCGTTCTATAAATCCAGGTTCCGGCAAGCGGCGCAACGGTCTTGTGATCATGGTGATGCGTCGATGACCCAGTTTAACCAGTGACGCACCAATGATCGGTAGGCGGTCTCTTTGTCCGGCCCTATGCCGGCAATCGGCAATTTGCGGCGTCGACCGAACAAAGCAAAGACCGGTATGGAACTCTCAGCGAACCAGGACAACACATCTCTTGGCCCCGCGGTGACAACCCAAGCGTCTGCACGAGTTTCTTCAACCAACTTGGCAACACGTTCTATGCTTCCTCCTAAATCACTGATCGAGTTATTGGTAAATACCACGGTGTGTCCCTCCTCGCGCAGCAGACGCTGGAGGTCCATGATGTAATCAGCCCGAAAATCTCCGATCAAGAATGGCAGAAGGGCTACTCTCAGTGAGCTTGAGACAGTGGTGGATTCCGATATAGTTCTGCTGCGCCCCGCACCTTGTGAAATCAACAGCCCTTCTTTTTCGAGAAGTTCCAGGGCGACATCAACCGTCATCCTGCCGACACCCAGTTCACGGGCAAGCGCTGCTCCTCCCGGCATTTTCGCCGTCCAGACACCACGAGCCAACTCTTCCTTAAGGTAATTGGCTACCTGTTCAGCAGCGGTGAGAATGTGAAGCGAGGGCATAATCGCAAACTATCAGAAATTAGTGCCAGGCGGAAGCGCTGTTTTTATTCGCGTTTTTTTTCACTGCGGTTCATAAGTCTGCTACACGAAACTGTTGCAACAATTGATTATGAAAATACACTAGTGTCCAGCTAAGAGAGCAAAGGGCTTACCAAAGGCACTGAAAGCAAGCTGGTTACGAATAAACGTTGATGTGACGCATTTGAGCCCAATTCGCAAAATCCCCCTGCCGCGCCGAATCTTGCGGCATGAATGAAGGCCGCCTGATTTTCACCCAAGTCTCTGACATGATCCACCGCGAACAGTTTGACCGCTGCGTGGATCTACACCCGATGCCACGCACCAGTCGAGGCATGTCTGCTCGCGATCAATTCCTCGCGATGCTATTCGCGCAGCTTACTTTCCGAGAGAGCTTGCGCGATATTGAAGCGTGTCTTCGTGGTAACTCCCATCTCTACGCGATGGGTATCCGAGGCAACATCACTAGAACGAATCTGGCTTATGCCAACAAGCACCGCGACTGGAGAATTTACGAAGCACTTGCCCATGTTCTCATCCGCAAAGCTCGTCGACTCTACGCCGGTGACGCTAACGGACTCGACATCGACGAGATGGTTTACGCCGTCGATGCCTCGACTATCGACCTATGTCTTTCGATGTTCCCATGGGCGAAATTCAAGTCAACGAAAGCTGCCATCAAGCTACACACCCAAATTGATCTTACAGGCTCTATCCCTGTATTCATAAGCCTTACAGAGGGTGCTGTGCACGATGTCAACTTCCTCGACAAGCTACAAATTGAAGCTGGGAGCATCTATGTTTTCGACCGAGATTACCTAGATTTTGCGCGACTATTCCGCATCGCCTGCGCCCTAGGATACTTCGTGATCCGGAGCAAAAAGAACATGAAGTTCACTGTCTGCGAGTCGCGCCCAGTCGATAAATCTACGGGACTGCGCTGCGACCAGACCATCCAGTTGAGCACCACGAAAGGAAAGAAAAGCTACCCAGAACGTCTCCGTCGAATCGGGTATTTCGATGATGAGACAAAGAAGCGATTAACCTTCCTTACCAACAACTTCGCACTTCCTGCGCTCACTATTGCAGCCATCTACAGGCACCGATGGCGGATCGAACTTTTCTTCAAATGGATCAAGCAGAACCTCCGAATCAAGGTCTTCTATGGCACCACGGAGAACGCAGTCTACTCGCAAATATGGATCGCAGTCTGCACTTACCTCATGGTTGCCTGTATGAACAAGACCCACGGGATTGAGGAAAACCTCAGCCGAATACTACAAATTTTGAGTGTAAACACGTTCCAGAAACTCCCTGTTAATCAACTACTTACAACTTACAGGGTCGAAAGATCAGGAATTGATAAATGTAACCAGCTGATACTCAACGGCTTTTAGCTGGACACTAGTGTCTGTGGATATATTTTTAACTTTTCTAAAATAGTCGGGATTGACCGAATAATTCAACACCAAGCTTCCTTCTGCGTTGAATCCTCGTGTCCATGTGCCGATAAAAACCCTGTTCGATCCGGATCCTTTGTGCGGTTCATTATTCACAATCTGAGTTTTCGGATTTCTCGAATCTATCAATCGAGCCATCACTGTCTTTTCATCAGGTTCGCTACCTGTATACGGAACTATAAACTCAACCCTGTATGTTGGATAGATTTCCGAATTGCTAAGACTATATCTTACGGTCGGCTTCTCCTCGGACTGAAGCAAAGGATATGCTTGGCTGATCTCCTGTTGCCAAGTTCGTTCTGTGTCGTGAATCGAGAGGGCGATATACGCGCAAACTGCGACGACCGCAACGAGAGTAAAGATTACTGTTTTCTTCATATCGTAGAGCTGTGGCACGGAGTGAGCGACGAAGGAGCGAACGAAGTTGACCACAAGCGACTGGTTATACCTTACTTTCTTCACCATCATGCGAGATAGCAAAAACAATGCATGGGCCAACAACCGGTAATATCCAAGAAATTAGGACACTTATTATCATTTTAATCCCGTTAAGGTTTTTGATGGCATAGTATGTTGCGATGCATGCTAGAGCTAGAAATGAAAGGGCTATCACCATTCCCGAAAAATTACTGAGTATGCTAGGGCTTAGCGGAGCTTCGGCCGCAGTTCCCTTTGTTTTCGTTGGTGACATAGTCCAAGCCGATAAAAACAGGAGGAGCCCTCCAGTGCCTAAGATTCCATAGAATGTTTTTTTCATTTTCTGTATAACGTCGAGGTCTGGCACCGCCTACAGGCAGCGCCACTCCGACTGTGGGTTAAATGTTCTAGTTACGTCAATCATTCAAACTCGGTGCGTGTAGGCGGTTGATCAGGACCGACTTGTTCTGCATCAGCTTGCCCATAAACATTCACGGGAAAACTTCCATCCACCATCGATCCACTTAGCGGTGAACATCATTCCACTTCCATAAGCAAGGCCTCTGCTGAATCCAGCGGTTACTTCAACCACTGTATGCGTGCCGGAAATGGAGATAAATAGTTTAAACTCGCTTTTCGACCATGGCTTCAAGAGCGAATCACGTTTGAACTCTGAAACGATTGATCCAGAAAAGCTGCCGATAGATCTCGCATAATCAACAAGTCCATCTTGTTGCGACTTGGACAAGCCTACATAATCTCGAACCTCTATCGTATCATCCTCTATAGTCTTATCCGATGGTAAAAGGATCCATCCAATGTAGCCTATCAGGAGGCAAATCATTGTGATGGACATGATACGTCGTTTCATTTTCAGCCATAGCAACGTTATAGGAATGGCGGCGCCGGGGTCAACTTCCAAAATGATCAGACGGCTTCCTCGGCGTCGCCATCTCCGCCTTGTTCGCCTTGCCTTTGTTTAATGCACTAGTCCTTTTGAAGCTTCGAACGACCAAATCAACGGGATTAGGAACGGGCAGAATGCGGCTAGAACTGCTGCAAATCGAAGAGTCTGCTTACTACTACTTCGGGAGCTCAAATATCCAGTAAGGCAGACAACTGGAGAAGACAGCGTGAACCAGAAGACAAAAATGTGCCAAGCATTCGAGAAATTGAAATTGCTGAGGAAGATTAGCGCAAGAAGCGCGGAAACTATGGATAGCAGTAGAGCGAGACCTGTGACAACGGTGAAGATTACCGAGAGCGCTTTCTGGCCAATATTGCTCTTCTTCAGAATAGTCATATCAAACAGGAAACTTACGAATGATCTCAATTTCTTTGGCGAACAGTTCGAGCAGTGGCACGGCCTAGCCGTTGTCACCTGCGGCTGGTTCGGTCTTATATTTTCGTCCCGGACTGCGCTCACAAAAGGCTATGGCCTCCTCAATTGTGTCAACACGCACACGTCCCGGAAACACATAGAATCCAGTCGGCAGAACCGCTTCCGAATTCAGGTCGATTCCATCCTGAATCTCAACAAAATCACCCGTCGCGATTGCAACAGTAGATCCGTCTGCCCGCTGACTCGAGAAGATTGCCGGCTCCCTACGATTCAATACCTCTTCAGATGAGACCCAGCTACGGAGCAAGGGATCATCGATGGCGGTCTGCTTCTTACAGCCACTGGCTAGAAGTAAAACAGCAAAGATTGAGGATATGCAGTAGGCTTTCATTTTCTTAGCAACGTCGAGGTCTGGCACCGCCTACAGGCAGGGCCGCTTCGACTGTGGGTTAAGGTTTGTAGTTACGGTGATCATTCAAACTCGGGGCTTGTAGGAGGTTGTCCAGAACCGACTTGTTTAGACATCTCATCTAAAGGGGTTGCTATTGGCCCGGGTTACTTTGCCGTTCCTGTAGTAGACATCATGGAACGCGTGATTGAATGATAGTTCATAGGTTTGTGGGTTGATGCGATTGTAGTAGATCACCCAGCGTTGGCCATGTTCGGACACACTCCGTATTCGTTTCTCTAGCTCTCCGCTAAGGTAGTCTGGTTGCAAGAGCTGCAGAGCGTTTGGGTATTCCTTCTTGTCTTGGTGGTAATCTCCCAAGGCTCTGATTATTGGTTCCGTGTGTGGTGCAGCAACCGCACGAGCAGTTGCCTCGGGAGCCATAATACTGAAACATCCGCTCAAGCAGATACAACCAATGAGCAATGCTGCTGTTGTCGTAACTTTCATATTAATTAGCCTAACGTTAAGAGGTGGCGCGTAGTGAGCGCAGCGAACGGAGTTGTCCACTCTCGCCTGGTTCGACCTTTAGAATCCATCAAAACCATATGATTGAATTGTGATCAAGTCTCCAGAAATGCCATCAAAGACGGCTTGCTCCCCGCTTCCCGAAAGCCCAAGTCGGGTTATCGATCTCACTACCCAGTTCATACGGTCATTCTCTTCATCGTAGACAAAGTCGAGGTCATAGTAATCTCTCTCTTTGAGCTTCCTCAAAGCCTTCGGCCAGATGGATTCTATACTCGCAAAGTTCCAGTTCGCTTTCGGAGGCAGCCCTATATCTCGCTGTACGTCTAGATTCTCTTTTAGACGGATGAATGTCTTAAGTTTGGTGATACCAAATTCTTCTAAAGCAATCTTATATTCGATGTGATATCTGTATATTTTCTCTTCAATGCGCCGACCTTGATGAGTTTTTTCTATCAGTTTCTCTTCGTCGATATACCAAAGACCGCTAAAAACCAATCTGTCAAAATTATCTTTTCCTATTTTGGATGTTAGATGTTCGAAAATCTTGTGCTGAATGTCGTCAGGAAGCTCATTGAGATTTTTGATGTCTGGTGCTCTAAGAAGCTGAACGTTTTCAATTCCGTATCCGACGTTTATTGGAAGCAATTCTTTTAGCTTTGTTGGCTCGGTCGCTGTCAATAAGGACACGCCAATTGCGAAGTAAAGCAGTAAGAGTTTCATTATTTCTTCGTCGAACGTTTGAGGCCACCGGACCACCCACTGAGGGCGGAGGTCGCCAACCCCGAGATCTATCAAACTACCAGCCGACAGTCAAACACGCAGCGGTGGGTGGTTGGTGGTTCGGTGCGGTGACTTGAAACTATTTCTATAAGTGAAAGCCCCATGTTCCATCCTTCATTTCGTATAGTTTGAATGGGACTTCTCTAGAGCCTAGCTTTATTGTGGTAGAAGCTACTTTTCCGGTCTCACCTTCTTGAGGGTTTTCTCTTTCTGAAATAGTGAATTCAGCTGCTGCCAACTGATCATAAATGGAGACAAAGGCTTCATGTCTCTTTTCAAACATTTTGGAGAGTTTCGCAACCGCCTCATCCTTACCAAGACCTTCTTTTTCTGTCTTATGCCATTCGCTATACCGTGAAGGAAATAAGACTTCGTATTTCTTTTCTTTAATTAGATCCCGAATTACGGCGGCTCCTTCATTTGGAGTTTCCGCATGTAGGATAGCTGAACAAAAAAGGGTTAATGCGGTGGCAATTTTCAAGGCTGTTTTTTTCATGATTATATTTTGTAGTACGTTAAGGGTGTGGTGCCGGATACCTAAGACCAGCTGAGCATTGAATATCAGACCAGTTCCAACGAAGCAAGCAAGCCCACCAAAACTCTAGACCTGTATCCGGTTACTCACCACCCGCTTGTTAGGCATGTCATCCAAAGGGGTTGCAACTGGACCGGGGTAATCTGCGTTCACGGCGAAAAGCTGAATATATCGTGCACATACGTTTTAAGTTCTTTTTTTTCTTTACCTTCTCGAAACTGAACAGCCTGAGTTAGTTCCTCTACCTCCGGGCGCTTTTGATCTGGGTCCATTCCAAGAAGTTCAAGAATGTATGGGATAGTCGAATCTGAAGTGGCCGTAATGGTAATCTCACCTTCGTTGCTGATCGCGTAATTCACCTCCAAGGTCACCCAAACTGAATTTCCCTCTAGGTCGGTGACGGTGGCCTTAAAACTCCTTGCTCCATTAGAATAGTTCATTATTCCTGGGCCATAGTAATCGATCTGGGGAGTGTCTCTTTCACTCAAACCAAACTGTATACCTGATTCCTCAGCAACAGGTTGTTTTGATTTTTCAGTATCTGTTTGTTTTCCAGATTTTCCGCAGGAAATCAGGAGAGTTGCGGTAAAAGCAAGCGTTAGCAGCGAAGTGATTTTTTTCATAATTTTTTTACGTTTTAGTCCTCCGAACCGCTAACGGAGGACGTTGTTATTTTGCAATGAGGAGGATCTTGTTTTGATTGGGAAGCTTATCGTCCTTGGTTTGCATCAGAATATATTCTCCAGGCTTACGGATCGGCATTACATTAAATACAAACGGGTGGTCGTTGATTACATCCGCCTCGTAGCTTGAGGCTGCAGCGGAGGACTCACTGCTCATCGCCACGCGCATCGTCTTACCAGGTAACCCCAACTGGATGTGGACGGATAGACCGCCTGCTTCCATACTACCCGAAAGCCACTCGGTTCTTACTCCATCGACTTCCCGAACAATAGAAATGTCGTAAATTCCACTGGCGTAAATTTCGATGGTGTGGATTCCGAGAGCTGCGATCCCAAGTTTATCCTTCTGACGCGAATTGCATGAGGGCAGCAGAAGCAAAGTGATCGCTGCGACTAAGATTCTTGGAATTATGGTCTTCATCTTATTGCCTAACGTCGAGGATGAGCGCGACATGAAGGCGGAGCCGTAATGTCGTTGTCTCACTCCGACTTGTTAGCTTTTTCTTTTTGGTTTTTAGGAACAATTCTCAGCTCATATTTTTCAGTAAGGCTTGATCCACTGCGAGAGCTAAAAATAAGGAGGCGCTCAATTCCGTCTCTTGAGACCGGCGCAAAATTTTCTTTTACTGTCGTCACCCAGGCAGGTCTGTAATAGTAAGCACTCAGGTCACCTACCTCATGACTCGTCCATCCGCCATCGTAAATAAAAATAAAGGTTAGGCAGTATTTCCCCATATCGTTAACATTCTCTTCTTGGCGAAGTGAGTAGAGGAGATAGAAGGGGACTCGATCTGTGGTGGTAAGATCGAAACTTGCTTCAGCTTTCCCGTCATTCTTTGAGATGAGTTCTAGTGCTGAACTGCTCCATTTTTTTGTATCGAATCTCCAAAAATAGGATTCTTGCTCGATCTTTCCTTTGAAGTCATAGCCTTCATAAATCGACAATATGTTTTTGGGAAGCTTCTCTTTAGGAATCAACTCAGCATGACACAGAATGCCAAAAGACAGAAAGGTTAAGGCGAGGAATAGTATCTTTTTCATTTTTTCAGCTAACGTTAGAGATGTCTCAAGACTGAAGCGCGGAGCGCGAAAGGAATTGAGACCATCGTCTGGTTCAGTCTTTCAGTTTAGTCGTAGTTCCTATGGGCATTCCTCTGCTGGTAGAGTTTCCATGCTTCTGGTGACAATTCTTTTAGGTGTTTCCCCTTCTCTGGGAGTATGGCTTTCCCGTCCATTGTTATGGCAATTTCTAAACTATACAGGGAGGTTTGGTTATCTGCCATCCGTCTTTTGTATTCTGGTGTTCCTTCTCTCAGTAATTCGCTTAGTTTAACTAAGTAGTAGCAATATGTGCTACTAACTCCATTGATGGTGGATTCTGTTTGCTTGATAGAGATCGATATGATCTTCCATTCCCTGTCAGCTATTCTGTTTTCTCTTATGGACTGTCGTGCAATCTTTAGTGCATCGTTGGGGAGAAGAGGCGGAGGAGCGTCAGTCTCAAAATTCCATTCTTTTCCGCTTTCACTCTGGTCGCTGTCTATTTTAAGCCAATATGTGACATCGCCAATGACCTGTGGAACATTTGAGCTCACACTAGCGAAAAGACTTGTAGCCCATAGGGCTGGAAGGACTAATAGGTGTAATTTCATTTTCTCTTCTGAACGTCGAGGTGTGGCACCGGCTACCGGGAGCGCCACTCCGCAACAGGGTTAAAGATTGTAGTCACGAGGATCATTTCGACTCGGGGCGGGTAGCCGATTGTCCACCACCGTCTTGAAACTCATCTAAGCCCTCGTTTTGAGGCGTGAGTAAATTGGCTCTGGAAGGCGGGAGCCGTAGATGCGGATCCCTTGAGCGCCTCCCAGAAACCAACCCTTAGATGAGGAAATAATAAATAAATGAAATACCACACT
>JAGXGH010000007.1 GCA_024636835.1 Verrucomicrobiales bacterium | reverse complement strand
GGTGTGGATGCCGGGTGCCTTGGCGCGGAAATTCCGCCGTGCGGCAGAAACGTTCGAGTGGTTTTGGCTGTTTCCTTCAAGGCAGACGTCCACGGACCCGGAAAGCGGCGTGAAGCGGCGGTATCACTTGCACGGAAAAGTCTACAACGAAGCCATCAAACGCGCGGCCAGTGCAGCCGGCATCGAGAAGCGGGTGACGAGCCATGCGCTACGGCATTCGTTCGCGACGCACTTGTTGGAAAGCGGGACGGATTTACGGACGATCCAGGAGTTACTGGGTCACGAAGACATTACGACCACGGAGATTTACCTGCATGTCTCGATGGGGGCGAACGGGCTCGGAGTGACCAGCCCGCTCGATGGGCTCTGTTTAGCTGGGTGAGCGTCGCGTCGAGTAAAGGGGCTGAGCCACCACTCGATTAGCGCGTATGACCCCCGATGAATTTGGGCTCGCGATTAGCGCGTGAAGGTGCTTTTTAATCCATTTAATCTTGTAAATCCTGTCAAAATATTCGCATCTTCACACCGAATAATCGGGGCACTCGGTAGGTTGGGTGTTTGGCTTGGCGGCTGGAAGCCGCCGCCACGGTGGTGAGTGCCGCACCTACGTAAGTTCGCGAAATTGGAGGTCGAACTGTTTGGCGAGGTGTCTGAGTTTGTTGCATTCGCGGGGATCGATGTAGGTCAGTTGTCAGGCATCAGCATTGTTTGGAAGTGGGGGGCTTTTAAGGAAAATCTGTGGAGAATGTGAACGTAAAAAGCTCCCCGCCGAATGGCAGGGAGCATTTGGTTAGAGGTTGAGTGCGATGGCACGGCGGCGGCTGATTCTTGCCGGTAGGCAGATGAGGGGGGCGGCGACGATGCTGCTAATTCCGGCGATGAACCAGACGCTGGCACCGAGATGGTCGTAGATGATCAATCCACCGCTGGCGACGCAGCCTGCGAGTCCCCAAGTGATTCCGCGCAGGCCGAGGTAACGGCCGCGGAATTTCTCGGGCGCGAGATCGCTGCTGTAGGCCATGCCGACGGGGAGGGCGACAATTTCACCGAGCGTGAAGACGACCATCGCCGCGATGTAGCCGGTGACGTTTTCAGCGAACCCGAAGGCGAGGAGGCCGATGCCGATGAGGACGAAGCCGGCGGCGAGCACGCGCTTGGGCGCGAACTGTTTCAACCAGTGGGTGATCGGAAGTTCGATCAACAGAATCAGTAATCCATTCAAGCTCATGATCATGCCATACTGGCTGGGTGTCAGTCCGTTGCCCTTGGTGCTCAGTGCGAGCACGGAGAAGACCTGACAGAACCCAAGCGACATGAAGAAGATGGCGATCAGATATTGCTTGTAGAGATTGTGGGTGGCGAGGTCGCGTAGCGCTTGCTTCCAGCTTTTCAGGAAGACATGGATCGATCCTGCTTTGCCTTGGATGGAGCGGATGCCATGGGGTAAATACACGAACGCCAACACCGCGAAGACGAGCGTGGTGAAGGCGTCACCGATGAAGATGAGCCATGGTGCCGAGATGTAGAGAATCCCGCCGATGGTGGGCCCTGCGGCAAAGCCTCCGTTGATCGCTAAACGCACCATGGCGTAGGCGGTGAGTCTGCGCTCGCTGGGCACGAGGTCGGTGAGCAGCGCGCTGGCAGCAGGTCCGAACATGAAGCTCAGGAAACCATTGGCGAAGCACGTGACGAGCAAGACAGGGTAATGCGTAACCGAGGCGTAGATACCAAGGGTTCCCAATGCGCTGCCGAAGAGCGAGATCACGATGGTGCGCTGTCTGCCGATGGCATCGGCAAGGTAGCCGCCCGCGATGGGTCCGAGGATGTTACCCACGCCCATGACCGCGATGACAGTTGCCACCTGACCGGCGGTGTAGTTCAACGCGGTGAGGTAAAGAGCGAGGAAGGGGTAAACGTAGGTGCCGCAACGGTTCAGAAATTGCCCGAGGACGAGGATAAACACGCTCCTAGGCAGTGCCCGGATGTCCGTGTAGAGTGATGTGAAGAAGAGTTGCATGATACCTGATATTTTTTTGGGAAGGGCATGAGTGCTTGGGTTGTTGTGGATGGGCGAAAACGAAAAAGCCCCTGCCGTCGGGTGACAGCAGGGGCTTAAAAATCTTCGCTTGGTGAATCAGGATCTACAGTCGGTGTGTCCTGGAAGCGTTGTTACCCTGTCTGTCATTGGTGAGCGCATAAAAGCGGCTCACGGATTCAGTGCGTAGCGATGCGTGCCATTTGTCCATAGGGCAAATAGTGAGCAAGTTGACCGGAGTCTGTGCTGTCGCTTGGGTAATCATTGGTTGTAGGGAAGAGGAATTTAAGAGGCTAACAGCTGACTATGCAAGTGCTTTGTTATTTTCTTGTGACGAGGAATATCTCAGCGTGCATTGGCTTCCGAACGGGAAAGGGTGAATTCTATGCGGCTTGATGGTCTCGGGAGGGTCGCTTTTCAAGCGTCCGGGATTTTGTGCGGTCGCGTAAAACGGCTTCGCCGCACGCGATCGGCTGACGTTGAAGGAAAGTCACGGACGACGTGGAAGTCATCCCTCCCGGTGGGATGATGATGGGCTGGCAGGAGAAGCACCCGCGAGTCCGATAACGCACGATGCTATGGAACACACGCCCTGGGCGCGATGGGTGTTTTGATGGTAGTTCGGACATCACACCCGCCACGTTTTTCCAAACGTAGCTACTTTTGTGAGAAGGTGGCGGGGTGGTGGTTCAGCAGGAGAAGCACCCGCGAGTTCCATGATGTGATGCAATGGAACACACACCGCTCGGTGCGACGGGGTTTTGGAGGGTAGTTCGGACATCACCCCCGCCACGTTCTTCCAAACGTAGCTACTTTCGTGAGAAAGTGGCAGGGTGGTGGGTTAGCGGGAGATGCTTCCGCGCGTTCCATGATGTTCGATGCTATGGAATGCACCACAGCCCCACCTACAGGTAGGAGCAAATGTATTGGGCGCTGTCGGTGGTGACGATGAAGTCGAAGCCGGAGTTGGCGTCGATGTCGAAGTGGGTGCCGGCCTCGTAGGTTTTGGTTTTGTCGGAGCCGTCGATTTTGACTTCACAGGTGCCGTCGATGATTTCCATGCGCTCAGCGGCGGAGGTATCGAAGTGGAAGTTACCTTTTTGGGCGACGCCGAAGGTTTTGGTGGATCCGTCCTGGAGGGTGATGCCGTGGGAGACGACCTTGCCGTCGAAGTAAATGTTGCCTTTAGCGTTGGCGGTGACGTTGTGGAATTCCATGTGCTTGGTTTTGTTGTTAGTTATTGGTGTTTGTTATTTGGTGAGGGATATCTGATCTTGGTAATGATCTGACGTGTCGGCAGGATGCCGACGTCACGGAGTGGGCGGATGAATGATCGATTCGTGCGCCCTAAATACTCTATACTTTATACCTTCTACTCTTAGAGGAAGTAATTGATACCCGCCTTGAATAGAGGCTGGTGTTTGTTGCCGGGGATGTTCTTGGCGACGTTTTCTCCGCGGCGTTCGGTGTGGCCCATTTTGCCGAGGACTCGTCCGCATGGGCTGGTGACGCCTTCGATGGCGAACACGGAGCCGTTCGGGTTATGCTCGATGGCCATTGATGGGTTGCCGGCGAGGTCGGTGTATTGGGTAGCGATCTGGCCGGTGGCGGCGAGTTCTTTTACCTGCGACTCGGAGGCGTAGAACTTTCCTTCGCCGTGGGAGAATGGGATGCTGTGGAGATCGCCGACTTCCGTGCCAGCGAGCCACGGTGAGCTGTTCGATGCGATGCGGGTGGTGGCGTAACAGGCGATGTGTCGTCCGATGTCGTTGAAGGTGAGCGTTGGTGCTCCGGCTTGTGGGTCGCGGATTTCGCCGTAGGGGACGAGACCGGTTTTGATCAGTGCTTGGAAGCCGTTGGAGATACCGAGAACGAGTCCGTCGCGATTTTTTAACAGGTCCATGATGGCGTCGGAAACCTCCGGGCTGCGCAGGACGGTGGCGATGAATTTGCCGGAGCCGTCGGGCTCATCACCTGCGGAGAATCCACCAGGGATCATCAGGATTTGTGATTCGCGAATCTGCTTGGCCAGTGCGGCGAGCGATTGTTCGACGTGCTCGGAGGTCAGGTTACGGAAGACACACTGCGAAGCCTCGCCGCCGGCTTGGTTGAAGGCTTTGGCGGAATCGTATTCGCTGTTTGTGCCGGGGAAGACGGGGATGACGACCTTTGGTCGTGAGGATTTTGAATGTTGAATGTTGAATGTTGAATGACGAGGTGCGGGTTCGCCGGTGTAGGAGAAGGTTTCGAGTTCGGTGTGGGCTACCTCGGTCTGTGATGGGTAGGTGGCTTCGAGCGTCGACGTCCAGGCGGCGAGGAGGGTGTCGAGTGCGATGGATTCTCCGGCGACTTTGATCGCTGGTTCGGTGGTGGTGGTGCCGATGCGTTTTGCGTCGAGTTCGGTGGGGAGGGATTCGCCGGGTTTTACTTCGACGATCCAGTTGAAGTAGCGCTCTTGGAAGAGCTGATCGGCGTCGAGCGTGAGCTCAGCTCCGAGGTGGTTGCCGAATGCCATTTTGGAGATGCCAACGGCGATGCCGCCTTCAGCCAAGGAATGGATGGCGTTGATTTTGCCGTCGGCATTGGCCGCGTAAAGGAGTGACGCTTGTAGTTTGAGTGTGTCGAAGTCGGGGATGCCATCGGCATCGCGCGGGACTGTGATGAGATGGAGTTCGGAATCCGCTTGTTTGAACTCCGGCGAGACGGCGAGTGTGGCTTTGCCCGGGGCGACGGCGAAGGAGACGAGCGTGGGTGGAACGTCGATGTCCTTGAACGTGCCGGACATCGAATCTTTGCCGCCGATGGCTCCGAGTCGCAGTTCGTTCTGCGCGGTGAATGCGCCGAGCAATGCGGCAAAGGGTTTGCCCCAGCGCGATGGGTCGTTGCCGAGTTTTTCGAAATACTCTTGCAGGGTAAGGCGGATGTCGTCGATGTGTGCACCGGAGGAGACCACTTTGCAAACGGACTCGGTGACGGCGTAGAGAGCGCCGTGATAGGGCGACCAGCTGGCGATGTTTGGGTTGAATCCCCAAGCCATGTGCGAGGTGGTGTTGGTGTTGCCGTGCTCGAGTGGGATCTTCGCGACCATGGCATCGACGGGGGTAAGCTGGTGCTTGCCGCCGAAGGGTTGGAGCACGGTGCCAGCGCCGACGGAGGAGTCAAATTGCTCGCCGAGTCCTTTTTGCCCGCAGGAGTTGAGGTCGCTGAGGGCGGTGATGAAGGCGGCTTCGATGCCGCTAGAAGCTAAGCGGCTGGAAGCCACTTCTACGGGCTGGTTGAGCGGGCTTTCGCCGGTTGGTGCGGTGACTTCGATGTCGGCGGATTGGGTGACGCCGTTGGTGTCGAGGAAGGCACGGGAGAAATCGACGATCTTTTTGCCGCGCCAGTTGATGACGAGTCGACCGGTGTCGGTGACGTTGGCGACGTGAGTGCACTCGAGGTTTTCTTTGTCGCACTCTGCCTTGAAGTAGTCGATCTCGGAGGGATCGACGCAGACGGCCATGCGCTCCTGGGATTCGGAAATGGCGAGTTCGGTGCCGTCGAGGCCGTCGTATTTTTTCGGCACGTTGTCGAGGGTGATGTCGAGCGACGGCGCGATCTCACCGATGGCGACAGACACGCCGCCAGCACCGAAGTCGTTGCAGACTTTGATTTTACGGGCGAGTTCCGGGTTGCGGAAAAGGCGTTGGACCTTGCGCTCGGTGGGAGCGTTGCCTTTCTGGACCTCGGCGGAGTTGTCCAAGGCGGTGTCGGTGTGTTCCTTGGATGATCCAGTGGCACCGCCGACGCCATCGCGGCCGGTTTGTCCTCCGATGAGAAGAATCACATCGCCGGTGGCAGGGGTGCCGCGGAAGACATTTGCTTTCGGCGCGGCGGCGACCACGGCACCGATTTCCATGCGCTTGGCGACGTAGTTCGGGTGGTAGACTTCGGAGACTTGACCAGTAGCGAGACCGATCTGGTTGCCGTAGGACGAGTAGCCGTCGGCAGCTCCCTGGCAGATGACACGCTGGGGAAGCTTGCCCTCAAGCGTTTGGTCGTAGGGTGTGTTTGGATCAGCAGCGCCGGTGACGCGCATGGCTTGGAATACGTAGGAGCGCCCGGAAAGTGGGTCGCGAATACAACCACCGAGACAGGTTGCCGCGCCGCCGAAGGGTTCGATTTCGGTCGGGTGGTTGTGGGTCTCGTTCTTGAACATTAAGAGCCACCTTTCTGTGGTGGGCTGGAGATTAGGATCAGCGGCTTCGCCGGGGTTGCGGGCATGACCGGACTGGGCGTCTCCAGAACGGTCATGCCACGGGGTGATGTCGACATCGATCTCGATGGATGCGGCGTTGATTTCTTCGGATATTTCGACGTTGTCGAGCTCGCCGGTTTTGCGCAGCTCCTTCATGCCGATGAGCGCGATGTCCATCAGCGTCTCGGGGCGGGTGGAGATTTTGTCGCCATAAACACCTTCTCGGGTTTCCTGGTAGCGGACGTAGGCGTTTTTAATGACGTCGGTGCCGTCGTTGAAAACCACTTCGTTGAACTTGGTAGCAAAGGTGGTGTGGCGGCAATGATCGGACCAATAGGTATCGAGCATCTTGATCTCTGTGATGCTCGGGTCGCGGGATTCTTCGTCGCGGAAGTAATCGCGGGTGAAGCGGAAATCCTCTGCGCTCATCGCGAGGCCGAGACCCGCGCGGCGCGCTTCGAGGGCGTCGTCGGATTCGCTGGTCATGCCATCGAGAATGGCGACGTCGGCCGGGACTTCGACTTGTTGTTCCAAGGTGGCAGGGACGTCCATCGAAGCCTCGCGGGAGTCGACGGTGTTGATGCAGTGAGTTTTGATCTTAGCGATTTCGTCGCTGGAGATGTCGCCCTTAAGGACGATGATTTTTGCCGAAGCGACGAGTGGTTTTTTCGAGGCGAGAATTTGCACGCACTGGGCTGCGGAGTCGGCACGCTGGTCGAACTGTCCGGGAAGGTATTCCACGGCGAAGGCGGTTTCACTGTCGGTGAGTTGAAGTTCATCGAAAACCGTCGCGATTTGAGGTTCGGAAAGGATGATCTGCGTTGCACGGGCGAAGTCGGCATCGTCGAGGCCGTCGACATCATAGCGTTGGATAACACGCACGCCTGTGAGGCCCGAGATGTTGAGATTCTCGCGAAGAACGTGGGAAAGTTCCTTGGCCTCGGAGTTGAATTCGGTTTGTTTTTCGATGAAAACGCGGTGCATGAGAAGAGCGGTGGCTGATGAGAAGCGTGGATTGAGGCAAGTCTCGCTGAATTGGAGGGAAATTCAACTGTCGGGTCAGCGGAATGAGATCAAAGATTGGGCCGCCATGAATCGATTAATATTAAACAGCTATGTCGATCTCTATCACTTGCTAGCTGATCACTCGATTGGTGAGTTGTTATACAGTGTCTCGGGCACTCTAATTAAACCGGTAAACAGTCAGCGCCTTCTCTCCTCGTTTGCTAAGAGTGTTGGACTCAACGCCGGACTTTAGGTCGCGGCTGGCGGTGGCGGTGGAGATGGTTTTAAAGAGGGCGAGGTAGTCCTTGCGGACGAAGTCTTCGGTTTGAAACTTTTCGCGGGCGAGCGCGAGACGGGTTTCGGCTGATTGGGGTTCGGGGCGTAGGTCTTGACCAAATTCTTGAAGCGCTTCGCGGATCATCGAGAGGGAGAACTCGATGAAGGTGGTGGCGTTCCCGGCTTTGTCGGAGGTGGCGAGCGCACGGTAGTAGTTCTTTTGGTGTTCTTTGATCAAAGACTCGACGGGAATAAATTCGAAGATGGGGTGGTAGTGGTAAAGCAACAAGCTATGCCAAAAACGCCCCATCCTGCCATTGCCGTCCTCGAAGGGGTGTATGAATTCCAATTCGTAATGAAATACACAGCCGCTGATGAGTGGGTGGATTTTTGATTTCTTGAGAAAGCCGATCAGGTCATTCATTAAATGGGGAACCATCGACGCGCCGGGAGCGAGATGTGCGAGTTCTGTTCCATGGATGATTCCAACGTTATTTTGTCGCCATTTTCCTGCTGTCGAAATGAGATCCGCCATCATCGTAGCATGAGCTTTGAGGAGGTCTTTGGAGGAATGGGGATTGAAATTCTGGAGCTGGGTGTATGCCTCGACCGCGTTAAGGACTTCCCGGATTTCAGTGGTTTTCCCAATGATTCTTTTCCCTTCGATTACGGCAGTGACTTGCTCGATGCCCAATGTGTTGCCTTCAATGGCAAGGCTGCCGTGAATGGTGCGGACTTGATTGGATTTACGCAGCTGAGGCTGAGGTTTTGACTTGGTGAAGCCCTCGATGCGCCCGATAAGCCGCTCGATTTGACTAATCTCGTCGAGAATGACTGTGCTGATTGAAAAGGGAGGCTGCATCTGTTACCATGATAGTATCATACGATACTATCATGGTCGAGGGAAGGTGTGAGGCAGTGAGGCTTAGTGACACCGTCTCTCAAGGCGGATCGAGATAAAGCGAAAAATCTCTGGCACAGAGAATTCCCTCGACAATCAGATTATCAGATTATCAGATTATATGATTTGTTCATGTCAGAGAGGAATATCACGGTTACTGAGGCGTCGCGGCATTTTGCCGACATGGTGAACCGAACGTATTATCGGGGCGAATCGACGGTATTTATGCGGTCGGGCGAGCCTGTGGCGATGATGGTGCCGGTTGGTGGCGCAAGCGTCACGGGGCGGGACTGGTTGGTTCGTTGGAGTGCGATGCCGCATCTCGAATCGAAGGATGCAGAGAGCTTTGCGACTGATGTCGAGGACGCTAGGAAGGAACTGACGCTGCCTAAATCACCATGGGATTGATTCTTGATAGGTCGGTGAATATTGCATCTTGTCGGCTTTCACCTCAGCGGGATATTGTAAGCCACATCCGAGGGGGTTAGAGCGTCTAGTCATCAGTGCTTCTGCGCGGAGCTCAGTGGGCGCGGGCAATTGAGAAAACAGGGGGAATGCGTCAGTTATCCAGCAGAGGAAGGCCAATTGTTTGTGAGGATATGTGGATTTCTTATAACCCCGGTTTTGACTTCCGGGGGAAACCGTTGGACTATCAGCAAACAGTAATTGAGTGTGCCATGCGCTCGTTTTCCCAACGAATAATTGATTGATCTAATCCATAACGCTGCTCCTATATGTCCGATAAAATGACTTACAAACAAGCCGGCGTGGATATCCACGAGGCGGCTGCACTGGTTGGTGATATTAACGAGCTGCGTGCTCGCACGGAATCGAAGCGGAAGTTGTTCGGTGCATTCGGGCTTTTCGCGGCATCCTATGATCTTTCGGACTACAAGGAGCCGGTGATCGTTACGGGTTGCGATGGAGTCGGAACGAAGCTCGACGTCGAGCTGAAATACGACGCGCTCGAAGAGGCAGGTAAAGACCTTGTTGCGATGAGTGTGAATGATATTCTCACCACGGGTGGCGATGCTTTGTTGTTCCTCGATTACGTGGGTGTGGGCAAGATCGATAAGACGAAGATCCAACGTTTGATCGCGGGGATGGCCGAGTATTTGGCCGACTGTAATTGTATCCTGGCAGGCGGTGAAACGGCAGAGATGCCGGGGATCGTGCCGGATGGAATGATTGAGCTGGCGGGGTTTTGTATCGGCGCGTGTGAGAAGCCCGATTTAATCGATGCAACGGAAGTGGCTGCGGGCGATGTGGTGGTCGGTTATGCTTCTGATGGGTTCCACGCGAATGGATGGTCACTCGTGCGTCGTGTGCTCGATGCGCATGGTGATGAGTTTTCCGAAGAAGAAGTGCGGTCCTTGCTGGCTCCGACGCGACTTTATCACGACGTGGTCGAAGGGCTTCGTGAAGCAGGTGTCAAGCCGCACGCGATGGCTCATATTACTGGTGGTGGGTTGATTGAGAATCACGAGCGTTTCCTCGGTGAGCTCGGTGCTGAGCTGGAAATTCCCTACTGGGAGAATGCTCCAGTGCAGAAAGTTCTCGCTTATGCCGATGAGGATGATCGGTTCAATACCTTTAACATGGGCATCGGGTGGACGGTGATCGTTCCGGAAGCTGATGTCGAAAAAGCCTGCGCGGCTGGGCCTGGTGGTGTGGTGATTGGAAAAATCACTGACACCAAGGGCGTTAGTGTGAAAGTTTGCTAGTTTTCAGTTTTCAGTTTTCAGTTTTCAGTTTTTAAATGACGGCTTGAGGGGCGAGATGCCTGTGTATTCTGGGCGTGTCGGAAAAGTAACACTTTTGGCCATTGGCTATTGACCATTGACGGCAGCGCACCGAAGTTTCAGCGAGATCCTCATTTGATTCGACAGCAAAAGACCACACCCGCTAGCTAGTTTTCCCCGAGCTGCCCACCCACCCATGAGCGACGACCTTAAACACGAATGCGGACTGGCATTCATTCGCCTTCTTAAGCCGCTGTCCCATTTCCGTCAAAAATACGGAACCGCGATATACGGGTTTCAGAAGTTGTTCCTCTTGATGGAGAAACAGCATAACCGTGGGCAGGACGGCATTGGTATCGGTTCGGTGAAGCTCAACATGCCCTTGGGTCAGCCGTATATTTTCCGTGAGCGGAATTCCAAGGCCAATGGCCTGTCGAAAGTATTCACCGAACAATCGAAGGACTTCGCCAAGATGTGTCGCAAAGGGATTATTGATCCCGACGATGGCGCGAGCGTGAAGGAGAAGTTCGACTTTGGTGGTGAGTTGTTGATGGGGCATCTTCGTTACGGGACCTCTGGAGTGTTTAGCCAGGGATCATGCCATCCGTATCTTCGCCGCACCAACTGGTTGACCCGCACCTTGATGGTGTTGGGGAATTTCAACATGACGAATGCAGGGATGCTCAACCAGCGGCTCATCGATCGCGGTCAGCATCCGGTTTTTGGAACGGATACGCAGACGGTTCTTGAAGAGATTGGCTTCCACCTCGATGAACAGCATACCGAGCTTTATCACAAGCTGCGCGACCAGGGGATGAGTGGTCAGGATATCCAGCAGCACATTCTTACCGCTCTTGATATTCCGCAACTGATCCGCACTTCGGCCGATGGGTGGGACGGTGGATTTTCCATTGTTGGCGCAGTGGGCAATGGCGATGCCTTTGTGATGCGCGACCCTCACGGTATCCGTCCGTGTCATTACTTCCAGAACGACGAGTTGATTGCCTTTGCTTCCGAGCGCGCGCCATTGATGACGGTGTTTGATGCAGATCAAGAGCAAGTGCACGAAGTCGAGCCCGCGCAGGTGATGACGATTAGCAGGGATGGGCAGGTTTCGAGTGATTTCTACACCGAGCCATTAGAGCGTAAGCATTGCTCGTTCGAGCGTATTTATTTCTCACGTGGCAACGATCCTGCGATCTACCGCGAGCGCAAAGCGATGGGTGCCGCATTGGTCCCGCAGATCGTTGAGGCGGTGAATAATGAGGTCGGTAATTCGGTGATTTCCTTTATTCCGAACACCGCCGAGATTGGTTACCAAGGGTTGATGGACGGCATGCGAAAGTATCGCCGTAACGAGGTGGCCGAAGCGGTGCGCGAAGCGGTGCGATCAGGCACGATGACAGAGGATAAGATCGACGAGTTGATCATGTCCAACTGGCCACGCGGTGAGAAAATTGCGCACAAAGATATTAAGATGCGCACGTTCATCTCGCAGGAGTCGGGGCGTAATCAGTTGGTCTCCCACGTTTACGACATTAGTTATGGAGTAGTCGGGCCGGAGGATAATCTTGTCGCGCTCGATGACTCCATCGTTCGCGGCACGACCTTGCAGCAGTCGATCCTAAAAATCCTCGCCCGCACACAACCGAAAAAGATCGTTGTGGCATCGACTGCGCCACAGATTCGTTATCCGGATTGTTACGGCATCGATATGTCCGAACTTGGCAAGTTTATCGCGTTTAAGGCAGCGGTCCGCTTGCTCAAGCGCAGTGGGCGTGAACGCATTATCGACGATGTTTACAAGGCTTGCGTTGCTGAGTTGAAGAAACCGGTTAGCGAGATGATCAACCAGGTCAAAGGGATCTATGCGCCGTTTACCGACGACGAAATTTCTGCCGAAATCAGTCTTATGGTTTACCCGGAAGGCACCGGATGGAAGGGTGAAGTGCAAGTGCTCTACCAGACCGTGGAGCGCCTCCACGAGTGTCTCGAAACCAAGTGTGGTGACTGGTATTTCACCGGCAACTACCCGACTCCTGGCGGCAATGCCGTGGTGAACAAAGCGTTCATCAACTACTACGACAACATTAGTGGCCGGACGTATGACTTGGTGTTTTAGGGTCAATGGTCAATGGTCAATGGAGGGGCGCAGTCAGAACGGCGTGCCACTAATAAACTTGGAGTATCCGGCGTTCTGCAGCGGACGCTTTGTGAGCGCCGAACGCACGTCCCTCTTCTTCTCTCACAACTCTCCGACGTTTGCAAAACGCCGCTACAGAAAAATCTTGGATCCCAATTTTGCGACATTTGTGCATTTTTCTGGCTAAATATAGCATAACCCATGCTTCATGTCCTTCATGTGAGATTCCATTGGCATGACGTGAGAGGTGGTGCAAGATGCCTTGCCCCACTTGATCCATGATTGATTTTTTTCTGTTCGCCGCTCTGTCCTTGTTCGTGATTATCAATCCGTTCTCGAGCATTCCTGCCTTCTTGTCGATCACTCCGGATGACACCACTGCTGAGCGGATTTCCGCTGCGCGTAAGGCTTCGGTGATCGCGGGCGTCATCCTTGTTTTTTTTGCGGCGACGGGACATTATTTATTCAAGTTTCTCGGGCTGACGATATCGGCGGTGCAGATTTCCGGGGGTATTCTGTTATTCCTCATTGCTCTGGATATGATGCGGTTTGCCTCTATTCACGCCGACCGCCTGAACCCTATTGTGGTGCGCATACTACGACGACTGATGGGACTGATTTTCGCGGTGATCGCTGTGCAATTCGTCATCGATGGGATTAGTCATTTGCCTTTCGTGTCGATCTTGTAGCGGGGCTCCAAATGAGCTTGATTTGTGACCAGATCGCGATGAGGAGAGATGGAGGTAGGGGTTGGTGAGGTCTTAATGAGAAAAGCGGGGAGATTCATTCAATGAGTGGGAGCGGATGGTATGAAATGTGCTATAGTTTCGGCTCTGTCATCTGCGATTCTGCGATGGCAGAGCGCTTTTTTTGATCCCGACATGACGCCAGATCGACCTATTCTCAATTTCCTCAACTCTTTCGATGATACTGACCGCAAGGAGGGCGAATTGGTCTTCCGAGACAATGCGGTGACGCAGATCTTCGGGACGGAACTTGCTTTTCAAGCGCGGGTAGAGATCCATAATACGTATCGGGTGAATTTGACGCTCACCAATGGTAAGTGGGAGTCGGAATGTGTGCCCTACGATAAAGATAGTAAGTCAGCGATGGTTGCTGCGATGTTGGCGAGGATTGCGCTTGGCGAGAAATTGCCAAGCTCTCCAAATCAGATCGGTGAGACGTCGTTTGTTGAGGTATTGGAAGAGAAATTGGGGCGTGTGCTGAAGCCTCGCGAGGAGATGTATGTCGAGAAGGTGGAGAAACGTTATGAACGCTATGAGCGCTCGCGTGAAGTTTTGGACACCGATCTGGTGCGCCTCAACCCGAAGTGGGAGGTAGTGAGTTACGATCCCTTGGAGTTGTGGTCGACGCCGCCGCGCAACGTTGGTGAGTTTTGGAACTACATCGCCTACGCATTCGAGAAGAAGAATATAGGCTACCCGGACTTCATGACGCCGATCACCGATGTCAGCCAGACGGCTGGTGATATGGAACAGTTTGAGGCAGAGAAAGAGCGCGAGACTTGGAAATCGCGTTTAGATAGTGCATTGCAAACCGTTGGTAAGCGCCGCAGCCGTCCCGATAGCATCAAGGTGAAGCTTGTCGTAGGCTACAGTGATGCGCGCGTGTTTGTTTCGACAATCCCCGCAGATGCCGGTGACTCTTTTGAGGAGAAGTATACCGAATGGCCAACGGTCACTGAAGTGCGCCAGGGCTTGGAGAAGCTCGAAAAGGGCACGCTGATCAGTACAGCAAGCGAGGCGCTGTTGCTGCGCCAGGTATACGATTTCATGAACAGTGAGGACACCGATCTAATCAGTCTCGATAACGAGGCTGCGTGTCGGATGCTGAACAGAATGCTGACCGATGAAGATTTGCAGTCGCTGCTCGTGACACCGGATAATTATCCATTCACGAAGTCTGAAGTGGTGCTGCGCTGGCTGGCTCGTGATGCGGATCCCGATCATTACGAGCTGGTAATGGCGGCTGAGAATGATGAGCCTTTGCCACATAGTGTGCGCGTGCTTCCCGGCTTGGAAGATCTTTACCTTGCCGATGAAACCATTTTCCGCGGGCCAAACTGGTGGATGGAATCCACAGAGATCGAGCCCTCTTATTTGGTGGATAGAGGGATGATCGATCGCCCGGAAGGTATTGAGTTTTTGTCAAGAATTGGTGCCGGACTTCCAGTGTCATTGAAAGATCGGGTGGTCGAGCGCGATTTGCATGTGGTCATGAATTTGAAAATGCTCACTGCTCTGACCACGGCGGATAGCGAACATTTGGTCGCCGAAGTGACGACTCGTTCGAAGGATGGATCTCGGGAGGAGAAACTGACGAACGATGGATGGAAAGTGACCAAGCCTAAGGGTGGGGAAAATCCAATCGAACCGGGTGGTGAGATTGTTCGATATCGTCGCGACGATGCAATTTGGATCGAGCAGGAACTCGAAGATCAAGGATTGTCCTATGACGGGTCACTCGATGCGCACCGTGCGCGGGTGACGAAAATTTTCCCTGAGCGTTTTGCCGAGTGGGCACGTGCATTACCGGATTCAATCACGCTGAATTGTGATGAGGTAGTGACGTCCCTTCTCGCCGATCCGGTGAAGGCGACGATTCAGTTTGAGGTGAATCAAGCGAGTATTGATTGGTTTGACTTGAAAATCGTGGTGAACGTTGATGGCGCGGATCTGACTCAAGAGCAAATTAAGTCCTTGGTGGCGGCTCGTGGTGGTTTTGTTCGGATGCGCAACGGCCACTGGATGCGCGTCGAAATCGAAATGGACGATGAGCAACGTGAAGCAGTGAATCGTTTGGGTCTGGATCCATTTGACTTGAGTGGAGAAGAACATCGAATGCACGTCTTGCAGCTCGCTGATCCAGGTGTGGCCGAGGTATTTGATAAGGACGTTTGGCGCAAGATTGAGGGTCGAGCAGACGAGCTGAAGACCGAGGTGAAACCCGATGTTCCCGATTCAATGAACGCGACACTGCGCCCCTATCAAGTCGAGGGGTATCACTTCCTTAGTTATTTGAGCGGAAGTCGTTTTGGTGGTGTGCTCGCCGATGACATGGGTCTTGGTAAGACCGTGCAGAGTTTGACGTGGCTGCTGTGGTTGTTTGAATCGACTGATGAGAAAGATCGCATGCCGGCCTTGGTGGTGTGTCCAAAGTCGGTGCTGGATGTATGGGCTGGCGAGGCCGAGAAATTTGCTCCGAAACTGCGAGTGAAAGTGATTCGCGTCGGAGATGATCTAAACATGAATTGGATCAAGAAGAACGTAGATCTCTTGGTTCTCAACTACGCGCAATTGCGGATTAACGAAGAGCGTCTGCTCGAACTTGAGTGGCAGGCTGTGGTTTTGGACGAGGGGCAGCAGATCAAAAATCCAGACAGCAAAGCTGCCAAGGCGGCACGTAAGCTTGAGGCTCGCAACCGCCTGGTGCTGACGGGAACGCCAATCGAAAACCGTTTGCTCGACCTGTGGAGTTTGATGGCATTTGCAATGCCAGGTGTGCTGGGGACTCGTGCCTACTTCCGTTCGCGCTTTGATCGCAGAAAAGATCCGAAATCACAAGAGCGACTGTCGGCAAGACTACGTCCTTTTCTTTTACGTCGGACGAAGAACCAAGTGGCGACGGACTTGCCTCCGCGCACCGAGGAGGATTACTTCTGCGAGATGGAAGGTATTCAGAAGGAGCTTTACGAGCAGGAGTTGAAGAAGATTCAGCGCACCTTGCTGGGCATAGCAAACGATGACGAGTTGAAGAAGAATTCCTTCGCCGTGTTGCAAGGGCTGACGCGATTGCGCCAAATTTGCTGTCATCCAGGGCTCATTGATTCGGCATATGTCGAAGAAGAGTCTGCGAAGATGAACGCGCTGTTCTATCTCTTGGATCAGCTTCGTGATGAAGGTCACAAGGTTCTGGTGTTCTCCCAGTTCGTGACCATGCTCGACATCATAAAGGCGCGTTTGGAGAAGGAAAATCGTCCGTTCTCTTATCTCACCGGCCAGACGAAAAATCGCCGCGAGGAGATCGACAACTTCCAACGCACCGAGGACGCGAATGTGTTCCTTCTATCGCTCAAAGCGGGTGGTAGTGGCTTGAACCTCACTTCCGCTTCCTATGTGATTCTCTATGACCCATGGTGGAACCCAGCGGTAGAGAACCAGGCGATTGACCGAACGCACCGTATTGGTCAGACGCAGAAGGTGATCGCTTATCGATTGCTGATGCGCGACTCGGTCGAACAGAAAATCCGCGTTCTCCAACAGCAAAAATTCCAGTTGTTCAACGACGTGCTGGGTAGCGAAAGCTTCACCAAGACCCTCGACGTGGATGATCTACACTACATCTTCTCATCGGTCGCCGCAGACGACCGCGAAGAGGAAGAAAAACAGCGTGCCAAAGAAGAAGCGAAGAAGGCCCGTCGGAATAAGATATAACGACGTGTCTAGCTAACACCTCTACTAAACACTGACTTGAGCGTCTTCGATGACTACGCATTGGACGGGTTGGTATTGGCTGCCTCAGGGGCTGGTGACTATACCATTGTCGATTAGTCCCGAATCGCCTGCTGAGCGCGGTTGGCGAGCAGGTCGAGCAAGTGCACAAACTCAGCACGTTGACCCTGCGGGTCGCCACCTAGTGCTTGCTTTGCCAATGCCGACGCATGGCTGAAGTCAAATGACCGCACGTCGTCGTGGTCGCGCATCAGCATCGAAGCCATCGCCACGGTGCCGGCAAAGCGGAAGTCTTCATCCGCCTGGGCAAACTCCTGTGGGCTACCTAGATAAGGATACTGGACCTTGGTCGAAACTTCACCGCCCGGTTCCTTATAGCGCAGATTGACGGTAAGCCATTCCGAGCTCTTCTCGGGTGGCGTTGGTTGGGCGGCTGTTTCCACGCGGTTCACTGCATAGCGCAAGGTCTCGTCGGTTTTGGTTATAGGAGACCAGGTGGTTTCCACCTCGTAGAATGCGGTCACCGAGTGGCCGGACCCGATATCGCCGGCGTCGATGCGGTCGTTGGCGAAGTCCTCCTTTCGTAGCATACGGTTGGCATAGCCTAGCAGGCGGTAGTTGCGAACCACTGCCGGGTTGAATTCTACCTGGACCTTGACGTCTTTGGCGATGGTTACCAGCGTGCCCATCATCTTGTCAAGAAACACGCGGCGAGCCTCCTGCAGCGAGTCGATGTAGTGATAGGTGCCGTTGCCGCGGTTGGTGATCCCTTCGAGCATTGCGTCGTTGAGGTTGCCGGTTCCGACACTCATCACTGTTAGGTCAACCTTCGCCTTCGCCTTTTCCGCCACCAGATTGACCAACTGATTTTGTCCGGTGACACCGACATTGAAGTCGCCGTCGGTGGCGAGGATCACGCGGTTGATACCGCCGTCCTTAAAATATTCGGTCGCCACTTGATAGGCGAGCTGAATCCCGGCACCACCATTGGTCGAGCCCCCGGCACGTAGATTGCGCAGTGCGGCAGCAATCGTCTCCTGGCCGTTGGAATCACAGGCGGTGGACGGCAATGCAAGACCTTGCGCGCCCGCATAGACGACAATCGCCAGTGAATCGTCGGCATTCAACTCCTCAACCAGCATCTCCAGCGACTGCACCACCAAGGGTAATTTACGCGGGTGGTTCATCGAACCAGACACATCCAACAAAAATACCAGGTTGGCTGCCGGACGTTCCGTGCGTTTGATCTCGCTGCCCTTGAGCGCCACACGAACCAACTGGTGGTCGGCATTCCACGGACAAGCCGCATTCTGAATATGCACCGCAAACGGGTGCGGGCCGGTCGGGGTGGGGTAGGCGTAGTCGAAGTAATTCACCAATTCTTCAAGCCGCACCGCGTCACGTCGGACCGGTTCGCCGTCACGAATCATCCGGCGCACGTTGGCATACGATGCCGTATCGACATCCACGCTAAATGTCGACAGCGGTGCCTCCGTCGTCTGCTGCCAGCGATTGTCTGTGAGCTGTTGGTAGCGCTCGTCTGTGGTCGGTGGCGGAGAAAACTGGGGTCGAGTGGCAACTGGCGGGTTTATTATTTCCGTCCGGGTTGCAATCATCACCCCTTCCGTGCCGGGTGTGGCTGTGCTCGCGGTGACTTGATCATTCACACCAGGAATTCGGATCGGTCTGGGTGTGCCCTCGATCACCGCGGGAGGGAAATCGGTGGTGAGCAGGCGCTCGTCGGCTGCTATTTCAGATTCGCTGTCGACCTTCGCTTGGGGTGTATGTTGATGATTTTTGTCACAGGCCGCCAAAAGGGTGGTTGTCGCTATCAGGATCAGTTTCGTTTTCATATTGTGTGTGGGTTTCAAGTTCACCAATCTGTTGGCGCGAGCGCAGTGCGACGTGACATGTTTTTCCTGCAAACGGCATTATAGCGCGGCAGTTAACTGCAGAGTCCGGGACGAAACAGGTTACGGCTTCGGCACACCAAATACCTCAACCTCAACGTAGTGGTTCAATTCGTTAGTTGTGTTGCCATTGCTGAAGAGGCGCACGTATCGTCCGGACACTCCCTTGGCGTTCAGCAACAATCCGTAGTTGGACTCGATATATGGGTGGTCCTTGCCAACCCCCATTTTCGCGGAGTTGTCGTAGTCGTTGTTATAAACGGTGGTCACCCCTTTACGGAATTCGGGGTCATTCGATACCTGGACGATAACGTCGTTGTAAACTCGCCTCTGTGAGTGGAAATGCCAGATCCAGAGGGCATGGATGGTGGCACTTTGTTCAAGATCGATCTGCACCCACTGCAGGCCATCCAGCAGTTCGATAAAGTATCCCTCGCCGGCATCCTTGTCTCCATCGGTTATCATTGAGAGGTCGCCAATGATGGGGAAATCGTCGCTACTCGTGACTGGTTTGCCTTTCGACAACAGCACGGTTTCTTTTGGCACCGCCATCGTCGGTGGTCCTTTCGGTGCCGGCACCAATTGTGGCATGTGCACTGGTCTGGGTGAGCCTTCGATCACTGACGGCGGGAATTGCGTGGTCAATTTCACCTGGCCGGGTTTCAACGACTCCTCAGTATCGAGTCCGCGAGTCTCGCTTTCCGCAGTTGCCAGTCTTCCTGAGTCGCGCCCACTACCGCGGATGTTCCAGAAAATGGTGGTGGCCACGAGGAAGAAGCAGGCCGCGGCGGCTAACCGCCACAGGATTTTTCTCTTGCGGCGGGCTGGAGCTTGCAATTCCCTTTCGATGCGCCCTAGCAGGAGTTCATCGTCATTCTTGCCGAGACGGGCATGCTCGCCGAGTACTGCATCGATCCATCGCTCGTCGTCGGTGGAATTTGTTTCGTTGGTAGATGACTTGTCGTTCATGGTCAGGAGTGGTGTGGAAGTTTGCGATCGAGACAATCGCGCAGTGCTTCGCGGGCCCGTTGCAGGCGTTTGCGGAATGTGGTGATGTTGATGCCGAGGTGGTGAGCGGCAGTATCTCCGCTCTCGTCTTGATAATAGAAACGGTTCACTGCCTCGGCAGTGGATTCGGGCAGGCGGTCGAGGCAGGCTTCGAGCGCGTCAAACAATTCGGTGTTACCTGCGCGGTGATTTTCGTCCCATCCGCTACTGCGGCTCTCCCAAAGTTCGAGCGTCGACTCGTCGACCGGCACTTCGCGTCCGGCGCGGCGCAGTTGGTCGCGCCACTTGTTGCGGACGATGCCGCGCAGCCAGGCACCAAAATCACGACTTGTGTCGAAGTCATCGAGCTTGCGCCATGCCACTACAAAGGCGTCCTGCACAAGATCGGCAGCACCGGTAGGATTGCCGCAAAGTGCGCGCGCAAAGGTGAGCAGTCCTCGGTGATGCTCACGAGCTAACAAGGCGAATGCCTTCTGTGAGTCGCTTTGGGTTTTCGTTTTCACACCTTATATTGGCATGACCGCCCCGCCGCGTGACATTAAAATTATCCGAACAGCACCCGAATCCGAAGTCTGTCGAATTTTATCTCTGTGGTCCGCCGATGATGATTCGCGCGTGCACCAAGATGCTTAAGGAGCTTGGTGTTGCCGAAGATCAAATTGCTTACAACGAATTCTGAGCGGGCAATGTGTGAGGCGGCGGTGGTGTCCAGGCAGGTCGCTTGGCAAACACTGCTGCGATCCTATCATCCTTTTTGTTTCCAGATCTGTTCGATCTGTTCCAAGCTCCGTCCCTTGGTTTCGGGCACGAACCGGATCACAACCGCGACCAGCACTACGCAGAAACCAGCGTAAATCAAGAAAGGGAAGCCATGGTTGAAATGTTCCACCAACCACGGTTGTTCGTCCATCATCGGGAATGTCTGGGAGACGACAAAGTTAGCGACCCATAGACTGAGAGTGGAGATCGCCATGGCACGAGCGCGGATGGCATTGGGAAAGATTTCCGACAGGATCACCCATGTCACCGGGCCGACCGACATCGCGAAGCAGGCGATATAGCCGAGCATGAAGGTCAGCAACCACGGGCCAATGATTTGGGCACTTGAGGCATAGCCGATGGCGGCGAGGCAGATGCCCATGCCGACAGTGCCGATGATCATCAGTGGCTTGCGACCGATGCGGTCGACGCGCCAGATCGCGAGCACGGTGAAGCCGAGATTGACTGCGCCGACAAGGATGGTTTGCAGCAGGGCGATGTTGCTTTCGGAGCCGGCTACGGACTTCATGATTTCGGGTGCGTAGTAGAGGAAGACGTTGATGCCGGTGACTTGTTGCAGCACGGCCAGTAACACACCGATGATGATTACCTTGCGCAGGCCTGGTTGGAGCAACTGACGCAATGACGAGCGGCCTGCATTACGTAGCGACTCGTTGATTTCAGCTATCTCCTGTTCGGCCATCACACTGCCGTGGACTTTTTGGAGCACTTTCATGGCCTTTTTTTCCCGCCCTTTCTTACAAAGGAAGCGCGGGCTTTCCGGAACCAGCAGCATCAGGCCAAGTAGCAGCAGGGCGGGGAGAGCCTCCGAGGCAAACATCCAGCGCCAGCCGGTGGATACATTCCATTCTACCCCCCCGAGTCCGGCGATGAAGTAGTTCACGAAATAGACGACCAGCATGCCGGTGACGATAGCCAGTTGGTTGAGGGACACCATGCGGCCGCGTATGTGGGCGGGGCTGATTTCGGCGATATACATCGGGCTGACCATCGAGGCGATGCCAACGCCAAGGCCGCCGAGGATGCGGTATAGGATGAATTCATTGAGGGAATCGGGCACTGCAGAGCCGATGGCTGAGATGAGAAACAGCACGGCCGCGAGAACCAAGGCGGTGCGGCGGCCGAAGCGGTCGCTGATCTCGCCGGCAAAGGCGACGCCGATTACGCAGCCGACCAGTGCACAGGATGCTGCCCAGCCCTTGGCCGCGGCATCGAGTTCGAAATGGCTCTGGAGAAATCCGATGGCACCGCTGATAACAGCGGTGTCGTAGCCAAAGAGCAGACCTCCGAGGGTAGCCACAAAACAGATGAGAATAAGGTAAGCGGTCGAACCGCTAGTGGGAGAGGCTGTATCACTCATAAGGGGGTAACCGCTATTACTGTTTTAGAAGCTACCCTTAACCGACCGATACATGGCAAGCATTTTTTCAGTGGCCGTTGGGGCCTTGATGTTGCATGATTTTATCATGCACATGGCCAGATGAGTCAGGGTTTCCAGTTCTGGACGGTCTCGATCATGGCGATGACATTTACAGGCGGGGTGCCCGCCTGGATGTTGTGGCAGGAGCAGGGGATATAGCCGCCGCCCTCACCCAGGGTTTCGAGGCAGGTGATGACCTCCTTCTTGACGTCTTCTATGGTGCCGTGAGGCAGCACATGCTGGTTCTCAACACCGCCATGGAAGATAACCCTGTCGCCGAAGTCGCTGTTGAGTGCGGCGCGCTCCATGCCTGGGCAGATGTGCTGGATCGGGTTGAGGATGTCCACGCCGCAGCGGATCAGCGGGTCGACGAAGTTTCTCGATGCCCCATCGGTGTGGAACAGCACTTTTTTTCCATGCTTGTGAATGAGGTCGCACCAGCGGGTGAGCCGGGGTTGTAGATGTTGCTGCCACACGTCTACCGACATGAGTTGGCTTTCCTGAGTCCCCAGATCATCGGAGATGAAGACGATATCGATCAGGTCGCCGAGCTCGGAGAGGAAGCGTTCGATCATGGTGGTCTGAATCGAGTCGATGCGGTCGAGGGTTGCTTCGACAAACTCCGGTTCGGCAATCATGTCCATCAGGGCGTTTTCCATGCCCCGCATGTGGCAGTAGATTTCGTAATGTGACACCCACGGTCCGATGGTCGCGAACCCGTAATCCCGGGCGCGTTGTGCGGTGGCTTTGGCCGCGGCGTAGTTGAACTTGTCGGGGTCCGGCCACAGCGCGTGCTGGTCGATTTCTTCCGGCTCATCCATTTTCGAGAGAGGTCCCTCTCCGTATTCCTGATAGGTGGCGAGTCCGGATTTCACCTTAATGGTGGGGACACCCCAGGGGTCGATGCCATCGCTGTCATTTGGGTCGAATGACTCGCTATTATAGCCGGGGAAAACCCAAGCGATCTTATCCACCCCAAGTTTTCGGTAGAGTTCGTATTCATCGCTCTCTCCGGTGTGTTTGAATAGGGATTCCATCACTTCCGGGGTTAGCCAGACGTCGACTGGGATGCGATCGACGGGTTTCTTCTCAATGGTGGAAACGATTCTTTGGCGGGAGTTCATTGTGGAGTCGGTTGGATGCTTAGAGACTTGATTTAGGCTCTAAGATTATGGAGTTAGGTGTTATACGTTTTGCTATTCGCAGTGTAAATGCATTCTTCCAGATCGGCTAGTCCATCACCGCCCTACGGCCGATTTTGTTGCGGGGAAGCCTTTGCTCGCAGTGAGGGCACCTCGGGCCAGAGCGCTTGTCAAAATAGAGATTGATTTGAGCGCAGATTTTATCAAAAATTGATTCCCTTAACGGCATACTCCTTGAAGGGTACCAACGCTTTGCTATTTCGGATTTTCACACCCGTTCAAGGCAATTCCGACAAGGTGATGTCACCTCAAAAACGACCGAACCCCGTCATACCTTGACGACGACGAAGCTAAATTATGAGCACACTCGAAGACCTCAAGACCGCCGTCATCAACGGCAAACGCAAAGACGTAAAAGTCATCGTCCCGGAACTACTTGAAAGCGGCGTCGAGCCCACCAGCCTACTTCAAGACGCACTCATTCCCGCTATGGCCATCGTGGGCGAGCGCTTCAAAAACAATGAAGTCTTCGTGCCTGAAATGCTGGTCTCGGCACGCGCAATGAAGCAAGCCATGGCCATTATCGAGCCGAAGCTACTGGAAGCAGGCATCAGCCCGGAATACACTGCCATCATCGGGACCGTCGAAGGTGACCTGCACGACATCGGGAAGAATCTCGTGGCCACGATGTGGAAGGGCACCGGCTTTGATGTGATCGATCTCGGCGTCAACGTGCCAGCCGCAAAATTCCTCGAAGCCATCGACGAGTATAAGCCTCAAATCGTAGGTCTATCCACTCTGCTCACCACCACCATGCCGGCAATGAAAGAGACCGTCGCGGCAATACGCAATGCAGGGCATAGCAAGGTCATGATTCTCATCGGAGGAGCGCCCATCACTCAAAGCTATGCCGACGAGATCGGCGCGGATGGTTTTTCCAAGGATGCCGGAAGTGCGGTCGATATCGCTAAAACGACCCTCGGGATCGCCTAAATCGAATTCGGTCCCAAACCAAAATTGTCATGTCATCCAAAGAACGCATTCGGCAATGCCTCAACCATGAGCAACCTGACCAGTTGCCGATAGACTTCGGAAGCTCCTTTATCACCGGCGTGCACTGCAGCGTAGTGGCGGAACTGCGCCAGCATTACGGCCTTGAGCCCCGGCCAGTAAAAGTTTGCGAGCCCTATCAGATGTTGGGTGAGGTCGAAGCCGACCTTCTGGACGTGATGGGACTCGACGTCCAACCCATCTTCCCCAATCGAACCATATTCGGGTTTCCAAACGAAAACTGGAAGCCCTGGATCACTCCCTGGGGACAGGAAGTGCTCGTTTCGGAGCACTTTAAGACGACTACAGACAAGGCCGGCAATACCTACATTTACCCTGAGGGAGATACCGATGTCCCGGCCAGCGGCCACATGCCAAAGACCGGGTATTTCTTCGATACGATTGAGCGAATCCATCCGGACTACGACGAAGACGACCTGAAGATAGAGGAGAACCTTGAAGAATTCGGACTGATGTCAGCGGAAGAGGAAAGCTACTGGAAGCAACAGGCAGAGATCTACAGCAGTTGTGATCGAGCTGTTTCCACGCATCTCAATGGCACCTGTCTGGGCGACATCGCGTTGGTTCCTGGACCCTTCCTTAAAGATCCCAAAGGAGTGCGGGGCGTCGCTGACTGGTATATGACGGTCGCCGACGAACCGGAATTCGTCATGGAACTCTTCGACCGACAAGCAGAGATCGCACTGCAAAACATGGCTAAGCTTAAGGCAATTGCAGGCGATGTAATTGATGTCGTTGTCGTATGCGGCACTGATTTTGGCACCCAGGAATCCACCTTTTGCAGCGACGCAACGATGCGGGAAATCTGGCTCCCACGCTACAAAAAGATCAATAACTGGATTCACGAAAATACCCACTGGAAGACCTTTAAACATTCTTGCGGGGCCATCGAACCACTACTGGAAACAGTCATCGACTGTGGATTCGATATTATCAATCCGGTTCAGTGCTCTGCCAAGGGGATGGATCCGCAAACACTGAAGGATCGCTACGGTGACCGCCTCACTTTCTGGGGCGGTGGCGTCAACACCCAGAAAACCCTTCCTTTTGGAACCCCCGAGGAGGTCCGCAAAGAAGTCCTTGAGCGCTGCGAAATATTCGCGCCCGGCGGCGGCTTTGTCTTCAACGCCATCCACAACGTGCAAGCACTCACCCCAATCAAAAATATGATCGCGATGATCGAAGCTGTGAAGGAATACAATGGAAACTAACCCAACATCAGGAAAAGAACTTTTGCTCAAAGCGCTCCGTTCGGAGCCCGTCAGTCGCCCGCCATGGGTTCCCTTTGTCGGAGTCCATGGCGGTGCACTCGTCGGCGTCAGCGCCACGGAGTATTTGAAAAGTGCCGACCACATCGTCAACGGGATGAAGCTCGCGGCCGAGCGTTATCAAGCGGATGGTTTGCCCGTCGTCTTTGATCTTCAGTTGGAAGCTGAAATCCTCGGCTGCGACCTTGCCTGGGCTGAAGAGACACCACCGTCCGTCGCCAGTCACCCACTGGACGAAGACTACGACATCGATGGATTACCTGATTTTTCGATCAATAAAGGCCGCATGCCACTCGTGCTCGATGCTATTCGCCGCACCAAAGAAGCCATCGGCGAAGACGTGGCACTCTATGGCTTATTGACCGGCCCCCTCACGCTTGCGCTTCACTTGCGCGGCGACGATGTGCTCCTCGATATGTTTGACGAAGAGGATGAAGTCCCCGAACTTTTCGATTTCTGCGCCGACGTTGCCATCCAAGTGATCGATGCGTATCTTGACGCAGGCATCGACGTGATCGGTGTAGTCGACCCCATGATCAGCCAAATCGGGCCGGAGCATTTTGAGCAATGGGTCGCCCCAGCGCTCAATAAGGTATTCGACCACGTGCGCGCGAAAGGTGCCCTCTCCTCGTTGTTTGTTTGTGGCAATGCCACCCGTAATCTTGAAGTCATGTGCGCGACGAATTGTGACAACATTTCGGTCGATGAGAATGTCGACATGGTTCAGCTTGCTCGTATTGCCCGCGCGGCAGGCAAATCCTTCGGTGGCAACCTTCAACTCACCGTGGTTCTACTGCTCGGTGATGCCGACGACGCCAAGCGAGACATGATCCGCTGCTTGGATCAAGCTGGCGAAGGCGTAGGCTACATTCTCGCCCCCGGATGCGATCTGCCTTACGCAGTTAAACCGGAGAACCTCGAAGCCATTGCTGAACTGGCACACGACCCCTACAAAATCGAGGTCGCCCGCACCCTCCCCGAGAAGATCAACGACGACAGCTTCGATGACATCGAGATCCCGGACTACGCGGCCGAAACCTCCGTCATTATCGATGTGGTCACCCTCGACTCCGCCGGTTGCGCTCCCTGCGCCTATATGGTCACAGCGGCCAAAGAAGCAGGCAAAGCCTATGGTCAAGCAGTTGACGTCCGCGAGCACAAGATCACCGGTCGTGACGGCCTTGGCTACATGACGAAACTCGGCTGCACTGCCATCCCCAGCATGTGCATCGACGGTAGCGAAGCCTTCGCCTCGATCATTCCCGACCGCAAAGAGATCGTCGCGAAGCTGAACGAAGCTGCCAAAGCGAAAACATAATCATGAGTTCAAAGATCCCCGTCATTCTAGTCACCGGTTTCCTCGGTAGTGGTAAGACAACCTTGTTGCGACGCCTCGCTGAAAGCCATCCGGACTGGCGGATGATTTTTTTGGTCAATGAATTTGCCGATACCAGTATCGACGAACTTACTCTAGACACGACCGGCACACCAACCCAAAGCGTGGTCGGCGGTAGCCTGTTCTGCGAATGCAAGGCCGGCGAATTCGTCCGCGTGATGAAGGAGCAAGTCCTTGCACAACATGAGCAGAAGGCCCTCGACGCGATTGTGATTGAAACCAGCGGGATCGCGGACCCCGAAGCGATTGGCGAATTGATGTCGCTACACGGGTTGTCCGAACATTTTGAGGTGCGGCAGATCGTCTGTGTCGTCGCCGCTAAACGCTTCATGTCGCTGCTCAAGAATCTGCCTGCGGTGACAGCGCAAATTCGCACCAGTGACTTGATCATAATAAACAAAACCGACCTTACCGACGCTGAAACCATCGAAAAAGTGGAATCGGCGATACGGCACGAAAACACAAATGCCGAGATCGTGCGAGCCGAGCATTGCGCCATCGAATTCAATCTCGCCCAGAGCATACGCAAGCTCCCGAGCCGACCGCTCTTTACCTGCGACGCCAACCCTTACAGCACTGAAACCACCACTTGGCCGAGCGAACGTAGCGTTGAGGAGGCGAAGGCATGGCTGGAAGGGTTGCCCGAGACGATTCTTCGCGTAAAAGGCTCATTGCAAACCCCCGAAAGTTGTTGGCAGGTGGAGAAGACGGTCGACACACTTGAGTTAAGGCCAATCAGCGAATCCGATTCGCACCAACTGATACTGATTGTCCACGATGACGACGAAGCGGACTTGCAGGCGGCGCTTGAATCGATCACTAATTGACCAATGCTCCACCCACCCTATGCGATTCTCGCTTGCGATGTTTTCAGTGATGAGCTGATTGAGCTCGGTGGCGATCCACCGCCCTGGCGTGCACTCGAATTTCTGGAAATGGGGCTGCACGACCAACCGGACAAGCTCCGCCAAAAAATTCAACAATCGATCCACGACTTGGAATCGGATCGCGAAGTGCAGGCTATCGTGCTGGCCTACGGTCGCTGTGGCAACGGACTGGTCGGCATACGCGCACAGCGCTGTCCGCTGATTCTGCCTCAAGCGCACGATTGTATTTCCATCCTGCTCGGTGGACGTGAAGCGCACGATGCACAGCTCAAGAAAACCCCGGGCACCTATTTCTACTCCCCCGGTTGGGTGCGGGGTAAACGCGTGCCCGGCCCCGACCGCGAGGCCTATCTGCGCGAGTTCTATGCCGAGCGCTATGCCGACGACGAAGACATGATCGACGAGCTGGTTGAGGTTGATCGCGATGCCTTTGAGCATCATAATTGCGCAGCCTATGTCTCGATTGTTGATCGCCCGGCCACAGCTGATTACTGCAAGGACTGCGCCAAGCACATGCAATGGGAGCACACGACACTCAAAGGTGACCCGAGCTTCCTGCAAGATTTGCTCAATGGAAATTGGCAGCCGACTCGATTTCTAACAGTGGAACCGGGGCAATGCGTCGCTGCCGATGTAGAGGGAAACCTGGTTGCCATAGACTGAAATGCAGCGCTGCATCCAAGTCGAAACCCCAGACGGGCGCCAACATGAGCGCAGGCTGACCAGCGAAGACGCAACGATCGCCGATTGGCTGCAAGCGGAGCACTTACCCTTGAATACCCGCTGCGGCGGACGCGGCCTCTGCCGCGGTTGCCTGGTCGAAGCCAACGGCGAAGAACTCCGTGCCTGCCAGACCAAATGTGAGCATGTATCCAAAATACGCATACCGGAAGCCTCCCAACGCGACCACCGGATCAACGGCGTCAGTTCCTTTGAGATCGGTAGTCATCACTACGCGCTCCGCCCACGCGAGGGCATTGGACTCGCGCTGGACATCGGCACCACCACCGTGGCCGCTGCGCTTTGGGACCTGGCAAGCGGCAAATGCCTCGCGAGCGATTCGCTCGCCAATGAGCAACGCCGCTACGGCGACAATGTGCTTTCGCGCATCGACCATGCCATCGCACTGGGCGGCAGTAGCTCTAGGCTGCAAGCGGCCCTGGTCGTGGAATCACTCCAACCTTTGGTGGATGCTCTATGCGCCAAGGCCACGATCAATCCAGCGGCCATCAGCGAAGCCATCGCGGCAGGTAACACCGTGATGCTACACAGCTTAGCGGGAGCGAAACTGTCTGGGTTCGCCGCTTATCCTTTCAAGCCTGAGTTCCTCGACGCGTTAAAGCGTGATGCAGCCGACTTGGGTTTCACCCGTAGCTTCCCCATGACGCTTGCCGCCAACATAGGCCCCTTTGTCGGAGCCGATATTGCACTCGGAGCACTCGCATCAGGCATGCTTGATTTTTCAGGTCCTGCGCTGTTGATCGACTTCGGCACCAACGGCGAGATCCTACTTAAGACACACGACGGCTACCTCGCCACCGCTACCGCCGCAGGCCCGGCCTTCGAAGGCGGACGGCTTAATTGCGGCGCGGTCGCGGGTCAAGGCGTCATCTCCACGCTAAGCCGCAAGTCTGCCACATGGCAAATCCGCTTTGCAGGCGAGCAGAATCCAACCCGCTCGACGGGCATTTCCGGTGCTGCCTACATCGATTTCATGCATCACGCTCGCAAGGAAGGTCTGCTCAACGAGATGGGGCGTTTCGACTCAGAACACATCGAGGTCTATACCGAGGAAGCGGATGGCGGGACGGAGAAACGTATTAAAATCCATCAGCAGCAATACATCTCCGAGACCGACGTAGCGGAACTCATCCAAGCCAAAGCCGCCATCGCGGCCGGCGTAATGGTACTACTCGAAGAGGCCGAACTAAAACCCAGCGATCTGCAGACCGTCTATATCGCCGGAGGCTTCGGCTACCACTTGAATTGTGCCCACGCCATGGCGATCGGCATGATGCCGACGGTCGATCCGGAACGCATCCGCATCATCGGTAATGCCTCACTTGGTGGCGCATCCCTAATGCTACAGTCCGATAGTGCCGCTGCTGTTGAGGCTCTCCGCAGTCAATGCCGCGTCATCGAACTTAACCAAATTGAAAGCTTTGAAGACTATTTCATCGACTGCATGCCGATAAGCATCATCGAATAAGAGAGGGCACTCTTCAAATGGTATTAAAGCTCAATCCTTTTGAGCTTGGCCGACAGGTTTACACTAAAGGATAAATGGTGTGCCGATGACCGTGTCGCAAGTGCCAATTAAAGCGCACTTAGAAAATCGACCGTCACTCCCTCCAATGACGCCTTGATCACGCTAGGGTTTTCTAGAGCGATGGCTTCTTTTGGATGGGTGGTGGTGAGAGCCAATACTTTGCAGCCCGCGGCGAGACCGGCGCGGATGCCTACTTGTGCGTCTTCGATGACGACGCACTTGATCGGGTCAGCGTTGGCGGCGGCAGCTGCTTTGAGGAAGACTTCGGGGTCGGGTTTTCCATTGGCGACGTCGCATCCGCAGATCACGTCGTGGAAGAGATGACCTAGCCCGGTGGCATCCATCACTGCGCTAACGTTGGAGCGGGGTGTGGTCGTGGCGAGCACTGCAGGGATATCTGCTTCTGCAAGTTGAGTAAGGAGGTCTGCGGCGCCAGGAAGGGGAGTCAATCCGTTATCGGCGAGGATAGTCCGATAGAACGCTTCCTTTTCTTCCGAGAGTTCGGTAATCACCGTCTCATCGTCAGACCATGGAAGAAGCGTCGCAAAGATGGTCTGGTTGCGCATGCCAAACGACTCTTTGAAGAAGTTCGGTGGGAGAGTTTTTCCGTGTGTTTCGGCGAGTTGCTCCCACGCAGCTTCATGCTGGTCGTGGGAGTCGATGATCACGCCGTCGAGATCGAAGAGAACGGCTTGCATAATATTTACGATTAGCGCTCGATGCGCTGCAACTGAGACATGCCAGACTGCTGCATGCGTTTGTTGACTGTTTGAACCATTTGGTCATCAATGAAAATATCCGCGCTGTTGTCTAAGAACTCAATGTGGTGAATACCATCGACTGGGGTGAGTAGCGCGCTGGCGAGATCTTCGATGCGGGTGATTCGCTTACCGTTGACTTTATCGATGATTTTTCCTCGGATGCGCTCATAGCCGATGGTGGCAGGAGTTGGAATAGCGTAGCTTAGGAAAACGACTTTTCTTCCCGAGGGATCGTCGTTTTCATCGAGAACCGACTCTGGGTTCGCTAGCACATACTGTAAGTTGAAGGGTGCGTTCTTTTCCCAATCGCGGAATGAGGTGAGGTAGTCACGGGTAAGTTCTTGGAATAGTAAGCCACCAGCCATGATGAAGTTTGGCCCGCGATCAAAGAGAAACGGATCGACGATGTATTCGGAGGGGGATTTGTGCTTGAGCGTTGCTTCAACCTGAAGTGCTTTGCCGTCGCGAATGAGGTCGATTTTCACTTTATCACCAACAGCTCGACTTGAAATGAGGTGGGCAAACCCGAGTTTGCCGAATGCTTCATCGGTGTAGTTTCCGCGGCGGTCGATGGGGCGACCGTCCATCGATGTGAGCACGTCGCCAACTTTGATACCGACTTCGTCAGCGCAGGAACCAGGCTCGATAGTGGAGACGAATACTCCATCACCTGACCGCTCCAAGCCGAGATAATGACGGAATTGGTCATCGGTAAGCTGGACAGTTGCTATACCTAAGTTTGGAAAGCCTTGGTAGTTGCCGTCTTCCAAATCGGTCAGGAATTGCGACAAGATTTGACCTGGTATGACGCGTGCGACTTGTTCATCTGAGTTGTAGGTGAGGAGCACCCCAGCGAGTTTCCCGCCATGGATGACTGGGAGTGAATATCCACCGGTTTTGTTCTCAAGACCGATACGTACGTTGAAGCGGAGAAAGCTGCGATGAGGCACGGTGTAGCGCCCGATTTCTGCGCGGTTGATCACGCCGGATGTGATCACGGGCGAGCCTTCGGCTTCCAATTGCCAAATGGCAACGTTATCGCCTACAGCGAGATTATCGGTGATTTCGATAGGTGTGTTGTTTTTGAAGAATTCCTCCGCATTTTCGACTGGTACGACGATGGCAAGGTTTGCTTCGTAGTCACGGGCGATGACCTTACCAGTGGTTTTTGCGCCATCGATCGGGCGCTCCAACTCGATGAATGTTGTGTTGGCGATAAGATCTGCGCCGATGACGAGACGGTTGCCTTCGATCAGAGTGCCAATGCCGCGTTTGCGCTGAGGGGCGGTTTTCTCCCAAGGCTGGAGGAAGTTAAATTTTTGCTCTGTAGCGGTGACCCAGATCGTTGATGCGGTAGGCGAAGGGTCTGGTTTAGCGCTGGATGTGGATGTGAGAGCAATACTTGCAAGAATAGCGAGTGTTCGAAGACCCGGGAATGATAGACTGTTCATGGGGAATAGGGAATAGGGAATAGAGAATGGAGTCGCGTAAAACGGCTGCGCCGCACGCGATGGGATGGAGGGTGGAGATTATTCGCCAACTTCGAGGAGTTCGGGCTCGTCGGGTAGAATGACTGTGTCGTCGGAGGACTCTTCAGTGGGTTTGGCTACCGGGACTTCGTAGTTTTCGTAGTCCAGGAAGTAGTCATTCGATACGCCATATTGCTGGCGGATGCGCTGGTGGGCAGCGAGGATTCGGTCGGATTCGAAGACGATTGGACGCGGCGCACCGATGCATTTGATGACGGTGAACTCGGGTAGCTTTCCGGTGCTCATGGGCTTGTAGAGCGCATCGTAAAGTTGCTGGAGGCTGCGGATTTTAGTGCCGTTCACTTCATCGACAATCAAATCTTCAAGGCCCGTGACGTCGGTGTTAATGGCGTCGGGAAGGATTTCCGTGAGGACAACGATTTCTGGCCACTCTGTATAGAGCTCCTCGCTGACGTAGTCTGCGATAATGTTGCGGGCGTCCATGTCACTGAGACTATGTGATGCCATCACGTTGCGGTCGAGAGGTTGGAACACAAGTCCCGCCACGGTAACGAAGCGTGGCCGCACTCCGTAGACGACGCGGTACATGTCAGCTGGAAGGAATTGTTTCAGAGTGGCGGTGGCGGATTGCTTCTCACCGTTTCTCAGAAATTCCATTTTCACCTTGTCGCCGGCGAACTTGCGCTCGACCACTTCATGCATGTTGACGCTCTCACCGTCGATTTTCACTTTGCCATTCGAGAAAACAGGAAAACCATCGATGCTCATAAGCACGTCGCCATCTTCGAGCACACCGTCACACGAGCCGTTTTTCATGACTGAAACCACAAGCATACCGCGGTCGTCATTTGGAAGTCCGAGAGCTTTACGCTGAGCGGGATTCATTAGCGGAAATTCGTCGATTGCGAGGTCCACGTAGTGGTCATAGCTACCGTCCTCGACGTCTTTGAGGAATCGTTTGATGACGGGCGTTGGGATGATGTATCCGGTGTTGTCCGCGCTGGTGAGTCCTTGGAAAGCGACGCCGACGACTTTGTCTTTTTGAAGCACCGGGCCGCCGCTGTTTCCTGGGTTAATTGCAGCGTCGATCTGAACCACGAGGTGTTGGTCGGTCTGACTGTGGCTGTAGGTGCTAAAGTCGATTCTGGATACCACACCGCGGGTGACGGAGATGCGCTCTCCGCCGACAGGATATCCGATCACGCGCACTTCGCTTTCGAGCTTGGGGACAGTGCCAATGGCGAGCTTCGATACGTTACCGAAGAACGATTTATAGTCTTCTTTGTCGACGATTTCGAGAAGTGCGAGATCACAATCGTGGGCAACAGCGACGATACGAGCTTCGATTTCGCGTGGCGACCCGTGTTTGGTGACCAGAAGGCGACGTGAATTGCTGACTACGTGAGCATTGGTGAGGAAGCGGTTTTCTCCGACGAGGAATCCTGTGCCACTACCACCGGAGAAATTGCCAGGGTTCCACGGGGTGCGGTAGTCTGCTACCTGGGAGGAGTTATTGATCTTGATGACACTTTCGTATGCAGCGCTCGGAAGAATGTCAGTAACTGATTCGGTCGTTTCCGCGACGACTTGCGCGGTGACCAAATTTGGTCCGACACTGAGAGCCAGTGCGCCAGAGAGTAGGCAGGTGTGAAGAAGACGGGCTGATGGTTTCATATTGGAAAATTTGAACAGTGGATGGTTGCTGCGCATGGAAATAGCGCCACCACTACGGGCGTTTGCTTCCCGAAATTATTGAAGTGCTGGAGAATGGAGACAGGGTGCGTAGAATTTAGTCGTTGCTGCGTCTGTAGCGGCGCTTTTTGTGGAGATCGTTTTAGTCCACGGGATGGCAGACAGTAAATGTCTATTGCCATTGGATAGGTGGATTCCGCCACTGAAATCCAAATCATATGCCACCCGCCAACACGATGAGCATCATCGAAATCCATATGGCAGTGCGGTTCATTTTATTACACAACAGTCTGATAACTGATATCCGGGATTCACCGGAAGATCTTCGATCACACGTTGAAGAGAAACTCAACGACGTCGCCGTCCTTGACCTCGTATTCTTTACCTTCCGAGCGCAGTTTTCCTGCCTCGCGCGCTTTGGCGAGCGATCCGTACTCGATCAGGTTATCGTAACTAACGATTTCTGCGCGGATGAATCCGCGTTCAAAGTCCGTGTGGATGACACCGGCAGCTTGTGGCGCTTTGGCGCCAGCGGGGATGGTCCATGCGCGGGTTTCTTTTTCACCGGTGGTGATATAGGTGCGGAGGCCAAGGAGTGAATATACGCCGCGGATGAGCGAGCTCACACCGCTGTCTTCAACACCGAGAGCCTCGAGGTATTCTTTGACGTCGGCGTCCTCGAGTTCGGTCATTTCCTCTTCGATGCGTGCGGAGATGACGATGGCGTTTGCCTGGTGGGACTCGGCCGCATATTTCCGTACTGCCGCGACGAGCGCGTTTGAGTCAGGATCGTTGATCGCGGCTGCGAGCTCGTCTTCATAGACGTTGCAGGCGTAGATCGTTGGCTTTGCACTGAGCAGTTGGAATTCATTAAGAACATCCTTCTCGTCGTCGGAAATCTCGAGCGTAATTGCTGGATTGCCTTCGTTGAGGTGGGGGAGTAGTTTCTCCATCAGAGCGACCTCTTTTGCGGCCTCTTTATCACCGCCTTTGGCCTTCTTGGCGCGGCTTTGAAGTCGTTTATCGAGTGCTGCGATATCGGCGAGGATGAGTTCGGAGTTGATGATTTCGATGTCGCGGATCGGATCGACTGATCCCATCTCGTGTATGATGTCATCGTTCTCGAAACAACGAACAACCTGCAGAACGGCATCCACCTCACGAATGGTGGCGAGGAATTTATTGCCGAGTCCTGCACCTTCGCTGGCGCCTTTCACGAGTCCTGCAATATCGACAAACTCGATGGCGGTAGGAATGAGCTTTTGGCTGCCAGAGATTTTCGAGCACTCGGCTAGGCGCGGATCCGGCACGGTGACGATCCCTTTGTTCGGGTCGATGGTGCAAAATGGATAATTGGCAGCCTCCGCTTTTCGCGAACGGGTTACCGCATTGAAGAGTGTTGATTTTCCGACGTTTGGCAGTCCTACGATTCCAGCTTGTAGCATAAGGCAACAAGGATAATCGCGGATTGCCGTCGGCGCTAGTGGGGAATTTTATTGAGTAATTCTCACTTGTCAGGCTGGCGGGGATCAGTGGAGAGTAAGCACATGGCTGAGATTTTGAATGATCTGAATGAGATGGTGGCGGCGATGGACGCGGAGTTACGGGTGGTAGACGTGCCCGATTACCCGCAGGCGATGAATGGTTTGCAGTTGGAGAATAGCGGACGGGTGACAAAGATCGCAGCCGCGGTCGATGCTTCCTTGCCGGTGATTGAGAAGGCGATCACGGCTGACTGCGATTTGTTGATTGTTCATCACGGGCTTTTCTGGCAGGGCGCGCAGATGATCACGAAGGGGTATTACCGCAAATTGAAATCTGCGATGGATGCCGGTTTGGCGATCTATTCAGCGCATATTCCGCTGGATGTCCATCCACGCTTGGGAAACAACGCCTGTCTGGCAGCAGAGATTGGAATGGGCTCGGCTGAGCCTTATCACGAGTGGAAAGGCATTAAGCTAGGGTTGTCGCAGGTGATGGATGTTTCCTTGGAAGAACTCACCCAGCGCGTCGAGAAGGCGGTGGGCCGTGCGGTGCATATTTGTCCGGGACTCCGTGACAAATCTGTCGGGCGGGTTGGTATCATCACGGGCGGTGCAGGGTCGGAGATCGCGGCGATGGCTGCCGAGGGGATCG
>JAGXGH010000053.1 GCA_024636835.1 Verrucomicrobiales bacterium | reverse complement strand
TGCGGAGCATCTCACGTCCCCAGGCAAGGATCTCGTCGGGATCGTTCGCATTCACTGCCATGGCCATGTTCCAGACGCTCAGATCCTTGAAGCCCTGGTCGAGTTCTCCATCCAGATACCACTTTTCGTAGCTCAGATATCGTTTCACCGGATCGATGGTGTTGGCGGAGCCGCCACTGCCAGCAGCCGCATCGTCGCCTTCCATGGTATCGCCTCCCGTGGTCGCTTGCTTTTCAATCGGCACGGCGTGCGCGAGACTCACGGCCAATGCGAGCCTTTGGAAAACTCCATCCTTCGCCTTGGGGCTGGCTTTCTGGATGTCGGTGTAAATCTTCATCGCCTCACCGAATTTTCCATCGGTGGGGCCATCGGCAACCAGCATCTGAAGCATCAACGCCTCGTTGGCGAGGAGCTGTTCGATCAGATTCTTGTTCTCGGGGCTTTTCCTGGCAAATTTTGCGAGGTCGCGCGGGTTAGCGGTGGCGATAACCAAGGCTTGGGCCAGTTTGCCATCCAAAGCGGTGCTGCCCAGAACTCCATCTATTCCGAGTGCATCCATCGCATTCCATGTGGTTGCCATCGCATTTTCATGCGCCTGCCTGGCTGCGTCAGCGGCTTTGATGGCTACGGGGAGGTCGGCCTTGGCTTTCTCGACGGCAGCCCTGGCCTTTTCAATGTCAGCGTTGAGTCGATCGATTTCCTTCTGCCTGCTCGCGAGGTAATTCTCCGCATTTTCCAATTCTTTCGCCATCTCTGGATTTTCTTCCCCTCTTGCCCTGGCGCGCGCCAATTCCTCCTGCGCGTCCTCAATCGTCTTGGGGCCGTATTTCAGATTTTCTTCCATCTGCCTGAGCTTGCCCTCCGCGGCCTGCAGGGTCGCAACGGTTTTCGCGGTGGCGGCCGCTTCCTTAGCAGGTGCCTCTTCCGCTTTGACCGCCGCAAGCCATGCGACCACTTTAGCATCGTCCGGCTTGGGCAGAGCCGCCTTGATCTCTTTGGTCAGATCATTCAGGCGAGTGGCATACTCCGCCTGCATCTTCCGAGCCTCATCGGACACGGTCTCGTTGCCAAAGGCGTTGGCCGCCTCCGCTTGAAAGCCTACCAAGCCGGCCGCCTCGGCCGCAGGATGGTTCTGCGCCGCGGCATCCAATTGATCGTCAGTGAACGACTTGTCGGCCTTGCCGAAGGCGAAGGCATCGATCCGGGTTTCGCGGGTGCGGGCGGCGATCTTGAACGTCTCGCTGCCCGGTGCCTTGACTTCAAAGGTGAGGTCGCCGGTCTTTTTGTTACCGAATTTCTCGGAAAGGTTCACCCACACATACTCATCTGCCGCTCCTTCGATGTTTTTCACCTCCTGCCACTCCGACGTTTCGCTGAAGGACTTGCTCATATAAAAAGATCCAGGATTGCAGCGGACATACAGGTCGTAGCTGCCGGCTTGTGAGAAAGCCACGCGGTAGCTTACGATTCGATTCATCGCGCCTGCCTCCGGGGCTTTGTGATCATTCGAGGTGGGGCTGATGGAGGCGAGGCCGAGCGCGTTGAAGTCGACCTCGAAGGTGTTCCAACTGTGGTTGGTTTCTGCGGCGGCGGTAGAGATGATCCCCGAGAGGGCAATGCCGCAAATCCCTGCGGCGAGGTGGTGTTGGTTTTTCATGATCTGGGTGTTTGGATCTTTGCAATTGCGACAGGATCGCCGGTCTTGGCGGTCCGCGCTCGTGCGCATACAGAAATTACACCGTTGCTTCTGCAATTCTCTCGCAGATAATCGGAATTCAGCCTAAGCGACTGTATCCAGGAAGGTGACAGTTTTTGCATTGACCGTTTGTCTCTGATTTCCCGCTGCGGTGGAGGAAAATTCATGGCCTGAATCCCTCGACGTTTTGGTTCAGGTATTTACCATCCTTGACCTCGCCGATAGAAATTCCGCTCATGCTGATATTCCTCACCGGCATATCGGGCTGCCCCTGGATACGGGAGACGAATTTCACGTTTCCGGCTTTGATGTTAGCGAGATGGACATCGGAAATCGGAGTGAGGCGCACCTCGAAGGTGGGAACCAGATCGCGCCATTGGTAAAGAACATCCGTCTCGATTCCGAGCACACCTCTGCGGATGTCTCCAGCAGTGATGTTGCGCATGTGGATGTTTCTCACGTAACCGCCCCGCCGTTCGTTGGTCTTGATGAACAGGAGATGACCGACGCTTTTTTCCAATTTGCAGTCCTCCACCAGAACATTCTCCACCCTGCCGGAAAGCTCGCTGCCGATCGCCATCAACTGGTGTGCGTTGCGGATCGTGCAGCCACGGACCACGATGTTTTTGGAAGGAGTGTTCAGGCGCCATCCATCGTGGTTCCGTCCCGCCTTGACGGCGATGGCGTCGTCCCCTTGGTCGAAAACCGAGTTTTCTATCAAAAGATTCCTGCTCATTTCCGGGTCAACGCCGTCGTTGTTGTGCCCGTGGGCATGAACATCAATCCCGCGGATGACAATATTGCTTGAGAGAAGCGGATGAATCGTCCAGAACGGACTGTTGCGGATACGGACGCCCTCAAGAAGCACGTTTTCGCAACGATTGAACTGGATAAACTGCGGACGCAGGTTGGCGTCTCCCCCTGTCATCTGTCGCTCTTCGACAGGCACGCCTTTCGACATCATGTGGTATAAACGCTTCAAAGCATCCATGTGGGGCTCTGGGCGTCCCTCCCATTCGTGCCAGACATTCATTTCCGCGTGCAGCGTGCCGCTGCCCGTAATGGCGATGTTCTTGCACTCGTAAGCATAGATCAGCGGCGAATAATTATAACACTCCATCCCCTCCCACGAGGATTTCACCGCAGGCAGGTAGTGCTTCGGCTTTCCGGAGAAGAGCAGGGTCGCGCCGTCCTCCAGATGGAGGTTCACGTGGCTTTTGAAGTGAATCGCCTTGGTCGGCCATTGGCCGGTGGGAATGACCACCACACCGCCATTGGCCGCATGTGCTTTGTCGATGGCCCCGGCGATGGCCGCACTCGTCGCCTCCAGGTCCCCCGGCCTTGCGCCCTGATCGGTGATTGAAAAACGCGGGCAGTCCGAAAAATCCGGAATCGTGATGGCGGGCATCTCGAATGGAGCATCGACTTCTACGGTTTCCATTTTCAACTTCCCCTCAGCCTCACACGCCGGAGACAGCACGAGGGACAGCGCGCACACGACACGAAAAATGGAAGCATTCAGGGGATACGTTGTTTTTCCGGTTGCATGTGTGCCCGCGTCGATCGCGTAGAAGGGGGGCGTGAGCATCGCGCTAGCGGCGAGTAACGAGGTGCGGAGGAAGTCGCGAAGAGAGGGCGTGATCGGATCGTGGATCATATGAGAAGTCGTTGGCATGTCCTTGGTTGTAGTAGCCGGAAAAGTCATCAAACCCCTGTTTATGCACCGCCAGCAAGAGCCTATCACCAGGCCCCGCAGACAGTTTTCCGGCGAGGCGTTATCGGCGGGCGTTGAGTTCTTCTTCGATCACCTTGGCGACTTGCGCGGCCAGCGCCCGATTCCCTTCGTCGTTGAAGTGGACGTTTTTCGACTGCTGGATTTTGTCGAGTTGAGGCTGACAGAAGGCGAAGAGGTCGTTCACACGGACGCCGTTGTCTTGCATAATCTTCGCGGCGGCGGCGTTGTAACGTGGTGGGTCGGCGGGATCACGGAACGGATTTTTACTGCCTTCGGGAACCGGCGTGGTGTTGGCGAAGACGAGGCGCGCGCCGCTCGCCTTGAGTTTCTTGACGATGACGTCGAGGTTCTCGGCATATTTCTCAACGGTGGCTTGAGATGGGTCCTGCGGATTGGAGCTGATCTTATCGCCGCCGGGCTCGGTGACGCGCTTGAGGTCGTGGAGACCGAAGTTGAAGTGGATGACATCCCACTTGCGGTCGCCTAGCCAGCGGTCGATGGAGGTCACGCCCTTGGTGGTGCCGGCGCAGTTCTCGCCGCCGCGAGCACCCTCGTGCTTGAGCGGGCGGTAGACGTTGGCCTTGCCTTCCAAGAGGGCCCGCACTTGGAGCGTGTAGCCGATGGAGATTGAATCGCCGAGGATCAAAACGTTGGGCAGCGTTTCATCGGGCGTGAAGGACCATTGCTTTTTTCTGAGTTCGGCAATGGAACCTTCTTCAGGTGCAGCGAACGATGAGGTGGCTCCGAACGCGAGCAGAGCCAGCAGTATGAGGTAACGATTCATGGGTGTGTGATGTGATTGGTGATTGGTGAAAGTGACGCTTGGCCAAAGGCTTCAAAACTTAAAATAGATCGTTCTGTAGATATCACCAGCCAGGCGAGTCCGGCTGCCCTGCGGTCCCATGCCAGGCGCATCGACAGGTTTCCCTATCTTATTGCCCTGCGGCGGGATGGCATCCATGAAGGAGAGATCACCCTTGGGAAATGGCGGATTGGTTCCCGCGTTGTCCTTGGCATAGTCGGCAGTGAAGTTTCGAAAGAAGAGCGATTCATTCTCAGAGACGATGGTCAAGTCACCCTCGTCGGTGTGCAAGACGACCCAGCGGACGTCCGCGTGATAGCCTTTGAACTCGGGATAGTCGTAAGGATCGATGCTTTCCGTGTGACCGGTGGCGGTCTGGTTATAGTCCTTTTTCCAAACACCCCAGGTCGGCCCCACGAGCCGGTTCTTCCACACGCGGAAGGGACCACGTCCCAGCCAGGTCATGGAGTTTACCTTGGATTCGGGGTAGTCGAAGCTAATGCCAAAGAACGCCTGCGCGCCCATGGGGAAATAATGATAGTCGAGCTTCAACCAACCACTGGGCATCAGCGTCCACTCCGCCGATCTCATTCTACCACCGTACGATTTACCAGCGTAACGGACCAAGACGACGTGGTTGTCTCCTTCCGGGTAATGCTGGATCTTTTCCAACTCTTGCTCACCGGCGATCACAGATGGACCGTTCCCAAGGGAGAATTTCTTACCGTTTCTAAGGATGTGGCTCAGGCTTCCGTCGCTCGTATCGAAGAAGACCTCAACGTCCGCCGCAGCCAACACCAACTTTCCGTCCGCTTCACGCGCAGTTACCTTGCCTTCTCCCTGCTGCACGATCGCCTCGCGGCACACGGCGGCGGTGCCGGTCACCCAGGTCCAGGTCAGGATGTCCTTGCCATGAGGATCCGTCGCAGTCAGTCGCAACGCGTCGGATTTTTTCCAGTCGCCCGGCAGGTTCAGATCGAGCCAGCCACGGTGAAAACCGGGATTGGTGCCAGGCTTGATGGAGGGAACTGAGACGGTGCCGCGGTAATCGACGGTGTGCCCGGGCTGCTTGTCTTCCGGCTTGCGGAAGGTGACCAATTCCCAGTTGAAAGAACACTGGTTGGCATTGGTGAAGTTGTAGCGGTTTTCGATCTCAATTCGCCCCACAAAATTCTCCGGCAGCTCGCGCATTTCGATGTGGATGGGGCTGAAGAGTTCACGGACTGTGTAAAAGCTGCCTTCTTTTTGCCGGTAGGGTCCGACCAACCCGTCAGGGGCCGAGTTGCCTTGGGTATCGAGACGACCGTCCAGATCGTTGCGGTGAACACCCTCGTCGAGCAAGGTCCAGATGAAGAGGCCTTGGGTGAGCGGAGAACCCATGATCAGCCGCCAGCGATCTTCCAGCCCCGCGCCGCCGCCACCATCGTAGAGCGCATGGGCCAGCTCGGTGGCGATGTAGATTTTCTTTTCCTCGATGATTTCCTTGATGCCGGCATAGGACTCGTAGTGGTCGGTGATGATGCCATCGACCGGTTCGCGTCCGTGACGGGAGTAGATGACCGGACGCTTTTGAATATCCGCCTCCTTGAAATAGGGATCCAATTCCGGATTGTGCCCGTCTTCGTTGCCGTTGGCCCAGAAGAGGATGCTTGGGCTGTTGACATCACGCCGAATCATGGACCGCACGAGGGGGATACCCGTCTCGGTCGGGAGCAAATCCTGGCAGCTGGCGAGTTCCTCAAGCACGTAGATGCCCAGCTCGTCACAGAGTTCGATAAAACTCTTGTCAGGCGGATAATGCCCGGCGCGGACGGCATTCATGTTCATCTCTTTCATCAGCCCGATATCCATGCGGTCGATTTTCTCGCTCACCGTCTTTCCCGTATCCGGCCACATGGTATGGCGGTTCACCCCGCGGATGATCACTTTCACGCCGTTAACGAAGAGCCCTTCACCGGGCCGTACTTCGACGGTGCGGAAGCCGAATCGTTCGCGCGTGGTGTGGGTGGTGCTTGCATCCACGGCCAAGCTGAGTTCCAGATGGTAGAGGTTGGGAAACTCCGCGCTCCACAGGAGCGGTTGCTGGAATTTACCCGCGAGTTCGGCCTTTTTCTGACCGCGGGCCAGATCGACCGTCATCGGTTCGCCAATCGGCTCACCATCGGCACCGACTACTACAGCTGTCAGCTGACCTGCCTTGGAGATGCCAGCCAGCGAAATCTCGGTGCGCAGCGTGCCATCGGCCCGGGCGTCGATAGCGCAATGACCGATGTTGGTCTTCGGCTTGGCCTCGAGATAAACCGGCCGGAATATGCCGCCGTATCGCCAGTAGTCTCCGGCCTCGGCGTCCACGAGTCCTGGATGATTCGGAGAGTCGTTATCGACATGCACTTCCAGTAGGTTGACCCCGTCGTAGTCGAGGTGATCGGTCACACCGTAACTGAAGCGGTAGAAGCCGCCGGCATGGGGCACATCGGAAAGCGGCTTGCCATTGAGGTAAACATATGTCTCCAGGGCCACGCCCTCAAAGACGATCTCGACCCGCCGCGTGTTTTCCCAGGCCGCCGGCACGCGAAACTTGTAGTTGTAACTCCCCTTCTCGCCCGAATCAGGATCGCCGTAGGTCAGTCGGCCGAAGCCGTGCATCTCCCAGCAGGAGGGCACGGGCAGGCGGCTCCATTGCCGCATCTTGCTCCATTTGGTGACGTAGAAATCCCAATCGACCGTGTTGTCCTTATCCGTGCCGGAAAGATACTGCACCCAGGTCTCGGAAGGTGAGTCGGGCGCGGCTGACGGCTGACCGACCTCCGAGAGATACGTGTGAGTGTTGAAGTCTTTCAGCGGTTGCTCCCAGTCGTGACTCTGCCGAATGGGCTCGTCCCCGCATGCTGCGGTCGCAAAAAACGCAGCGGAGAGCGTGAGCGCCAGGGAGCGGGTCGATATTTTTTTCATGATTTCATTCCGGAAAGATTCGAGTCTTGAGCGGTCTTATTTACCGAGAATCTTCATGCGTCCGGAAACCGGGGAACGGCTGGTTTTGTTTAACATCAAGAGAAAAGGGTTCGTGTGTTTTATTTCCCCGCCGCAATCGCTTCCTGCATGGAGATCAGCTTCCTAGGGGGGCGCGTATCGCCCTCGACCTCTTTGACCATCGCTTTGTATAGGCCTCTGGCACGCTTGAAATTCCGATCCTTCAAGCCTTTATGATACTGATCCAATGCGTCCTTCGCCGCCGAGCCGTAGGCGGAGAGTGCCACCCAGGTGGCGCGATGGCAGAACATGGCTTTGGATTTGGGGCGCAGCTCGGGAATCCTCAACGCGTAGTCCAGGCCCTCCTTGATATTCAGACTCCCAAGCAGCGCGATGGCTGGGCCAACGTCCTGCTGGGGTGCGCTGTAGCTTGTCCAGTCGGGATCCTTGCCCTCGATCACATGGATGACTTTATCCGCCACCAGATGGAAGTCTTCCAGCGGCATCCCCACCAGCATGTCCATTCCGTATCCCCTAGGCCATTGGTCCCGATCACTCGCCAATCTGAGTGCGACCCGGTAAAGCAGCTCCTTGTCTGTCACCAGATCCGACTGAAAAGGATGCTCGCAAAGGGTGTTGAGGAGCTTTCCAAAGCTCACCTCTTCGGTTGTGTCAGCCAACTTGAGAAGGTCCATGTAGTATTTCTGCGCGGGCGGCCCCATGTAGGCGATCGACTGGGCCGCAGCTTCTCGAAGTTCTTCGGATTCCTTTGGATCTGTCAGGACTGCACCTATCGCCGGAAGCTGCGGTAGTTTTACTTCAGGCTTGATCCACCATCCAAACTGGCTGATGGCCGTCATCTTCTGCTGATCCGTGCCGTTCTTGAGCCATTCAACGTAAAAGGGAGTCAACTCTTCCCTGTGGGATCCCAGAGCCCCCATTGCCATACGTCTAATCTGGGGCATGGAGTGGTTATTAGAAATCTCCAAAACCTCCTTCGCTTCCATGTTCTGCAAATCGAACTTGCTCAGCATGATCGTGTCCATGACCTCGCCGTCCTTCGCCCAAATGGCGTCATCCATCTCACGGCCGGTGACGATGAGTGCCTTGCGCCCGAGGCAATAGTTCAAAAGCGCCACCCCATCGATGGTGCCTGCCTTGTCATCGCCGGACCATGTGCCGTCACCATGGCGACGCATGTTGTAAAACCACAGGGTTCGCTTGAAATGCTCGCTGGTAACTTCCGGGCCTGAGCGGGCAGCTCCGATCGACGTCCACAATGGGTTGAAGAAGGCGCTTGCATGCCCTTGCTCCAGATCATCGTAGCTGGTGGCCGAACACATGGAATAGAACTTGGTTCCCGCCCGGTCGCCCAGCAATTCGAGACAAACGGTTGCGGACCCGCTCATGCCATTGTTGTTGAATCCGGCACTGTTGGGACTTCCCATGCCATAGGGAAACGTCCCCTTACCCGCGTATCTCTGGATGTGGCTGTTTGTCCTCTCAATGGCTTGATCCAGCTTCGGATCGTCAACGCCGGCTTTCCTGGCCATAAGCATGCCCATCATGCAACTGAGCGTGGTCTGGTTCATCGGGCCGTAGCCGGGAATCCTGTTGAAGTTGTTCGGGTTCGCAACACGGTGTCCATATACACCACGTGAATCTTGTCCTTTGGCGATACTCAGCGCCAAAGAGCGTAAGGCAGGCATGACGGACTCGTCCTTGGTCAGCATGTAGTACTCTGCCAAAACGATGGCTCTGTAACCCCAATACCACGTGCAGTATTGGCCGGGAGACAAAAGTTCGCCATCGCCTTTGGCCCAGTCCTTGTTGCGTATCGACTCAAAAGCAGCCTCCATGTATTTCTTCTCGCCGGTCGCCATCAGGGCAAGTTCTTCGATCGCGAGCCGATCGCCTTCACCCGTCATCAACTGCTCGGCAGTCATGGTGATAATCTTATCGGTCTTGGCGCAGGAGAACGGCGCCGTCTTGCTGTAGCTGCCGAGAACGGGCAGCGTGAGGGTTACGGTTTTGCCGCCTTTCAGCATGAGGATCATCTTTCCACCCGCTTCTTCCGTTTCCGCAAGGTCAATCGCCTTGGCCATGTCCAGGCTGGCGTTTTTGAATGCTGCTTCCCCCACACCCACAATCAAATCTCCTTTCTTGAGCAAACCGTCGGCCGGTGAAGCCTCCTGGACATCTGCGACCTGGATCTGATTCTTCGAGACGGAACCGATGATCCCGGTAGGGCCAACGATGGTGCCGCTCACCTCATTTTTCTCTGCAGCAAACGCCAGTGTGCTCGTGAGGATCAGGAGATGGATGATGCTCCTCATATTAGAACCTATCCAAGACAGAGCGGTGATGAGTCCGACGAATTTCCAGATTATTCGATGCGTTCTCATGAGGTATTTTTTTCACATAATTCATGCTACCAGAGTTTTTGGGTGAGGTCGCATGGTGTGGTGTCCAAGCAGGGACAGGGAGACGGGCGGTTCGAGATCCCTCGCGGCTGGTCCAGCTCTGGGTGAAGATGGGCGGTGTTTACGGTGGTCTGTCAGTCGAAGAACTGTCTCTTATACACATCTCCGAGCCCACGAGACGCTCA
>JAGXGH010000052.1 GCA_024636835.1 Verrucomicrobiales bacterium | reverse complement strand
GCAACCACACGCCGGATGGCACTGAATTTGCTCAACAGTGAGAGAACAAAAAAACGTAGTATCAAGGGCAAACAACTCGCCGCTTCTTGGAATCACGACTATCTCCTACGCTTGCTGGATTTTTAGATGCGTCAGCCCTGCTTAGCCGCTTCATGCTTCGTCTTGTTAAAATTGTAGAAGCTACGGGGAATAATATGCGCTTCGACGCCTGGTCCCCGCTCCCCAGTAAGCTTACAAATAATCTGTTTCTTTTTTATCATCCTCCAAATTCTCGCTCGGAATTAAATCCAACCACCTTCATCGCCTTAGTCAGTCATAAAAAACTCCCTCAAAATCGTCCAATATACAACTCCTACGCGCACTTCATATTAATACACTATCATTGGGAGTTCCTAGTCACACAAAATCACGGACGCTTGAAAAGCATCCCTCCCAATGACAAGACACGGACTCGCCAATGGCCTCTCGACTGTAGTGTAGGTTAGACGTGTCGGCTAACACCTCCCCCTCAAGCACAGCTTGCACAAATTCAATTAGTGGCCTGCAAACAACCATTCCCGTCTACCCAACACGTCCGACCTACAAACACGCAGCTTCTCAACAATTATTCCGGCTTTGCGCCCGGTGGGTAAATCGGCTTGATACCCTGCCTTTCAAATGCATAGAGATGCTTACGTGGCCGCGTCAGCCCTAGCTTTTTCACAGCGTAACGATAGGCACCATAGGAAATAGCAATGGGAACAAATAAAGCCAATAATGATGTGATGCCTCGCACAGATGATAGAGTCACCTCAGCAACGCTAGACAACAGCAGCCAAAGTGTCCATGCCAAAACAATCAAACCTCCCCTCCCTACTCTTGGAGTCGATTTCTCGGTAAACTCAATCCCCAGCTGCATAAGCACACGACGCGCTATGACGGGGTAGGTAGTGACAGCAAATAAAGCGGTAACGAATACCATTGCTGAGGAGGCAATCGAATCATCCGATAACGTTCTTTTCCACTCCATCAATAATCCCGCAACAAACAAGCCAGTAAATATCGCCACAAGAATGATGATTCTCTTCGCCGCTGCTGCTGAGGGTTTACGAAAGAGTTCAATGCCGCTGAATACCGCAGTCACTCCCACGATCGCAAATATCGCCAAATAAGCGGTCACCATGAATATCACCGCAGCAGACCATGGCAAAAAATCGCCCTCCAAGGGCTCCATTGCTAAGAATCCACGGCCAACCCAAAGCCAATAAACGCCAAACATCATCGCTAATATGGCGAGAGATTTACGCTTTTGTTCAGGTTTCATCATGCGACATCATAATAATGCATCGCTCTGAACCACTTGTAAACACCTCAGTCAGCCAACCGCATACCTTGTGGTCGCGATGTTTGCCTGGGAGGGATGGCTTTCAGACGTCCGTGACTTCCCTTCAGCGCCACCGAATCGCGTGGGGCGCAGCCCTTATACGCGACCACGAAAAAACCCCACCGAATCACTCCGGCGGGGTTTTAAAAATATCAGTGATCAGCTTCTGGCAGTAATGCCGTCCGCTTCCCGTCCCAAATCGAAACTAGGGCATGAGGTTCAAGGCGCGAGAGCGCTTGATCTCACGAGTGATCTTGCGGTGCATCTTGGCGGAAACGCCAGTCACACGGCGAGGAAGAATTTTTCCAGTCGATGTGGTGAACTTCTCGAGGATGTCGGTGTTCAATGCGGCGATCTTCTCGACAGGTAGGTCGAGACGACGGCGTGGCATGATCTTATTGTTACGGCGAAAATTCGCGGCGCGTTCCGGTGTTTTAGGTTCCATGATTGGTCAGAAAGTTAACGTTACGTTAAAATTGATTAGCGAAGCTCGCGGTGAAGGGTGCGACGCTTGAGCGCTGGATTGAACTTGACCTTCTCCAGACGACCTGGGGTAAGGAGGCTCTTCTTGTTACGGGTGGTCACGTAGCGAGAAGGAGATTTTCCTTCCGCACGGGCTTCTGTGCATTCGAGTGTAATGATGTCGCGGGGCATACGCTTGATCGGCTGAGTGTTTCTTTGTCTTCTAGATTTCGGATGAGACGGGTTGGGATAATAACCGCATTTCTTTAGTCTTCAAGTGCGCTCTCAAAAGTTTCTTCAGCGCCCACACCTCCGTAAATCGTGGCTCCACGGCCAAAATTACCATTCATGTGGTTTTCTCGCTCCAATTTCTCTTGGCAATCGACCGTCAAACGCGCAAATGGAATCGCTTCCAAACGCTCTTCGGGAATGAGCTTACGGCACATCTCACAAACTCCGTAAATACCGCTATCCACGCGAGAGATTGCTTCTTCGATCTCGTAAAGAGCGTCCTGCTCTTGGGAAAGAAGGCTGAGTGCGAAGTCACGGTCATAAGCATCGCTGCCTGCATCCGCTTGGTGCTGACCGAACGCGGATGAAGAACCGTCACCACCGTTGCGGAGGTTCTCGCGTTGGATCCCGCCCATGGCCTCAAGCAAGGTGTCGCGGAGATCGAGGAGACGCTGTCGCTGTCCCTTGATAAACGGAGTCATCTTACGCTTCGGAATGGGAACCACTTTGGGCTCAACCACCTTCTTCTCCTTCTTCACCGTGATGGTCTTGGTCTTCAGCTTCACCTTACGTGATTTCTTCGCGGGTGCTGCTTCAACAGCAGGCTTTGCTGCGGACTTGCTTACCGCCACTTTTTTGGAACTTGTTTTTTTAGCTGGAGCTTTCTTGGCCACTTTTTTCTTCGCAGGCGCTTTTTTTGGAGCGGGGGTTGCTGCTTTTTTTGCCACTTTCTTCTTCGCTACCTTTTTAGCAGGCGCTTTCTTGGCGACTTTCTTCTTCGCAGGTGCCTTTTTAGCGACCTTCTTTACAGCAGGTTTTGCAGCCTTTTTGGCTACCTTCTTCTTCGCAGCGGGTTTCGCAGCTTTCTTCGCGACAACTTTCTTCTTCGCTACTTTCTTCGCAGGAGCCTTCTTAGCGACTTTTTTCTTAGCGGGTTTCGTCACCTTCTTGGCGGGCGCTTTTTTTGCGACAGGCTTCTTAGCAGCCTTTTTCGCCGGTGCCTTTTTCGTTACAGCTTTCTTTTTCGCTGCTGTTTTCTTCGCGGCCGCAGCCACTTTCTTTGCCACCTTCTTTTTAGGAGTTTTTTTAGCCATGCTGATAGTTCTACAACCTCCTCAGCAAGAACGATTTACGAAATCTACCTAAACACGTTTTAGATATCTAGCCTTGGAAGCGGCAACATGTAAGCTCTCCACGCGCTAAACGCAAGTCCGAAATCCGCACGTTTACGGGCTACCGAATATACCCACAAAAAAGCGGCTCCCGCCCGAGGACGAAAGCCGCTTTCATAAATCATTCTCGTTTTCGATGACCTGGAGATCAGGAGATCATTCCTTGAATCATCTTCTCGAGTTTCACGATATCCGCGGAGAACGCACGAATGCCTTGCGCGGTCTTCTCGGTAGCCATTGCATCCTCGTTGAAGAGGAAGCGGAAGCTCTTTTCATCGGTTGGAATTTTCTCAATGTCTGCAGATTTCACAGCCTCAACATCGAGTTTCAGCTCCACCTCGCCTTCGGTGTTCTGTAGTTCCTCAAGCAGGCCAGGGCTAATGGTCAAAAGATCACAACCGGCGAGCGACAAGATCTGCCCGCTGTTGCGGAAGCTTGCTCCCATCACTTCGGTCTCGTAGCCGAACTTCTTATAGTAAGTGAAAATCTCACGGACACTCAAGACTCCGGGATCGTTGTCGCCCACGTATTCCTCGCCGGTCTCTTTTTTGAACCAGTCGTAAATCCGTCCGACAAACGGTGAGATCAACTGAACCTTCGCCTCGGCACAAGCGGCGGCCTGAGCAAGCGAGAACATCAAGGTCAAATTGCACTTGATGCCTTCTTTTTCCAGCACCTCAGCGGCACGGATACCTTCCCAAGTGGATGCGATCTTGATCAGAATGCGGTCGCGAGAAATTCCCTCGCTCTCATACATTTCAATCAACTGACGGCCTTTGGCGATACTTCCTTCGGTGTCGAATGACAGACGCGCGTCGGTTTCGGTGGAAACCCGACCAGGCACAATTTTCAAAATCTCAAGCCCGAAAAGGACGAGGATGCGATCAATAATCGCTTCGACGAGTTCATCGCCGGATTTTCCGGAATCCTTGAGTTCGCTCACCGCCTGATCAACGAGGCTACGGTATTCTTCTTTCCCAGCAGCTTGGAGAATGAGTGACGGGTTCGTCGTCGCGTCCTGCGGCTGGTATTCTTTCATCACCGCGAAATCTCCGGTATCGGCTACCACGGTGGTGAACTTCTTCAACTGATCGAGTTTGTTGCTCATGTTGATAAACGATTAGTGCCAATTCCCCACAAGGTCAATCGATCTACCGAAGATCTAGCCACGAATTCCCTGAGACGAGAATTTCCTCTTGTGCCCCTACGCCTCCCCCGTAACGTAAACGAACTTGATGGCATCAAGCCGTCGCGAATTCTCGCCCATTTTTCTCATGGTTACCGATACAACAGCCAGCGCCGCCTACGATTCCAAGATCGAAGGTAATGTGATTTTCACCCGCCTCGATGCCGCCATTAACTGGATGCGCAAAAACTCCTTGTGGCCAATGCCCATGGGCCTCGCGTGCTGCGCGATCGAACTGATGGCAACCGGTGCATCACGCTTCGACATCTCCCGCTTCGGTGCCGAGGTGATGAGGTTTTCTCCCCGTCAGGCAGACGTGATGATCGTCGCCGGCACCGTCACTTACAAAATGGCACTCGCCGTGAAGCGTGTTTACGACCAAATGCCCGAGCCAAAATGGGTCATCGCCATGGGTGCATGTGCATCGTCCGGCGGCATGTATCGCTCCTACGCTACCCTTCAAGGGATCGACCGACTGATCCCCGTCGACGTCTATGTTTCCGGCTGCCCACCACGCCCCGAAGCACTGCTTGAAGGCTTGATGAAACTTCAGGACAAGATCGATACAGAGGAATCCTTCGTCGCACAGAAGAAGGAACTTCTCGATCAGATCAATGGGTAATACCAGTTACGAATAAAACCTGACTTCACGCCGCGCACAAGTGGCTGACTATCAACCAATTCACCTCCCACTTACCAATCGCGTGCCGCTCGGCGGTTCTACGCGACGCGTCAGATCAATACCAAGATTGGTATAAGCCCGCACCGCCAATACCGAACTTCCGACATTCCCATGACCCCCCAACAAGCTGCCGAAAAAATCCAATCGCAATTTGGCGATGCCGTTACCGAACTCCGTGAGTTCCGCGGTGAATACACCCTCATCGTCGATCGCAAAAAAATCGTCGATATCTGCAAAGCCTGCCGCGACGAACTCGACTTTGACTTCCTCTCCGACATCTGCAGCGTCGACAACATGGGCGAGGCCCCTCGTTTCGAGGTGGTTTACCATCTGTATTCCTACTCTCACTTTTCCACCCTGCGCATCAAAGCAACCGTCCCCGAAGACGATGCGGAAATCGATACCGTGTCTGGCATTTGGCAAACCGCCGAATGGCACGAGCGCGAAGTTTTCGACATGATGGGCATCACGTTCCGCAACCACCCAGACCCACGCCGCATCCTGATGTGGGAAGGTTATCCTTTCCACCCGCTGCGTAAGGAATTCCCACTCGCTGGGAAGCCCAGTGAAATGCCCGACGTGGCATTCACCAACGAGGCGCCGATGGAAGGCGGACCATTCGTCACCTCACCGGCTGGTGATGTCGTGACCCGCGAGCCTCGCTCACGCGAGTAACGCTCCGCTACTGATCGATCCACTCCGCAGTGCCGAATTGTGCACACAAGACGCGTCTGGCTTTTCTTGTAATACATTAATGCATGGGTACCCTTACGCACTGTCGATACGTAGTTGCTACCCGCAGTGATGACCCAACAACCACACGTATTTTTCGACGCCGCAGACACGCTTTTCCGCCTCTCACAACCCGTGGGAGACGCCTATGCGGCTATCGCATCCAGCCACAACTGGAGCGTCGACCCAACAGTCCTCAACCGCGCGTTTATCGACACATGGAAAACCCATGGCGCTATTCATCCCAACTATCTTGCCTGCCCATCGGGAGAGCATGCAGAATACCTATGGTGGCAAACACTTGCCGCCCGCATTTTCGAACGAGCCGCTGAACACCCATCCACACAAGTCGGCGAGCCCGTGAACAAGTGGTTTGATCAACTCTTCGATCACTACGCAAACGCATCAGCGTGGCACCTTTTCTGCGACACCATTCCCGCTCTCAACCGCCTACAGGAAGCAGAAATCCCAATCCACGTCCTCTCCAACTTCGACCACCGACTCGAGCATATTTTGCGTGGCTTCGGCATCATCGATAGATTTGCCACCATCACCACGTCCAGCGTAGCACGAGCTAGAAAACCAGAGCGAGCGAGCTTCGATTTCGCTCGCACCGCCGCAGGTTCACCTAGACACTGCATTCATATCGGCGACGACCCTATTAATGATCGATCTGGGGCTCTAGGAGCCGGATTCGACGCCATCCTCGTCGACAGACAATCGGGTATCGATCTCATGACCATCACTGATGAGCTGCTACTTCCGGCTCGGTAGATTCTGCCACTGATCAGACCGCCAAGAAAATTTGTATTTTCCTAGCACTAAGAAGTTGCACGCATTTCCAACGTGGTTTAAAGGAATCGCCCCACGAGTTGACGAACTTCGTCAATTTCTAGATGCGCAGGTAGCTCAGCGGTAGAGCAGTTGGCTTTTAACCAATTGGTCCTGGGTTCGAATCCCAGTCTGCGTATTTCCCTTTCCAAAAACCCAAACCGACCTCGCTCACGCAGGTCGGTTTTTTTTGTGGCTGAACCGCGAACTCCCTGACATTTAGCCGCAAAAAGGATCAAAAAGGCGCAAAAATGAGAGGCTGGGAGGAACGCGAATGATTCGAATTTCGCGAATTATTTCAGGACAGGGATGTTCTCGCGCAGAGGCGCAGGGACGCGGAGGGTAAGGTTTCTTCTGGCCGCAAAAAGGCACAAAAAAATGATTCGAATCAGCATTCCGAACTACTCCCGCTTGCGCCCAATGCCCAATGCCCAATGCCCAATGAGCATGAAGCATGGGTTGTGCTGATTTACTACAAGAAGGGCTGGAAGGACAAGAAGAGTAACAAAGAATGGAGAATGGTTATTGGTGAGGCGCGGGTGCCACACACCAACCGTGACGTGACCATCTTGGTCACAAGTCCCACCGACTCACTCCCCTTCCCTACTTTATAGTCTATACCTTATACTTAAATCCCCGCCGGGAACGCTGAGCACCAGCTCGGCACGGCGACAGCCGCCACTCCTCGGCGCAGCCTCGAGCCGCCCCCCCCTTCCTACCCTATACTTTCTACTCTCTACTCTTCCCAACCATTGACACATCTCGAGCTACCGTGCTACCGTGCTGCACGAGAAGCAACCTTCTCACCCATTCCCCCCATGAACGTCACCTTAAAACTCCCCGACGAACTCTGCCGTGAAGCTCGCCACCGCGCGTTAAATCACGATCAGTCCATGTCACAATGGATAGCGGATTTGGTCAAACAAGAGCTCGCTCGAACCCATCCTGAGAGCCGCACTCTCCTCGAGCGCCTGGGCGATCCCGCTACCGCAGACCGAGACTTCCCCCTCCCTGAACGCAACGTCGATCAGGAACGCCCCATCGAATTCTCGTGACAGGCATTCTCCTCGACACCGTGACCGTTTCTGAATTCCGGAAACTCGATCGCATACACCCCGTCGTCCGAGAGTGGCAGAAACAATCAACTCTTTTCACCTCGTGGCTGAGCGTGATCACCCCGCTTGAAATTCGCGTCGGCATCCTTCGTGTTCGGCAACGCGACGAACCCTTCGCCGAGAAGTTACAGCACTGGCTAGACCACACCCTACTACCCGACTTCAACCATCGGATTTTGGGGATCGATCTCCAAACGGCCATACAAGCCGCCGAATTTCGCGAGCTACATGGCCTAAGCCCCAACGACTCCTTCATCGCCGCCACCGCCGCCGTCCACAACCTCACCCTCGCCACAAGAAACACAGCCGACTTCGAGTCCACTGGCATCAAACTGGTGAATCCATGGGAGTTTGGGAATAGGAAGGGCTGACACCTGAATCATGGCTGTCCTTGTTCTTATGCGATATTTCTGCTGACACAGCGCTGAAGACTAGTTATTTTTGATGGTATGATGAAAGCAATTTCCTTCTCATCCGCGCTAATCCTCACAGCATCGATGCTTAGTGCGTCAGCCAATCCTGCAGAAGACGCGCAATCAACGCCCGCTGGGCACTCCGCAGAGAGCCGAGACGATGGCCAAAAGGCCCCCAAAGTCGAGGGGGTCGAGTTGTTCAACGGCAAAAACCTCGACGGCTGGTCTCACCTGCTAGTCGATAAATCCCTTAGCAAAGACGATGTCTGGAGTGTGAAAGATGGCATTCTGGTCTGCAAAGGGATGCCACTCGGCTACCTACATACCAACGCGTCTTATAAAAACTTCGTCCTCAACCTCGAATGGCGTTGGGCACCTGGAACCGAGCCCACCAACAGCGGTGTCCTTCTGAGGATTGCAGCAGAACCCGCAACCTTCCTGCCTAAATGTGTCGAGGCCCAACTCCAGCACCAGAACGCAGGCGACCTTTACGGCTTCTTTGGTGCCAATATTACTGGCGATGAAAAACGGTTCAAGGTGATCGAGAGTGAGAAAATCGGCACCTTCAAATCCGTCAAGAAAATCACCGGCGCGGAAAAACCGGCTGGCGAGTGGAACCACTACCGCATCAAGGTGGTCGGCGACACCGTCACACTCCATATCAATGGCGAACTCGTCAACGAGGCCAGCGGAATCGATGTAATCGCCGGCCCGATCGGCCTGCAATCCGAAGGTAGCGAAATTCACTTCCGCAATATTCGGCTCGAAGCACTCAAATAATCCGCAGCACACCATTCATCGTTTGAAGCACAGCGGACGCTGTATTTAAATTGATGTGAGACACTGAGGAAGGGCTCAATCGAGCCGGATCACGCTGGCATTGGGGTCGAGAGCAGCGTCCGGCAGAGAGATAATGGTAGTGCCGTTTTCCGTGGTTAGCTCTAGAGTTTGCTTGTTGGCAAGCCATGTCGCCTTGGTGACGACGAGTGCAACGGTGATCTTTCCGCTCTTGGGTCAAAGCGAGAAAAATGGGTCGAAAATCTATTTTTGCAATTTGGAATAGCAGACACCACCCAGCTCAGAGAATGACCAAGGGTTAGACCATGAATTCTGTAACATTGCTAAATCGCTAGCCATATCCACACCGCAGCAAATCACGGACGCTTGAAAAGCATCCCTCCCATGGATAAGGCGCGGACTGGAGAACCCATGGGAGTTTGGGATTACACCTCAATTATGGGTGTCCTTATTCTTTTTTTAATCAGCTCCAGCGATTGTGGCATGTGGTCCTCAAATACCATCTATTACGATCATTTCTTGTTTTGTCCGTTTTTGCGCAATACTTCCGAACAGTTCGATAGACGACGCTTTCAGCGCACGCCATCTCTGCTGTTCGACTATTGACGGCCCTCAGAAGTCCCCTTCTGGGGAACCAGCAGCAAATCACTTAAAACCTCTCGTTGAAGAAAAACACAATATAATCTGGACATTTTCAGCTTATTGAGGCCACCCTGTGTGGTCGACAATTATTCGGGTGACCTACCCGTCAACAAATACAATGATGAAACTTCAGCTCGTTTCAGTAGGCTTAATTGGCATAATTCTCTCCCAATCGAACATTTTCGCTGCGGTGGTCTCGCTTGATTCCGCGAGCCCCTATGCGGTTCTGGGCGCTTCAACGGTGACCAATATCGGAAATTCCGTCCTTACAGGAGACCTTGGATTAAGTCCGGGGACTGCCATCACCGGATTTCCACCGGGAATAGTTAACGGGACCGTTAATATCAACAATACTTCGGCAACCACCGCCCAGACAGATGCGCTCCAAGCATACAATGATCTCGGGGCGCTGGCGGTGACCAACGACCTGACAGGACAGGATCTCGCCCAAACACTGCCCGCCGGCATCTATAGTTACGATAGCAGTGCTGGACTATCAGGGACGCTTGTCCTGGATGGTCCAGGGGATTTCGTTTTCCTGATCGGAAGCACGTTGACCACCAGTTCGGCATCGGCCGTTTCGCTGATTAATGGCGCTAACGTAGAAAATGTCTTTTTTAGAGTGGGCTCTTCCGCGACTCTTGGTACCTCATCAACGTTCTCCGGAACAATTATCGCGGATAGTTCCATAACGGCCAACACTGGCGCTAATATAGAGGGTCGCTTGATAGCCCTCAATGGCGCAGTTTCACTAGACAGCAATAATGTCACGATTCCGGAGCCCTCTTCCGCGCTCAGTCTGTTGATAGGTACGGGATTGCTTTTGAAGCGGCGCAGGGCTTGAAATCAATTATGCTCACCTGGCTCTGGCTGGGAAAAGACGTCACAGGAAAAGACGTCACACAGGAAAAGACAGAGGAAAAGACGTCACAGAGGAAAAGACGTCAGCAGAGGAAAAGACGTCAGGTCAAACATTTCGACATTTGTGATTTTAGTTAGAGGAAAAAGGGTCGGAAATCTATTTTTTTGCAATTCGGAATAGCAGACACCACCCAGCTCAGTGAAATGCCAAAGGGTCGGTTCGGAATGGCACTGTTTTAAGAGGTATTTCGGTAGCTTTAGAGAACCGCGAACCCCACTCAACCGGCCGAGACGGGCCGCGCTCCTTGAGGAAATCGCGCCGATGGCGCTCTTAAAACAGTGCCATTCGGGTCTGCCCGGTCCTTTTCGTATCTTCTTTGGTTCCAAAATCAAGTATCCAATCGGAATCAAACGAAACGAGTGATGGCGATGAAAGACGATCATGATTTTCACGTAGAGATAGCTACAAGTAGAATAGGCATCGATCTTCGCCCTCCTGCCGAATTGTCTCGTCGCGCCGAAGCCGACAAGCGAAGGTGGATCCGGTGCCCTGCTCAACTGATAATACCAGCAGTCAGCGAACTGTTGGATCAAACCAAAAAGTCATGACTACTCTAGACAAATCCCGCCGCCGCTTTCTGAAGCAAGCAGTTCTTGCCGGAGGGATGCCGCTGATTGTGCCTGCTTCCGTCTTGGGCCGGAACGGGACAATTGCTCCCTCCAACCGCATCGTAGTGGGCGGGATCGGGCTCGGCCCCCGTGGTCGACAGGTCCTGGAATGTTTCCTGAAGCAGAAGGATTGTCAGTTTGTTGCCATCGCAGATCCACAGAAGGAACGTCGAGAAATCATCAAGCGCCTAACGGACCGCCGATACAACAACAAGGACTGCGTCACCTACGATGACATGTCTGATGTCCTTGGTCGGGATGATATCGATGCGGTCGTCATCGCCACTGGAGACCGCTGGCACACCACCGCTTCGATCTATGCGGCGCGCGCGAAGAAGGACATTTACTGCGAGAAACCCTGTGCGATGAACATGCAGGAATGCCAAGAGCTGGATGATGAGATCAAGAAACACGGGCGCGTGTTCCAGGCCGGCACCCAACGGAGAAGCGTCGATAATTTCATGCTCGCGAAGGAACTGGCCGACAGTGGCAAATTAGGTGACCTGACGTCAGTGCACGCCGGCATCCTCAAGCTGCAGGATTATCTCGACCCTCTACCTGCGGAACCCGAACCGGATCCAGCTGAGATCAACTGGGACAGATGGCTTGGACCCGCTCCCAAAATTCCCTTCAACATGGATTACTGCCGCGGTCGCTGGCGGAACCATAAAGGACTTTACGCCGGCTATCGCCTACCCGAGTGGGGGTCACACACCGTGGACCTATGCCAGTGGGCCGCCGGCGCCGACGGCACAACTCCGCTAGAATTCGAGCCCGATGGCACCACCATCCGCGCCAAGTATGCCAATGGGTTAACCTTGGTCATGCGTCTGTCCGGCTTCAACGACGAGGGGGATTGGATCGAGGGGCTTGGCTCCTGCCCGATCCGCTTCGAGGGCGAGGACGGCTGGGTGGAAGCCGGGGACTTCAAACGAATCGAAACCAGCGATTCCAAACTCATCGAAGGAAAAAATGGCGGTGCCATCCTGGGCACCGACCCGATCCAGCACGTGCGCAATTTTCTCGATTGCGTCAAAACGCGCAACAAACCCGTGTGTAACTCCACGGTGGCCCGCTACGGACACCTCACCTGCTTCGCGGCCGCGATCAGCTGGAAGCTGGGACGCAAGCTCACTTTCGATCCGGTCAAGGAGGCCTTCGTCGATGACGATGAAGCCAACGCCATGCGCACCTACCAGCGCCGCGCTCCCTACACGATCTAGGGCACTTGCAGTTTTTTTATGACCTCATAATGAAAAGACGCTCGCGCGCAGGGCGCGGAGAGTAAGGTTTCTTCTGGCCGCATAAAGGCACAAAAGACGCAAAAAAAGATTCGAATCAGCCTTTCCGAAGCGCTACGCCCGCTTGCGACCAATGCCTATTGCCCAATGACCAATCTCCTTGTCTTACCAGAAGGACTGGAAGGACAAGAAGAGTAACAAAGAGGCTAAGCCGTTTACTGTAGCGGCGTTTTGCAAACGCCGTGGAGCGAAGCGGCTCTTGGGTGCGAGGTGGTAGCAGAGTAGCGTATTCAGCACCCCGGCGCTTACAAAGACGCCGCTACAAGGGGCAACTCTGATTGCCTGTCTGACTGCGCCCATCCATTCTCCACGGATATGGCAAATGTTCAGTTCCTGAATTTAATGGCGAAGTGACATCGCACAGAACCTTCAGGCGTGTCGGTTCTCCGGTAGGAAACGCGCCGGTGGTGCTCTTAAAACAGTGGTATTCGAGTGCCATGCATGTCAGGTCGATCATTTAAACATCACAAGAAGCGACTGAGTTTGCCTTTTTACTCACCCCACCCTCGCCACGTTTTCACAAACGTAACTACTTTCGGAAGAAAGTGGCAGGGCGATGAGTCCGCAGAAGAGACCTCCGCGAATCCAACAAAAATCGAATCGGAGCAAGTGGCCTAGCAATGATACCAGTCCTTGATTTTTATATTTTGATCTAAAAAAGGCGCGGACTGGTGAACCAATCCGCGCCTTCAAAATTTTACGCTTCGCCTACCACTGAAGGCCGGCGATGCGCTTGGCGACTTCTTCGACGTTCTCTCGCGAGTTGAACGCGGAAATGCGGAAGTAGCCTTCGCCAGCTGCACCAAAACCGGAGCCCGGTGTGACCACCACGTTGGAGTCGTTGAGGAACTTATCGAAAGCATCCCATGAGCCGACACCTTCCGGGCATTTCACCCAGACATAGGGTGCGTTCTCACCACCGAAAACACTCAAGCCACAAGCTTGGCATGCTTCACGGAGGATTTTTGCGTTGCCCATGTAATGATCGATCAAGGCCTTCACCTCGGCTTTGCCTTGCTCCGAGTAGAGAGCTGCCGCGCCGCGTTGCACTGGATACGACGCACCGTTGAACTTGGTGCTCATGCGACGGTTCCATAGCGGGTGTAGCGGCTTCTTCTCGCCGTCTTGGGTCGATGCCATCAGTTCTTTCGGAATCACGACAAAGCCACAACGCACACCGGTGAATCCACCGTTTTTCGAAAACGAGCGAAACTCGATCGCGCACTCGCGTGCTCCTTCAATTTCATAAATCGAGTGCGGCACATCAGCATCCTGAATGAACGCTTCGTAAGCTGCATCAAAGAGCAAAATCGCATCGTGTTCGCGTGCGTATGCCACCCATGCGGCGAGCTGCTCCTTCGTCGCCGAGGCGCCGGTCGGGTTGTTTGGATAGCAGAGGTATACGATGTCGACTTTGAGGTCTGGAATCGCTGGAACGAAGTTGTTGGCTTCGTTGCACTCGAGATAGACCAAGCCTTCGTAGCCACCGTTTTCATTCGCGTCTCCAGTGTTGCCAGCCATTACGTTGGTATCGACGTAGACTGGGTAAACCGGATCGGTGATCGCGATGACGTTTCCTTTGCCGAAGATATCGAGTATATTGCCGGTGTCGCATTTCGATCCGTCGGAAACGAACACTTCATCGTCTGCGACATTCACTCCGCGCTCGCGATACTCACCAGCAATCGCTTCGCGCAGGAATGCGTAGCCTTGCTCTGGACCGTAGCCGTGGAAGTGCTCGCGTGTGCCGAGTTCGTCGACGCCGGCTTTAATCGCATCGCGTGCGGAGAGCGGAAGCGGCTCGGTCACATCGCCGATACCGCAACGGATCAGTCGCTTTGCTGACTCGGGATTTGCATCACAGAATGCGGTCACACGACGGCCAATCTCGGGAAAGAGATAACCGGCCTTTAGTTTGAAGAAATTTTCGTTCAGATAAGCCATACCTGACCAAACGCCGGAATCGCCTCGGGTCAATCAGGAGTTCCTCGATTCCACTCATACCAAATCTTGGTATTGATCTGACGCGAGTGGACGACGTGTTGGTTATCGCGAAAGACTTGTGCGCGGAGAAAAGTCCTATTTTATTCGAAACGGTGAACGTCCCGGCTACCAAAACAGCAGGCGAATCGACGCCAGTAGAGCGAATCCGATGATCAGCCCTTCAAAGACCCGTTGCGGCACCCGGTGAACGACTGCCTTGCCAACGAACACACCAACGATCACCGCTGGTGCCAGCCATAAGTCGATCCACAATGAGTTGGCGTTCACGATATCGAGCCCCGCGCCCAGCGGCACTTTGATAAGATTTACCAACAGAAAAAACCGCGCGGCGATGCCCAGCAGTTCCATTTTTGGTATCGCGCGCGACAATAGGTAGAGCTGGATCACCGGGCCAGCCGCGTTCGCCATCATCGTCGCAAAGCCACCTACCCCACCCGCCGCGATGCCGAAGGCCTGGGAGTCCGCCATTTTCCGAAAGAACTCTGGGCGGACTTTTCTCAAGATCTGCAGCAGCAACATCGCCAGCACAATTCCACCGATTACCGCCCGCGCTGATTCCTCAGGTATTCGATCGAGTGCAAAGTAACCAATCGCTATACCTACCAAGGTGGGTGGCAAGAGTTTCCACACTCCTGACCAGGATCCGTGTTTACGAAACGCCGGATAGACGGTGAGATCGGCGACGATCATCAATGGCAGCGCGATGCCCACCGACGGGGCGGCGCCAAACATATAGTCATCGGCAAAGATCGCCACGGTTACCAAGGATATTCCCGAGAAGCCGGCCTTGGACATGCCGATACAGAACGCTCCGATCAAAGCGAGTATCATTGGTAGAGGTTCGAGCGGCACGCTCCACAAAAGCACACCCTGAACATGCGGCAATCACGGAATCAGCATTCCAGCGATCGCTGCACTCGACAGGTTCGCCGGTTGACTCTTTTTCGATTGGTTGAACACATCCAAGCAAACAATATTAAACACACATATCCAAGAAGGCTGATGACCATACGCGCGGGTAGTTAGAGAATCCCTGACACCCAGCTAGCTAAGGGTATGCCAATTCAAAGGAATCGAGTCTTTGACTTCCCTCCCCGCAAGCTGATACTTGCCTTCTTGCTATGAAGATCTGGCACTTCATCCTTATTCTCTTTCTCGTCGCTGTACCCAGTGGCTCTACATGGCTGTATCTCGACTCGCAACGCGAGAGCGCGCAGGCTGGATTATTCGGCGACATCAAAGCGAATGTCTCGACCACTCGCATCCCGCCCATCTTCTGGGAAGATCCCATCTCCGTCAAACCGAAGGCGACTACTCCCGCGGCGACTCTAAGCATCATCCCAGACGACGCCATTGATCGTATCAAGAAGGATCTTTTTAGCGATATTCTCCAAGAAGATGATGGCACAGCGCCAATCGTCCTACCTCCCGTCGAAGAAGCCATTCCGAATCGCGTTACCGAAGAGGAAGACAGCGAAGAAGACGTCGTCGCGGAGCCATAGATCAGTGGCATTGGGCACTAGGCATTGGTCGCAAGCGGGTAGCGGTTCGGAAAGGATGATTTGAATCCTTTTTGCGCCTTTTGTGCCTTTTTGCGGCAGAAATTCAGGCATTGGGCTTTCGAAGTAGAAAGTAAAAAGGGAAGTGAAGAAAGGGAAGAATAGGGCTCCGCCGGCGCAGTCAGAACATAGGTAACATATCCCCCCTTTTTTATCCATCCATCCTTTCTGGTAGAAAACAACACGAGCCTAATGGCTCTCCATAATCAAGGCCGTCCCTCCCCCTACGACGCTTAAAATGTCGCCGCTAGAGCAAGCCACATGCCCACTCACAACCCTCTTCTTGTCCTTTCAGTCCTTCTGGTAAAAATAAACAGCACAACCCATGCTTCATGCCCTTCATGAACTTCATGGTAAAACCCGCTTCTTTCATCCCGCCGCATCGAGGCTAGCCTACAAAATCTCAGCAAAGACGGAGCCGGCGATGAGGGCTTCGTCATCGAGATCGTAGATGGCGCAGATCTGTCCGGGCGTCAGCGCACGCTGCGGGTCGTCAAACACAAGATCAGCGTTGCCATCATCGCGGACGGTGAGCATTGCAGGTTCGGCGGATGTTCTGTAGCGTGCTTGGGCGAGAACGCTCACCTCGCCTGTAAGTTCGCCATTGGGAAAGCTGAGTTCCATCAAGGTGCACCGAGTCGCATACAGCCCAGGCGTTATCAGCTCGTCATAACCGACGACCAATTCATTGCGCTCGGCATTTTTGGCGACGACGACATACGCCACACCGAAACGCGGCGACGCGATGCCATGACCTTTGCGCTGACCGAGTGTGTAAAGATGCAGCCCTTTGTGCCGACCGACTTTTTCACCATCGACGGTGACAATATTGCCCGGTGAATCGGCAACAAACTCGCGAAGGAAGTCGCTCATTTTCACTTCACCGATGAAGCAAATGCCTTGACTATCTTTCTTCTTCGCGTTGGGCAGGTCGAGTTCATCGGCGAGTGCACGCACTTCTGGTTTACGAAGTTCACCCACGGGGAAGCGTGCGTAGTTGAGCTGGCGTTGGTTCACCAAGGCGAGAAAGTAACTTTGATCTTTGTTGTCATCCACACCGCGCAGCAGATCGAATGTTCCATCGTCATTACTACGACGTCGGCAATAGTGACCGGTAGCCACCGCTTCGAAGCCGTTCTCCAGCGCGTAGTCGAGAAACACACCGAACTTCATCTCGCGGTTGCACATGACGTCGGGGTTCGGCGTGATCCCGGACTCGTAACCTTCGAGCAAATACTTCACCACACGCTCGCGGTAGTCGCGCATCAAATTGACCACGCAAAACTCAATCCCCAGCTTTTCGGCGACGGCTCGCGCGTCCTCGATGTCTTCCATCCAAGGGCAATGCCCCGCGATGTTTTCTTCGTTGATCCAGTTCTTCATGTAGGCACCAACCACGTCATGCCCCTGGCGCTGCAACAAAGCAGCAGCCACGGCGCTATCGACGCCGCCTGAAAGACCTACAAGAATCCGAGCCATGGGTGAATGTAAGTCCATCCCCGCCGCGGATCAAATGGATGAGGTCAGCGCCAACCACCACGATTCAAAACTTTCCCCCATGACAGCACGCGAATCCTCGGCAATCGTGGCGACGTCATGGACTCGCCGACCTATCAAACAACGCCGACGCCGCCCGCTGCCCAAGGACCGCAACGCGGGATTGGGTTCGGTTGCGCGATCGCCATTGGCGGCACTGTCTTCTTCATTGCGCTGATTGCCTTTTCGCTTTGGCAGGGGATGAAACGCAGCGAGCTGATTGATGAATTCACCTCACCGGAGCCGACAGTGCTCGCGATTGCCCGACTCGACCCGCCCGAGTCCGAGCGCGTCGAATCTGAGTTGGCTACGTTTATCTCCGCGCTGCGCGAGGGTAAGGATTACGAGTGGAAACTCGACGCCGCCGAACTGAATCACCTGCTGGCAATTTCTTCGCCCGAGGATTTTGGCGAGCTTAAAGGACAGCTCCGCATCACCGAGATCCGCGATGACCGCATCCACGCCGAGATTGCGTTTCCGATCAACCGCCTGCCTTGGGAGAAGGGCGAGCGCTTCCTGAATGGCGAAATTGAAATCCTCCCCGAGATCGTGAAAAAGAATCCCATCCTCAAGGTCACCACCTTACGCGTCCCCAATAAAGAGGTGCCCGATTGGTTCCAAGAGCATTTTTCCGTGTATAACCTGGTCGAACGCTTCAGCATGAACCCAGACACCTTCGACCTGACGCGACAAATCTCCGAATTGAAGATCGAGGGTAACGAGCTCGTGGTGAAAGCCGCGCCATTTAAGGTGGAATAGAGAGAGACAAGTAGAATCGTGCCCATCACGAGTTGATGATCGCACCTACCAAGAGACGTGACTTTCTGTAGGCCGCACGTGCCGGGCGGCACCTCTCCCTATGCGCAGCATACTAATCCAATACCACCGGGCATCACCCGATCCAAAATACCGGCCGACACGTCCGGCCTACAGCAGCCCATAGCGACACGTTCGTTTTTCACGGTCGTCGGTTGTCCCATGGAGAATGATGGGTATGCTTTGTTCGATGTCCGATGCTAAACCCAGAACGCCTCTCCTCGCTCGTGTCCCCGCGTGGGCGCGATCCGAACGTGCCTTGCTGTGGCTAACGCTCGCGGCTGCCACCGTTTTTTTCCTATGGCTGCAAGGGGTGCCAGATGACCCTAAGGAGTCGCTCGAAGAAATCATCGCCGAATGGAATGCGGGCGAGTGGGCGGACACCAAAGACTACGCGCGCTGGGGGACGTATTTGTTCGCTTGGGTGAATGTGGCGACCTGTGGCCTGCTCGCGCTCACTCTTCCCATATGGCAGCGCCGCACGGAGAGCAAAGCCATCAATGCAAAACCTCTCATTGGCGGCAAATGGTTCTGGCTTGGCATGGGCGTCGCGGTTCTCCTCGGCGGCGGTTTGCGGTGGTCGACGGCCACCGGTGGACTTTGGCACGACGAATTACTCAACGCGCAACGCATCAACGGATATTATAAGTTCGATAAAAAAGACCCACTATTCGGCGATGTGACGTTCCGCGAGGCAAAGTGGGTGGACACAGCTTTCTACTACCGCAAGCCGACCAACCACGTCGCATTTAGCGTACCGTCGCGCATCACCCACAGCGCGTGGCAGAAGCTCACCGGGGCCGACCGCTCGGCGCTGAATCCATTCTATCTCCGACTCCCCTCGTATCTCGCCGCCCTCGGATCCATCCTGCTTCTCGGACTTATTCTGCGTCGTTGGAACCTCGCAAGCGCTGGCGTCATCGCCGCACTGCTGCTGGCGATTCACCCGTGGGCAATTCGATGGTCAGTCGACGCGCGCTCCTATGGACTGACGATGTTTTTTCTGCTGTGTGCTGTGTATGCAGTAACGCGAATCGCCGAAAACAACCGTTGGCGATGGTGGGCCTTATTCGGGTTCAGCCAAGCGTACCTGATGTGGCTATCCGTGCTCAATGTATTCCTCGCCGCACCGCTCGCGTTGGTTCTGACATGGATAATTTTCCGCAGAGCAAAACAGCAAAACGAACCACTGATCGACGGACTCGGACGACTTGTGTTCGTCAACCTCCTCGCCGCCTGCGCATTCCTGCAAGTCATGGGACCGAACCTCATTCAGTTCCAGCAATACAATGACTTCCGTCCGCCTTCGGAGGCCGAATACCTGCAAGTCGACGCCGACAACCTCAAGGACACGGCAACGAATTGGCTCATCGGCCTGCCACACAAACTCCCCGTCGAAGTCGGTGACGCCCCGATCACCACCTTTCTCAGCCGCTACAGCGAGGACAGCGCCATCGTCGGCACGACACTCGCCGCCGGCATATTGCTTTTCACCTTAGCTGGCCTGGTGATGCTCGCGATGAAGAGTTCCTCACCAGCGCGACTCTCCGCCATTGCGATCTTCGTCGGCGGTGTATCCTTGCTGCTCATCAGTTGGATTCAGAATCTGTATTTCTACCCACGCTTCCTCGCCTACATGGTTATCCCGCTGGCAATCGGTTGTGCGGTTTGTTGGACAGGAATTACCCGCCCGCTGGCAAAACTCTCACCGAAGATGAAAACGCTTGCGCCGCTTCTCGGTGGTATCGTTGGTCTGATCTATTTCACGGCCCTGGCATTACCGCAGATCGATAACCTCGCGCGCAACGAGCACGAACCCTTACCGCGCATCAGTGCCGCAGTAAAAAACTATGCAGCAAGCAACAAGGTAACTCCACTTGCCGCAGGTTACGGGCTCGGTAGCGACATTCTCGCCGACCTCATTGACCCCGACATCCGCTTCATAGAAAACCGTAAGGAGCTCGAAACCATGATGGCGAAATCGCGCGAAACGCAACGTCCGCTGCTCGTGACCTACGGTGTGCAAAGCTTCAACCGCAAAGTCCTGCCCGATGGATTCGTTCTGCTCGATGATTCGAAATACTTCACCCGTTTGGAACGTTTCGTTTCCAACGATCCTCGCCACACATTCTTCCTCTACGAATACACCGGCAAACCGTAACCACATCACCGATCACATTCGCGTGCGGCGCAGCCGTTTTACGCGACTACCATCTAGCTCCAAAATGCATTCCTTTCACTATCAAAACGGCCAACTACACTGTGAAAGTGTCGACCTCACCTCCATCGCGGAGCAGTTCGGCACGCCAACATACGTTTACAGCAAAGCCACATTGAGCGATCACTTCACCCGCCTGAACCAGGCGATGAACAAGGTCGACCACCTCGTTTGCTACGCCGTGAAGGCGAACTCCAACCTCGCCGTCATCGACACCTTGGCGAAGCTTGGTAGCGGATTCGACATCGTTTCCGCGGGCGAACTCTTCCGCGTCATCAAGGCCGGCGGCGATCCATCAAAATGCACCTTCGCTGGAGTGGGTAAAACCCGTGACGAAATCCGCTTCGCACTGGAGCATGGCATCTATTCCATCAACGTCGAATCGCTCGCCGAACTCGAAGCCATCAACGAAGTGGCTAACGAAATGGGCAAAATCGCACCAGTCGCCTTGCGAGTGAACCCAAACGTCGACGCAAAAACGCACAAGTATATCTCTACAGGAAAATCGGAGAATAAGTTCGGTATAGACTTCGGTAAGATCGAAGCCGCTTACGACGACGCAGCAACGCGCCTGAAAAACGTTTCTCTCCGCGGCTTACAGATGCACATCGGCTCCCAGCTCACGACAATTGCCCCCTTCCTCGAAGCCGTTCGAAAAGTGGTACCACTCGCCATCGCGTTAAAAGAGAAACACGGCATTGAGTTCTTCTCCATCGGCGGAGGTATCGGCATCGTTTACCACGGCTCACTTTCCAGCGGTGCGCCGGAGTGGTGGCAGAGCGAGGAGAACACACAGATCACCATCGAAGAATATGCCGAGACACTGGTGCCTGAACTTACCTCGCTCGGCTTACGCATTCTGCTCGAACCAGGTCGCTTGATCGCAGGGAACGCAGGCGCACTGCTTACCCGCGTGCTCTACACCAAAAAAGGCGACACCAAGACCTTCCAAATCGTCGACTCCGGAATGGGTGACCTCATCCGCCCGGCACTCTACCAAGGCCATCACGAGATTGCCCCCGTGACCGAACCTAAAACCACCGCTACAGAAAAGGTCGATATTGTCGGACCGATCTGTGAGTCCGGCGATTTCTTCGCGCAGGACACCGACCTCCCTCCACTGGCGGAAAATGACCTCATTGCTCTGCTTTCCGCAGGTGCCTATGGGTTCACCATGGCATCGAACTATAACTCTCGTCCGCTCCCGGCTGAGATCATGGTGGACGGCGGTTCCGTTCACGAAATTCGCAAACGTCAGACCTTCGATGATCTTATCGCGGGCGAGTCCGTGTTACCGTGACCCTCGCTTAGCACCCAAACGCCTTGCCATTCACTCTGAAAACTGAACACTAAGTTCAAGCAGTATATACCGCCGTGACCCGATCATTCCTCCTCGCTCTTTTCGCTCTTGTTCTCATCAATTCGCCGCTTTGTGCTGCGGATCAGAGTTTTCTCAACCAAACTGCGGCTGAAAAACAGCTGCAGGGTGAGACGGTATTGCTAATTGGCGGGCCCGCTCTGCGAAAATGGGAGGACTTGCGTGAGGCTGGTCATCAACACGATCGCTGGTGGGCGAACTTCGTCTCTGCCACCAACATCCGCACCCGTGAGCTGATTAAAAAGGGCGTCAAGCCAAACTCCATCGTGTGGCTCGCACCACGTCCCAGCTACGCCGCTCGACAGCGCGAAGACGGCAAACCCTACACCACGTGGATCAGCGATCTCGCCCGGAAAAACGGTGTGCGCATTCAGTGGTTTTCTACTGCTACTGAAGTGCTTAACTACATTAATAAAGGACAAAAACGCTCGTCGTTTCCTATCGTTCAGTTCGAATACTTTGGCCACTCAAACAAACACGCATTTATGATCGACTACAGCAGCCGAATTTCCGGTGCCAGCATGGTATTCATTCACCAGCGCGATCTGAAAATGTTCAAGCGCCGCGCCTTCCACCCCGATGCCTTTATCATGAGCTGGGGATGCCATACTGGCGAATCCTTCTCCAAAGTCTGGAAACGTGAGGTGGGCATTCCCATGTGGGGAGCCGTTGGTAAAACCGATTACGTCGGATGCGGCCGCGGCGAACTTCCCTCCCTTAGCGAACCAAACGACAAATGGGTGCGTTAAATCACACCACACACGCAATCAGCATAACCGCACTTTTTCCTTTCTTCGCCTGTATGCGCGGCTAGGTTGAATCACTTCAATTTTATCAGCACTTTCCATTCATCATGAACTTCGCAGAACTCAAATCCACCTACGAGCAACCTCTGTTCAACCTTTTATCACAGGCACGCGCCGTACACGAAACGAACTGGCCAAAGAACGAGGTCCAACTCTGCACCCTGCTATCGATCAAGACCGGCGGATGTTCCGAAGATTGTTCATACTGCGCGCAAAGCGCACGTCACAAAAACTCCGTAGGAGTCGAGCGCTTGATGGAAAAAGACGAAGTCATGAAACGTGCCGAGGCTGCACGCGACAACGGCTCGACCCGATTCTGCATGGGCGCCGCATGGCGTGGTGTGCGCTCCGGCACCAAGCGTTTCGATCAAGTGATAGACATCATCGACTCTGTTTCCGATCTCGGTATGGAAGTCTGCGTGACCCTTGGCGAACTCGGACCAGAGGAAGCCAAAGCTCTCCGCGAGGCCGGTGTGACCGCCTATAACCACAACATCGACACCTCTCCCGAGCACTACCCGAACATCGTCACCACACACACTTACGAAGACAGGCTCAACACCATCCGCAACGTCCAAGACGCCGGGATGTCCGTCTGTTCCGGTGGTATAGTCGGCCTTGGCGAAACCATCGACGACCGACTCCGCATGTTGGAAGTTCTTGCCTCGTTCAACCCACCGCCTGAGTCAGTGCCAATCAACTCATTGATGCCAATGCCTGGCACCCCGCTCGAAGGAGCAGACCCTGTCGACACCTTCGACCTCGTCCGTCTCATCGCCGTCGCACGCATCGCCATTCCAAAGGCAAAAGTCCGCCTCTCCGCTGGCCGCACCCAACTCTCACGCGAAGCGCAGACACTGTGTTTCTACGCTGGAGCAAACTCCATCTTCTACGGTGAGAAATTGCTCACCGCCAAAAACCCACAAGTCGAGCAAGACATGGCGTTGTTAGCAGATCTCGATCTCACACCGCAACAACCAGACCGCTCACTGATGCCCCCAGAAAAGGACGGCAAGCGCGAGAACATGCCAGCCGAACTCATCGCCGCTGGCAATGCCACCGACGACGCTCCTGAGTCATGCTCCACCGGTGAGTGTTGCGGGTAGTTCGCTCTGAGTATAGGAGAACAACGCATCCAGCTAACTGCGTGGGGCTTTGATTATTCCTTACCCACCCAAGCCACCTGGAAGGATGGCTCTCATCTGTAGGCCGCACGTGCCGGGCGGCATCTTTCCCCATGCACAGCATGCTAACTCAATACCACCGGGCTTCACCCGATCCAAAAATGCCGGCCGACACGTCCGGCCTACAGAGACACGCGTCAGCGCATATAATACCAAATTCCGAGTGAAGCGCCCTCACATCCCACAGGACACCCGCCACTGAGCATCATTAACACGGGCGACTTCAAACTTATTGCCGACAAACTTTTCAATCAGAGAAACATTAGTCTTCAAATGATTACCCGGGAAACCTGTGATAAATTCGCCACCGGCTAAAACCGCCATCGGCAGCAGAAGCTGGTCGGCCAGTCGGCCCCCAACAACCGCATTACTAGAGAAATAGTTCTGCAGCTCTTTGGCCACAAATTTGGCGACATTTTCCGAGCGAACCCCTTGAGCACCGAACGCGGTGACACGCTCGACCACATTCTGGAACGCAACTTCTGCCGACAGCACGTTTGCCCCGCACTGCGCGTCATTAAGTGTGATCAAATTTTCATCCACCCCGTCCCAATCCAGTTCCTCACGAATAGTTTTGAACTCGCGCTCGGCAACATTGGCAGGAACATGGGCAACGATGCAATCCATGGATCGTGACACCTCATCGCCACGGTCAAGAATCGACAAAGGCTTGGCTTTCGTCATTCGGCCAATCGTCAGAAAAATTTCTCCACCCCCAGCGGGAGCGAAACCGTAAGCATCTAAGGACAAGTCAGCCTTCACTCCTGCATCCTTCAATTGAGGAAGAAATGCTCGCTGAATAAAATCGACTGGCGGAGCCATTGGATTGTGAGTTCCACCTTTGAGCCGAACCTGACTCTTCCCACCGGCGAGCGCCAAGGGAAGCAGTAAGGTTTGAGCGAGCAAGGTCGTGCTTCCAGCCGTGCCGATCGCAAATTCATAGTTACCCGGCACTACTGCACCCGGCTTGAAAACCAACTCTGTTGATTTCAACTCGGCACCATCCGCAGACCCACCGCTCACAGCGACAGCCGCATCGACGCAGGTCAAGTGTTGACGCGCCAAACCAGGCTTCGAGCGCTTTCCACGAATATTCGTCATCCGGAAGGCTTGTCCGGTGATCATGGACAGACTCAAAGCCGAGCGCAAAATCTGCCCGCCGCCATCCTGGCCGTCGATGTTAAGTAGTTTGGATGTCATGGTCGTAGTTTAGGATATGGGGTAATTAGCACATCGCAGAACAGTGTGGCTGAGTCATTACTGGTCAATGGTCAAAGGACAATGGTCAATAGGGTTTGCTGCGTCGGGCTTTGGTGGCTAAAAGCTTTGATGATTCATTCGACGCGTTATGCCAAAACCCGGTCGTGCACCTCGAAGCTTTTCCACCCATTGACCATTGGCTTTTGACCATTGACGGCGTCGCCCGGCACCCACCGCCACATCACCGGGGACCAATCAACCAGCCACTCTTGCAGCTAACCAACCGTCCCCGGCGACGCCTCAGTCATCCGCTTTATCGGCATCTTTGATCACGAAACGTGCGTCGAGTTTTGCCACTTGATGAGCAAGACCAGCAGCCTCCACACTTCGCAACACTTCAGCGAAATCCTTGTAGGCATCCGGTGCTTCGTCGCGTGGATAGGTTCGGCAATTACTAAGGATATCGTAGTCTGTGAAATCCTTATCCACCGTTGCTTGATCGAGATTTCGGAATGCGGCTTTTCGCCCCATTCTTCGTCCGGCTCCGTGGTTCACCGAGTAGCAGGATTTCTCCGCCCCCGGCAACGCAGCCATCACTACCGAGCCATCGCGTGGATTTCCTGGCAAGAGAATCGGGTGACCGGTCTCGTAAAACGGCGTGTCTTTGAGCGCGTGGTGACCACCAGGGAACGCACGAGTCGCCCCTTTACGGTGCACCCACTGCGGTTGGTTATTCACGATCTCCTCACGAGCAATATTGTGACTAATGAAATACACCAGATCACCTTTCGTCCCCGGAAGAACCCCCTGAAACGCCTCGAGCACGAGCGCATTGATGAACAAATGGTTCACCGTCGCGAAGTTCGCTCCAAGCGCCATGTCATCGAGATACGCATTCGCCTCGGGCGTTCCGAGAGGAGCGTAGACCAACTTCTTATCTCCGGCAGGATACGGCAGCGACCATTGATCGAACTTGTTCTCGAGTGCCTTGAACTGCTGCGATGCAAGATCATGTCCGAACCCACGGCTTCCGCAGTGAGAGAGAAACGCAACGTGACCGTCCTTGAGTCCAAACACATCGGCTGCCTTACGTGTAGCCTCGCTCTGGTTCACTCGCACCACCTCGGCTTCGCCAAAGTGGTTTCCACCACCGTAGCTTCCGAGCTGTTCGACCTTCTTTCCGAATCGCGTGGCATAGCCACCGTTGAGCATGCAATCGAGCCGATCTTCGAGTCCAGATTGAGTAAAGTCGTGCGCCCAGTGGAAACTGTCTTCGCAGCGTTCCGCCCACTCAGGTGGGATCCCCAGCGCTTCGCAAACGTCCTTGGATGCACCGTGCGTAACCGCACGACGCCCCCAGGCTTCGCTTACGCGACGCGCCTTTTTCACGCTTCGCTGACCTTTACCCGCACCCGTTGGAGTGCGCTCGCAAATCGCATTGATCAATGCACGACGAACCGCTTTATCCGCAATCACATCTTCTGGAATATCGAGTTGTAGCAAGGACATCGAGCATTTGATATCAACTCCAACCGGCCCAGGATAGATGTGCGTTGGCGAGACAAGAACGCTCCCCACTGGTGCCCCGTAGCCCGCGTGGGCATCTGGGTTCAATATAAGTTCAGACACGCCTGGTGCTGAGCGCGAGTTCTGCGCCTGCTTGAGGCAGGTGTCATCAAATCCCTCGCAAATCGCATCGGTTCCGATCACGGTGATCGGCTTTCCTTTGTCATCAATCGCTGGGATGAATCCGGTGGCTTCGCCTGTTTTGTGTATCGTTGTCATAGTGTTAATAGTCGTTTATGGTGATTGTGTAGCGAAGCTTTTGAGTGCTGTGAGAATCACAGCTTTTAATGGTGCGATGCGAATAAAATCAGCAAAAGTAGCCGATCCGTTATTCAGGCCGTTCCGTAGATTAAAAGCGACGATACTCGCCGCACTCAAAAGCGTTTGTAGAAAATCGATGGCGACAAGGTTGGTGTGAAACGTAGTGCTCTACCACTGAGCTACCGGGTCGTTTTGAAAAGTGACCCGGGCCGGATTGACTGCGTTCCACTCCGTCCATGCTTATAGCAATCTCCTCCTCCGGAGATTGGACAAAGTGATAATTTGCTAGAGCAAATTGGCGTTCGAACCGGCGACCCCTTCGGTGTTGAACGATGTAGTTCCACAGGCATTCGCCAAATGATGAAGTAACAAGTTGATTCACAGCAACAATCTAACGCGATGACAGAGATTGCTTTACCATTAAGCTATCCCGCTTTCACGAGAGCCGGAATTGAACCGGCATGGATGTAATCATCGAAGCATTTGCTGTGAGGTGAAAATTTCTGCGTCGCTGCGGCAACAATCCGTGTTGCGATGACAATACTCATTGCTCTAACCAACTGAGCTACCTCCGCCGAAGCGGAGAGCCGGATTGACTGCGTTCCTCTCCGTCCATGCATATTGCAATCTCCTCCTCCGGAGATTGGACAAAGTGAAAGTTTGCTAGAGCAAACTGGCGTTCGAACCGGCCACCAATGAAACCAATGTAGTCATCGCGGCATTTGCCGCAGTTCCGCACCCGTCTCGCGACGGGAAAGTGTTTGTGAAAGTTGTGTGCCAGAGGACTGACGACAAGAGGGGCATGATCCGTAGATAACTGCTCTACCAGACTGAGCTACTCCCGCTCGCGCGAGAGGATGGAGTTGAACCACCGACAAGTGTAATCATACCAGCATTCGTCATTCCGACTTGGCTGTTTATAAGGGTTAAAGTTTCATAATTTAATGAGCAACCCTCGGTGGCAAGGAAGGCTAGGACGTTTTTTCAGAGGCGGGGTTTCACCACCCGTCAACCGCGCTTTAAAGACACGGGGAGGCTTTGTCCCTCTACTATTGTTGTAGTCCGTGCGGCATCCACCGAAGTGTCTGCCCATCAAATTTCATGCGGTTTGTTGTTTCTCTTTCGTGTTAATAGTGACATTGCGGATTTGATCCACCTGACCTCCGCCATCCAGCGAACCATCGGCAAAGGCCGAGATCAGCTTAAAGACTTGGTCGGAGAATCCGCCGATATTGATGATGTCCTGACGATCTTTCGCCTGGGTATGCGTGTTGGGCTGAATGTCCAAGCAAACCAACTTCGCGTTGGGCGACTGCGCTTTGATACGCTGCCATTGCTTGAGGGTTTCGGTTGCACCTCCACCCCAGTGACCGTAGTGCGGCGAATCAATCCACGACTCATTGTCGGAAACGATCACCACCAGATCAACGCGCTCGTGCTTGTCAGCGATCCATTTCAAGGGAGCGCTGCAGTTGGTTCCACCACAAGGGAGGCTTGCCAACTTGTTCGCATTGGTCATCACGGAATCGCGAGGATTGATTCGAACCTCTTGAACCTTCGCCTCGAAAGGCAAGACCAAGGCATCGGAGTTCTGACGCAGCATCGCTGCTGCAATCAAACCTGCGATATCAATGCACCGAGCGGCCGAAGTTGAACCTTTCCTATAGCCGGTGACCGCCGAGTGCATCGAGCCGGAAACATCCGGGCAAATCGCTACACGACCATCGACCTTAGGCACATTGCTGACCGCGACTTCCATCGCATCCTGCAAGGCGTTGAGCACAACTCCCGGCACCTTCTTGTCCGCCGCATGGAACGCGGTGAGCAATTGGTAAGGGAAAACACGAGCACGACGAATCAACTCAGGATCGGCGAGACGCTTTGCAATCAAGCCCTTCATTTCCCGGACCTCGAACACACCGTGACGTGCAAAGGTGTTCAAGTTCATCCGGGTCATTTGCCAAGACGCATTGCGAGCAATCTCCATCCACTCATCGCGACCGAGATCGAGCGCGGTGAGCATTTGGAATGGCACATCGGGAACCTCGCCGGAACGCGATTCCTTCCATGCCTCGTACTCGCGGATCACTGATGGCAATGCAGCCAAGTCATAGTCCTTACCGATCAGCCAAGCGAAGAACGCATCGCGCTCTGCCGAAACCGGACGAGGGTGGACCATCTTGACGACATCCGCCAACGAAGGCGACTGACCAACCGAGGCGTTAAGCAAGTGCTGATCACTCGCCGCGGTGAGCCACTGACGAACCAGCCGACGAGGCGCGGAGCCAAGCGACTTCCGACCAGTGACACCCGAGCGGATGATCTGCACGAAGTTTCGCACCATGCGACCGTTGTCGATCACTTGTGGAAAAACCTCAGCGAGGATTTCCACATCACGGGTGGCCAAAATGGCGCAGAGCAATGCGGGCATGTCCTTCATGAAGCCTTCGCGTCGAGCGTAAACCGCCAACTGAGCGAGGAAGCGCGCATCCACCTTCGCGGCGAGCGCCAACACCTCATCGAGTTGTTGTTCGGCACCCACGTAGTAGGTCGAGTTTCCGCAACCGGTCAGCGCCAACTGAGCCAGCGCATCCTCGGTGGTGCGGCCGTATGCCGCACCACCGGCGTTGTTCACGGAATCGGTTCGAGGCACATCTGCCAAGAAACCGCGGAAGGATGAGAAAAGTGATTTGTTTGCCATAGGAATTGTTTTTGAAGTGTGCCAATCCCTAGTGCAGCCACCGTGCCAATTTTAGAAACCGCTATCCAAATACCATCGCAAAACACTGACTATCAGGTGATTAAAGATTTTACCAGCAACTCAACACACACTTTTACCATCTTCCAAATTACCATTATTTTATCGAAAAAGATAAAGATTTATCTTTTAATGTAGCCGATCTTGTCAAAGATTGGCGACGATTGACTCCGCATCATGGAAATCCTCATCCTACCACCAACTCCCTAAAACCTAAGCACCTAAAACCCCTTGCCCCACCCCCGTAAAACCGTCGTCATCGGATTCCTCGGCACCAATCTCGATAGCCAGTGGGGGCCAAACCGTTGGCAGAAATGGCGACCTACCCTCTCGCTCTGCCAACAGGACGACCTCAAAGTCGATCGCTTCCATCTGCTCATCGACGGCAACTTTGAAACGCTCGCCGAGCACGTGAAAGAGGACATTACCTTGGTTTCACCAGAGACCGAAGTCATCGTCCATAAGTTATCGATTCGCGACGCCTGGGATTTCCAGGACGTCTACGAAGCGCTCCACGACTTCTGCCAGGACTACGATTTCGACCAGACACGTGAGGACTACCTCGCTCACATGACAACCGGCACACACGTCGCGCAGATCTGTTTGTTCCTGCTCACCGAGGCACATTACCTCCCGGGAAAGCTCATCCAAACCAGCCCACCCTTCGGTCGTCTTGCCAAGAAACAACCCGGAGTCGGCAAAGCGGAGATCATCGACCTCGATCTTTCACGCTACGATCGCTTGGCGACCCGGTTCACTCAAGAGCAGGCACAGGCGCAGGACTTTCTGCGGTCTGGCATTGCCACCCGCAATGAACAGTTCAACCGATTGATCGCCGAACTCGAAGTCGTCGCTCTGCGTTCAAAAGCACCGCTTCACCTCACCGGACCGACCGGCGCGGGCAAATCCCAACTAGCACGCCGTGTCTATGAACTCCGCCAACAGCGCTCCGATTTACAAGGCGAGTTTGTCGAGATCAACTGCGCAACTCTTCGAGGCGACACCGCAATGAGCACGCTGTTCGGTCATCGCAAAGGCGCGTTTACCGGCGCGCAAGCCGACCGCCCCGGCGTTCTTCGCCAGGCACACAACGGCATGCTTTTTCTCGATGAAATCGGCGAGCTTGGATCCGACGAGCAAGCCATGCTGCTTCGCGCACTCGAAGAAGGAACATTCCTTCCCGTCGGGTCAGACACTCCAGTGAAGAGCAAATTCCAACTCATCACCGGCACCAACCGCGACCTGCGTAGCGACGTCAGCAGTGGCAGCTTCCGCGAAGATTTGCTCGCCAGGATCAATCTCTGGACATTCGACATTCCGGGGCTTGCCGAGCGGAGAGAAGACATCGCTCCCAACATCAATTACGAGCTGAAACGGTATTCCGAAAGCGAGGGAAGAGTCGCTAGTTTCAACACTGAGGCTGAGCAAAAGTTCCTCCGTTTCGCCGAAGCGGCAGACTCTCCGTGGCGAGGAAACTTCCGCGATCTCAATGCCGCCATCACCCGCATGGCGACCCTCGCCGAGCGTGGGAGGATTCGAGAACAGGACGTGGATCTGGAGATCTTACGGCTACAGCGCTCGTGGCAGCGAAACCAATCAGAATCCGAAACCACCACAGACCTCAGCTCTGTATTCTCTGATGAAGCGCTAAATGAGATTGATCCCTTCGACCGCGTGCAATTGGCACACGTCATCTCCGTCAGCCGAAAATCCAAATCCCTCAGCGATGCCGGACGATCACTCTTCGCCGCATCGCGGAAGAAAAAGAAGAACCCGAACGACGCGGACAGGCTGAAGAAATATCTGGCGAAGTTCGAGCTAACGTTCGCTGCTCTTTAAAAATACTGCCAATAGGGAGGGACGGTTTTCACACCGTCCGTGATCTGCATTCAGCGTCGCACGACATTCACGACCGGAAAACCATCACCCCTATCGCATGCTGCGAAGCCGTTTTACGCGACCCATCGCGTGGGGCGCAGCCCTTATCCTAAAAAGGAAAATAGGAACCACAGCCGGAGCAGAGCGGAGACAGACGAAGTCAAATTTCACGGATATACACGGATAATCAGTGAGTTACATTGACTAGGCGACTAACCCTCTGGGTGATCGGGATGAATTTCATAAGTGCCTCTAAATCCGTGCTTTCCGTGTCATTTGACTTCGTCTGTCTCCGCTGCGCTACGGCTGTGGTTCTCATCTCTGAATTTAGGCTTATACGCGATCACGGACGCGCGAAGCACGTCCCTCCCAGTCGACCAAAACAAAATATAAATATTTCAACAATCCACCGCTCTCGTTAGTCTTATTATCATGAGATTTGCGCGCTTGCTCATTTTACCATTCCTTGCCTCATCCGCCCTTGGAGGACTGAAAAAGGCGGACATGGAGAAACTACTCGATCCAGTGCAACAGGCGAACGAAGTCAAACGTCTCAAGGGCCTCTCTAATGTGTCTAATCTTCAGTCATATCGACTCTTTCCCTGCCCGCAAAGCAACAACGAAAAGCCACTCTACCTATTGGCGCTGAACAGAATCTTTGATCACGGCAGTAACTCTTACAGGGGCGGATATATAACAAAGCGACTTGAAGAACTCTTCCTCAGCCCCTCCGAGATCGCAGGAAAGGCGGAAACCACGCCAAATCTTATCCCCGTCAAGGACAGTGTCATCATGGTCTTCGATCAGAACGGAGATGAAGTGCGCATTTTCGGTGGCGATAATTACTCCAAAAACGACTACTTTTACGACTTCAATGGCGACAACATCATCGAACGAGCCGACGCAAATAACCATGGTGTGGATGGTGCCAAAGACACGTTGATCAGCGTCTTCGAATTGAAAACCTTGGAGCGGAATTCCAAGGTTCTTCTACGTGTCATTTATAACTGGCATTCCGATGCAGCGGATAAACAGAGCGAGTGGGGATACACCTGCTTTGACGACAACAAGGACGGGATCGCGGAGATCGCATTCGGCCCAGCTCTGGGAGTAAGCCCGCAAGACAGTCACCAAGTGATCTTCCGTTGGTCCAATGAAACAAAATCGTATTCAACCGATACGGAGAGCCCTCACATACGAGTGCTCAATGAAGGCGAGTCCCTGAAAGATATCGCGAAGGCAGGAGGCCTGGATTACCCCGTCACCTATGACCAAAGCGATCCATTCATCCGTAAACCCCTCGATCCTCATGCACCGCCTCCCCCACCCTATGAATTTCACTCGCTCCGGGAAGCGGACATTGAGACTCTGGCTTCATTTTTTCAAGGCAAGCGAAGCGAGGATGATTGGCGGGGATCACCCGACGCCCCGGATACTGCCCTTCCAAAAGGGTTCTGGGAAATGACGCCAAAAGACGCCGCTCTCGCCTTTGCTGAAATCAACCGCACCGACCTTCACCGGGCTATCTTTCGGCTAGCGATCGACGACCGAAACGACATTAAACCACCCGAGTCGGGATGGCTACTTTACGACTGGGGGTCTTCCGGTTGCTACAGCTACAGCAGTGCACTGATAGCGATAAACTTTGGAGTGGAATCGCCAATGATGATTTCCCAAAATTCCAACACTCTCGGAGTGGTTGGAAATAACGCATGGGCCGATCGTCCAGCCCATCAAGTGCTAATCGAGCACATAGACAGCACAGACGCCCGCTTTCTCGCTGACACCATCTTTTGGCTGAACCGCATCCGCTCGTATAGTCCGGATGAGGACATTTCCTCAGGCTTTCAATTATCCTTTTCAACTGCGGATGGACGTGCGAGTTGTGATTTTCTCTCGAATGAGCGGAAATTGACGTTCAAAGTCGACGGCACAGTCTGGGCGATCAAATCAATTTCACATCGATGGGATAGCCACTACAGCAAGCAGGTTTGTATCAACCTCATCGGCCACCTACTGACCGAGGGATATCCGTCTCATCGCAAATTCAAAAAGACGGAGAAAATCGATCATCACTCATTGATTACACCACTTGCTGAACGGCTTGAACGAAACCTCAATCAAGATCATCGAGAACAACTCGCGAGTAAAATCGCTGCACTACTTGAAACCCATCAAGAGAATCCGCTACCGGCGATTTTGGTTGAAAGACTCATTTCCATAGCAGAGAGCGAAGGTCTCAGCGTGCTGTTGCCAGAACTCGAACGAATCCACGATTCACTTATTGCCCAACCACCAAATCCTGAATTTGATCCCGATTGGTCCATTCGCGAACCCATTGAGACCGCGATCAAGAAGCTCAAGATCGCCAATAATGCAACAGCACTAGAACGAGCCGTCCGCAGCGACCGCGATAACACACTCTGGGAACTCGCCCAGCTTCAACGAGTTGATCCAACCGCATGGGCGGGGATTCTCGTCGATCAATTTCACTCCGCTCCCCAATTGGAGCAGAAAAAGCAAATCCTTGAAACACTCTGCGCAGGCGCACCTGAGCAAGCCATCGCGCTAGCCAGAAACACCAACGAGTCCGATTACGCGACTTTTCTCATCCCCTTCGCCACACTACATCAACAGCACGCCCCTGAGCGCTTTGTCGCAGACATCCCTAATTTGATGACATTTCTAGCAAACCGAAACAACGATATCTACCTCCGCATCGCGGCGATGGACGTTCTCTCGACCTATTCCAACACCGATAAGTTCAGCGTTGATCTCGCAGCCTTACTTTTGGATGAAATCGACGACCCTCAAAAAGATTCCTATTCGAGCACACTGAGCGATGCCATCACAGCCTTAAGCTATCTTCCACAGGCGAGGGCTAATATTGACATAATTTCCGATATCGATCCGTCGAGTTATAAAGTTTTCAATGCGGCAGTCGCAGCTATCGATCGGATTTGCCTAGACCAGACGGAGAAAAAACAACGTATCCGCCAGTTGGTTCAACGGCGTCTGAACCGCGCCGATGGGATGATGGATGATCTTTTTCTCACCTGTCTTGCGTATGACCTGCGCGAATTGAAGGGACAGATCAAAACACTAGCCACACATTCACCGGACATCCCAGATGGTGAGCAAGCCAATAGCGCCAGAGGAAGCGCCAATCTTGATGCCCAAAGAATCAATCAACTCCGCTACCACACCGCCCGCGAGATAGCCGCACTATGGAGTGAGAGTAATCCTGAAACGACCGCTAAAATGTGGATCGCCCTCGTATGCGCTCATCCGAGTGATTTCAGCATCGAGCGTAACGCATTACCACTCAACCACACACTGCGCATGCGTGCCGTGGCGGCGATCAATAACTTATCACCCGATGAACGATCCAATGCTCTGACCAACATCTCAGAAGTTCTTCCAATCCCCGAGTATTTTTCCGATGTGAATAGCTGGTTAGCTGATCTAGCCAAAAACAATCCCTGAACTCAGTTTACGGCCCAGGAACTGAGCCATCATTTTCTGGCGTAATCTCTTCGTAGAGATCGTCATTCGTGCTTGGTCGCTGAGGCTCGGGCTCCGGGGTGATAGGTTGTGGCTGCACGTCTGGAGTTTGGCGCGTTGGTTCTTGCACCTCTTCTGGTCGAATCGGTTGTGCGACTTCAGGAAGCGGAGGAAGCGTTGTGGAGACTTCCTCTGGAAGTGGCACAGGCACGATATCTTGAATATCTCCCTCGCGGCTTGGCTCGGTGGGAATCAACCTTTCCGTAGGATTTAGAGGGAGTTGCGTTGCTCCCTCGGACGGGACATCGGGAATCCGAGTCGTAACTTCGCCAGGTGCGATGGAATCGCTGACTCCCATTTGGAATCCACCCCGGCTGGTACCTGGTGTCATCCAGACCTTGCGCAAAACATTTCCTGTGCGGCCTGACACACTGACAATGCCCACAAAATACCCGCGTGCATCGATCAACGTAAGATTCCACACAGGTTCATCAGTGAGTGTGATGGCCTTGAGTTCGTAAGACACCTCGTTAAATCCTATCTGCATCTTTGCGGCCTCTTGCTCAACAACGACAAACGCTTGCGTGCTATCGATCTGAAGCTTGCCCCGATTGACAAATCCATCCGGCATGCGACGCGGGTAATAGTCGCGATTCTCTCCTTCATCGGTAACCCGGCGATCGCCAGACCAATACGTATGAAGCGTGCTCGGCATTCTTGGGTCGCGAACAACGATCCACCACTCGCTCGGCGAAGGCACACCGTCAGTTCCGGTAATCGAAACAATATCTGTAAACTTCTCAGCACCATAACGGCGCTCGAGTGCTTCCAGAGCTTCCTGCGAAGTGTGCGCAGCCAGACATGCCGACGTCACCGATAAGGAGACGGCCAGTGAGAGTGTAGAGAAAATTTTCATGATAATCTGATTCAGAGGAGATAACGCCAAGGGATTGGCACCCATTACGACGAAAATTCGTAGGCTACCATTCAATTCTTTCGCGCCACCAGCTAAGATTTTTTACCGAGTGCACCAAGTCGACGGATCAATTCCTGGTTGAGTTCTATGCCTGCCTCGAAATTTTCCACGTTGAAGCTCTCGTTTGGCGCGTGAATTTTGCACCCGGGAACCGCCAAGCCAAGCATCAAGGAATCCGCGCCGAGAATGGTCTTGAAGGTGTTGATAATGGGGATGCTTCCGCCTTCACGAATCAACACCGGCTCTTTGCCGAAGGTCGTGGCGAGTGAGGCTTGCGCGGCCTTTCCATAATCGGAATGCGGGTCGTTGAGATAGGGCTCACCAGAGTGACCTCGGACAAATTTCACATCCACTCCCTTAGGTGCATTCGCCATGACATGCGCCTCAACCTTGTCGAGAATATCGTCGGGATCCTGACCGGGAACAAGGCGGAACGAGAGCTTGGCCATTGCCTCACGAGCGATGACCGTCTTACTTCCCTCTCCCTGGTACCCACCTCCAATGCCATTGACTTCGGCCGTTGGGCGCCCCCAAAGACGCTCGGCTACGGTATATCCGGCTTCGCCCACGGATGCCGGCGCACCGGTTTCAGCGAGGTATTCTTTTTCGCCAAAGGGCACTTTGCTCCACGCCTCGCGCTCCCAGTCTTCTAGCGGAGCCACATCTGAATAGAACCCATCGATGGCGACCTTTTCGTCCGCGTCGTGCAAACTCGCCACGATGCGTGCGACGGCAGTGACAGGATTCATCACCGAACCTCCGTAAACACCAGAGTGAAGATCGCTCGACGGACCAGTCACGATCACTTCGCCGCAAGTAATGCCACGCAGACCATAACCCATTGTCGGAATGCCGGGTCCGACCATTCCTGTGTCGGACACCGCGATCACATCGCAGGCCAGCTCCTCGCGATGAGCCTCGAGGAAGGGCGTGAGGTTTTTACTGCCAATTTCTTCCTCACCTTCAAAAAGAAGGGTCAAATTGACAGGTAGTTCTCCATCAGCAAGCGCTTTTTCCACACCGAGAACGTGGGCGAACATCTGTCCTTTGTTGTCGGTGGCTCCTCGTGCGTAGATTTTTCCATCGCGGATCTCCGGCTCAAACGGTGGACTCGCCCAGAGTTCCACAGGATCGACTGGCTGCACATCATAATGTCCGTAGATCATCAGATTGAGCTTCCCTTCAACATGCTGGTTTCTGGCTACGACAATGGGATGCCCAGCCGTTTCGTGAATCGTGCTTGTCAGCCCCATGCCGGTCAACTTGGCATCGAGCCATTCCGCGCACGCGCGCACATCACCCTTGTGGCGACTATCGGTGGATATACTGGGGAAACGGAGAAATTCGAAGAGTTGCGAGAGTTCAGGCGTCATGCGCGCAATGTATCGCGCCGTGACCGCCAGACAAGGGCGATCATTGGTGAAAAAACCGCCAATCTGAACCTAGAAGCTCCAACCCGCATGTTGATCTCCAGATTTAATGATCTTTGGCAGAGAACATGCTTTCCATACACCTAAATATGGGACATTTGAGGGATCCTTCGATCAACGGGATACATAAACAGCTTTGAGCACCGCCGTCAGCCTACCAAGAGAGAAGTAGATATTTCCACATAATCATACGAGAAATCCATGCCTACAATACACCTCATCCTCACTTGCGGTTCCCTACCCGATGCCGCAAAGGTGTAGGGCACTCAACTATGTCTGTTCAATTGTCAACCACGCTCATCTCCCCATCCACGCCGTCAGCCATCGTCGCCGGTCACCCGTTTCCTCTCGGCGCAACGCCGCGCAACGGTGGAGTGAATTTCGCGATCTTTTCCGAGAACTCCAGCGCGATGGACGTCTGTTTGTTCGATCCCAACGATCCACAGCGAGAAATCGCCCGCATCCGATGTCCGCGTCGCACCACAGGAGTTTGGCATGTATTTGTTCCCGGTATTTCGGTAGGCGCACATTACGGCCTTCGCGCCTATGGCCCCTACGAGCCAGAGAATGGATATCGCTTCAACCCGCATAAACTGCTGGTTGACCCCTACGCCAAACTTCTGACGAAAACCCTCGAAGGCGCACCTGAACTCAGCGGCAGCCTTCCCGATGGATCGATGGAAATGACTGACACCGCGCCGCTGATGCCACGCTGCGTGGTCATTGACGATGGCTTCGACTGGCAGGGCGACACCCACCAGCTCATTCCGATGGCAGAGACCATCATTTACGAAACGCACGTCAAAGGCATCACCAAACTCCATCCCGGTGTGCCTGAAGAATTGCGCGGCACGTATGCGGGGCTTGCCTCGGACGCGGCGCGCAAACACCTTCGGGAACTCGGCGTCACATCGGTCCAACTGATGCCGGTGCACTTCCATCTCGATGACGAATTCCTCGTCGAGCGTGGATTAACCAACTACTGGGGGTATCAGTCGCTTGGGTTTTTCGCTCCCCATATTGAATACGCTGCGGACAAGTTTGGCGACGGACCGGTGCGCGAGTTCAAGGGAATGGTCAAAGCTCTTCACTCGGACGGAATCGAAGTGATTCTCGACGTCGTTTACAACCACACCTGCGAAGGAAACCATCTCGGACCGACACTCTGTTTCCGAGGGTTAGACAACCACGCCTACTACCGACTCGAACGCGGCCACGTCGATCGCTATGCCGACATGACCGGCACCGGCAACACACTGGACACCCGCCACCCACGCGTGCTCCAGATGGTGCTCGATTCCCTCCGCTACTGGGTGACCGAAATGCATGTGGATGGATTTCGATTCGATCTCGCCGCGACTCTGGGACGCGAGTCAGACGGGTTCAGCAGAAACGGTGCGTTCTTCCGCGCGATCCAACAGGACCCCGTGCTATCGACAGTAAAACTGATCGCCGAACCATGGGACACTGGCTACGGCGGGTATCAGGTGGGCAATTTCCCCGAGCCGTTCTCCGAGCTCAATGGAAAATATCGCGATCACGTGCGCAGTTTTTGGAAAGGCGATCAGGGCGAGCTGGCAAACCTTGCGTCACGCCTCACCGGTTCCGAGGACTTCTATGGATCATTCGTACAGCCCATCCACAGTGTAAACTTCATCACCTGTCATGACGGCTTCACCTTGCGCGATCTCGTTTCCTACAACGACAAGCACAACGAAGCGAACAACGAAGGCAACCGCGACGGTGAAGCCCACAACGCATCGTGGAACCACGGAGTCGAAGGATCTACTAACGATCCCGAAATTCTTGCACTTCGCCGGCGCCAACAGCGTAATTTCATCGCCACACTATTCCTCTCACAAGGCGTGCCCTTCCTCCTCGCTGGCGACGAATTAGGACGCACCCAAGGCGGTAACAACAACGCCTACTGTCAGGACAACGAAGTCTCATGGGTGAATTGGGAACTCGATGAAGACGGCAAAGACCTCCATCAATTCACCCGCCGCCTGATAGACCTGCGCAAGAAACACAGTATCTTTTCAAAATCACGTTATCTCCACGGTAACTCGCTACGAGGCACCATGGCACGTGACGTTCTCTGGCTCACCGTCGATGGCTCACCAATGCAGATTAGCGACTGGCACACCCTCGAAAACCACTCGATGGGCATGCTTCTCTCCGGTCTCGCTCACAGTCAAAAGCGCGATTGGAAGGTATCCCGGCAAGACCGGTGCTTCCTCGTTCTCGTGCATGCTGGACGCGTATCGCAAACGTTCCGTTTACCAGGCGCAACGAACGTGCTGTGGGAACCCATCATCCACACCGCAGACCACAACGGTTTTTTCGATGTCCCCCAACCGCAGCTTTCCGCGGGACAAAGCTTCTCGATGATCCCCTACTCACTCGCGCTATTCCGCCTCGCCCGAGGCACCGAACTAGAAGCCCAAGCGCCTCCGACTCTCTGACTTTCCCTCAAGCCCATCTCATCATGAATGACCTAAACATCAACACAGACGTCCGTAAGACGAAGATCATTATCACTCTCGGTCCCGCTACTGATTCCGAAGAAATGATCAGCGAGCTCATCGATCACGGTACGAATATCATCCGCCTAAACATGAGCCACGGCAGACATGATTGGGTGCATACGGTCGTGTCACGAATCCGCAAGATTTCCGCGGAAAAAGGCACACAGGTTGGCATCCTGATGGATCTTCAAGGACCGTCCATCCGCACAGGCGATCTCGAAGAACCGTTCAAACTGACAGTCGGCGACGAGGTGGAAATCCGCCATCGCGATGCAAAGCCGACGATGGAAATGAGCACCACAGTCAACTACGACGACCTTCCAAGGGACGTGTCAGTCGGGGACAGCATCGTCGTCGATAACGGCATGCTACTTTTCGAAATCATCCAAAAATCTGACACCCACATCCGGTGCAAGGTTCTCACCGAGGGTGAACTCGGATCCCGCCGTCACATCAACCTTCCGGGCGTAAAGCTCAACCTTCCCGCGATGACAGACAAAGATCGCGACGACGCCCGATTGGGGGCGAACCTCAATCTCGACTACGTGGCCATTTCCTTCGTCCGCGGCCCCGAGCACATCCGTGAGGTGCGTGCCTTCCTCGCAGAACGCAAAGCCTCACCGAAAATCGTCGCAAAAATTGAAGACCAGGAAGCGATCCGCAACATCAACGCCATCATAAATGAAACCGATGCCGTCATGATCGCTCGTGGCGACTTGGGAATCGAAGTGGCCTACGAAGAGCTTCCCATCATTCAACGGCTCCTCATTAAAAAGTGCCACGCCGCAGGCAAGCGGGTGATCGTCGCTACTCACATGCTCGAAAGCATGATCGAAAACCCAACGCCAACGCGGGCGGAAGTCACTGACGTTTCGAATGCTGTGTTCGAGCAAGCCGATGCCATCATGCTCTCCGGCGAAAGTTCAGTCGGGCGCTACCCACTCAAATGTGTCGAAGTGCTCGATAGAATTTCCCGTAGAATCGAACGCTCCGGCGGGCTTGGATTCGAAGAGTCATTGAAGGCCAGAGACACCAAAATGCTCACCTGCAAATCCGCCGTTGTGATGGCAAACGAGTTACCAAACAGCAAGATCGTCGTCTTTACCCGTCGCGGTATCATGGCGCAAAACCTCTGCTCATACCGCCCGAAGACCTCACCTGTTTACGCGTTCGCAGAAGATGAACACGTGTGCCGAGGGCTTGCCCTAAGCCGCGGCATCCACGCATTCCACCTCGAGTTTGCCAACAACGCCAAGGAACTGATTCGAAATGCCATCACTTATCTACGCGCCAAAGGGCTCGCCCAACCCGGTGACCCACTGGTGATTGTTTCCGACATCCTTCAAGACGAATACGTCACTGAATCCATTTTGCTCTACGAAGCATAGTTCATTGCCTAAAAAGGCAAGATTTGTTATCGCTAGGGGTGATCGAAGGGTTCGTAAGTCGGACACTATTCCATCACCACCGCCATGAAAATCGCCGTTCTCTCTGATATCCACGACAGGCTCGATCATTTGTCACGCGCCACCTTCGCGGCCAATCAGGCAGGATGTGGCCGATTACTCTTCTTAGGTGATTTCTGTGCACCTTTCTCACTGAACCAGATGGCGACTGAGTTCAACGGTGTGGTCGACGCCATTTTTGGCAATAACGATGGCGATCAATTTCTTCTTTGTCAGATTGCTGCGAAACATCCACACGTCACTCTCCACGGTCAATTCGCCCAATTGGTCATCGACGAGCGCGACATCTTTCTCACACACTATCCGGAAATCGCCAAACCTATCGCCAAGTCCGGCGAGCACGATGCCGTACTTTACGGCCACAATCACATTGCCCACGCAGAACACATCGGCAACATCCTCCTCGCCAATCCGGGAGAAGTCATGGGCCGCCTGGGCCCACCCACCATCGGCATCTACGATACACATCGTAATACGATGGATCACGTTGAAGTGTAGCCGCTAAGCAGAGACAACTTCCATAGGACTTATAGGAGCCGTAAGACCTATTCAAACAAGCTCCAGCCGACACGGCATCCGAGCGGGTTACAAACCACCCTCACCCGCCGCTTCCAATCCTGAAGAGCGGCATCCGCTCACAAGCCGACACGGCAACCGGGTGGTCTACAAACCACCCCCAACCGCCGCTTCCAATCCTGCAGAGCGGCATCCGCTCACAAGCCCACACGGCAACCGGGTGGTCTGCAAACCACCCCCAACCGCCACTTCCAATCCTCCCAGCGCGGATCGCGCTCGTTCAGCAGACAGGGCATTGGCGGATCTGTTCGAAGAAGTCATTCCCTTTGTCGTCGACGAGGATGAAGGCTGGGAAGTCTTCGACTTCGATCTTCCAGACCGCTTCCATGCCGAGTTCGGGATACTCGACGACTTCCACCGATTTGATGTGGTTTTGGGCGAGAAGCGCGGCTGGGCCACCCATCGATCCGAGATAGAACCCACCGTGCTTTTTGCACGCGTCGGTCACTTGTTGGCTACGATTGCCTTTGGCGAGCATCACCATCGAACCGCCAGCGGCTTGGAACAGATCGACATAACCGTCCATCCGACCTGCCGTCGTTGGACCGAACGAACCAGAGGCGAGACCATCAGGCTTCTTGGCAGGGCCCGCGTAATAAACCGGGTAGTCCTTGAAATACTGAGGCAATTCGCCTTCGGCTTCCAACCGCTCCTTGAGCTTGGCGTGTGCGATGTCGCGAGCGACGATGATCGTTCCATTCAGTGCCACCGGAGTGGTCACAGGATACTTGGTGAGCGTCGCCAGCGTTTTCTCCATCCCTTCGTTCAGATCAATCTTCACACCTGAGAATTTCCAATCGCGATACTTCTCCGGAATGAAACGACCAGGGTTCTTTTCGAGCTTTTCGAGGAAAATGCCATCCTTGGTGATCTTCGCTTTCGCTTGACGGTCGGCAGAACACGACACACCGATACCCACGGGGCAGGACGCACCGTGACGTGGCAGGCGAATCACCCGCACGTCGAGAGCGAAATATTTTCCACCAAACTGCGCGCCAATTCCAATTTCGCGAGCCACCTGAAGCAACTCCTTCTCCAACTCAAGATCGCGAAATGCCTGACCATGTTCGTTGCCTTCGGTGGGAAGTTCGTCGTAGTAGCGGGTCGATGCCAGCTTGACGGTTTTCAGACAGGTCTCCGCGGACGTTCCACCAATCACCAGAGCAAGGTGATACGGAGGACATGCGGCAGTGCCAAGCGAGCGCATCTTCTCGATACAGAACTCGCGCATACGCTTGGGATTTAATAACGCCTTGGTCTCTTGATAGAGGAACGTTTTGTTCGCCGACCCGCCACCTTTGTTGACGAAGAGAAACGAGTATTCATCGCCCGACGTAGCAAGAAGATCGATTTGCGCAGGCAAGTTCGTCTTGGAATTCGTCTCGTCATACATCGTCAACGGAACAGTCTGCGAGTAGCGCAGGTTCTCTTCGGTGTATGTCTTGTAGATGCCTTTCGAAATGAACTCGGCGTCGTCCACACCCGTCCACACCGTTTGCCCTTTTTTGCCCATCACGATGGCGGTGCCCGTGTCTTGGCAGGCGGGCAAAATTCCACGGGCAGCAATCTCCGCGTTACGTAGTAGGTTGAGCGCCACCATGCGGTCGTTATCGGTTGCCTCTTCATCATCGAGGATGGCGGCGACCTGCTCGAGGTGCGACGAACGAAGCATGAACGAAATCGCTTTCGACGCCTCGTTGGCGAGCAGCGTGAGCGCTTCCGGCTCGATTTTTAGCATCTCGCGACCATCAAAATCGACGGTGCTGACGTGCTCACTACTCAGGCATTCATATTCGGTCTTGTCTGGACCCAAAGGAAACGGCGGTTGGTAAAAGAAGGGCTTATCGGCCATGCAGAGAACCTAGCCCCGACAAGCTCTCGATCAAAGAAATTCAGCGATCAGGCGGAATTTTTAGCCTAACTCGTGAATCTTAACGAAACTTCAAATGACTCGATTTTCATCTTTCAACTTGTTAAAAATCATCTTTTTGATTACTTTACCGGTATAATGAGAATCACTGTCGACATTGACGAAGCCACCTTGGAAGAGGTCATCAAGCTCACCGGAGAGAAAAAGAAGGGGCCTGCCGTCACCAAGGCAGCCACCGAGTTCGTCCGCCGTCAGCTGGCTCGAGAGTTCGGACGCCGCGTCATGGAAGGTGAGTTCGAAGACTATCCCCTGACCAACGCCGAGATCGAAACGGTTGATCGTTAGCCCACGTACCCATCATGGTTATCGTGGATACTAGCACTTGGATCGAGTTCTTCCGTCGCGACGGAGATCCTGCAGTGAAGCTTGCCGTCCGAGGCTTACTCGATGAATTCGAGGCGACGCTCTGCGGGCCTGTCGAGCTGGAGTTTTTGGGCGGAGCGCGCGAGCACGAGCGCGAGAAAATCCAAAAATGGTTCAACATCCTACCCTACGCCACCAACGATCAAAAGCTATGGCGCAAGGCGGCCAGCCACTGGGCAACGATGCGGAAAAACGGCGTCACCATCCCATGGAACGATGCGCTGATTGCCACCATCACACTGGAGCAAGGCTGCCGGGTGTATGCGGTGGATAAACATTTTGACGCAATGGCGCAACCCCTCGGACTCCGTCTCTACAAACCGGGATATAACGGGATGTTTAACCAGCAGAAAACTCACTCACCGCTGACTTGATCCGCTCCACCGCTGAATCGAGAACCTCGTCTTCAATAAGCAACGAAGGCGCGAAACGAACGACATCTGGACCGGCGACGAGCATGAGCACGCCGTTTTGTGCGGCGAGCTTCACCAGTTCACCTGCCTTGCCCTTGTGGGTTTCAGGCAAAGCGGCACCGATCAAGAGTCCTGCGCCACGAACCTCGGTAAAGAAGTTCATGTTCCGTAAGCCCTCTTTGAGGTGATCGCCTTTGGAAATCACGCCATCCAGAGTGTTCGCATCTGCAATGATTTTATGCACGGCAAGCGCCACTGCGCAGCCGAGTGGATTTCCACCATAAGTCGTGCCGTGGGTTCCCGGGACGAGATGTTTGGCGAACTCTTCTTTCGCTAACACCGCACCGATCGGAAACCCGTTACCCATCCCCTTGGCGGTGCTCATAATGTCCGGCACCACCCCGCTATTTTCATAAGCGAAAAGCTTTCCCGTCCGACCGTTTCCTGTCTGGACCTCATCAAAAATCAACGCAGCATCATTGGCGTCGCAAAGTTCTCTCGCGGCTACTAGAAATTCCGTAGTTGCCTGGTTCACTCCGCCCTCACCTTGAATCGGTTCAATGATCACCGCACACGTTTTCTGCGACACTGCAGCTTTCAAGGCATCGATATCGTTGAATGGAAGGTGGGTAATCGCGCCAGGCAATGGACCGAAGCCCTGTGAATATTTCGGCTGTCCGCCTGCCGTCACGGTAAACAATGTCCTGCCATGGAACGAATTGGTGAATGAGATGATCTCGTCTTTCTCCTCACCGTGCTCATTGAATGCCCAACGCCGTGCCATCTTCAGAGCACCTTCGTTCGCCTCGGCACCGGAGTTACAGAACAACACTTTGTCCGCAAATGTCGTGGCGACCAATTGCTTGGCTAGCTTCAAGGCCGGTTCGTTGGTGTGCAAGTTGGACACATGCCATAACTTGCCTGCCTGATCGGCAAGAGCATTGACCACCTCGGGATGACAATGCCCGACACTCGTCACCGCAATCCCACCGGCAAGATCGATGTAATCCTTCCCGTCCACATCCCAGACACGCGATCCCTCACCACGCAACGGAACGAAATCCGAAGGTGCATAGTTGGGAGCGTGATAGCGGTCAAAATCCGCCCGCGTTACTGGGGCATTGTCAGTCATGCCTTATCTGTCGTCTGCATGCTTGCCGACGTCAAGTTGCTACAGTTCCCCATCTGTAGGCCGCACGTGTCGGGCGGCATCTCCCCCCATGCACGACATGCAAACTTTTTAATTCCACCAGGCTTCACCTGATCCAAAATGCCGGCCGGCACGTCCGGCCTACAATCCAGACACCTTCCCATCACTCACCTCGAAAACTTTCATTTTCTCCAACAGCGCATCATCGGCCCAATCCAAATTCGTCGTCGTGATCCAGCGGGGACTCCCCTCGGGTAACTGATCCATGAACCGCTGACGGCGGTCGGTATCCAACTCACCAAACACATCGTCGATCAGAATCACCGGCGGCTTTCCACAGTGCGATTTCAGCAGTTCAGCTTGAGCGAGCTTCAAACCGAGAACCGCGGTACGCTGCTGTCCTTCGGAACCAAATTGTCCGACCGGCATACCGCACAGAGCCAATTCCATATCATCTCGGTGCGGACCGACCACCGTCGACTTTTTTCGTCGCTCTTCGTCAACGGTTTCCTTTAACGCCGTAGAAAAACCACCCTCGGCAACACTGGGCGCATACGCCAATTGCAAGGGTTCGTCACGTCCGCTCACAGCACGCTGCGCGGCATCCGCCAAGGGGGCAAGTTCTTCAATCAACACCCGCCGCATGGCAATCAATTTCTCGCCATGCTCAATCATCACGGCTGCATAGGCAGCGAGCTGGCTCTCGCTCACGCCCGGCTTCTTGAGCAAATAATTCCGCGAACGCAGCGCCCTATCATACGCCCTAAGCGATGGACGATATTCTGGAAACAACTGACTGCCCACAAAGTCGAGAAACCGCCGTCGACCATCGCCGCCGCCGCGAATCAACATAATGTCATCATTACCCAGCCACACCACCAATCCACTGTGCGCCAGGTAGTCCGCCGACCTACCACATCTTTCGCCATCAACACTAAGCCGACGCGATTTCGCCGACTGAACCCACCGCAAGATCCCGTCGCCAAAGGCACCTTCGACCGCCGCTTTCTCTTCGCCAAAACGAATCAGCTCGCCCAGCGCTGACGCCCGAGGAGATTGCAGCCGAAGCAACACACAGACAGCTTCCAATATGGACGTTTTCCCCGCCGCATTCGGACCGACAAAGGCGATCATTCGGGCATCATCCGGCACATCGATCGTCGCGTTGTCGAAACAACGGAACTGATAGAGACGGAGGCGCGTGAGAGACATCCCCCACCCTTGCCGTGTCGCCCCCCATACCGCAACACCAAACCTTGCGCCACGCTTTTTCCCGCTCTAAATCTACAACACAATTCCAAACTCTTTGCCCTAGCTACTTCCTCCTACCTACCCGCTACTTCCCAATGGCTAATATTGAAACACCTCCAGGCTTTGAAGACCTCCTCCCCGAGGAACTCAACGCCCGTAACTACCTTTTCGAAACCTGGCGCAAAATCGCCATGCGCTACGGCTTCGTCGAATACGAAACCCCGGTCATCGAGTTCACCGAGCTTTACCGCAAGAAATCCGGCGATGAAATCGTCAGCGAACTCTTCAGTTTCACCGACCGGGGAAAGCGCGACTTGGCACTTCGTCCTGAAGTCACACCATCTCTTGCTCGCCTTGCCAGCAAAAATCAACGCAACTATCCCAAGCCGCTAAAATGGTTTGAGATCGGGTCCTGCTTCCGCGCAGAAAGTCCGCAACGAGGTAGACGCCGCGAGTTCATTCAATTCAATAACGATATCGTGGGCGAGTCCTCACCGGCTGCCGATGCCGAACTGATCGCGATGCTCATCGACGTGATGCGCGAGTTCGGCTTCACCTGCGAAGACGTAAAAATCCGCCTCTCAGATCGCAAGGCCTGGGATATTTTCCTCGCCGATCGCGAACTGCCGGTCGACGACCTGCCGAAGTTCCTCTCGGCGCTCGACAAACTCGAAAAAGACCCCGAAAGCACCGAAAGGAAACTCGATGAACTCGGCATCGCCATCGAAGACGTCCGCGCATTTATCGCTAACCCATCAGCCGCCGCCGAACTTTTCAACCCGATCACCGACAGCCTCGCCGAGCGCGGACTTGCTGATTTCGTGCAAGTCGATCTCTCTATCGTCCGCGGACTCGCCTACTACACCGGCGCGGTTTTCGAACTCTTCTCCTTGAAGAGCAAACACCGCGCGATCGCCGGTGGTGGGCGCTACGATCAATTGCTCGCGCTGATGTCCAACGGCAAGGTCGACCTACCCGCCGTCGGCTATGCGATGGGCAACGTGGTGATTCTCGATCTCATCCGCGAAACCGCTGAGCCGCTCGCAAGGCTCGAAGAATACCTCACAGCAAAAACGCCCGCCGATGTTTTTGTCGTCGTCGCCGACGAAGGTGAGCGTGCGGCTGCACTCTCCGTGGTGCAGAAACTCAGAGACGCAGACATGTCCACCGACTTCCCGCTCACCTCCGCCAAGTTCGACAAGCAGTTCAAGAGCGCAGAAAAGCTAGGTGCCAAACTCGCTGTGATCATCGGCAGCGAGTTCCCCGAAATCAGTGTCAAAAACCTCAAGACCCGCGAAGAGACCAACACGACATTTGACTATCTCGTCGAATCCGTGCGCTCGCTCATGGAGGCATCCGACACCAAAAACCTCATCGCTTAGAACACGAAAGTTTTCTCCATGCGACTCATCGCCCTGCCACTTTCTCCCGAAAGTAGCTACGTTTGAAAAAAACGTGGCGAGAAGGGTGACCGAAAACACTGAAAATTACCTCGCACCGGGCGGCATTCCCCTATGTAGGCCGCACGTGCCGAGCGGCATCTCCCCCATGCCCAGCATGCTAATTCTAAATCACAGGGCTTCAACCGATCCAAAGGAGAGTCGAATCACAATCTTGATACGTGGCAGTACAACTTCCCCTTCTTGAAATTACCGTGAATAAGCACTGGAAAAGAGCGAATATCCGTTCAACTTACGCCCTGCTAACTACTAGCTACTTCCTACCCGCTACTTGCTACTCAAAAAAATGCGCACCCATCACTGTAACGAACTCCGCGAATCCCACATCGACAGCGAATCCACGCTCGTCGGCTGGGTTCAGTCCACCCGTGACCATGGCGGTGTGATCTTCATCGACCTGCGCGACCGCGAGGGCCTGACCCAAGTAGTTTTCCGCCCCGAAGAGGACAGCGAGGTCGCCAAACTGTCGCACACGCTGCGTGAAGAAGACGTGCTCAGCATCACCGGTAAAGTATCCAAGCGTCTTGAGGGCACCGCCAACGACAAGCTCGGCACCGGTCAGATTGAGATCGTTGCGAGTGAGTTGAAAATACTCAACAAAGCGGAGGTGCTGCCATTCCGTCTCGACAAGGAAATGTCCAACGAGGACCTGCGGATGAAATACCGCTACCTCGACCTGCGCCGTCCTCGTATGTCACGCAACCTCAAACTGCGCCACCGTGCATCGAAAGCGACCCGCGACTTCCTCGACGAAGGCGGGTTCCTCGAAATCGAAACCCCCATCCTTTCCAAGTCCACACCAGAAGGTGCTCGTGACTTCCTCGTGCCATCGCGATTGAACGGAGGTAAGTTCTACGCACTCCCTCAAGCGCCGCAGCAATACAAGCAGCTGTTGATGGTAGCTGGTGTTGAAAAATACTTCCAGATCGCCCGCTGCTTCCGCGATGAAGACCTGCGCGCCGACCGCCAACCGGAATTTACTCAGATCGATATCGAGGCCTCGTTCGTCGATCGCGAAGACATCATCAAGACCACCGAAGGCCTGCTTGCCCGCGTGTTCAAGGAAACCCTCGACAAAGAAATCCCGACATCGTTCCAGCGCATGACCTGGCACGAAGCGATGGACAAATACGGCTCCGACAAGCCTGACCTCCGGTTTGGCATGGAGATCACCGATCTCGCCGATGTGTTCGCTACTTCTGGGTTCAAGGTCTTCTCCGGCGCGCTGGAATCAGGTGGCGTGGTGAAAGCCATCAACGCCAAAGGCTTCGCCTGCATCACCACCGGTCAGATCAACAACCTCACCGAAATCGCCAAACTCCACGGAGCCAAAGGCCTCGCCTTCATCAAGGTCGAAGGTGGCGAGTGGAAGAGCCCTATCGTGAAGTTCTTCAGCGACGAAGAGAAAGCAGCGCTCACTGAGAAGATGGGCATGGAAGAGGGAGACCTCATTCTCTTCGGTGCCGGTGACTGGGAAACCTCCTCCGAAGTCCTCGGCCGCGTCCGCCTCGCATGCGCGAACTATCTCAACCTCTTCGAAGGCAACGACAGCCTAGAGTTCCTTTGGGTCACCGACTTCCCCCTCCTCGCGTTCTCTCCCGAAGAGAACCGTTGGGTAGCCGTTCACCACCCGTTCACCCGCCCAAAAGCAGACGATCTCGAATTACTCAAATCCGGCGAGTTCAAAAACGTCCGTGCCGAAGCCTACGACGTCGTGTTGAACGGCCACGAACTCGGCGGCGGATCGATCCGAATCCACGAAAGCGATCTTCAAGCGACCATGTTCGACGCGCTTGGCATTTCCAAAGAAGAGCAAACCGAAATGTTCTCGCACATCCTAGATGCGTTCAAATTCGGTGCCCCACCACACGGCGGGATCGCTCTAGGTCTCGATCGTCTGGTCATGCTTCTCGCTGGCGAAACCTCGATCCGCGAAGTCATCGCCTTCCCGAAAAACAACCGTGGCGCCGACCTCATGTCGCAGTCACCCGCAGAAGTCGAGTTCAAGCAACTCCGCGACCTCTACCTCAAATCCACCGCACGCCGCAAAGAAGAGGCCATCGTGGAAAGCACCAACGAAGACCTCAAGCCGACTGAGGCGTAGTCTCAGACTTACCAGAAATTCCATCAATGCCGGACCGGTTCACCCGCGTCCGGCATTTTCTTTATTCTCGCTTATCCACGAATTCCTCTACTGATAGCGCTTCCGAATAAAGACATGACTATTCGCCGCACACAATCAGCACTATATTAGCCGGTTTCACTATCGCTCGCGTCAGATCAATACCAAGATTTGGTATGACAAGCTCCAGTTTCACAGTGTAACTTGGCAACAATGGAAACCCCCAGAAACCCCCTGCGTGATGCACTTTCTTCGCTCGCACAAGAAGCTACTAGGAATGAGCTACCGTGCCTAGTGATTGGAGGCAACGCGGCGATTCACCACGGCGTCCCTAGATTCACCAGAGATATCGACCTACTCATTCCAGAATCCGCCCTTGATCGGTGGAAATCACATCTCGTTCATAAAGGATACATTCCGATTCATTCTACAGAAGCTTTTCTTCAGTTCGCCCCACCAAACATCGCTCTTCCTCCACTAGATTTCATGATTGTGAACGAAGGCACTTGGAAAAAACTAAATGCCGATGCTGTGGAAATTCCCCTTGCCGGAACATCGCTCAAAACTCCATCCGCACTTCATCTCATCTGCTTAAAACTTCACGCCACGAGATCTCCATCCCGTCGAGATACTGCAACTGATTGGCAAGACATCGAGATCATCGCGCAGCAGCACAACATTGACCCGACTGACCCAGACATCTCGGCTCTATTGAACGCATACGGTGGACCAGACGCATCTCAAATCCTCTCCAAACGCCTCGCAGACCAATGAGCGACCAACCTACAACGAACGACGATCAAACGGCCATGGAATTTCCAACTCCCTCCGCCCCCTTGAAACGCCATACCACTCCGCCGCCGACTTACAACGAATGGATGGACGAAATCGCCGACCGCACCTGTGCGTGGTTTGCCCGCCCCATCGAATCCCGCCCACCCCGCAGAACGCCCGTCCCAGAGCGCTTCGTCATGGAAGACTGAGTGACACTCCCCTTCCTACTACCTACCTGCTACCCGCTACTCCAAAATGCTTCGCGACCTCGGCTGGAACAAGAAACACGAAAAGGCATTCGCCCCTTTTAAGAAGGAAGGCTGGATTCCTGCACGGCTGATCCGCGACAACAAGATCACCTATGGAGCTCTGACCGGTGACTTCGATGAGCACGAGGTCATCATGTCCGGCAAGGTTTACCACGATGCCGAATCCGACGCCGAACTTCCCGCGGTCGGTGATTGGGTGGCGCTCGATGTTACTGACGACGATGTGGTGATTCGAGCCCGACTTCCACGCCAGACTTGCTTCTCTCGCAAGGCGCCGGGCAAGACCAATGAAGAACAGGTGATGGCGGCCAATGTGGACGTCGTGGTTGTTGTCACTGATCCGGGAAGCGACTTCAATCCACGACGGATGGAACGCTACTTCACCCTCATCAGTTTGAGTAAGGCCAAGCCGGTGATTCTCGTTAACAAATCGGATCTATACACCAAAGAAGAATCTGAGGCTGTGCGTGATGAGATTAAAGAACTCAACCCCGACTCCGATGTGCATATCACCAGCGCTGTGGAAGAGGACGGCCTGGAGTCGCTCGATGCCTACTTCAAAAAAGGCGTCACCGTCACGCTGATCGGTTCATCAGGCGTCGGTAAATCGTCCATCGTCAACCACATCCTCGGCGATGAATACCAGTGGGTGGATGACATCAACGAGCGCACTGGAAAAGGACGCCACACTACCACCGCACGCGAGCTCGTCGTGCTTCCTGATGGCGGAATCCTCATCGACAACCCAGGCATACGCGAAGTCCACATGTGGACCGACGAAGGCACACTGCGCGATCGCTTCGCCGATATTTCAGAGATCGCTCGCGACTGTAAATTCCACGACTGTAAGCACGGCTCCGATTCCGGCTGCGCGGTCCGCGCCGCTCTTGAGACAGGCAAACTTTCTCCCGAGCGCTTCGAAGGCTTCCTCAAACTCGACGACGAGATCGCCACCCTTCTCGCTGGCAGAAAGAAGCGCCAGATGAACATCGAGCGCAGAAGCAAGCGCGCCATTCACGCGAAGTCCAAAAAACGCCTCCGCGACGAAGATGACGATCATCCCGGCCTGAATCGAAAGCGCTGACAAGTGAGCCATCAGGCGTAGCCGAATTCGTGAGAATTTGGAGCGATTCGCGGACGATACCTATCTTCCCTCACTTAGAGAAGTTCAAGCTCACCTATTGTATGGGATCTACCTATACGTATCCTTTTGTAGCTGCATTGGTGACAATGCGGATCGAGCTACCAGCACAGCTCAAGCTGCCCTCATTCTCACTGGGTGTGTTTTTTTTCGGTGGATGGGCAGCCGCAGGCTTTTGAGTGCGGCTGGCACTGCCGCTTTTGTTTTCTTTTGCGCGACGATAGAGCATGGTCAGGAATCACCAAGGCATGTCCACCTTGCCGTGAAAGCGGTGATACCCACCGCACTCAAAAGCCTGCGGCAAAAACACCGGAAACGATGAACCGAGCATCGATTCTATGCCGCGCGCTTTCGCTTAGGCTTAATCGGTGTCAGCGGCTTCGGTGCGTCATCATCGGTATCTGGTCTTGGTGGAGCGAGTGGAGGCAAGCCATAAGCAGCCCGCGCTTTGTCACAGTCAGGGTTGGCCTCGCCATTTTCCCATGATGCCTCAAAGTCTCGGCAAGTGGACGAGCGCAATGGATGAATCGTGCAAGAGACGCATTGCCCCACGGCTCCCGTCAATGCCACGCATCGCGCTTGGCTGGCAGTGGTCCCGCGCATTGCCAGTCGACTCACTCCGACACGCTCGGTCATCTCCACCGGCACACCGCCAGGCTTCGCATCGTCCGCCTCCGCCCAATAAAATGAGACTCGAAAAAATGCACAACAGGCACCGCAGGTCATGCATGGATTCGTCGAATCAGTTTGGGTAGTGCGCGGAAAACCAGCGATAGGGCTTGGATGCATTGGCTTGCACCATCGTCCTAAATTCCGCCCGCGCCATTTAATACCATCTTCATCAAAGGTATCTCACGCCATTAAACATGTCGAAAAATCGTCTCTAAATCGACAATTACTCGTATATCCGTCGATTTGATCGACAAAATATCTCCGATCTGACAGGATATGTCGAAATATCACTTCCAGTTCGACATATATGGCTTTTGATCTGAACTCACCCTTCAACGACCTCCCCACACTTCCGCCCGGCGGGGAGGTAGAGACGCGTGCCGTATTGAAGAAATGCATCGCTGCCAACCGCGCCATTGCCGAGCTCAAGGGACTCGGACAGACGCTCCCGAACCAAGCCATGCTGATCAATGCGATTCCCCTTCAGGAAGCGAAAATGAGCTCGGCAATCGAGAATATCGTCACCACACAGGACTCGTTGTTTCGTGCGGCACTCGACGAATCAAAAGCCACTGACCCACACACCAAAGAAGTGCTTCGTTACCGCGAGGCACTTCGCCTCGGGTCGCGAGCCATTCGCCGTAAGCCGATGGATCTAGAGTTGATCGCAGAACTCTGCACCACGCTGCGTGGAGAACCCGTGGATTTCCGCGCAAATAATCAAGTCGTCCTGGCCAACCCAATAACGCGGAAAGCCTACTACACACCTCCCGCCGGGCAGGACGTGATGCGAAAACTCTTAAAAAACTTCGAGGACTATCTTTCCCATCCGCAAGACGATCTCGACCCTCTCGTTCGACTCGCGCTGCTCCATTATCAATTCGAGGCCATCCACCCTTTTGACGACGGAAATGGGCGCACCGGCCGGATAATCAATCTTCTCTATCTCCTACAGACCGGATTATTGGATATTCCAGTGCTCTATCTTAGTCGCCATATTATCCAAACAAAGAACGACTACTACCGGCTACTCATGAATGTCACCACTAAGGGCGCGTGGGAGGAATGGATCCTCTACATGCTTTCGGCGCTCCATAAGACGACCGAGTGGACAATCAGCCGCGTTTTATCGATCCGTGATCTCTTTGCCGCCACCGTCGAGCGTTGCAAACGCGACCTACCATCGACCGTATATTCCAAGGAGCTTGTCGAACTTATCTTCAGCCAGCCCTATTGCCGAATCGCCACGGTTGTCGATGCGGGAATCGCCAAGCGCCAAACGGCATCGAATTACCTCAAAGAACTTGAAAAGATAGGTGTGCTTACCGGCGAGCGCTCGGGTCGAGATATGATCTACCGTCACCCGGATCTAATCCAAATCCTCACCGAATAATCTCACTCCCATGGACATCCTCGAAGCAATCCTTTACGCAGACGACCTCGATGCCGCCGAGACGTTTTATCGCCGTCTCCTAGATCGTTCACCAATCGTTAAACAAGTAGGGCGGCATATCTTTTTCCGCCTTGAGCGCACCATGCTACTCATTTTCAACCCTGAGGCCAGTGATCACCACCATGCCGACGACGAACACCCCATCCCTTGCCACGGATCACGCGGCGAAGGTCATGTTGCTTTTGCCGTGGATCAGAACGAACTCGACCACTGGAGACGCCGCCTTGGCGAATTGGAGATCGCCATCGAACAAGAAATCGACTGGCCACACGGTGCTACGTCTATCTACTTCCGTGACCCCGCCAACAACAGCATCGAACTCGCGACGCCATCGCTTTGGGAGTTCGACGAAACCTCGTAAACAACACACACCATGACAGACACACGCATCGAAACGGATTCCATGGGAGAGATGCAGGTTCCCACCGACGCTCTCTACGGGGCATCGACACAACGGGCCGTGTTGAATTTTCCCATCTCGGGTAAACCGGTCAACGCTGCGATCATTCGCGCCTATGGATTGATCAAAGCCGGAGCCGCAGCGGCTAACCGCAGTCTAGGAAAACTCAACGATGAGCAAGCAGATGCCATCATTGAAGTCGCCACCGCCATCAACGAGGGCCAACTCGCGGAGCACTTCCCTGTCGATGTTTACCAAACGGGTTCAGGCACGAGCACCAACATGAACGTCAACGAAGTGATCGCCAACCGCTGCTCGCAACTTGCGGGAAAAGCCATAGGCAGTCGTGACCCTGTCCATCCGAATGATCACGTCAATATGGGGCAATCGTCCAACGACACGTTTCCCTCGGCGATTCACATCGCCACCGTGCTCAAGTTGCGCGACGAACTGATCCCCGAATTGGGTAAGCTTGCTAGCGCTTTCGATGACAAGGCAATCGACTGGGATGAGGTCATCAAGATCGGTCGCACACACTTGATGGACGCCACACCTGTTACACTCGGTCAGGAGTTTCGTGGATACGGCATGCAGATCACCAGGGCGCGACGAGTTCTTAAAACTTCCGTCGATCCACTACGTGATCTCGCTCTAGGAGGAACCGCGGTGGGAACAGGAATCAACACCGACCACAGATTCGCCAAACGGGTTATCGGGCACATCAATGTAACCACCGGCGAATCCTTCCGTGAAGCACCTAATCACTTCGCCGCTCAAGGCGCGAAGGACGAACTTGTTGCCTTGTCCGGAGCATTGAAAACTGTCGCTACGGCGCTCTTCAAAATCTCCAACGACCTGCGTTGGCTGAGTTCGGGACCACGCTGCGCCATCGGCGAGATCAAACTTCCTGCGACGCAGCCGGGCTCATCGATCATGCCTGGGAAAGTCAACCCTGTGATGGCTGAGGCGATGATGATGGTTGCCGCTCGCGTCATCGGCAACGATGCAACCATCACCTGGGCAGGAGCCAACGGAAACTTCGAACTCAATGTGATGATGCCTGTGCTTGCAGACGCCACCTTGCAAAGTATCGACCTACTGACGAATGCCTCGAAGGCACTTCGTGAGAAATGCGTCGAAGGAATCGAGGTCAACGAGCAGCGTTGCAAAGAACTCGTCGAGCTCAGCCTCTCGATGGTTACCTCCTTGGCGCCCATCATTGGCTACGACAAGGCCTCAAAAATTGCCAAGCAGAGTGTCGAAACCGGACGCACTGTCCGCGAACTTTGTGAAGATCAGCGCGAGGAACTAGGACTAAGCAGCGATGAACTAAAAAAAGCCCTCGATCCGATGCGCATGACGCGACCGGATGAGGGCTAGTTAAACTTTTTTATATGTCGTCTGCCTACTTAATAAACCGAATGTTGAATGGGTAGCGGTAGGTCTTTCCTTCGTTAGCCGCAATCGCAGCCATGATAATCAATACCAAGCCGCCAATTAAAACGATCGGCAACAAGACGAATCCGATAAGTACAAACATAGTAAGACCGGCTACGAACGCGTAGATTGTTAACGAAATCTGAAAATTGAGTGCCTCTTTCCCCTGATCATCAACGAAAGGCATGGTGTCCTTTTTGATCAACCAGAGCACCAAAGGCCCAATTATATTACCAAGAGGGATCCCAACGAACCCGCAAAGCGCGAGTAAATGCGTGAGCATACCCATCGTCTTTTCTTCCTGTGGCACAGAGCCTGAGGAATTTGGAAGCGGCGAATTCGGCGCTTCATATGGTGATGCAGACGGTTGTTCGCTGTTGTTTTCCTCTGGCGGCGGCGGTGGTGTTGAATCAGTCATACTTCGACATTAACAAATTTCCCCGACGACCTCAAGCGAAGTTGATCATTCGTCCCACGACAAAAACGTAACGGACAGTGCCTTGGAGAGATTCGCCGATAAATGGCGAGTTGTGTCCGAGAGAGCAGAAATCTTCTATACTGACGGTCTGACGCGCGTTCGGATCAAAGAGCACCAGATCCGCTTTACTACCTTCGCTCACACTTACCGGTTCTAGCCCAAGGATTTCCCGTGGACGGTTCACATAGCTGCGAATCACTGCCCCCCAACTCAGCGATCCGGTGGTGATGAGTCGATCATTCACAACCGGCAGAACGAAATCCAAAGCACTCACCCCAAACGGTGCAGAGTTGAAATCCGCACTTTTCTCGAAGTCGGTATGCGGCGCGTGGTCGGATACTAACACATCGACCGAACCATCTACCACCCCGGCGATAAGTGCCTGGCGATCCACCGCAGTGCGTAAGGGTGGGTCCATCTTGAAGCGCGTGTCGTAGCCAACCACCGCTTCGTCAGTAAAAATCAAATGGTGCAGAGCCACCTCACAGGTGACATCAAGGCCGTCAGTTTTCGCCTGACGGATGAGATCGAGACCGCGAACCGTGGAGACATGCTGGATGTGAAGCTTACACCCCGTGAGCCGCGCCAATTCTATATCGCGGAAGATGGCGAGTTCTTCAGCCATCGCCGGCATCCCAGGGAGTCCGAGCTGATACGCCATCGGCCCTTCGTTCATAGCCCCGTCCTTCACCAGAGCTGCGGTCGAGCAATGAGAGGCGACTCGCACATTAAACTGTCGCGCATATTCCATGCAGCGTCGCAGCAATTGTGGATCGGCAACCGGCGATGGATCATCAGTGAGCAGGTAAACCCCCTCTTCAGCCATCGCTGCAATCGCCGCCATTTGCTTTCCTTCGCGGCCTTTGGTGAGACAACCTGCGGTGAGCAATTGGACACTCGATTTTTTCGATGCCAGATCGCGAACCGATTGCACCATTCCACCCGTATCGATCGGTGGGTCAGTGTTCGGCATGGCGAGAATTCCCGTCACTCCGCCGTGCGCTGCCGCAGCCGATCCGGTCGCGATGCTCTCCTTGTCCTCGCGACCAGGCTCGCGGAGGTGGACGTTCATATCGAACAAACCCGGTAACAACAAGCAACCGGAGCCATCAATCTCTGTTGCCCCATCTGGTGAAACCAACCCGACGCCTATCTTTCGAATCATTCCCTCGGAAATAAGCACATCACTCGGCGACTCCGCCAGTCCATTCACGTCCACCAGCGTGGCATTCTTGATCAGTGTAGTCGGCATCGTTCTTTGAGTTTCAAGACCACTTCATGTCCTTGATGATCTTCATGGTAAATTTTTGCTACCCGGGCAGCGGCGTGCTTTGCGGTTTGAGCCAATAGAGCACCGCCATCCTCGTGGCGATTCCATTCTCCACTTGTTGATTAATCAGCGAGCGGTCATAATCCATCACCGCATCGACGAGTTCAACGCCGCGGTTCACCGGCCCTGGGTGCATGATGTAAATCCCTTCGTCACGGACGCGGGCGAAACGCTGTGCCGTGATCCCGAAGAACTTGTGATACTCCTGCACCGAGGGGAAAAACTGATCGTCCTGTCGCTCACGCTGGACACGTAGCAGGTAGATCGCATCGGGCTTCCACGCGAAAGCCGCATCCCAGTTGGCGAAGGCTTGTAACCACTCCGGTCGGTCATCCGGCACCAATGTTCCTGGACCAAACACCCGCACATCAGCACCAAGCATTTTCAGAATCCGACTGGTCGAACGCGCGACACGACTGTGCTTAATATCACCTACGATCAAAATCCGCCGCCCAGCAATTTCACCAAAGGTCTCGCGAACCGTGTAGGCATCGAGCAAAGCTTGTGTTGGATGCGCATGGTAGCCATCACCCGCATTAATCACTGAGGCATCGGTATGACGTGCGATCATTTCAGGGACTCCGGACATCTGGTGGCGAATAATCACGTAGTCAGTCCGCATCGCCTGAAGGGTATCGATGGTATCGAGCACCGACTCGCCTTTGACCACAGATGATGTGGACACCGAGAAGTTCGTCACGTCCGCCGATAAGCGTTTCGCAGCGATCTCGAAGGAAGATTTGGTGCGCGTCGAAGGTTCGTAGAAAAGTGTCAGCACTTGCTTACCCTTGAGCGTCGGAACTTTCTTCACCGAGCGCTTGAACAGATCTTTGAACGGCACCGCCGCATCGAGGATCCCATTCACCTCATCCACCGAAAGCGATTGGATATCCAGAAGGTCTTTGCGGCGCGGTTGGTCTGTCATGGATAGTGATTCTTTACTAGGACTTTCGTAGCAGGAAAACGCCTTCCTCGCCATCGGTTTCGTTGAGATGAACGGCGACGTAATCGGTGCGCTCAGTCTCGAAAGTTTCACCAACGTAGTCGGCTTGAATGGGTAGTTCTCGGTTGCCTCGGTCTACCAGCACCGCAAGCTCAATCTTGCGAGGGCGGCCGTAGTCGGTGACGCCATCGATGGCCGCGCGGATCGTTCGTCCGGTGAACAGCACATCGTCGACGAGTATTACATCGACACCATCGACCGCAGGCAGGTCGGAATTTTTCAGCGATGGCATTGTCCCGAGGTTGTCGAGGTCATCGCGATAAAGAGAAATATCCAGCGTGCCGGATCGCACCCCACATCCAAGTGCCGCAAGCTTCGCCCTGAGACGGTCGGCGACGATCACACCACGAGTGTGAATTCCGGCAACCACTGGCGATGAATCTTGATACCGATCGGCTATAGAAGCGGCGACTCGATCCAATGCCGTATCGATCGTCTCCTTAGTCATCAACGCAGCCCGCCCCAGATCGGCTGTAATCGATCCGCGTCGCGGTGATGGAGTCGGTGCGTTCTTTTGGTTCATCGGCAAGCACCCACATCTTGCCCTCGGCTTCTTGCCTTGGCAAGGGTGGAGAGTGGTGAAAGGCGATTTTTAACAAGAAGGGCTGGAAGGACAAGAAGTGATGACATTGCATACTTTCCGACCGCTAACGATGAAAGCTTTTTAGACCGTCTTTGAGCCGTAGCACGTTGAAATTGATGAGTAGTCCCTGATCTATTCCTGACAGTCGGAGATAAGTGATGAGCTGAGCTTCATGAACTGCTTGAATAGCTTTCACGCTCTTCAGCTCAACGATGAGAGAATTCTCGATCAACAAATCCACTCGGTATCCGCAATCAATTTCGACCCCTTTATAGACGACTGGTAAAGGATGCTGGACCGAGTATGAGATCTCATTCAGCTGTAATTCCCGTGCAAGACATCGCTCATAGGTTGCCTCCAACAGTCCAGGTCCTAACTCCTTGTGCACTTCTATCGCACATCCTATAACACGTTTTGATAGTTCGGTGAATTCCATTAAAAACACCTAACAACAATCGGCCTCGACGACCAGCACGACGTCCAAACTTAAACCCTTCTTGTCCTTCCAGCCCTTCTTGTTTAAAAAAATCCGCCTCTAAAAGTTACAAGTCCCGACGTCACTACGGCGCTGCGCGCCGTCGAAATCGACCTTCGCAAACTCCCCGTAGGCCTTAGCCACGGCGGATTCACGCGACTCGCCTTGCGCAACCACAGCTAGAATCCGCCCACCATTGGTCGCGAACTCGCCAGCCTCATTCTTCTTCGTTCCCGCGTGATAGACACGACCGCTGGAAACATCATCGAGCCCGCGGATCACATCTCCATTGCGCGACGACTCAGGATACCCAGCTGAGGCAAGCACGAGACAGACGCTCCAGTCACTCGAAAACTCGATCAAGGACTCATCCAACTCCCCTTCTGCACCAGACTTCACGTAGCCAATAAAATCTCCACTGAGCAGCGGCATCACCGCCTGGCACTCAGGATCGCCAAACCGACAATTGTATTCGAGCAGTTTTGGCCCGTCGTCGGTGAGCATAAATCCAAAATAGAGGAACCCACGGTAGGGCAGCCCATCCTTTTCCAAACCTTCCACCGTCCGCTTCACAGCAGTTTCTTCGATCACCGCGAGCGTATCAGCATCCAATAATCCGCGCCCGGCAACGGCACCCATGCCTCCTGTGTTTGGCCCATCATCGCCATCTTTCAATCGCTTGTAATCGCGCGCTGGCGTGAGGATATGATACGTGCCCTCGACGACCGACACAAAAATCGACACCTCGGGACCGGCAAGAAAATCTTCCACGAGGACACGACCCTCACCAAATCGCTTAGCGATAAATACCTCCTGCAAAAATGCTTCGGCATCGGCTTCATTCGTGCACACCGCCACGCCCTTGCCTGCCGCGAGTCCGTCAAATTTCAGCACACAGGGATAGCTCGTGATCGCAGCGCGCGCGTCGTCGATATTCTCCACCGCAGCGTATCCAGCAGTCGGCACATTGTGACGGAGCATAAACTCCTTGGCGAATTCCTTACTCGCCTCAAGTTGCGCCGCTTCCTTTTTCGGTCCCCAGCACGGCACACCAAAGCGCTCGCAAGCATTTGCCAACCCTTCGCCACTCACCAGCCACGCCTCTTCTCCGGCGACCACGAGGTCGACATTCTTCGCTTCGATCCACGCGAGCAATTCATCGAACGATCCGGCAGGTGTTGGCTTCGCCAGTTCAAAAATGGCGTCACTGCCCGGCCAGGCGAACACTTCCTTCTCACATGGAGAATCCACACATGCACGAATAAGCGCATGTTCGCGCCCACCTTTTCCGACAACAAGAACCTTAGTCATATCAACGATATATCTAGCAGTGCCAAGTTGCCGAGGCAACATCGTTCACACAAGAGAAAAGAAGGAGTAAAACGCGTAAGGAGATCGGAAAGCAATGCCATTCGGGTCAAACGCAAAATATAAAATTGAAACGACATGGCAGCTGACCCCGAGCACAAAAGTAGGGATACGCCCCATGGGTTTTATCGAATCGAAAGGTTATTCATCAACCTCATCTAACGACGATAAAATCAAATGAAAGCAACACACCATATTTCACTCGCCATTATAAGCATCCCATTCCTTCTTTCGAATCCTACAGCTCGCGCTCAAGATAATGACAAGGACAAAATAGTCACCGAAGCCCTCGATCCCCCCAAAGAACGTGGCAATGATGCACGCAAGAGCGAAACGAAAGCCGCTAAAAACGCCAATAAACGCGCCAATAAACGCGCCAGAGAACGTGTCGAAGAAACACGTGAGCGCGCAAAGGAAACTGCTGAGAACGCCAGGGAGCGCGGACAAGATGCCACTGAGAGCGCTAAAGAACGTGCCGAAAATACGCGTCAGAACGAACAGCAATCTGTCGAGAAGGCTAGAGATCGCGCCTTAGAAGCACGCAAAAAAGGTAAAGAAGCCGCTGAAAACGCAAGAGAACGCGCCGTAGAAGCACGCGACAGCAGTGAAGAAATTGCCGAGAACGCCAAGGAACGCGCTGAAGAGGTTCGTAAACGTTCGGAGGAAAATGCGGAGAACGCAAAAGATCGTGCAAAAAAACGCGTCAAGGAAGCACGCGAGAACGGTGATGAAGCCGCTGAAAATGCAAGAGAACGCGCCAATAATCTCGCCGAAGAGGCACCTGAGCGCGGTCAAGATACTGCAGAAGTAGCCAATAACCGTCCCAATGATGCCCGTGAAAGCCGAAAGAAAACCGCTAAGAACGCTAAGAACGCTAAGAACGCTAAGAACGCTAATCAACGCGCTAAGGTCGCACGTGAACGCGGAAAAGAGACCGCCGAGAACGCCAGAGAACGAGCCAAGGACGCACGTGAGAGTGGTCAGGAAACCGCTGAAAACTCCAAGGAGCGAGCCAAAGAGGCTGCCAAACGCAAAATCGCTGACACCCCTGCAAGCGAGACAGAGCGTGTTGCTGAAAGCAATGTCACGGATGTGACCCGCGATGTCCAAATGGATCTCGAAAAGCGCAAAACTCGCATCGAAGGCCGTGATCAAGCACAGGCTTTGATCAACGACATCCTCGGAGCCAAGAGTCGAATTTCCCGCGCCGAAATTGCCCGCGAAGAGCAATTCAGACCGCGCTTTGAGCGCCAGCGTCAAGGTGAGGATCGCCAGATCGAGGTCACACCCGACCAACGCCGCGCAGCAACGAACTATTACCAAGAGCGCTTATACGGCCGCCAAGTTGAAGGCCCAGCTCCGGAATTTTTCCGTCGCTCCGACCGTCGTTTCGACGGAAGGGATTCGCGTATCGATGGACGCGATGTCCAGCGGATGGAATACGTCCGCCCGCGCTATCTCAACGAGGGACGCCGCTACGTGCATTACGATTCGCGGTCATCTATCCCTGCCATCCTCATGGCCGCTCAGGCGATGGACTATGTCCGTTTCCAACCGACCCAAGAGATCGCACCCATATTCTATGATCGTCAGAATGTGACTACGACCTACGCGATGCCGCTGCCGCCCGAAAATTACCGCGGTGCGGACTCGGTGGTCGTTTCCTATCCGGTCGATGAAAGTTCGATGATCTCCAGCGAAGACATCCTCTTCCTCCAAGGCTCCACGCAGTTCTCTGATCCGTATTCCTACGAGGTCGTCAGCATCATGGCCGACGCTATGAAAGCGATGCCTGAAGAGGAACGCTTTGTCATCGAAGGTCACGCATCAGCCGAAGGCAGCTACGAAGACAATATGATTCTTTCCCAACATCGGGCCGAGCATATTGTGAGGGAAATCGTTCGGCGTGGCGGAGTCTCCCCGGATCGTCTGATTCCCGTCGGCTACGGCGAGAGCGAAGCACGCCTCCCTGCGGATGCCGCCGAAGCCCTCCGCAGCCAGGATCGTCGCGTCGTTGTATTCCGCATGAAGCCGGAATCCATCACCCAGCGCTAGTCGGGTTGGCTTGAAAAACCGACCGCCCTTCACTCTGAATCTTGGGGCGAAGGGCGATGACGCCGCGGACCTCGTGATCCGTGTCAGCGAGAAAGATGAGGATTTCAAGAAAACCGAATTCCGCAGTCGGATCAGCCAGCTTATAGCAGCGAGCCAGAACCGAGGCCTGCGACAAGACGATGTCGGCACCACGCTGTTAGAAGTGACGCGCAACGCCGCCGAGAACGGGCTGCATGTGCCGGGCGAGCTAAGCCTTCTCGGCAAGACCTTGTTGCAACTCGATGAAGTCGGAAAAATCCTCGCTCCCAGAAGAAGTCATCACAATAAAGTGCCCCTACCACTTCCCAATAAAAAGGTGACTTTTCGCCGCGCACAACTGACTCACGATCAGCCAAATCCACGCGCTCTCGCGTCAGATCAAAACCAAGATTTGGTATAACCCGTTTCACCGAACCCTCTTCCCCATGAGTTTTTTAGCCTGGATCACATTGGCAGGAGTGCTGTTTTTAATCATGCCGCTATTGTCGGTGTTCCTGAAGCGCTTGCCCTTTTCATCATCGCTCATCTACATCTCGCTGGGCTTGGCAATCAGTCCCCTATGGCTAAATTTCATCTCGATTGATTTCATCCACGAATCGATTGTTTTCGAACATCTCGCAGAGGTCGCCGTGATTATTTCGCTCTTTGTTAGCGGACTGAAACTTCGCCTCCCGCTGACCCATTCGGCGTGGGTTCCGGCGTTTCTGCTGGCGGGTCCCGTGATGATTTGCACCATCGCGGGTGTCGCCGCCTTCAGCCATTGGGTGCTGGGCTTCGCTTGGCCGGTGGCGTTCTTGCTCGGTGCCGTGCTCGCACCAACGGATCCAGTGTTAGCCTCGATGGTCTCCGTCACTGATTCGCGCGACGAAGACCGCGTGCGCTACGGCCTTACCGGTGAGGCGGGATTCAACGACGGCACCGCCTTTCCCTTCGTCATCTTCGCCCTCATATGGATGGAGCATGGCACCGTCAATGAGTGGGTCTCCGACTGGGCGCTGCATCGCTTGGTCTGGGCAATCCCTGCGGGACTCTTGTTGGGATACTTGCTGGGATACTTGCTGGGATACTTGCTGGGAAAATGGGTCGCCCGCTTCACCATCCACGGCATCTCCAGCCCGCTCCTATACTTCTACTAAAAGTTCTCCACCCGCTCACGTTCCCGCAAGGCGGCTAACTTGCCCTTGATGTAACCCACCGCACTCACCCTACGCTTCGACAAGGAAGTAAAGGAAGTAAAGGAGGTCGTGGGACACAACGGCGGTGGGAAGACGACCGACCAAAACAGGTTAATCATTGTCTTCGATTTCTTGGGCGGTCTCGACCTGCTCAGAGCCCGCTGATTTTTCTTCCTGTTCCTTCAGCATCATCAGCTTTTTTGTTTTTTTCGGCAGATGTCTGAAAGTGTCCATGTCTTTCTCGGAAACTTTTCCGACGGATTTATGTTTCGATTTCGTGCTCATGATGAGTTGTGGTGTTTAGTTGTGAAAATGAGATCTGAGCTTTCGGTATTCACCGAAGCTCGGAGACGGTGGTGAGCAATTTTTCGGAGTCCCCCGCCTGCTATGGGGTCAATCCCTACTTCGCCTTTTTGTCAAAACACCTAACCGAAACGGTAGATGTTACACAGTTCCTATAGCGGATTTGTTAGAGGATTTACTGGGCGCCTTTGGCAGAAAATTCCCCTCTCCCCGCGACAATTTCTTGACGCAGAAAGAGGGATATATTTTGGAGTAACTTATTAGCTTAGCGATCCAGGCGCACAATGCGCACGATCTCGTAATCAGAGTTCATGTAATAAGCGGTATTATTATAATAGCGAACGCTCACTTCTTTATCGGGCGCAGGCACCTCAATGAAACGTGTGCGGCCCTCTTCCGGAATCACGTATCCTTCAACGAATACAGCGTCTTCTTTTTGCACTTCGATGGAGCTGTCGATATCAACAACGCGCACAATTTTCCAATCATTACTATTGACATAGTAGGCGCGACCATTGTAATAGCGAACAACCACATCCTTCTGATCGACAACAGGGAAATCGGTGAAGTAGGTACGGTATTCATTCGGAACCATGTAGCCATCGACAAAAGTCTTGGTCACTTCGGGTTTCAATGGTGTGAGTTCAGTTTTAATGACCGTTAGTCCTTCTTCCGCTTGGATGAGTGGGACGGCGATGAAGCCAAGCGCTGCAGTTGCAGTGACAAGGCGATTCATTGTGATGATATGAGTATATTTTTTCATGGTATTTTTGGTTTTTTGATTCAGGAAGATATAATTACCATCCTGTGAAACACACCATGCTCATTCAGACTGATTAAGCCCATGGGGTCTAACCCGACCCTTCCTAACTACACTCATAGAGCGGCAATCGTCCCGCCGACAATGATCGAAAGTTGCATAACGCGCGTTAGTTCAATAATATTCATGACTACCACCATGCCACTCAACGAAAATAGTAACAATGAAATGTAACCCTACTTTGGGTCAGCTCTTCACCGACCGTTTCTCAAGAAGAGCCACTCGCGCGAGGTGATCCAAATCTTCGTCTGTGGTGGCTGGTAGGAAACGCTTTCGGTAAAGTTCATCATACATGATGCCAATGATAGCGACCATGGGCGCAGCGATCAGGACGCCAAGCACACCGAAGACAGCGACCGAGATAAGCATGGAGAAAATAACAGCGACTGGATGTAGTGCCATTCCGCGGGACATGATGAGTGGCAGGATGACGTTACCCTCAAGTGCCTGAACCGCGAGATACGCGAGCAGAACCCATAGCGGCGTCATGCCTCCCTGACCGATCGCAAGCAGCAGCGCGGGGATGAGAGTGAGCAGAGGCCCTAGAAAGGGGATCGCCGAGAGCAGGAACGCGATCATTCCAAGCATAAGTGCGTCTGCAAATCCAAAGATCGGCCACATTAGCAAAAAGAACAGCACACCTATCGTCAGCATGCTAATCAGCACGGAGACAGCCCAGCGCGGAACGAACTTCGCGATGCGCACCATAATCGCCAGCGTCTTGACGTGGTGACGTTCCGGCACCACGGAAAACAAAGCCCCGAAGATCGGGCGCGGATTCATCAGGGTAAAGGTCACTCCGAAAAAGACAGTCACCAGAATGACGAGCATTTCGGTGGTGTTGTGAGCCATTTTACTCATCTGACCGAAAAGGCCGTCGACCATTTCGCCGAGATTGGAACGCAGCGATTCTTTCTCTTTTGTCAGTGTCGACGCATCTTCAGACGACTGGGATGGTTTTACACGAATCGGTGCGGGTTTCGCCTTTTCTCCCTCCGGCATTTCTCCCTCCGCCTTTTCTCCCTCCGGCATTTCTCGGGCAATCTCTTCGCTGACCTCTTCCTGCATCTTTTCTTCGGAGATCTTGCTCTTCTGCTCCATTTTGATCAGCGGCTTCTGAAGACGCTCCCAATACCCGGGCAACTTTTCCGAAAGTGTGGCAACCGCTTGATTCATGGGACCAGCAGCGGCCCAGACAACAAGCCCTCCAAACATTAACACTCCAACAAGAATTAAGGCGGCAGCCCGTTTTCTACCACCGGTCCAGTTCCGCAGGCGCAAAATGATCGGATTTACCGCAAGTGTAATCAGTATGATGAGGAGAAACGACAGCAGAATGGGCGACAGCAACGAGTAAGACTGAATCACGGCATACAAAACCGCAGCAAACACCAGATAGGACACGATCGAATGGGACTTCCTGTCCCGGTCGGACGTGATGGGTTCCTCGGCTTCCATTGTATTCTGGGTTGGTGGTCGAATTCGCTAATCCGAGAGGTGATCATTCTAGTCTTTACTCTCCATGGAGCCATTGGGGTCTTTCCCTACCCACTCGACATCATGGCGAATGCACGAGATGCGCAGCAACGCCCAATCTCACATCCGGGTGCAAGGTAGCACAACACCCCATTGAAGAAACTCGAAAACTGCTCCCAAACTGTTGCTCTGAAAACCAAAATCAAAGCCCAGTGGAACTCGATCAAAGAGGGTATCGGGAAACGCCACACGGAGTTCTGCCGCCGATTTCCCCGTATGGCGAAGTTCATGGGATTGGTGCGCCGTCGCCGTCGTCCGCTGCGGGTTCTTTTTATGGTTTTCGCCCACTCCTTCGGATTTTTCTTTTCCATCCAAGCGGTGATGCAGACCCGCACCGAGCAGGGAGCCGTTGCCTGGGCCTTCGCCTTGAACACAGTCCCAGTCGTGGCCCTGCCCGCTTGGTTTGTTTTCGGCAGCAACGAAGTGGAAGAGTATCGAAGTTCGATGCGCGTAGGAATGGAGGAGGTGCGGCCACTCGCCAAAAAACTGATCGAAAACCTAGATCGGATCTCCGCGAATCCAGAGGGAGCCGAATCAGGGCAAACGTCAGCATCTTCCGGCGACGAAAGCGAGGTGATGAAGCGACTGGAAACGATAGGATCCCTTCCTCTGATGGAGGGCAACTCGGCAACGCTGCTCTTGAATGGCGAAGCCACCTACGCTGCCATCCTCGACGCCATTACCGGAGCGGAAGACTACATCCTTGTGCAGTTCTATATCTTTCGGGAGGACGGAATAGGGAAAAAGATACGCGATGCCCTCGTAGCGAAGGCACGGAAAGGAGTCGATGTTTTTGTCCTTCTCGACAGCATGGGCTCCATCGACCTTTCCGATGAGTTCATCGCATCGATGGAGAGCGAGGGAATCAACATGAAGTTTTTCATGGATCTGGATGGGAAGGCTAACCGCTTCCAATCGAATTTCAGAAACCACCGGAAGATCGTCGTAGTGGATGGCAAGCGCGGGTTTCTCGGCGGCCTCAATGTGGGTGACGAATATCTCGGAAATGATCCCGCGTTGACCCCGTGGAGAGACACTCACATGGAATGGCGCGGCCCGATCGTGAAATCCCTTCAGATTCCCTTCGCCGAGGATTGGCGATGGGCTACTGGCGAGTTGTTAGACCAGCTCGATTGGGAAATCGGACCTGGAGATGTCGCCGGAGAAGTGGAAGCGCTCTGCCTCGCGACCGGACCCGCCGATTCCATCGAGACCTGCGCGATGGCTTTCCTCACTCTGATCAATGGAGCCCAAGACCGACTCTGGCTCGCGACCCCCTACTTTGTTCCCGATGACAAGATCGTCACCGCCCTGCAACTGGCGGCGCTGCGGGGCGTGGATGTGCGGGTGATCGTGCCGGACCTAAACGACAGCCAGCTCATCTACATGTCGTCATTCTCTTATTTCAAGGAACTCGAAAACACGGGCGTGAAAATCTACCGTTATCAAAACGGCTTCATGCACCAGAAGGTCATGGTGGTGGATGATTCGCTCTCGGCCATCGGCTCGGCGAACTTGGATAACCGCTCGTTCCGCCTGAATTTCGAGGTGATCGGTATCGTCTCGGACGCCGACTTCAACGCGCAGGTCACCCGTATGCTGGAAGCCGATCTCGCCAATTCAAAACCCACCGGATCGAACGCTCTCGCCAAACAATCATTCTGGTTCCGGCTGGGTGTCAGACTCTCCCGGATGCTGGCACCCATCCAGTGAATGGCTGAGCGATGCGGGGGCGTCGAATCCCGACGAGTTCAGTCCCCTTTCCGCAACCTCTGCTTATGCACGAAATCATAAATACCTGCAGCCTTATAAATGAATAGCGCAGGCGTAATCAGCGCCACAAGTACGCGAACCTGTGTAACGAGGATCGCGCGCACCGGCATGTGGTGTAGGACATAGCCAGCGGCAACAGCTCCGAGCACCGCTTTCGTCGGCGACTTCTGGATCTGTTTCTCGAACTTCTGGTGACCTTCATAGATCCCCTTCTTTGCGTCGTCCAACACAACATGAAGTCTCTCTTCCATGGTTTTGTAGGAATCAGAGTGGTTTGATTGATCGTTCATAGTTTACCAAAATTTAAGGTTTTCAGCGATGCTAGCAATCCGGTCGGAAAACGAGTGAACCGCACGTTTCGAATTAAAGCGGTGCGCTCCATCCAATGCCTTTTCCGCACCGTCCCGAGCTGTATCATAGCCCTTGTGAATACCATGCGTCACAGGAGAGAGTGCGGCGAGCATTGCTTTACGCACTCCGTCCAAGGGCTCGTCAACATACCGTTCACTAAAAGTCGGCTTGCGCCGTGCCGTGACCAATAGGTAGCCGACAGCTGCACCGAACGCGATCGCCCCGAGGGCGACGGGGATTGGATTCCTGCGCACATACTCCTTGGAGGTCATCAGCGTTTCCTCGGCTTTCAGCGCTGCAGAGTGATACATGTCTTTTGTCAATTCGGTAGCGCGCTTAGCCGCATCTTTGGCACCATTGATGGCTTCATAAGCGGAGAAGCTGTCTTCATCTGCGGCGTCTCTGGCTGTATTCTCGGTCTGATCGACGATGGACCGAACGGCTCCCGGCAGTTGGTCTGTGGGTAGTTCTGAATGGATGTTTGTACTCACGGTATTGATGGGTTGGTATGTGGTTTGAGTTGCGTAAATCTTTTTACTGACTCTCATCCTACTCACTGCGACAAGACTACGCGATGGGGTAAAACCCGACTAAGAAAAAAACGCTCAAGACGATCAAGCGAGGAAGGTGGGGATAGACCCCATAGAAGCCGTCACCGATACCAGTCACATTCCATTTATCCGCAAAGACGGAAATCCATCCGCCGCTGAGGAAGCTGCGGGTGACAATCCACAACTATAAAAATCCATGATTATGAATCTCAAGAAAAATAACATACAGAACCCCGAGGTAAAATCACCTTCGGCAAAGAAACCCCATCAGAAGCTGAAGCCCTTATGTTTCATCAGCAGCATGGCTATAGGTCTTAGCCTCATCTCCTGTGTGGCTCCAGCCTATGATACAGTCGGCGACACCGGCACCACCTATCACAGCACTGGTTACGAAATCAGTTCCCTTCCAAGTGGATACCGCACCGAAAGGATTTCCGGCACAGACTACTATTACAATGATGGCTATTACTATCAGCCTAGCTCCAGCGGCTATACTGTAGTTAGCGCACCTAGCACCAGTCGTTACTACGATGACTACAGCCGCGCTCGTCAAAGTCGCACAAGCTCCAGGACCCGTAGAGATGGTGCCTACAATCGCGGCGCTCAACCATACAGCAGCACCCAAGTGATCACTCGCCTCCCGTCAGGCTATCGCGAAGTCAACCATCGCGGTAATACCTACTACAGAGCTGGGGATAGCTATTATCAACAGAAGCCTAATGGTTACGTGATCGTCCAAAGTCCATTCTAAAATTACTTTACTAGCTGAAATCATTCACAAGCCCCGCACCGGTTTTCGGTGCGGGGCATTTTATCTTCAACTAAGGATCAGTATTTCACGCCACAACCGTAGGGCTTGCTGGTTGGCACTGAGACTTCCTTACCTTCCGCCAATTCAGCCAGAGCTTGTGTGACGTAATTCGTTGCTCCCTCGACATCCTCGGCCTTGGTCGTGGACTTGTCATCAATAGCTCCGTTGTAGACCAACACACCCTCTTTATCGATGACGAACATGTGCGGAGTTACTTTGGCACCGTAGGCCTTACCAATGACGCCGGAAGCATCGACGATGTAATGAGCACCTGCCCATTTCTCTTTGCTCAACGCAGGCTCGGCCGAATCCGGGGCGAGGTAACCCTGCTTACCTTCTGCCGCTGAATTAACAGTAATCCACACCACCGAATCATCGGCAGCAGTACCTTGGAGCTTTTGCATGTTACCACTGCCGTAGTGTTTCTTGACGAAGGGACATCCGAAGTTGATCCATTCAAGCACCACGGTTTTACCTTTCAAATCGGCAAGCTTTACCACCTTACCAGTGACATCTTTGGCTTCAAAATCTGGCGCTTTCTCGCCGACTTCAGTTGCGCCTGCAAGCGTGATCATCGAGAACGCCGTGGCTATTGCGAATAGGTTTGTGAAACGATTTTTCATAAGTGTAGTTAGATTGGTTTTTTGGACGAAGAACATCTTCAACTCGGCACTCTCCATAACGAGGCATCGCATGTTTCGGTTTCCGTAAAAACACGATTTTCCGTCCACTTTCTCACTTTTTGGAGAAAACCAAGCGAAGCGAATTTGCACGTTCCTTGGGAATAATCACCACAGCGACTTCCGCTGGCATTTCGCCGAAAAACTCACTCTTCTTCGCACGGATCGACAACTGCCGTCCCTCCACACTCACCTTCGCAGCATAGCCGTGCTCGACGATCGCATTCGATTCAAAAAATGCGCTCAACTCTCCTACTAAAAGCTTATCCAAGTCGGGGGCAGCCTCAGCGCTGAGCACCAGAAACTCACCTTCCTCTGCAGCGACAGCGTTCTTCAACTTCGCCGACTGATCAGATGGGTAGATCATCGAATCGACACCCGGCAGCACGGTGTCAGCGTTCTCTGCGTCACCAGCTTTCACATCGACTTGAAGTTTCGCATCGCCGGGGACGCATCCGTTGTCATTACAAGTCAACCATGAAACGGATGCTTTGATCATAATCTCAGCCGCTGAAAAATCTTCAGGCACATGAATCTTCGTCAGCAAAAATACGGGCTCGGAATAGCCGAAACTCACCAGCCCGCTGCTCTCAAACTGATGAGGAATTGGAAACTCCAGCGGCCCGGCGGACAGACCCTCTGGCAATGTCCACTTCACCGTTGTCGCCATCCCGGAGTCGCCCGGATTAACCCAGTAGTTGTGCCAATTCTTTTCAGGCTTCAACATCAAAGCAACCGTCAGATCCCCACCGTGCACGAAGGAACTAGGAGCCATCAGTGAAGCCTGCGACTTGCCGCTCTTCACCACTTCGGATTGGCTCACTTGCGCAGATGCCTTAGGGGCTAGCGCCCACAAAAAAGCCAGCATCATAAAACTACATAATCTCATGTATCCCGCTACGATTAGACTCAGCCAAAGTTCTCATAAAATCACCAAAGAACATCCTATACCGGCTTCAAATAACAGTTTGATTCACCTTCGATATAAACCTCTCAACTCCATAGAAAAACTTCGGCCACACCAACGTAAGCACAGCAGACTGCTGGCGTGAATCAAAAGACATAGTGCCATCTACCATCAAAAATCACTTTCCTCTTAGACTTGAGAAAATTTTTATGTTCCCCACTCAATAACGTTCTTGCGGGGTTGGGGTTGGGGGTTGGGGTCAGTCCCCGCAATCTCACAAACTTGGGAAAGCAAAAGAGGGCAAACGTGAATTGCGCTGTTTTAAGCGGTAATACGGTAGCTTTAGAGAACCTCGTATATCGCTCACACGGGCGGGACGCACCGTGCTCCTTGATGGGAGACACTGATGGTGCCCTTAAAACAGCGCCATGCGCTACTGGCCCCTAATGGCCATCTATTAAGGCTTTAGCTGTGGGTAGGCCTCTTTGACTCGCTTGGTGAACGTGTCGGGATAACCCTCGTTTTTTTGCATGCTTCCAGGCGTCGTCCGGCCGTCGCGGATCGCTTTGATGAGGAGATTCACCATCGCCTTGGCCTTGTCCGCTTGTTCACCGACGAGATTCTGACTCTCCGCAGGATCGGGCTTGAGGTTGTAAAGTTGCACCGGCGGCAAGGTGAGGTCGTTGTTGGCTTTTTTGGGCTTGGGATCACTCCACCCCCCAGAGCCGGGACACATGATCAACTTCCAGTCTCCCTGACGAATAGCGAAGGAGCCTGCGATAGAGTGATGAATAGTAAAGGGACGGATCGGTTCGGTGACCGTCGGATTTTCCAAGGCCTTAGCGAACGAGAACGAATCCTCTGCCGCCCTGTCAGGAATCGCCTCGCTGGCATCGATGATCTCCGCAGCGGTGCGGAAAAAATCCATACTGACGATGGTTTGCGCGCACTCGCCTCCAGCCTTCACTTTAGCCGGCCAGCGAACCACAAAGGGCACGCGGTGACCGCCTTCGAAGATGTCCGCCTTGTGACCGCGCCATGGACCACTTGGGTGGTGACCCTTCTTCACCAGATCGGGAATACCCGCTGCTGGTGAACATCCGTTGTCCGTGGTGAAGATGAGCAGGGTGTTCTCGACGATCCCTTGTTTCTCAAGCTCTGCCATCACCTCGCCAACCACCCAGTCAGTCTCCATCACGAAGTCACCATATTTTCCGAGCACGGATTTCCCCTGCCAATTCTTGGAAGGAACGATCGGCGTGTGCGGACTGGTCAGCGGCAGATAAAGGAAAAAAGGCTGGTTGCTATCGCGCTTTACCTGGTTGGCAATGAAGCCACGCGCTTCGCGGGCAAAATCAGTCAGACAGTTGACGGCTTCAAAATCCTTTCCGGATGGACCTGCGCGAAAAAACGCTTTGGTCACGGTCGCTTCCTGAGTGGGTTTGTCATTCTTCAGATAGACATAGGGGAACATATCGAGCGACGCCGGAATAATGAATGACTCGTCGAAGCCAAGCGCCAGTGGCCCACCAGTTACCATTTTGGAATAGTCGATGTCCCATCCCCTGCCCTTGGTGGGACCTTCTGTCGCCTTGCGCGTCTCGCCATTCGGCAGTTTCTGCCATCCCAGCCCCAAGTGCCACTTGCCAACGATGCCAGTGTGATAGCCGTGTTTTTTGAGAAAGGACGCTACGGTCATTCGGCTTTCTGGAATTAAGGGTTTATCCAATCCATAAAGAACGCTTTTTTTCAATGGTGAGCGCCAATTGTAGCGACCGGTGAGAATGGAATAACGCGTCGGCGTGCAAACCGAGGAACTGGTGTGTGCATCGATAAAGCGTATCCCCTCGCTGGCCAATTGATCGATGTGTGGCGTCGGAGCCAAACCTCCATTGTGCGCCACATCTCCGACTCCCTGGTCATCGGCCAGAATGAAGATGAGGTTGGGTTTTTCTGCGGCGGACAACACCGGCGTAGCCAGCAGTAGAAGAGTGAGTATTTTGCTAATGCGGAACATGGAAAATGTTTATGATTGGATCAGATGATTACGTTGAAGCTAGCTTGTAACTTTCGTCTGAAACTCAGTGCCTATAAAACGCTTAACCACTTCTCGCAGGATTCTATCCATCATCGTTTCAATCTTTCCATTCATAACGAAACAAATAGAAACTTGTGCAACTATTCAACGCTTTCTTAGGCTGTGTGAGATGAAAACACGAATGCGAGTATTGATGAGTAGCGTGGCTTTACTGTGCTTCACGATCACTCTGAACGCCAAACTCACGCGACCGGAGCCGGATTTAAAGTTCATCGATAATGGTACTATGAAGATAGGAATGGACCGCTCGATGGGAGCCTCTGTGTCATGGCTGTCGTGGAAAGAGCATGCTGAGAATTCCATCAACATTCACGACCCCGGCCGATTACTACAGCAGTCGTATTACGCGGGTAAGATGTTGAAGCGGATTGATGACGGTCAGTCGAAAAATTGGAGCCCGTGGTCTTGGAACCCGATTCAGGGCGGCGGTGTGAATTCCTGGGCGAGAGTGACCAAGTTCGAGAAAAAGGGCGAAACCATGTTGTTTGCCGAGACCATTCCCAAATTGTGGGACATGGCCAATGAAGAGGCCGATGCCGTGATGATGCAGTCGTGTGAATACGAGCCCAACATGCCAAATGCGGTGGTCGTCCATAACCGATTCATTTGTAAACGCAAAGAGAATGACATCTGGGGAGATGAAGCCTTGCGCCGCCATCAAGAGTTGCCAGCCTGTTATTTCACTCGTCAATTCGATGATTTTAAAACCTATGAAGGCAACGGTAAATGGCAGACCGTGACGCAAAAACCAGGCCCGCCATGGGGCCGCGCCACTCCCAAACTTAACGCGATGGCGTGTTTCAATGCCCAAGGTCAGGGGATCGGGATTTTCAGCCCGGTGGCTGACCAACATTGGAATTTCGGACCTGTCGGTAATAACGTAAAAGCAAAACCCACAGACGGTCACTGCGTCCACATGGCACCCATCGCAACGGTACGACTCGGCCCCAAGAGCGTGTTGGAATACCGCTACTGGATCGTCGTCGGCAACAAAGCCGAGATTACCCAGCGCTTCGATCAACTACTCAAGCAATACAGTAATGAGAAGTTAAAGCTGACGGAGAGTGAGTGATTACAAACAAACCAATCCAGACGGATTCAGGAATTAGAGCTGCCCTTCTTGTTGTTGTTCATATTTCAATTCGAAGGCGCTATGAAATAAATCGCAATGATTTGCGCCCTTAGCGCGTGCGGTAAGTAGCTTGGCAGGAGCGGGGTTGTGTTTGCTGAAAAAAATGCGCTTGTTTGGTTTTTTGTCCCCTGACCCGAATGGCACTACTTTAAGAGCGCCGTCGGCGCGTTTCCCTCAAGGAGCACGGCGCGTCTCGCCCGTTTAAGCGGTGTTCGCGGTTCTCTAATGCTACCGAATAATCACTTAAAACAGTGCCATTCTCCCTTGACCCTGATTCAGCCTCAATTCCTGATGGGATCTATTGTCTAAAGTCGGTGACTTTAGCGCATCTCGGGATCGCGGATGCTTGCACGGAAAATGCGTCATTAAACCCCGTAAAACGCGCAGTAGTGGGACGCGAGATAATGTCAGAATGTCTTCTATTGAGGCGGCTCCTGCAAGGGAGGTGTCCCGGTCGTTTGACCGAAAAAAATTAACTCAGATAGAAGATGAAAAAGAAATATGTAATCACCGCTGTTTTAATCATCGTTACACAGCAGATTTTCGCGGCTGGTATTGTGCTGCCTGGTGTTACTCAACTGGACGATTCAGGTAGTGCTGGAAGCATCGCTGAATGGACACTTTCTGGAGACTATACCACTTCAGCCAATCCGTTCGTCGTTGGAGGATATGCAATGAGCTACAACAGGCTCACTGTTGCGGGATCGCAAACCTTCAATGCCACTTCTGGGATGCTTGTTGGGCCAGTAAGAGGTCGCCGTAACTTTGCCTTGATCGAAGCTGCCGGAGTCGTCAATGTTACAGATAATTTGCAGATCGGCGCTGGGAGTATCTCGTATTCCAGCTATGAGAGTCGAGTTGATGTTTATGGCTCTCTGAATGTTAGCGGAAACCTTGATCTGAATAACGGTTACAATGCTACGCAAAATACGTTGAGTTTGCACGACGGCGGTGTTGCCAAAGTGGAAGGCGTATTGGACCTTTTCAATCACTGGACATACGGAAACTGCTGGCTAGAGCTAGATGGAGGATCTCTCGCCTTGGCTGGTGATCAAACTGTGACATTCGCCGACGGTTCAGGCATCCTGACTTCGATTAAGGTATGGGATGAAGATACTAATTCGTTCCAACAAGTTGCGACCTATAGCGGGCAAACCCCAGTAACCAATTCCTATTTCGACCAATTGAAGGTTGAATATATCACTGACTCGGCCAGCTCACTGATGGGATATACTGTTGTTAATCTCGTCCCAGAACCTGGATCTGTTTCTATGCTAATATTCGGAGGGGCTATAACATTTCTCCGTCGCAGGCGTGGTTAGAGAAGAGTGTGATTTTCATTCAAAACATTAGGGGTCAGGGAACCGGCGATGGAAGCTCTCTGGCAGTCTGTTGAGCGTTGGTGGGGAAAGCACAAGGCGAAGGAGATTCCGAAGGCTCAAACTCTTCGCCTTGAGCTACGCACACCCATCGAACAACTCGCCGCGCTGGCTGTGCTCAAGGAGGATGAGGAACGCTCGCGATTCCACTTTCTTAAAACCAAAACACCAGCCACTACATCGCCCAAGGCCTCGACATATCCGAGTTCGTGTTCCTCCCCGACATGGAAGCAGAAAAAGAAATCGAACGCATCAAAGAAGAACAACCGCGGATATTCGCCAACACCCGAAAGCGATACATGAACGCCAAGACCTTTCTACGGCTCTACCGCAATATGCTCGCTCTGTTGGAACATCCTGCACGCCAAACCGTGCTCAAGGCTCACCCTCTCTACACCGGCAAGGACAAGCCAACACCTCTCAGGCTTCAACACGCCAAGTCACAACTACGCCAAATCCATGCAGCTAATACCATCTCGACAGTTATATCCTAGTAATGGAATAGAGTGAGGGTTGTGTAATTAGGCTTCGCGTGGTACTGAGGTGGCGCTATTTTTTCGCTCAGCAGCGTTGTTTGTCGGTCATGTGGCTCGCCACACTTCCTCCTCACGCCTCGTTGAACAAAAAACTATTCGCCGCCATTCCTCCAATCTAACTGACGAAAGGGTATAAGGAAGGGAACGAGTTCACCACTATTCCAGATTGATGGCAAATGCTTAAATGCGAGGATCTTTTGCCTTTCAGACCCTTTGCCTTTCACAAAGCGCATCACACGTCGCCCCGGGCTTGTTCAACCCTGGGTTGTATACTTAATGTGCGTGAATCACCAGCCCGGCTTAGTGTAATCTGCAAATCAAATGCCTCTTCCGTAGCTTCAACAACATCACTGAGGATGGCCTCCTCATCCTTCCAGCTCTTATCTCCAAAGGAGTAACTGTATGTGCCATCTGGTAATCTAGACGCCCCGGCAATTTTGGTGATAGGTGAGTCGGTCCTCTCGGCCAAAAAACTGAGTAACCGTTCTATGGAGGACGCCTCGCATAAAAATTTTGGATCACTATAACGATCCCCAAGCCACTCCTCGTTGTAGACCTTAATCGTCCTCTCTAGCCCATCCGAACTACGCCGAATTTCGATGTCTTCGCCTAAATGAAGATCTTCACTGAAACTGAGAGCTTGTTCGGACGATGAATCCTCTGGCTCAGAACAACCGACTATAAGGGTAAGGAGCAGAACCCAAAGAGCTCGTAATTTCAGCATCATCTTTTGGTAGAACGTCGAGGTCTGGCACCGCCTACAGGCAGCGCCACTCCGACTGTGGGTTAAAGGTAGTAGTTACGTCAATCATTCAAACTCTGGGCGTGTAGGCGGTTGATCAGGACCGACTTGTTCGGCTAGCTTTTTATAGGCATTCGACTCGGTATAACCAGCAAAGAATGGGGCCCAAAAAGCGCGTCCGCTCGCCGTTATGATTGGCGACCTCAACCCGGTAGCTCCAAGTCCCTTCACCATCCATGGTGTTTCCGCCTGGAGTTACCACGGCATGCCAGGAGTGCCCAGCAGCTGAACGATGAAACATCGTAAACCCTCCGATGAGAAACGAAGCATTGAGCGTGGTGCCTGCTGAGTGAAGGCGCATTCGGGACACCAAGAGCACAACAAACAATATAGGAACGGCTATAATGTAGGCTCCAAATGCAAGGCCAACCATCTTGGAAATCCATGAATGCTCGTCTGCAAGGTCTGTGCTGATAATAGCGGAAAGAACCATGACAAATATGATGACAAGTATAGAAACGATGAACAATGACACAACCAGCCTCCAGAAGCCGGGGCGAAAACGACGATCAATGGGTTCCATCTCGATTCTTTGCCGAACAGCATTAATACACGATTCTGATATTGGCGGGATTACTGATACCAGGGTCGTGATTCCGTTTGAGAATGCGCGGCAGGCCAGATGCTGTCAAGGTTTGTGGCGCAAAATGCAGTTTTCCAGGGGGGGCTGTTTTAAATTTAGCTTACTTGATTATCAAGCCCTGTGGAAAGTTCGTTATCATCTATTAAGATATTAGAATATCAAGGAAAGCGAACGAATCAATTCAGGACATCCAAGTCACAAAAACGGCTACTTTTCACTTCGCTTCCTGTTGTTTCTGGAGGATGGTATCCCGCAGTTTCTCGGCTTCGTCCAATTCATCGGTGCGCAGGCTCATTCCTCCGTCGGTGCCGAGTTGGCGCTGGACGACTTCTTCGGCATCAGCGAGAGCCTTGTCCCATTCCTTGAGAGCCATGTAGACTCGGGCGCGGGCAATGAGATGAGAGAGACTGACTTTCGGCTTTTTGAGTGGCCGCCCACGGTCATCGACTGCTTCGGGATCGAAGGGCGGAGCCAGAGTAAAGATTCGCTCTTTGGCTTGATCGACATCACCCCGTTGCAGAGCAGCGGATACAAATTTCTCGTCGTCCATTTCGATGACGTTGGTGAGGGTGTTGCCTCCCCTGCCGTTTTGCTTGGCGAGACCTGATACCATCAAGGCGATGCGGCCGTCCTTACCAATCAAGACACTGTTGATTTGGTTATCCTCAGACAGGATTCCGAGCCGTTGAATCAGTGGGTTGTTTACGCCACCCGGAACGGTCAGAACTGGACATGATGCCTCCTTCTCTCCGAACCCTGCACCAATGGCATCGGCGTCTCCGTCGAGCATGGCGATGTAAACCTTCACCTCGCCCTCTGGTCGCGAAGCAGCGAAGTCGGCGATCGGTTTCGCCAGGCGTTCCGGCGAGGCGGGGAGTCCGTCTTCTCGATTCCTGCTCCATGGTCCGGGCTTGGCAAAAATAATCACGGTCCATTGGCTATCGAGGTCATCGGGAATTCGCAGCGGCTTGCCATCGAGTGTTTGCAGTTCGGTCTGCAGCATGCGTTGAGCTTTCTCGCGGTCGCCTTTCGTGAGGAAGTAGTCTTCCCTACGTCCGTACGACCAACCAGCGGTAAACGGAACCTGGAATAGCCAATAGTTGTGATAGCGATCCAGCAGGAACGTGGTAAAGGCCCACATCATCGGCTGTTCGGTATGGTTCTTGAGGATTATCTCGCGGTAGTCTTCGAAGCGCTTGCGATCAGCCACATCGAGCGCAAGAAGAGCGGCCACGGAGAACACCGGACCAGGCGCATTCTCGCCGCCGTTATCTACCACGAATTGATAGATAACCGCCCCGGTCTGAGCCGCTGGATCGCGTAGGCTCTCGCGAGCGATACAAAAATTTGCAACGAGATCGCAACCCGGGGGATAACCAGCCGCTTTTGCGACTTTCGCTTCGGCGATGGCTTCCTCCAAAACAGCCAAATCAGCGTCCGTCTTCCAAAGGCCCAGCAATGCGACTAGCAGGCGGTTGCGAACGATCCAGAGATCGGGCGCATCGGGATGGTCCGCGATGGTTTTGCGGCAAAGCTCAACGGCTTTTGCATAACTTGTGCGGGCTTCGGGAGTTGTCAGTCGGTAGCGGCGGGGGGGGGCCACGAAGCAATCCTGAATGGCTCGCAGGGTTTCCTCGGGGACGCAGGTGGAAGTCCGTGTCAAAGGCTGAACATCACCGTTAGAAAGCGCCTTAAGCTCTGGTGGCAGGGCAAAATCCATACCGCCTTCGGGATCGATCACTAGAAATTCGCCAGCCATCAGTGAAGAGAGTTGGGCGACATATCGCGGATCTGTCCAATTCCGCGCAAGCATTGAATGGAACATGCGACCGTAATCAGGCTCACCCCCAGAATCCTTTTTCTGACGCGTCGATCCAGACATGATCAGGGCTACGTTACCCGTCGGGCTAACCGTCAGGAATCGTGGGTCGGACCTCACGTAGGCATCGTAGATAGGATTTTCCCTACCATCCGGTAGGCGCATGACCTGCCAATCGACGCCATATCCGCGCACAATCGATTCACCGGCGTCGGGCAGGCCGTCGAGGTTGAAGCTGACGATTTCCAGGCGTCCGTCCAGCTTGTCTTTATTTTCCAATGAGGCCGCAGCCAGTCCCTTGAGGACATCTTCTCCCCCGTTTTCCTTTGACCAAAAGACGCACAGTGTCGAGTGTCCGAGCCCATCCATGGGAAAGCGGAGCGTCTTCCCATCCGACCTTTCAAAGGTGCCGGCAAATGGTGCACCGAAGACCTGGCCGCCGAGTTTATCCCGCTGGAAGGCGATCATCTCAAGGTCACCGGCGAAGCGTTCCTCAATCATTTCACGAAGGTCTGTGACGAGTCGGTTATCACCGAGTTCGAGAGCCATGACCATGGAAAGGCGCAAGACTTTCGCCGCGACCGGTGTGTCGAGATAACGTTCAACGAAGGGGCGCAGGGCATTGGCGCGCACCTCGGAATTGGCTCCTTTCTTGGCCAGATCTGCTTGCGAAATGAGCAGGTCTGCTTCCAGTCGAAGCTCGGCAAATTCGTCGGGTGCCTTGATCAGCTCCCGGCAGGTGGCGAGAAGCGCCTCCCGATGTTTGGAGTCGTCATCGAGGGCAATCAACTGTTGCTGGGCGCGAAAAATAAACTCAAGGATGAGGAAGCAACCCGGCGATTTCGCGTTGGAAGCGAGTTGCTCCTCTGCATCGCGAATCACCCGCCGCACGGCTAGCCGCTGACGAGCCTCAGAATCCCCTTCCTTGGCTGCTTCCAAAGCTTTGTCGAGTTCCGCGATCGCTTCCTTGGAGACAGTCGGTGATGCCTCCTGCGCGGTGGTATTCAGGGTAAGAAGCCCGAACGCAGTAAGACAAAAAACACCTAGGCACAGAATGCTCGGGCAGATAAAATTCTTCCTCATAAGTATTTTGAGTCTGGAAAATCGCCAGGCAACGCGGAGATTACTTCACTGGCTTAAGATACCAATTCTTGATGCTTGCACCACGGTTTGGAGTGCGGGCGGTGATGCTGATCGTATTGCGTCCTTCGGAGAGCTTCACCTTCATCGGCTCGGAGGTTTCCCATGAGCCCTTGGTATAAGGCATCGCGAAGGGAGCGGGTTCGTCGCGGTTAATCCGGACGAGAACTTCTAGGTTAGGCGATACCGTAACGACCTGTGCTGTGAGCTCGTATTCACCTTCAGCGGGGACTTCGACGCGATATTTGAACAACTCCGGACGCTGACCAAGGCGGCTGTAGTGCAGTTGATACCCTTCATCCCAGCTTTTGAGGAACAGAACACGATCCGAACTTTTACGCGGTGAGTAGCAAGCGACTGCCGGCATGGTGATGGCGCCGTCATCGGACACCGTCATCTCTTTGTCCGCATCTGGAATTTCGAGTTCCTCTCCTTCTTCGTCGCCGATCAAATCGTCCGATTCGCCGAGCTTCATGCCGCCAACCAGTTCGAGAGCTTCGACCTCGGCTTGTTTGACGATCAGCTGTTTTTTAACGAACGCCAGACTGTTCCAGAAGCCTCCGCCCACACCATACTTACGGATGCTTACATCTTCTTCGCCAAAGGCATCGCCAAGCCACTGGGCGCGGCGCACCTGTTGATAATCCTCTTCGAACTCACGAGCCTGCGAATCGAGCAGGAAATCAAGTCCGCCTTGAGGGCCGCACCAAGCCACCGACCACCAAGCACCCAGGCAGACTACCCAGCCATCGGGTGTCCAGTGGCTCATCGCAGCGTGACCTGTCTGGGTGGATGCACGCGAAGGAATACCGAAGGCGCGGGTGGAAAGGCGACCGAGAAAAGCGCGGCGACCGCAAATACCACCCAAGGCAATATGTTCTTGGGAAGGGATGCCCAGCGAGGGGTCATTGGTCGTGCTGCAATAAGGCACGTCACTCTTAATGAAGCGGATATAGCGCCACTTGTAGTCGGCCATCGTGATCTGGTCTGGACGGTAATTCCTCAGCATCGTACGGAACCAAGCGAGATCCTCTTCGCTGTATTGGCTATTGCAGATGAAGCGGCATTCCCAAGTGTTGAACTCGGGAAATGCCGGATCGAGCTCGTCATCGAGGTAGGCCTTCTCATAGTGCAAATAGCGCTTCACCTGATCGACGTCGTAGCGAGTGCGGTAAACGATGCCGTGCACACCGGCTTCGGGCTTTCCATTGGTCCAAGGCATGTGAATGGCAGTGCCAAGAGCCAGCCTTTGAAGAATTGTTCCACGCTCACGGGCGCGCTCGCTATTCTCAAGGATGGCCGTGTAGACCTCCATCATCTCACCATAGGCGCCACCATTGGCACCCCCGGCTTCAAGCACTTGGCGCATCAGTGCCTCGTCGGCAAAAAGCGTCTCCAAAAGCTTTTCTTTGTCAGTCCCCTGCTGGGCAAACTCCGCCAGACCGCGCGGGGTGGCGTGGGTAAGGATGGCGATCCGCATCAGCTTTGGATCGAGGGCATCGGATGAAAGCAAGGGTGCAAGATCCCTCAACAAGGCCTCGGCGGCCTCCATTGCGTCGCTCTGCGTCTGCTCCCGCAAGTCGTCCAAAGCCTTCCTCTCGGTTGGTGGAGTTTCGTCAGTAGTCTTGGGTATTCCGTCCCACTTGGCTCGCACTTCGAGAAATCGTGCCTTCTTCGCCTCGTCAACTGGCGGCAACTCTGCAACAACCTCTGCACGCAGCGCCTCCAGTTCTTTGGTGTATTTCTCAAGCAGTTCCGTGCCGTGCGCATTCAGCGGAATTTCTTCCTGATCATTCGCCACCACAGGTGTGGAGAGGACGAACAATGTCGACAGCGAAAAAACGGCAGAGCAGAATGTTTGAAATTTCATAGCAAGATTAGTGACTGTCCAAACGGGCTCGGTTGAATCTTTCTTTCAGGAAGAGATCGAATCACCGAGAGCTGTCCATGGCAGAACCTGGCAGCGAATTCCTTCCGGAACGTGACCGCAAAGGGGTTACGGCATCTGTGTCACCTGGACGTCCACAAACAGCTTATCGCGCGGTGTGCCGGTGATATTGCCAGTCACCGTGGTCGTGCCGATCACGGGTGTATTCAACTGCGTAGAGAAAGTCACTGTCGTGCCGTCAAAGGATTCACCATCATTCATATAGGTGGTTCCATCCAAAGACCAGCGATAGGTTGCTTTTAGGTCTGAAGCGCTGCGGCCACTCTGTGGGTGGGTAAAGTTGCAGGTGCCTGGATCCAAATCGGACGCACCGGCCTGCAATCCGCCGCTAATTTTAGTTGGATCAGTGCCGAAAAAATTCTCCACGCCATTGAGGATACCATCCTTGTCCGCATCATCATTCAACGCGGTTAAACTGCCCAAGTCGGAATAACCAGAGATCCACGTTACGTAGTCAGCTGTAGCCGACAGCTCTGTGACGACAACTCCACTCCAGCGGAGGTTAGCCTCACCCTTACCAGCACCTCCAAACCTGTAACTGATGGTAGTATAGCCGTCTGTATTGGTGAAATCCGCCCGACTGATGTAATATTCAGAATTGTTGGCACTGTCACCGTTATGCAACTCGTCAATACTTAGATCACTGGTCGATACGGAACCAGTCATAGTGAGACTAAGCGTTGGTCTATTGCGGTATGCACCATAAATGAAATATATGCTCCCCGAAGTGAGACCGGAGATATCCACACTGCCCGTTAAGTCATTGTTTATGTCCCCAACAATTGCAGTGAAATCCGGTTTCGTATCAAAAGCATTCCCGTTGGGATCAGTCGATTCCCATATTCTGGCGTATACGCCATTTGTAAAAATGGTATCGGTGGTGCTGACATCACCAATTATACCGCCGCGTTGCGCGAATGTGCCAATAGATGATTTGGCGGGGTTATTCCAGAATCGATATGCCACAATAGGTCCATTAAAGGTGGCATCAGTGTTGACCGGTTCCTCATCTGCGTTCTCGCCTTTTCCTTGGTAACCAGCATAGTTATCATTGACCGAAAGATTAAAATCAGCAGAGACACCATTCTGGGACGAGAGATCAATCTGCTCGCCAACGACTAAACTACTGGGGCCACTGGAAGCTACACCTGTTTGCGTTTTCAAACTGGTAGCCGTATCGCTGTCGGTAGAAGGCATCCCGATTACACTGCGATAAGTTGGACCGAAACGAATTTCGTCCAACAGAACCTTATCGCCACGCGCGAAGGTAATTGTATCGAATGTCGTCTGATCGACATCGACGGTCAGAGTTGAAGTTGGCGAACCAGGAAGTGCCATGTCCTCAGCTGGATGAAAAATCTCAATAGTATCCCTTGCGCCTGCACCCCAAGTGATCTTGCCAACGATCAGACGATATTCACCAGAACCAAAACTGGGGTTATCATCTATCAATTTGCCATAAACAACACCGGATGTTCCCTTGCCCCTTGAGATATCTTGATAATGTGCTGCTGCTGCGCGTCCATTATATACACGACCTTTAGCGTCAGTGACGCGGCCTAATGTCACCCCAACCCCCTCGCCAAGTTGGCCACCGTCATCGGCAATCCAATATGCGTATTTGCCGCCATCGAATTGATTGTTAGACAACGCTAAACTGAGGATGGAATTCGTCACATTGCCTCCCTCATCCATTCCCATCACCGCGCTGAACCAGAGCGTTGCCCCGTCATTGAGCAGACCATTGGCCGAGAGTGCCGAGGCACTTACAACGCGTGACCCACCAAAGCGATTACCTTCTGCAAGACTACCAATGGATGCACCAAGAGTGGGAAGTGTGGAATAGTTCAGCGAGCCCTCTTGCAGTCGCGTCTCTTGATTGGCTTTCCATGAGCCATCAAACCCTTTTTCAGACTTACCTGACTGACCATTCAACCCACCAACCGGGTAATCAAAGGGCTCGTAAATCACGGCATCACCTGCGGATGAGGAGACCGTGATATCGGGTATACCCGGGGTGGCACCACCCTGCTGAGCGTAGACACCCGGGCTAAGCAAGGCGATGGATGTTATCGCAAGGAGACCCGAGATGGGGCGGGCGCTGGATAAGTGAAGTTTAGACACAGGTCTTGGATTTACCGATAGTGATTTATATTTTGCACGTCTGCGTTTCGACAGACTCAACTTAAAAGTCGTAATACGGGTATTTGACCTTGGCGACAACATTTTTGATGAGGAATGTTGTAATCGATTACGTAAAACTTATAAACTTTCTTGCTACTTCCATTTTCTTTAGGCACCCGGCAATTCATGACGGTTTAGCACCACCTCAGCTTCTCCGTCTATTTGATAGGAGATCATCTTGTGGTCGTCGTAAACTTCCACAATACGGTAACCGCGTTTGGCACCCCAGCTTCCGCCCACATGGCTGTCGAAAAAGTAGCGTCGATCATCGGAAATGTAGACCCCTGTTTCGTTGTGATTGTGCCCGTGAAACACAGCTCGCACATTGGATGTGGATTCGAGTAAATCCATCACTGCCTCGCCCTTCGCCACTTGATCAGGATCGTGAACTCCATGTTGCGGCCAGCCATCGACCTTGTGCCGACGCTGCTGGATATGAATCATCACAAAGATCGCTGGGGCGTCGCGATTCAGCTCTAGTTGCTCTTTTAGCCAATCAATATCCACCGCCAGATAGACGTTCGATTTTGCAGGCGCTGAGGTGTCGGCCATGATAAAGACAAACTCCCCGAGCTTGACGGTATGGTTGGATGGGTAACCCCAAAGCGACTTCCAGGACTCCGTTGGTGAGCCAGGCGTTTGATCGATGTAATCATTGACATGACTACGATACTCATGGAAAGGGCGAAAAATTTCACCGCAACTTGAGGAACGGCTTCATAACAAGCGCCTCTGCCCGGCAAGTTGTAGGCATTGATCCAAGGGATGGATGGAATATAACACCAATCCCCATTCCTTACTGGTCACGCGGCACCATGATCATCATATTGAAAACCTTATGAAGCGGTTAAAATCCCGACGTGAATTCCTCCAGACAACTGGAAAAACGGCGACAGCTACATTTGCTGCCAGTCACATCGCGCCGAACATTCTTCGAGGTGCCGAACCAACCAGTGAATCGGAGCCTGTGCGCGTGGCTCAAATCGGTATCGGCACCAGGGGCACAAAACTCCTGAGCGATTCCGCCAGCAAGAAAAATTGCAAGGTCATCGCGATCTGCGATGTCTATAAACCGCATCTTGAACGCGGTATCCCATTGGCCAACAACCCGGACGTAAAAACACATTCGGACTACAAGGAGGTGCTCAACAATCCAAAGGTCGAAGCCGTGATCATTGCCACCCCCGACCACTGGCACGAACAAATGCTGCTCGACTGCATCGCTGCAGGAAAGGACGTGTATTGCGAAAAAGGGTGGACCACATCGATCGATGCGGCCAAACGCATGCGCAAGGCAGTCAAGGACGCCAAAGCCGTCATGCAACTCGGCCACCAAGGACGCCAACTGGCTGCCGCCTACGTGGGGGGCGAGATGATCGCCAAGGGTGAGATCGGTGAAGTCACCTTGGTGAATACCGGGCGATTTTTCAATGGCTCACCAGAACGTCCGCCGTGGCGATGGTATGGAGCCTACTCCAACTACGAACGCCCCGACCCCAAGCAGGTGATCAAAGATCTCGACTGGAAAGCCTGGCTTGGCAATTGCCCGGAAATCGAATTCAACGAACGCCACTTCTGGCATTGGCGCAATTACTGGGCTTACGGCACCGGCCAATGCGGCGACCTACTGTCCCACGAATTGGATCAAGTCCAGACGGTCTTGAAATACGGCATTCCAGACAGTTGCACCTCACATGGACGGATCAACTACTGGAAGGACGATCGCGAAATCCCCGACACCTGGCAAAGCACCTTCATGTTCGAAGAAAACGACTGCATGGTTACCTACGAGGGCTGCATGAACTCACGCCGTGGCCAGTCGCCGGAATACATTGGGCGCGACGGTCGCTTAATCTATAATTCGATCGGTCAAAATGCTTCGATGTTCGAAATTTTCGACGACGAATCCGCTCACCGTATTGCACGACGTCCACGACTGGAACCCAAATTCTTCTTCAGCCCCGACGAAAAGCACCGTCGTCCCGACCACATGCAGGACTTCTTGAACTGCGTGCGTAACCGCGAGAAACCAAGTTGCGACGAAGACCAAGCCTTCATCGAAACCGCCACCCTAATGATGGCCGCCAACGCTTATCACGAAAAGCGCGAGTTGCGCTGGGACAAAGAGAAGGAAGAAATCGTCTGATACCGGATTCGAATAAACATGATTTTGGCCGCGCAAAAGTAGTTCACGACCAACCAACTCCCTGCCCGATCGCGTCAGATCAATACCAGGATTTGGATTTGGTCTGAGAGCCACCACCACGATTCAAGAAAAAGCCCCCGCATGAGATTCAAGCGGGGGCTTTTTGATAATTTCCTCTTAGTAGGCCGCCTTGACCACGGCATCGACCAGACCTTTCAGAGCCTCGTGTTCGCCGGCCGGGTAGCCACCCTTTTTCTCTTGTTCCGGCCAAGCACTGACTTCGAAACCCACGCTTGCTCCCTTAATGCTATTCGGTTTAGAGATCTTAGGTGCCAGATCGGCAGTTGGGATGGTGTAGACAAAGTGCAGATCTTTCTCACCTTTGAAGATACGCTTCCAGCCGTTGGCCAGAGCCGCCATCTCGCCACCAAAGTTAGCGCCCTCACCCTTCTCAACCATAGTCGCCTCAGTCATGAACACGATGCCTTTGAGTTGCGTACGACGGAACGAAGCGACTCCTCCGTTGAAAATCTGGGTGGCATCGGTCTCCACTGAACCTGCAAACTGCGGGTAGCTCCCCCATGCGGCTCCATCCGGCACCGCCTTGGTGGCAATCATCTCGGGAATGTAATCACTCCAATAGGTCTTCCATGCCTGAACATAACGCTCGGCATTCTGCTTGTAGAAAGGAGTGCCCGGAGTGATCGCAGCAATATCCTCATAATCGCCCGCAAGGCTTGGTGCATTGGCTAGCGACGGCACGTCCATCCAGTGCTTCATCTCAAAATTAGCCGCGTCCATGTAGATAATGCCCACCGGTTTGCCGGTCTTGGCATGGATCGCCTTGGCAAGGTTGGCGGCGAAGCCATCCTCCGCCGGCGTGCTCCAGTATGAGGCGAAACGGTTGAGCGGGGTGGTCGATGTCGCTACCGCATAGGGACGTTCGCGATCGGTTTTCACCCCCTTGGCTTTACGCGTCATGATCCGAATCGGGCCACTAACGGGGTCTTCGAGTTTACCAATGTTCTGGTCGCCCAGACCAGCCACATACCAGACATCGCCAATGACGATGTTCTTGGCTATGCGTTCGTGCACCAGTTCACCATCGATGGTCAGACTGGCTTTAAGTGTCTTGGGCTTGTCGCTGGCCTCCATTGCTGGAAGCGTTACCTTCCAGATGGTCATATCCTCGGTCACCGGAATCGTCTTCTCGATACCATCGAAGTTGAAGTGAATCACTTTTTCACCCTTCACGTGGGGCATGTATTCACGCTTGGCTGCTCCCCAAATCGTCACCGCTTGGCCAGCCTGCAATACAGCATTGTCGCGGAACTGAGTGCTGAGAATGGGAAACTTACGGTATTCGTAGACCAAGCCCACCGTTGAGGGATCCTCCTCTACCCCGGCGATCTTAACTGGCGAATCCGGCCAAGTGGCTCTGGTCACCATTTTGTTGTCATAAACGATGAACGGCGTGGTCGGCAGCAGCGCCTGGTTGTAGAGATTAGGCTGAAAACCGACACCACCAGTGCCGTAGGCGACACCGTGAGGAGTCTTGACCGCATCAGAAGTGACCACCGCCTTATCGCCATTTATACTGACTTTGGCCGGATGCCAGACGCGGTCCTCACCAGCGAGGTAAAACAGACTAACTTGATCAGCACCATTTTCGATCACTTTCGGATCGGCAAAGCCGGTCGATTCCGGGTCTTTTTTGTTGATGTAGTTGCTTCCGGACTCGGCGACTACAAGCCCACCATCGGCGAAGTCGAAAGAGACGATGAGCTGATTGCCCTTCACCTCATAATCTTTGAACATCGGCCCATTGGCCACCACGTCCTTGGCATATTGATTCTTGAGCGCATGCAGGGCGAGGCGTTGTCCAGGCACTACCTTGCTGCCGTAGTGAATCGCCCCTTGGTTATCGATCTGACTGGCCATGCCGGTATAAGGAATATCACGCGCAAGCCAGGTTCCCAATCGCATCTCAGCCGTGCTGCCGATGTCTGGATGGTTCTCACTCTTATCGACATCGTTGCCGGGCGAGTAAAACTGGTGGAAGTAGACTGGCAATTCCGGATCACTCCAAAGAGTGCGCCATCCACGAATCAACGCATGGAGATTGTCATAATATGTCAGCCCACCACCCATATTCGCATAACCTTGGTTCCAGATAGCTCCACTAATGCCATAAGGAATCACTGGATTGAGACGAGCATTGAAAAGCCAAGTCGCATCACGATTGCTGTTCATGTTCCCCGGGGTTTGTTTTGGAAGGTCTAGAAACTGGTTCTCACCTTCATCGGCAATCTTCTGGTTTTGATTCACAACGTCCATCACGCTATCGTAGAACGCCGACCAAGCTTCTTTGTGCTCAGGTGTAGATGGGTCAGTCTCGAGCAACTTACCGTGGATCTTCTTGTTGTAATCGCTCTTGCTATCATCATAGCCAACGCGTGGCGTCCAGGCTTCGATCGCGGTTTGGCTGAATGAACAATTGAGGATACCAATCGGCACGCCCAGCTCTTCATATAGTTTGTGGGCAAAGGCGAAGGCAATCGCACTGTAGCTGTGGTAATCTTGGCTCCATGCGCCAGCGGCGTGTTCGATGGGATGCAGGTGAGCGTAGTAATTAGTCACCTTGAATTCGCGGATCGGAGCCAATTTGCCGCCCTCGGCCTCGGCTGCCTCCTTGAGTTTATCGGCTATCAGTTTGGCCGAACTCTTACCCACCTCCCATTGCATGTTCGACTGACCGGAGGCCAGCCAGACTTCGCCCACCAGCACATCCTCTAGGGTAAGGGTTTTACCACCATTCTCCTTCACCACCAATTGCCGAGGTTGCTCACTGGCTTTCAAATCATCCAGTTCAACCATCCACTTGCCATCTTCGTCGGCGACGGCCGTCTTGTTCTGACCGGCAAAACTCACGGTCACCTTCGTCCCGGGCTTTGACCACCCCCACACAGGCACCTTCATGCCGCGCTGCAAGATGGCGTGATCTCCAAATGGCGCGCCCAATTCAATAGAGGGAGGCGTGACTTCTTGATCTTTCTTGGCAGTTGGTCCAGCCATAGTGAGTGAACCTGCAAAGCTGGAAAAAAACATGAGGAGCAGGAAACGGAGCATTCCTGGAAAAGAGGCAGGTCTAATGGATGCGGTGGTGTGGTGGTGGGTCATATTCAATCTATGGATTTTGGCGTGGATGGAGCGCGAAAACGCCCGCTTCAATAAAGCGGCTTCACGCCATAGGTAGACGCTAACAACACACCAATTCTGTCATATTTCTTATATGCCGAGACTTAAACTTTTCGCGGCACCTCTCCACTGCAGTCATTCGGTATCCAAAAAGCACTCCGAAGTATCGGGCAAAGGCAAATTGACCCTGCCTACGGAGATTCAGGACGGAGATTCAGGACACCCATTATTCATTCTAAGCCTGTAAATGCATTCCGCCAGTCTCTCCCAGCCTATTGCCTCTCAGAACGAAGCGTTTGCCCGCAGAGCATGAAAATTGAATGGAATGCCCGCTGCTTAGGGATACAATAAAGAAGATTTCCATCTAGAACAGCAAGCTCCCCCCAGCTTGGTCTAAGCTTGTAACCCATCACTAATCTCTGGCAAGCTCCTATTGAATCGGCAATATGAAAGCACTGACCACACTTCTCCCCATTTCCCTGAGCCTTCTGGCCAGCATTGGCTTCCTCCATGCTGCGGATACGAAGCATGACACCATCGATGAGGCCATTGCGCGTGGAGACCTGACCGATGTGCAGGCGCATTTGGAGTCCAATCCGGAATCAGCCAAGCGGGGAAAGCACCCGACAATGACTCCCATTCAACAGGCGATTTTGCGGAAGCAGAGTGACATCGCTATTGAGCTGATCAAAAATGGTGCCGACATCGATGCGAAGGACAAGAGCCAGCAAACGCCGCTACACCTGGCGGTAGATCGAAATCTGCCCGAGGTCGCCGCAGCACTTCTCGAAGCCGGAGCCAAGACCGGTGAATTCAATAAAAAAGGCTGGACGCCGCTGCATTGTGCGGCGGCGAAGGACCAGCTAAAAATGGTTCAAGTCCTCGTCAAAGGAGGAGCAAAGGTCAATGCGCTTAGTGAAGCTGGAGGAACGCCTCTCCACGAAGCGGCGGTGAGCGGAAGCGCAGAGCTCATCCAATTCCTCCTCGAACAGAAGGTCGATCCTAAGGTCGTCTCCAAGGGAGGTGTCACCGCACTCGATCTGGCCAAAGAATACGACAACCAAGCCGCCATCGCAGTTCTCAGTCGGGTGAAGTGACCGCATAGTTTGGGATCAATCAACAGAACAAGGCGACTCGCCTTCTAGGAGCCCGGCACGACTGTCTCTTTAAACCGTTCGATGGCTGCACGCATGGATGCGGTGATTTCCGGATGATCAGCGGCGACGTTGGTCGACTCTTTCAAATCTTTCTCCAGATTGTAGAGCTGTATGTCGTCGCCTTTCAAAATCATCTTCCACTGTCCCCGGCGCAGCCCGGTGCCGAGTTTGGGTTCGTAGCCAAAGAAGATGTCCCGCTCGGGAACAGAAGCTTGCTTCATCAGATGATCCACGAAGCTGATTCCGTCAAGATTCTCGGGGTTATGCTCCGAGATTCCGGCAATCTGGGTGAGAGTCGGAAACAGGTCGAAGCCAGCCAACAAGGCATCGGACGTTTTTCCAGCCGGAATTTTTCCCGGCCACCATGCCACTGCCGGAACGCGGTGACCGCCTTCATAGTGGCCGAACTTGGTACCACGCAGTTTGCGCTCCACAGGACTCATGCCCACGTCACCGTTATCGGACCAGAAAATCACCAAGGTATTCTCCGCCAACCCGGATGCCTTCAGTTTGTCCAGAATCGCTCCAACGCTGTTGTCCAGATCCTTGAGCATTTCCTTGTAGCGTGGACGGTTTTCATCACCAACTCGGTTCTGCCGCCAATCTTCCTTGCGGTTTTCCGGGGTGTCAGTACGGGTCTGGTAAGGGTTGTGCGGCGTCTGGTGAGCGATGTAGAGAAAGAACGGCTCGTCCTTGTGCCGCTCGATGAAATCGACGCTCTTTCCCGTAATAATATCGGTGGCGTATTCCTCCATCTTGTATTTCTCCAACCCATTGCGCCAGTTCTTATCGTTGACGTGATAATCTCCCGCACCATTGAGCAAACCGACAAACTCATCAAACCCGTGGTGGACGGGGTTGAACTTATCCTCATAGCCGAGGTGCCACTTACCAAACAGAGCTGTTGCGTAGCCGTTCGCTTGAAAAACCTTAGCCATGGTGGGAGATGATGGGGGGAGACCGGACTCAGGTTCCTTGGCACCCACGATCACATCGACAATGCCCACCCGTTGCTGATACCGACCGCTGAGAAATGCCGCACGAGTCGGACTGCAGACCGACGAGTTTGAATGAAAATCCGTGAAGGTCATGCCTTGCTCTGCCATGGTCTCAATCCGCGGCATCTCCACCCAGCCGTCATAGAGCTTCATGTCCCGACAACCCAGGTCATCCGCCAGTATGACGATGATGTTCGGAGGACTCTCTTTCGCTACTGCGGATGGCGTGGAGATTCCGATAACGAGCAAGAATAGAGAAAAGATAGGGATGCAAATATTCATCATTCCTATTACTGTTCGATTAGCATGCGCGGGCAAGTGAAGAATTCGAAATCCGCATGAGCCACTCGTGCAGTATGCCCTACTAAATGTGGCACCACTATCTTAATTGGATCAAAACGTCATAGATTGATAGTTCTATGATAGTGATGAATGAAATTGACACACCGGATACCGCCACGATCATTAAAACCGACACCCGAAGCCGAGGCAATCATATACATCTTAATGAACAAGAAAACGCTTCAAAGGATTGCGTTAACTTCACTTTTCAGACAGCTTCTAAATCACCATGATTCGACACACCATCACCCTACTTGTCATTTTCTTATCTTTAGGCCTCTCCGTTCACGCCAATGAATGGGAGGTGCTCTTCGACCAGAGCACCGGCCTCAAAAACTGGAAGGTGGGTGAAAACCCCGAATCCGTCCGCATCGAGGACAATTTACTCGTTCTCAATGGCAAGCGCGCGCATCTGTTCTATATGGGCGAGGATGGCAAAGCGTCCTGGAAAAACTTCGAGGCGGAGGTGCAGTTCAAGACTTCTAAAAATGCCAATTCCGGGCTCTTTTTTCATACACAGTGGCAGGAGTCGGATTGGCCTGCGTTCGGGCTCGAGTGTCAAATCAATGTCAGCCACGAGGATTGGCGGAGAACGGGGAGCATTTTCGGCCTTGAAGATATTCGTGTACCCGGTCACGCCGATGGCGAATGGGTGACCATGGTCTTACGTGTGGAAAACAACACCGCCATAGTCTCCGTGAATGGGAAGGAAACCAATCGCTGGAAACAACCCGACACCCACACCTGGAAGAAGAAGCGGATTAATCAAGGCACTTTCGCGTTTCAAGCGCACGACCCGGGAAGCAAAGTCGTGGTGCGGAGCTTCCGAGTTCGCCGCCTACCATGAGGCGTTCTCTTTAGACAACGCATCAGATAATTAGTGTCCTTTGAAGTGGCTTTCACCCCCTTTTCCCTTCCACGGAACGCTCTTTAAGGGTATTTTTCGCAGAGAATGAAAAAGCAGATTCCTCGCATTGTTAGCATTTGCAGCATGGTTACGTCAGTGATTTTTTGTGCAGCCTTCGTGTATCAGACCTCTCAGTTGCAGGCGCTTCGCAAAGACCGATTGAATGATGCTGTCGAAAGTGTCCATCGTGAGCTTCTGCAGGCACCCCCTGAGTATTTCGTGCATAATACTGAGCTGGAACAGACTCTAGACGAGGCACTTGACCAGGTCTATCAGACGATCGAATTCGAAGACGAACTCTGGCGGTATAATCACGGTGCTACTAATATACATGCAAGGGGTCAACATATTCCCACCAATTTGCGCTGGTCATTATCACGTTTTTGGATGCACGAGATTGATCGTAAACTGGCAATCGACGGCGTGGTGGAGCAACTGTCGAAGTATCCTTACAAACAAGAGGATATCACGTCACGGCTTCGGACAATCTCTTTGCAATCCAATCCTGAAACCGCGTTGTGGGCTGCAAAACATTTAAACCAGATGAATGTCCTTTCTGCCGATACACTTGAAGCACTGAAGCTCATACCAATAACAAGTTCTACGGAGACGACGTGTCTGAATTTATTGCCAAGGTCGGCCCAAAGGAGTGAGTTGTTTCTTCTCAACGAATAACTCTCCCACCGTGAGTCGATCCGAGGCTCGCGTGAGCGACTCCAAGTCCATGCAGAAAACACTACGAACGCTTCGAGGAATGATCATATCATAGAACTGCCCCTCAAGATCTTTTCGCACTGTTATTGCCAACAGCTCATGGATTAGTTAGATAACTTCGATTTAATCATGAGAACTTACTTTTACGCCTGCCTTCTCATATCACTCGCAACCTCCTGCAGTAGCTATAGCCCTCTCAGCGACGCAGAAATATATACAGCGCCATATCGAGCGCCACAAAGCCCTGGCGTGAAAGTCACCTATTTTGGTAATACAACCATTCTCGTTTCCGATGGTGAAACCAACCTACTTGTTGATGGATTCTTTTCACGCCCTTCGGCAGTTCGAACACTTTTTGGTAAGATCGCTCCAGACAAAGACGTTATCGATAGCGAATTAGAGAATGGCGGAATCACCAAACTAAATGCAATCCTTATTGGTCACTCCCATCACGATCACGCCCTTGATGCCCCTTACGTCGCCCAAAAGACGGGAGCTAAGGTGTTTGGTAACGAATCTTACGGCTTTGTTCATCAGGGAGCGAAAGGCAAAATGGATAAAGACCATCTCGAAATCCTTAGAGCGCCAAAAGAAGTTCACAATATCGGTAAGTTCAAGATCACATTTGTTCAGTCATGCCATGTCACTTCGCGCCGACGCCTCCAGAAAGCGGTCGATGGCGACATCAAGAAACCCGTCGTTACACCAGCAAAATTTAGCGATTTCAAATGCGGCAAAGTCTATGCTATCCACATAGATCACCCACAAGGCTCACTTGCCATTACAACCACAGCAGGCGCCAAGGACGGGCAATTCAACGGCATGCAAGCGGACGTTCTTCTTCTCGGCCTCGGAGGATTCTCTGATGAGAGCGAGCGCCTCAAGGAAAAATATTGGAGGAACACAGCCGGTGCACTGAATCCAAAAAATATCTTCCCTGTTCATTGGGATAACTTCGGCCGAAAACTCTCTTGCGGACTAAAACCATTCCCAAAAGCAATCGACGATCTGGAAACTTCGATCGAATGGTTAAAAGAAAAACAGGGCTCTGAGAATGTAAAAGCCATAGGCTTACGCGACAGTTTTCTAATCAAAAAAACCAATATTACAGTCGCCGAATAATCACTTCAGATAAATACTGAGAAGTTGTTGACAAGTGCTTCGTTCAACAACTTTTACCCACTCACTTATCTAAAATAGATTGGGTGAATATACAAGCTCACGGAGTGCTCGGTGGTTCGCCACTTTCGTTGGAGGCATTGTTGTTTTGGACATCTCCAAGAGCCCCCTCAGGCCAAGGCATGACTTTCTGCTTCAAATCAACATCCATTATCGCCCTCAGATCTTGAATTACCATATTCTGAAACGCATGTTCAACAAGGAGCCTCGTAAGCGCTAAACAGGGCACCATTGATCCGAGCTTGATCAGGCCGGATCTTTCCGCCACGGTCTTACGCTGATTTCGCTTCTTCAGCTTGCAGCTTTAGCCAAGCCACTGGGAGTAGCTCGCGTAGATCTTGCTGGTTGGTCATGGCCGGCAGGCGCTCGAACACCCACTCGAGGTAGGCTCGTGGACACTTGCCGTGGCAGCGGATGTTCTCGATCATTGTATAGACTACGGCGGTTCGCCAGCCGGTGTCTTCGCCGCCGATGAACAACCAATTCTTAGCTCCGAGTTTGGTCGGGCGGATACAGTTTTCCACGCCGTTGTTGTCCAGCTCGATCTCGCCGTGCTCTGTCCATGCTGCGGTGGCTGACCATTGACCCAAGGCGTAGCTCAGCGCTTTGCCTAACGGCCCCTTGGGTAGGATGTCGCTGCGTTGGCTTAGTCCAAGGATGGTTTGATAGAGCTCGTCGAGCACGGGACGTGATTGCGCTTGCCGAACCACAAGTCGTTGCTCGTCACTGGCTTGGTTTTGACGAAGCTCTTTCTCGATAGCGTAGAGTTTGGCAATGAGTTCAAGCACCATGGCGACGAGTTCAGGGTGGTCGTCTTTGGCGTCGATGAACT
>JAGXGH010000051.1 GCA_024636835.1 Verrucomicrobiales bacterium | reverse complement strand
CTTCGAGGGCCTCATCGCCGACTCTGGAACCAGCGACACCGAGATGCTGCCTGGAGCCGCTGAGCGATGGGAATCCAACCCCGACGCTACCGAATGGACGTTCTATCTCCGTAAAGACGGCGTCTGGTCCGATGGCGAAAAACTCACCGCACAGGATTTCGCGTTTTCCTACGAGCGCATCCTCACCCCGGCTCTCGCTGCCAAGTACGCGGAAATGCTCTACTTCATCAAGAACGCCGAAGAGTATAACCAAAGTCATCTCGGCTACATTCTGTGCGGCCTCGATCACGATTTCCCCGTGACGTGGGAAACACTCAAAGCCGTCGGCTTCCGCGGCAACAAATCCATCGAGGTCAGCGAGATCGAATCCAAGGTCGAAAGTGGAGATCCTCTAAATGCAGAGGATCAACAACAACTCAATCTTTCCATCGGCCTCGACAATCTCTCACCCGATGAACTCAAAGCGATCCGCGAAAACCCCGCAACCCGCTTCTCCTTCCCGGAAACCATTCCAACGGAAGTTCAGGTTGCCATTCTCGACCGCCTCATTGAGTGGCATGAACAGGGAAAACCGGACCTCTGGGAACGCGCCAAGGTCGGTATCCAGATCGTCGACGACTACACTTTGAAGATCATTTGCAAGGAATCCGTCCCCTTCCTGCCATCGGTCACCCGCCACTACACGTGGTTCGCTGTGCCTCGACATATTGTTCTCGAATACGCAAACGGAGAGACTCGTAAGGAAAAAATGACCGACCGAGGAAACCGCTGGACGGTCGAAAACCTCGTTTCCAACGGACCTTTCAAACTGAGCGAGTGGCGATTCAATAGCTATATCGAAATCACTCGAAACGAACAATACTGGGATAATGAAAACGTCTGGCTGAACGGCGTCCGCTTCCTCCCCATCTCCAACCCATACACCGAGATCCGCGCGTATAAAGCAGGCCAAATCCACACGACTTCCACCGCTCCAAACGAACTCATTCCCGAGCTCAAGAAGTCGATGCCCGAGCACATACAACAAGACCCCTACGTCGGTGTGGATTTCTTGCGTTTCAACACCAACGTCGATGTTCTTAGTGACACAAACGTTCGCAGAGCTCTTAGCCTTAGCATTGACCGCAAGGCGCTCACGGAAAACCTACTCTACGGCTATCGTGTGGCGGATAGCCTGACTCCAGCGTTCGGGGGCTACCACGCTCCGAAGAGCGTCGACTATGACCCTGACCTCGCCAACCAACTGCTCGACGAGGCGGGATACAAAGACCGCTCCAAATTTCCCACCTTGAAATTCCTCTCCACATCCAAAGAGAGTTCCCGGACCATCACCGAGACCATACAGGCGATGTGGAAGGAAAACCTGGGTGTCACGGTATCGATCGAAAACCGTGAGTGGTCGTCTTACCTGGCTGCAGTTCAAACAATGGATTACGAAATTTCCCTCAACGGATGGATCGGCGATTACCTCGACCCCACCACTTTCCTCTTCATGTGGCGCAAGGACGGCGGCAACAATCTCACAGGTTGGTCTTCCAAGGAATACGAAGCATTACTCGACGAAGCCGCCACTAAAGGCGATCCGACCGAACGCCTCACCACTCTCTCGAAGGCTGAACAACTAATGATGAGAGATGCTCCCGTCGCTCCGCTTGGTTGGCGTGCCCGCAATTACCTGCTCCATCCATCTGTCGAAGGCTGGGACCCACTGCTTCTCGATAACCATCCTTATAAGGCAATCCGACTGGAAACCAACAAAGCTCGGAAATAGTCCATCGCATGACACCGCCAACCAACTTTTTATTCCATGTTTAAAGTCATCATCAGCCGTCTTCTGCAGGGCTTGCTCGTTCTGTTCGTTCTCCTCACAATCACCTTCTTCATCGTCCGCCAATTGCCCGGATCGCCCTACCAACAGGAACGCAAAATCCCCGAGCATGTCGAGCGCGTCCTGCGCGAGAAGATGGGTCTCGATAAACCCATCTATGTCCAATACGGCAACTACCTCGCCAACGTCGCACGTGGCGATCTCCTCGCTTCGATGAAACGGGAAAACCGTCAAGTCTCCGAGATCATCGGCCAGTCGTTCCCCGTCTCCTTCGCCCTCGGTGTCTGCGCCATGGCCATCGCCATCGGTGTCGGTGTCCCCGCAGGGGTCATTGCCGCAGTAAAACGCAATAGTTGGGCGGACTACGCGTCGATGATCGGCGCACTGGTTGGCATCTGTATCCCCACCTTCGTCATCGGCCCTGTCCTCGCCATTGTCTTCGGTGTGCATCTCGGATGGTTTCGCGTTGCCGGTTGGGGAAATCCTGGCGACCTCGTGCTCCCCGCATTAACACTCGCACTCCCGACCGCCGCCTACATCGCGCGCATGACACGCTCCGGCATGTTGGAAATCCTCTCACAGGACTTCATCCGCACCGCCCGCGCCAAAGGAATTCCCGAGCGCACCATCATTACCCGCCATGCACTTCGCGGTGGATTGGTGCCCGTCGTCGCGTTCATCGGCCCCGCATTCGCCGCGATCATTTCCGGTTCATTTGTCATTGAGACCATCTTCCAAATCCCCGGCATGGGTCAGCACTTCGTCAACGCTCCAGGCGACCGCGACTACACCCTGCTGCAAGGTATTGTTCTGCTATACGGCACACTGATTGTCGCCGCCAATCTGTTGTCAGATCTCCTCAATTTGTGGCTCAATCCACGCGCCCGCACAGCCGACGGCAACTGATCCACATCCGCTTTTTTCTCTCTCATTTTCCGATTCCGCATGAGCATCGCCCCCAACACCAACAAAACCACCGTCCCTCAAGCCGACGCTCCCAGTGAAAGTGAAGTCGGCACCTCCTTGTGGAAGGACGCTTGGATACGCCTGAAGAAAAACCGCATCGCCTTCATCAGCGGAATAGTCGTCCTGGTGATTTTCCTCACCTGCTTCCTCGGTCCCATTCTTCTTCCCGGACCACCGCAAGACGGAGCCGATGCCACCGGCTGGTTCCTCCCGGACCCCAATAAGATCAACCTCGATAACCGCTCTGCGGCACCCAGTATATCACACCTCCTCGGCACCGATCACCTCGGGCGCGATCTCCTATCCAGGGTGCTCGATGGCGGACAAATCTCTCTCCTCGTTGCACTGATCACCACCGCCGTTTCCTCAACCATCGGCGTCCTCTACGGCGGCATCGCAGGCTACGTCGGTGGGCGAACGAACTCGCTGATGATGCGCTCGGTCGACGTTCTCTACGCGCTTCCCTTTCTCGTCCTCGTCATCCTCTTCTCCCTTTGGGTAAACACCTACACCGACTCGATGACTACCTGGTTGGCAAACCTTCTCGATACCGAGCGCCAATCCGTCTACCGCTTCACCTCACTGGTGCCGCTCTTCATCGCCATCGGTGCCATCGGTTGGCTCAACATGGCGCGTATCGTGCAAGCACAGGTGCAAGGATTACGAAAGCAGGAATTCGTCGAAGCCGCACGTTCACTCGGACTTTCAAACTCCCGCATCCTGCTGCGCCACATCCTACCCAACACCCTGGGTCCGGTGATCGTCTACACCACTCTCACCGTTCCCGGCATCATGCTCTTCGAAGCCATCCTCTCCTTCCTCGGCCTCGGCGTGCAACCTCCCAACTCCTCATGGGGAATTCTCATCAAAGAAGGAGCCGACCGTATGGAAGTCAATGCTCCACTACTCATCTACCCAAGCATCATTTTCTCCCTCACTCTTCTCTGTCTCAACTTCCTCGGCGACGGCCTCCGCGACGCCCTAGACCCCAAATCCGCTAAGGACTAACCGGTTATCAGTTATTTGTTATTGGTTATTGGTTACTCCTTCCACCGATCGCATCCAGCCTAAACCACAGGTCAAGCCCATGACACCGCCCCAGCATTCAAGGCACCCACAGACCTCAGCCAAACCAACCCCACACACCTAAACCCTAAAACCTAACGCCTAAAACCGTTCCCCCATGCCCCTACTTTCTGTAAACAACCTAAAGACCTACTTCGATACCCGTGCTGGAATTGTTCGAGCCGTCGACGGCGTCAGCCTCAACGTAGAAAAGGAACAAAGCGTCGGCATCGTCGGCGAGTCAGGTTCGGGGAAGTCGGTAACCTGTTATTCCCTCCTCGGCTTGATCCCCATGCCTCCTGGACGGATCGCCGGCGGCACCGCCATGTATGAAGGCACCGATTTGTTATCCTGCGGCGAAAAAACACTCCGCACTATCCGAGGCAAGCGTATCTCGATGATCTTTCAGGATCCGATGAGTTCGCTCAACCCCTACATGAAGATCAGTAAGCAACTTACCGAGCCACTGGAGATTCACGACAACATCCACGGAAAAAAAGCCCGTCACCTCGCCATTGAGATGCTGGAAAAAGTCGGCATCAAGGATGCTGAGAAACGCATCGATTCCTACCCTCACGAGTTTTCCGGCGGCATGCGCCAACGAGTGATGATCGCCATGGCCTTAATCACCAAACCCGATCTACTTATCGCCGACGAACCCACCACCGCTCTCGACGTTACTGTCCAAAAACAGGTTCTCGACCTTATCAAGGATATGCAGCGAGATCTTGGCACCGCAGTTATTTTCATCACACACGATCTCGGCGTTGTGTCTGAAACCTGTGACGAAGTGAATGTCATGTATGCCGGACGCTTCGTCGAAAGCACCACCACCAAGGATCTCTTCAGCAACCCGCTGCATGCCTATACCCGCGCGCTCGAAGCCAGTATCCCCGCGATGCATTCCAAAGGCGAAGATCTCCATACCATTCCTGGGCTCCCACCGGATCTCACCAAACCTCTCCACGGATGCTCCTTCAAACCCCGCAACCTCCTCGGCGACGCATCACTCTGCCTCACCGACCAACAGCCCGAACTCGTCGAAACCACTCCTGGCCACTGGGTCCAAGACTGCCCCGGCTGCCGCGCGGTGCGCAAAAGCGAGTGATGGAACAATGAGATATTTCCACCAACAACATTGCGGCATCCCAATTCTCGTGTCGCTAGTCTTCGGGGCTCTCTGTTCATGCCAATCTCCGAGCACCAAATTGAGCGAAGCGGATCTCGCTGCTCAAAAACTCGCTGCTGAGGAATTCCAAAGAGAGCGCGCACACGCCGCCATTCTCTCACAAACTCTAAAAGACGCGATTGAGAAGCAAGGCGAAAAAGTCATCCAAGAGGCTCGATCAGAAGTCGCCCACCTCCGCCAGACATCTGGAGCAACTGAGAACTTCGGATCATTTCGTATAACAAATGGCAAAGGCTCCGACGGCACGTCATCCTATCTAGTTGAAAACGAGAATTCTCAAATCATCTTCGTTTTCAATAATCTGCAGATTAGTGAAAAATTTGATCTACTTACGGGCAGTGAACTCAGATATGTCTTCACTGATAAGAACACCGTCTCCATCCCCCTGACGAAAGATCACGTCACAGTAGAAATTTTCCCTAATGACGACATGAAAACCATCGGTGCGCTCAAAACTTATTCCACCAACAGATTTTCACCGTATTTCTGATCGCACGCCAGCGCCCCTTCAATCTACTTCCTACCAGCTACCCGCTACACCCAAAATGCTCAAACTCACCGACCTCACCAAACATTTCCATACCAAACACGGCATTGTTCGCGCTGTGGATGGCGTTTCCCTTACCGTGCCAAACGGAAAAATCCTCGGACTGGTCGGAGAGTCGGGCTGCGGGAAATCCACCCTTTCCCGCTGTGTCATGCAGCTCCTCCCCGTCAGTTCCGGATCGATCAAACTCAATGACGAAGAACTCACCATCCTCAGCGCCAAAGAAGTCCGCCGTCACAGACTCGACTTTCAGATGGTCTTCCAAGACCCTTACGCCTCACTCAACCCGCGGATGACTATCTTCGCTACTCTCGCCGAAGCCGTCCGCCAACGTCATGGCAAGATCTCTAAAACCGAGGCCACTCAGCGTGTCGCTACGCTGCTAGAAACAGTAGGCATCGCCGCTAAATACATGCAGAAATACCCGCATGAGTTCTCCGGCGGTCAACGTCAGCGTATCGCTATCGCGCGCGCCATCGCGCCAGAGCCAAAGCTCATCATCGCCGACGAACCAGTGTCCGCCCTCGACGTATCCATCCAATCACAAATCCTCAATCTACTCCGCCAACTTCAGCGAGATCTTGACCTCGGAATGATCTTCATCTCCCATGACCTAGGTGTCGTCCACTACCTTGCCGATAACATCGCCGTGATGTATCATGGTAAATTAGTCGAAACCGGGAGTGCCGATGACGTATTCTACCGACCAACAAACGACTATACAAAACAACTTCTTAACGCAGTTCCCAAGATTGCGCGCCATTCGGACGTTTAATCCATAACGTCAATCCGACAAAATCGTCTTACCCCATCCTATCATGTCAGAATCCGCGAAAATTATACTCACACTCCCTTCTGGAGAAGTTCGTAAATACGGCCTCGAAATGGAATCCATCCGCATCGGACGCGCTGCGGACAACACCGTCGTTATCGAAGACCCATCACTGAGCGCTCACCATTGTGTGCTGCGAAGAGTCGGCGCAGGATCCAATTTCAGCCTCGAAGACCTCGAATCAACCAATGGCCTCGAAGTCAACGGCGAAGAAACCACAATGGCCGAACTCTCGCACGCAGATGTGGTCAAGATCGGCGAAATCATGATGCTCTTCATGCAGGCTGGCCGTCCACGGCTCGACCCTCTTCCACCATTCGTCAAAACGGAACAACCTGCTAACAACAACGACACTGAGGACAACGATGATCCCGTGGGCACTGAGGACGACTCAGAGGAAGACAAGGACGAAGAGGAATTTTCCGAAGACGACGATGATACCCCACCTCTACCAAAGCAAAAAAAAGAGAAAAAACCGAAATCAACTCCAAAACCACGCGAACGAGAAAGTCGACAAGACTACGTGCAAGTCGAGGAGTCTGGCGGATGCGGAAGTGCCATCGTCTCACTGCTTATCTTGCTTCTCGCACCCGTCGCTGGACTTTGCTTCCATCACTTCCTCTCAACCGGTCGGTTCTTGCTTCTCGATCTGGTCTCAGGTCTAGGTCAGTAGCCGGCGAGACACTAGGAAATATCGTCACCCTGCGAGAGACGGCGCTGATTCAATATCCGCTCGCGGATAAGCATTTCACGTGTCACCACACGCTCGCGAAACCACACCGCTCCGAAGGCGAATCCCACAAGGCCACCACCGAGGTGGGCCCAGTGGCCTATCATTCCCACCACGCCAGCGGAGGCCGGAGCAAACTGCGCCCACAGACCAAGTAAAACGGACCCACCAAGTAAGCCAATCGCCAGAGCGCGCCCCTTCACTTTGAGCGGAATCACAAATACCAACAAGAGGTGGACATGCTCCGACCAATTCATCCAGCAGAACGCAAGGACAACTGCGAACACCCCGCCTGATGCCCCCACCAACAGGATAGTCGGCGTCAGAAAAACCTGTAACAAGCCGCCTACTATTCCACCCAAGGTATACACAATTATCAGTCTCCTTACCCCGGCAACATTCTCGACCACCCTTCCAAACGAATAGAGCGCGATCATGTTCGCACCCAGGTGGAGCAAGCCACCATGCAGAAACATGTGCGTCACTAAAGTATAAATCCGCCCCTCCTCCAAGGTCTCACGAGAGAGACCATACAGGTAGTATATCGCGTTTCCTGGCACCCAATCCACCAACACAAAGACCAGGACATTAAGGATCACCAACCATCTGACAGCGCCTTCTCTCGCTCCACGATCTGGCAATGGTCCGCGCCACCTGAGTGGATACTGTGGGGATTCGTGGGAAGGTTCAGGCATGGGGAATAACTCGTATCGCGAACGCTGTGTCCGTAGAGCGCTCTCGAACGTAACAATTATCTGGAATCTATAAAGATGTAATTAACGCGCGCCAACCAACGGTTTATTTCTCTCGATAGTTGACATGTTCAACCGTTTTCGGCGAGGGTAAATATATCCGACCTATTTCATGAAATTACCACTTCAAACCCTCTGCTCATCTCCTGGAATTCTCGCTACCCTTCTCGCCGGAATCTCCCTGCTCACTCAAGGCTACGCTCAAAATCAGGATCCGGAAATTTCCGCGCTACCACCAGTGCCAGGAGCAGAAATCGGAGAGAAAATCGCCAAAGCAGCAGAGTCCCATCCAGCCGTGGAATCACTCACTGCCTACCTCAAGGCATCGATTTCCAACCATTACCTTGAAGCCGTTCAGTACATCGAACCCACATCGCTCGAAGCTTACAAGTTTCGTACGCTCAATGCGGTGAGAACTCAACTCGATGCCGTCACCCTCGAAGGGTCAAAACGCGCACGAATGCGGGATATCCTCAATGAACTCGGCTTCGACTCGATGGAGCAGATGACCGACATAGGCGCCAAAGAATTCTACGTCAAGGTCAACAACCGCCAAGTAGAAACCAACCCATCTGCCGAGCCCACACCCATGGATAGCGTCAGCATCAAGATCCTTGGCCTAGCGACGGAAGATGAGGCTCGCACCGTCCACTTCGTCACACGCACCAGACATCGTGAAGAAGTCATGCTGGTATCCAACCTTCGACTCACCTCAATGATCAAAGCCGGGCGCGACTGGTATGTATCGCTTCAGGCACAACGACCTCGCTTGGAACCACTACCCAACGACGTAATCAAACGCGAAAAAAGCGAACTCGAAAACGATCCCGAATTGAAACGTCTGAGAAAACTTCTCGATACCCGCAAGCAGACAAACGGTGAGCAAGAAAATGGTGATCAGTGATCTGTAATGACAGAGGATTATTCCGACTATTTTGAAAGTTTACGAAGTATCCTAGGTCTGCTCTTCGCCGCGTGCCATCACCACCTTACCAGTGCGAACGGTTTCGACGATTTCGTATTTTCCGAACATCCGCACAGCGGCGTCTATCTTGTCGGAATTGCCCTGAATCAGCGCAATCATCGACGTCTCGGTGAGGTCTACCGCCTTGCCACTAAAGTGCTCGACGATCTGAAGCGCCTCTGTGCGATCATCTGATCCCACACGCATCTTCACGAGGATAAGTTCCTTCACGACAGAGTCCTTCGACGTGTGCTCAGAGCACTGAATGACATCGATCAGTTTGTTCACCTGACGGATAATCTGATCGAGAATTTCCGGATCACCGCTGACTCCGATTGTCATGCGAGCAAAGCGTGAATCACGCCCCTGAGACACGACGAGCGAGTCGATATTGTACCCTCGACGTGAGAAAACCTGAGCGATACGCGCGAGCACACCAGGTGTGTTATTTACATGCACGCTGAGTGTGTGCCCTTCAGTAGGCTCTGTGAACGTGACTCCAACAGAGTCCGTTGTGATGATGTTGCGATCTTTAACCATGGTATAGAAAAGTAAAAAATTTAAACGTTTGATGATTCGTGGCTTTGTCGGCTTAGGTCGAGCCAACTGGTTTTGCCATGCGCTCTTTCGGCGGCTCGGTCAGCATGTCCTCCAACGCGGCACCTGCCGGAATCATCGGAAACACATTTTCCTTCTTCACGCACTCCGCGTTGATCACTACTGGCCCGTCGGTGATTTCGAGTGCCTTCTTCAGCACTTTCGTCACATCTGCCGGACGACGAATGTGGAATCCGTAAGCTCCGTAAGCTTCTGCGAGTTTTACGAAATCCGGATTTCCATCGAGATCCACACCGCTTTCACGATCCTCGAAAAACAGCTCCTGCCACTGACGCACCATGCCGAGGTAGTGGTTGTTCAGCACTAGGATGATGATCGGCAATTTGTGGATCACAGCCGTCGCCAGTTCGAACAATGTCATCTGGAATCCACCATCTCCGACAATCGCAATCACTTGCTTCTTCGGAGCCGCAAACTGTGCGCCAATAGCCGCAGGGAAACCAAAGCCCATCGTCCCTGCACCGCCAGAACTAAGCCAGTGGTTCGGCACACGTGTCTTATAAAACTGCGCAGCCCACATCTGGTGCTGACCAACGTCCGTCGTGACAATCGCCTCACCATTTGTCAGCTGGTAAATCTCATCGATCACCTGCTGCATTCGCAATCCACCCTGCTTGCGATATGCCAACGGATACTTCTTCTTATATCCATCAAGCTTCGCCAACCAAGGTTCGGTAGGAAGTTTGGCGACGTGTTTGGCGAGTTCATTGATCGCCGACTTGGCATCGGAAACCACGTGCACGTCGGCAACGATCATCTTGTCCATCTCGGAATTGTCGATGTCGATGTGAATGATCTTGGCATTCTTTCCGAACTGATCCGCCTGACCGATGATTCGGTCGTCGAAACGCGATCCGATATTCAAAATCAGATCACACTCGCAGACGGCCTTATTCGCGTAGGCCGTTCCGTGCATACCAAGCATCCCCAGGCACAAATCGTGATCTTCGGGGAACGCGCCCTTACCAAGCAGCGTCGTAGTCACCGGTGAATTAAGTTCTTCAGCCAACGCTTTCAATTCATCCTGTGCACCGGAGATCAACACACCGTGACCGGCAAGAATCAATGGGCGCTCTGAAAGACGCAACAACTTGGCCGCCTCGACAATCGCCTCGTTGTCCACCTTGAAGTGGCGCTCGGGGTTGTAACCTGGAAGATCGGGTTTAGCATCCAAATCACCGCTGAACGGCCCTTGGCTTATGTCCTTAGGAATATCGATGAGCACCGGACCAGGACGGCCAGTCGTCGCTATGTGATAGGCCTCACGCGCAATCCGCGGCAGCGCATTGGTTTCGCGCACCAAATAATTATGCTTCACCACCGGCATGGTAATGCCAAAAATATCCGCCTCCTGGAAGGCATCCTTGCCAAGCATCCATGTCACCTGTTGACCAGTCACAATCAGCATTGGCACAGAATCCATCTGCGCAGTCATGATACCGGTGATCGTGTTCCCTGCGCCAGGTCCACTCGTAACGAGCACCACAGCCGGCTTGCCCGTCACACGTGCGTACCCGTCAGCCATGTGCACAGCGCCCTGTTCGTGGCGAGTCAGGACAAACTTCATCGAAGTCTTTACCGTCTCCAAGGCATCAAAAATAGGAATTGCCGCCCCGCCGGAATATCCAAAAATGTATTCCACTCCGAGTTGGTCGAGAGTTTTGATCAAGGCCTGTGCGCCATCGATTTGCGTATCCTCACTCATAGTAATTTTAAGTTTTGACAGACATTTGCCCACATGGGATGTCCGTTATTGTTTCGTTACATGCTCCAGCTATCCGCCAGAGATTGAACGTGCCCTCACCAAATTAAGGATGAGAACACAAACTATTCGCTTTTCAGACACCTTAAGTCAAAGAAAATTGCCTATTTTTGGTCTAAATCTGCATTTTTTCAGAGCATCGCCTAGAGAAATTGCCGATTTTGACAAAAACAACCAACACAAACACCCCTCAAACAATTCAAAACAGAGAAAAATGAGTAAACTCTGAATTTTTCCACCAAGGTTTCAGAAAGACTTGGCGAGATCCGACAAGCGATGGAAACTATTCACAACATGCCCGACTCCCCCGACCGCGACACCCTAGCTGACACTCTCGAAGAAATTGCCACCCTTCTCGATCTGAAGGGTGAAAATCCTTTCAAAATTCGTGCCTACCGCAATGGCGCAGAAATCGTCCGCAGTTTCGACGGCGATATCGTTACCGAGGCAAAAGAAAACCGCCTCGGCGAGATCAAAGGGATTGGTAAAGCACTTCAAGAAAAGCTCCACGAACTCGCCACCACCGGTGAGATGACCTTTCATAAGGAATTACGAGCCGAATTTCCACCCACTATCTTCGAACTCTTCGAGATTCAGGGTATCGGGCCCAAAAAGATCCAAGCCCTCTATCAAAAACTCAATGTCGATTCCATTGCCAGCCTCAAAGAGGTCTGCGTAAACGGAAAAGTTTCAGAACTCTCCGGCTTTGGAAAGAAAACCGTCGAGAATATCCTCGAAAATATCGCCTTCCGCGAAAGCAACGCCGACCGCTTCCATCGCCATATCGCCACACATGCCGCGGAAATGATAGCAGACTTCCTCAAGTCTCTTGCCGAGACAAGTAACGTCGAAGTCGCCGGATCGCTACGCCGAGGAAAGGAAACTGTCGGCGACCTCGACTTCCTCGTTACCACGAAATCTCCCGAAGCCGTTTGCGATCAGTTTGCCGCCGCACCATTCGTATCGCGCGTCATTGCTCACGGGAAAACCAAAGTCTCCATCAACTTGGATAACGGATTGCAGTGCGACCTCCGTGCCATCTCCGCCACTGAACTTCCTTTCGCGCTCTCCTACTTTACCGGAAGTAAGGAACACAATGTCGAACTGAGATCTCGCATGCGTAAGAAGGGACTATCCCTCAACGAATACGCATTGACCCCAATCGATAGCGACTCCCCTGCCGAAATTTCAGACATTACTACCGAAGCCGATCTCTATCGATTCCTTGGGATGGATTACATTCCACCCGAGCTACGCGAGAACCGAGGTGAATTCGAAGCCGCCGAGGAAGGAGCCCTGCCTCGACTTATCGAGCTGACTGATCTTCGTGGCACCTTCCACAACCACACCAGAGCATCAGATGGTGCGCACACCCTAGAAGAAATGGCCGACGCCGCCATGGACCTCGGATTACAATACCTCGGAATTGCCGACCACTCGAAAGCATCGTTCCAAGCCAACGGTCTCGATGGGTCGCGACTACGTCAACAGATCGATCAGATTGCCGAACTCAACGCTCACTACGAGAGCATTGGAATCGATTTCAGACTACTCGCCGGCTCGGAAGTCGACATCCTCCGCGACGGCTCACTCGATTTCCCAGACGAATTGCTCTCGGAGCTCGACTACTGCGTCGCCTCGGTGCACAACGCATTCACCCTTTCGGAAAAGGATCAGACCGAGCGCGTGATCGCCGCTATCCGTAACCCGCACGTCACCATGCTCGGCCACTCCACCGGCAGACTTCTTCTCAAGCGCGAACCCTACGCACTCGACCACGATGCCGTCATCAACGCCGCCGCCGAGACCGGAACCGTCATCGAACTCAACGCGAACCCATGGCGACTCGACATGGACTGGAGGCACTGGAAGAAGGCGCGCGACAAGGGTGTGCTCTGCGCCATCAACCCGGACGCCCACAACGTCAAAGGACTGAAAATGCTCCGCTTCGGCGTCGAAGTCGCCCGCAAGGGATGGCTCCGCAAACAAGACGTCCTCAACACCCGCAACCTCAGCGAGATCCAAAAATTCCTCGCGAAGTAGGACTTTCCAGCTGAGTGGGATGACTTTCAGTCGTCCGTGACTTCCGTTCACCCCACCCGACTTTTACTCCCCTATATCACCTCCATCAGCGTAAAAGAATCGTGGCCGTGGCTTCCAGCCGCGTAGCCAATCAATGTCTAAATATATTGACTGACGTTTATATCTGCAAGCCTATTCACTCCAGAATCACATTTCCTATTCAGAAATTGCCCAGCAGTGTCGCAGTGACAGTTGAGGTTCTGGCTACGAGGCTGGAAGCCCCGGCCACGGTAACTGTCTCGGTGGCGTCAGCTATCGATATTTTAGTATCAACTGACTAAATCTCTCCATAGTTCCCACGTAGGATCGCACTAAGAATTTCGGGTTCGCGACCGAAGCGCTCGACAAACTCATTCCTCGTTGGCTCGAGCCGTGTCTGTAATTTTGTCGTATGGGCCATCGCGATATCGGCCAAACGGTGGTGAAAAAATGGATTTCGGAAACGTGTCAGCACTTCTTCCGCATAGGCGGGTCCGTCGCTCACTCGCCCATCGATCACCGGAAGTATTTCCTCCTCCAACAAGCGGCGAAGCCAAGCGTTCCGCTCGCCGTCTTGCATGAACTCGTTGACCGTTTGCACTCCTTCCGGCAATCCACGAGCAACCATCGCAGTGTGCAGGCCATTGAGCACGCGGACTTTCTGCAAAGCGATGGGACTGAGGTCGTCGGTCCACAAAACCTCCGTCGCCTCGCCATTTGCTCGGTCGAGGATTTCACGCACCTTCTCAATCTGAGGGGTATCTTGACCTGGGGATTTAATCGCTAACAAGGAATACGGTTCCGTCATCACCGCCATTGGGTCGCATGCCAATTCATGATCGCTCGGCACATCGACAACCATGCGATCGACCAGCGTAGTCAGCCATTGTACCTCGGATCGCAACCACTCAATGAACGGATCATCCTCGCCCCATCGACACGCCTGCTCGACGACGAATCCCTTCAGCACCTCTCCGTTATTCTCCACGAGTTCCGTAGGCATGACTACTGGTGCCGAAAGACCAATATCAAATCGACACCTTAACAAGTAGCAAAGACGTGCGGGAAACGATTGCATTGGCATGTCCAACTTCTCATGATACCTCGGGTCATCATCGATGAGTTGCAAACCTGCTTCCGTTGTATTGGAAACAATCCACTCCATCTCTGGATCCTGCGCAGCGAGCAGTAACGAGCCCATGTCCTCATCCACGCCGATGCGAAGAATCCCATCGTAAACCAGCACCTCGTAGACCGTATCGATAAGCTCATCGCCTCGAAGCCCGCGCACAAGCACCGGCACACCACCACGAAACCCCTGACGCATGGCATCGCCGGATTTCGATACCGCACGCGACTGCAACATGGATACGCTGATATCGCCTTCGGACTGCGCGAATATCGGTCCGAAGTATCCACGTAAAAACCGTCCTGTTCCAAATTGTAAGACTTTCATAGGGACACCTCCTGAGGTCTTCTCTGAAGCTTAGATTTAGCGAAGATAGGATACTGAGCGACAAACAAAGATACCCTTTGAGGTGTCGTCAATGGACAATGGTCAATAGTCAATGGTGTTTTCCTACTCGCTTGATACTCTCCTAACTTCATGTTCTTCATGGTAAAATTGCTTCCCGTGACTATAGCGTCACCCCTTGCTTCCAAATGGCGATCTCACGATATCCGTGATCTTCGTTTTTCGCCGTCGCCACCCCTGATGCGATCTGCAAAACCAAGGTAAAAAGTTCATCGGCGATGGTCTCCACAGATGCGCCCTCCTCGATCATTCTTCCCGCATCAAAATCGATCCACCCCGGCTTTCGCTCAGCCAGTGGCGAGTTGCTGGAGATCTTGATCGTAGGAACAGGCACACCCAAGGGATTTCCGCGCCCTGTGGTAAACAAAACCATGTGGGCACCCGCAACGGTCATCGCCGTGCTGGACACCCCGTCGTTACCCGGTGAATTCACCAACGCCAAACCACCCAACCCTCGCGGCGCTGGCTCACCATATTCCAATGTCGTCACCACGGGAGCCCGCCCGCCTTTCTGGATACAGCCCAGCGATTTTTCTTCGAGTGTGGTGATCCCGCCCTCTTTGTTTCCCGGTGATGGGTTTTCATAAACAGGCTGATTGTTCGCCACAAAGTACGCTTTGAAATTTTCAACCAATGCCACCACCGAATCAAATGCCTCGCGACCGATCGTCCGGCCCAACAACTCCTCCTCGGCACCAAACATCTCTGGAACCTCGGTCAACAAGGTCGTCCCTCCGTTCGCGCAATGCCGATCGGCAATCATCCCGACCAATGGATTCGCCGTGATCCCGCTAAGACCATCGCTACCGCCACACTTCATCCCTAGAATCAGTTCACTGGCCGGGATCTCCACCCGCACGTCGTTCTTGATCAATTCCGCCAGCTCGTCGATCAATTCCGCCCCTCGCTCATACTCGTCACCAACCTCTTGGGTGTTGAACCACCTCACCCTTCCTGTCTCACCACCAGCTTCCTCGATCTGATCGCTGATCTGATTATTCTCACAGCCCAAGCCAATCACCAAGACGGCACCCGCATTCGGATGCGTAATCAAACCCGCAAGAGCTTTCCGCGTGAGACCCAAGTCATCACCCAACTGCGAACAGCCGAAGGGATGCGGAAAGGTGTGGACACCATCGATCCCCTTCCCCGCCCAACGTCTGTCCGCCTGGTCGGCGAGTTGTCTTGCCGTTTGATTCACACAGGCCACCGTATTGATCACCCAGATCTCATTGCGAATAGCCACTGATCCATCCGCGCGGCGATAGCCCAAGAAAGTCGCTCTGTTCGACGTCTTCTCGAACAAAGCGAAAGACGCTCCATTCCACTTCCATCCTCCCTCGGAACTTAAGCCAGTGTGCAAGTTGTGCGAGTGCACCCACTGACCCGCAGAAATCCCACAAGAGGCGATGCCGATTGACGCGCCATATTTCTTTACGGCCTCACCCTCTGGGATCGTCTCTAGCGCAAATTTATGACCACGTGCGATGTCATTATTCAAGTTCACGCCACCCGCCTCGGTTCCGGCCACAAGGACGACCAAGGCTACCGCAACGTTATCCGTGGGGTGAATTTGAATCCATGTCCTCGATGCCTTCATATAATGAATGGGAGCCACTGGGCTATCCGGTCAAGCGATCCCATAACCTCATGCTAATACAAGTGTGATTTGAAAAGCACACAAAAATGGCCGAAACCATCGAATGATGGTTTCGGCCATTGGATAAAAACGAAATGCTCAATCCACCAGCGTATCAATACGGGTTGCCAGCTCGAAATCGAGCTTGGTCAATCCACCTTGATCAAGGGTGCGCAAAAAGAGCTTCACCACGGAGTCATCGACTTCGATTTTTGGATGATGCTCAGCTTCATCGGCTATTTCAGCCACGCTGTTCACAAAGTCGATCGCTTCCATGAATTCATCAAATTCGAATTCACGGATGAGTAGACTGTCTTCTTCTTCGAGATCCCACTCGGGAACTTTTTTCATGAAGGCTGCAAGTTTGTCGTCTGAAATCAATTCGGCCATGGCGTTGGAGCGGATATGGGTCGTAGTTGTATCTAATTATGGGATTACTTTCCCTGTGTATGACCTTCGTTATCGTGCGATGTGCAGAGGATTCAAGCATCAATGTTACTATAATGAAAATTATTTTCTCTCGAACCCAACGCATCACCACCATTCCTAGTTGCGCTGGACGATCATTTCGCTTAAAGAATCCGCCAATCCTTGAGGTGCAACCATAGCGTCCACGACCTCAGAATAAACCCTTTTCAGACAAATACCGCTATCATGAGCAAGAAAAAGCAAGCACCAGAAGACGTCCCCATCGGAACAACACTCGATGAACTGGACCACCGTCACATCGTCGATACAGAGACTCCGAAAAGTCTTCTCTATATTGGTGTTGCCGCGCTCGTTGTTGCCGTGATCGTTGCTTTGGTATTCAACAACCATATTGAAAACAAAAAAGCCGCAGCCGAAGCCATGGGATCCGCTTCTAGCACTGAAGAACTTCAAGCCGTGGCAGATGAGCATGCCGGTACTGTTTCCGCCGGCACCGCTTTGATCGAGCTTTCCAACCAACAGATCGCCGAGGGGCGTTTTGAAGAAGGCGTGGCCACAATCGATTCCTTTCTTGAAGATTACAGCGATCACCCGCTCGCCGCCAAGGCGCTGCTCGCCAAGGCAAGCGCGCTCATTCGTCTCGACCGCACTGACGATGCCATGACCACACTCGATCAGTTCAACGCAACGCACAACGACTCCCCACTCGCCGACCTTGCGACCTTGCTTCGCGGCGATATTGAAAAGCAACGCGGCAACAGCGAAGCAGCAGAGACTGCCTACGCTATTGTTGCCAGCAGTGATGCCGCCGGAGGGAGCTTGGCTCAACTCGCCAACTCACGCCAGGAATTCGTCAACTACACCTCACCACGCGAAGTGGAACCCGCTCCAGAACCCGAGCCTGAACTCCCAACCAATGGCAACCTTCCACCAGCACCCACCGCCAATCCGGAGATGGATGCGCTGATCAATAAAATCACAAAAGAAAATGAAGCCACCGCTGCCGAAGAAGCCGCTCCCGAAACAATCGAGGAAGAGGCTGCTGAACAAGTGGCTCCCGAGCCCGCGGAATCCGCTCCAAGCGAAGAGACCACCACAGAAGGGTAAAAAAACCACAACACTTTCCACCGCCTCTCCAAAGATACCACGTTGGGAGGCGGTTTTTTTATGCACCAACCGCCAGGGATCAGGGGCCGTTAGCAACGAGCACGAGATCAACCCGTTGCAGAGGCATCTTGCCGCTTTACCAAGCACCCCCGTGGCGGTGGCATCCTGCCACCAAGCCATTCCCATGCGAGGTTCATTGGCGATCGCAGAACCTGGGCGACGTTAGTTCGGCGTTTACAAAGCGTCCGCTACAGCCCCCCATTCTCCATCCCATCGCGTGCCCCGACTTGTCGGGGTTTTACGCGACTCTATTCTCTATTCTCTATCCGATCGAGATTTGTTCTTGTCGATGAAAATTTGAATATCTGCCTCCTTGGTGCCCAGCAGTTCTTGAGCGCGCATCAGTGCATTTCTTGTGGCCAGGTTCGGGTTCTCCGGTGATCCCGGGAAAATATTCTCCCGCCCGATCACTTCGACCATGCCCGAGTTCTTGAGCACTTTGTAAACGTCTATGGTGGTTCCACTAACCAGCAAAAACCGTTCAGCTCTATTCACTTCCTTCACCAGATCCGCCAAGGCCATCACACTGGTCGCGTCGAGGTTACGCGCATTCCTTAAGCGCAGGATAATCACTTTAAGGTTCTCGTCATGCAAGGTGCGCTGTACCTGGTTGCGAAAAAGCTCCGCGGCGGCAAAAAACAAATCGCCCTCGACGTGAACGATCGAGATCGCAGGAATTCTCCGCTTCTCGGATTTTGCAAGATTCCCCTCCTCGGTGAAATCGTATTCCACCAGTTCAGGGCGCGCCGCTTTGCGCAGATAGAGGATCACCGAGGTCGCGACACCGACGAAAATCGCCACGTGAAGAGGCATCACCATCGTCGATGCAAAAGTTACGATCAAGGTGATCGCATCGGACTTGGTCGCGCCCAGGCATATCCGTATGTTTTTCCGGTTAATCAACGAGACAGCCACGCCGATCACCAACGCCGCCAACGACGCCTTCGGTATCCATGCCACCAGTGAGGAGAGCGCCAGGGCACCAATCAAACAAATCACCGCACCCATTGCTCCTGCGACAGCCGTTCTCGCACCACTTTCATAATTCAATACGGATCTTGTTAGAGAGGCCGAAGACGGCATCCCTCCACCTATCGCACAGGCCACGTTGGCCACCCCCAAACCGTAAAGGTCCTGATTCACATCCACTTTATCCCCACACCGACTCGCCAGACTTTTGGACATCATCGAGCCCTCAAGTGATGCTAAAAAGGCCACGGCAAGTGCCAAACCGAAAAGCGGAGCAAACATATCCGCATAGGATTCAGCCGAAATATCGGGAACAGACGGGATCAGATCGCCGGGCGCGAAGGATTGATAGCGAGCCATCTCCGCGAACCCTGGCAACCAATACGACAAGACGAAGCACAGCGCGGACGAGACGACGAGAACCATGCCAAACACCGGCAGCTTAGCGAATTTTCTGCTCAGCCAAAGATAGGCCGCTATCGTCACACAACCCAATATCAAAGGCTCCCAGGAGACTTGTGGCAGCGTATGGATCAATCGCCAAACCATGGAGAATAGTGACTTTGGAGTGTCCGCCACGGAGCCTCCCTCTGGTATCAAACTCACTCCAAAGAGATGTTTGACCTGACCGATCATGATCAAAATGGCAGCCCCGGCAAGATATCCCACAATCACACTTCGACTGATATATTGACCAAGATCAGCGGCACGCAGAAAACCACCGACGATCATCACCAGGCCAATCATCAGCGATAGAACGGGCATCAACTCCCCCTCTTGAGCCAACAGAGCGGGATAGGTCACGAAGAAGCTATAGATCATGAAGGCCGTGGCATTCGTCGGGCCGAAAACAGTGAAGCGTGACGCGGCGAAAAACGTGCCGATCACCGCAGCGATGATTGTGCTGACAATGCCATAAACAATATCCACCCCCGCGACTGCCGCATACGCCATGGCCTGAGGGAGAGCCAACAATGCGACATTCACCCCGGCTATCAGGTCATGCTGAATCCCCTCCGCCCCATATCCACGGAACGGCGCAGTGGATGGCAACACCTTGATTTTCGAGTCGCCAACAAACTCGCGCCACGCGCTTTTGGTTGTCGAAAGGAATCTGGATTTGGCCATCACCATCGAGAATGCAAATGAACCATGGATTAATCAAGTGCTGATACTTGAAGATTTCGCCTCCCGGAAAAGTTGATCAGCGGCAGAGCGATTTTTGCAATTTCTGATGAATAGCTCCCGTAAAGTTGACTTCATGAAGACTATTTTAATTCTCACACTCGCCCTGACCAGCCTCTGTTCCGCACAGGATTGGCAAGTCATCTTCAACGGTAAAGATCTCACAGGATGGAGCGGCGACCCTCGACTATGGGAGGTAAAGGATGAAACCATCATCGGTGTGACCGACAAAGCGGAGCGCGCTATCAAAAAAAACACCTTCCTGATTCACGACTTAATGGAACCCGGAGATTTTGATTTGGAGTTCACCGCACGGGTCACCGGCAACAACTCAGGCGTCCAATACCGCAGCGCCCGCCCGGACCCGCAAGGCTGGGTATTGAAGGGCTATCAATGTGACCTCCACCCCGCCAAGGAATATCTCGGCATGCTCTATGAAGAAGGTGGCCGCGGCATCGCCTGTAAACGTGGTCAGGTTGTTGAACTTGACCAAAAACCAAAGGTCACTGGAAAGTTGGAAATCAAGGAGGTAAACCTCGCTGAATGGAACATTTACAGAGTGGAAACCCGCGGCAATGTCCTCAAACACTTCGTCAATGGTGAACTCGCCGCGGAGATTCATGACGTTAACCCGGAAAAGCGAGCGATGAGCGGATTCATTGGCTTACAACTCCACGCCGGCCCGCCGATGAAGGCCGAGTTCAAGGATATTCGCTACCGCCCTATCGAGTCGAATACCACGGAGAGTTCTTCAGATAGCGAGAAATCCGAATAACGCTGACGCAGACGTAATACCTGAAAGCCGAATAGATAAATCCTGCAGGAATTTTGAACATTTTTCAGATCCTTGCTTGCCATGATGTTCGAAGTTCTGAAAAACTGCACACCCCCACTTATCACTCAACAAACACCCAATCCACTCGTTATGAAGTTACACAATGCCATGTGGCCCGGCCTTGTCGGCAAGGAGCCAGATACAGACCATCCACCGATTTCACTCGACCATATGCTCGAACTCACCGTCGGCGCCGAAGTCAACGGCCGCAAGTTCGACGGCGTCGACCTCTTCATTTTTCATCCACACACCGATCCCGATGCCTCAGAGGACGAGATCAGGTCCATGGCTGACAAAATCGCCTCGAAAGGACTCAAAGTCGGTTCTTTTGTTGCTCCCGTGTGGCCAGGCACGGTTGGAGGAAGTGCCTTCGGTTCAGCCGAAGATCGTAAGAACTTCGTGCTGGCCATTGAGAAATCCTGCCGTATCGCCAAGATCCTCAACGAGCACGGCGTGCGTGAATCCGGTCTCATCCGCATCGATTCCGCCGGCGGCGTCGAAGACTGGGCCAAAGACCCGGTCGGCAACACCAAGTTAATTGCTCAAACGTTCAAAGAGGCCGGTAAAGTCCCCGCTGACAATGGGGAACGCCTCGCTGCCGAAGGTGAGATCTGCTGGGGTGGTATGCATTCCTGGAAAGCCATGCTCGAAACACTCGAAGCAACAGGCATGCCTGAAACCGTGGGATTCCAGGCCGACCTCGCCCACACCTACCTCTACCTCATGGGTTACAATGCGCCCGAAGCGGCTCTCCTGCAGGAAGGCTACAGCGACGAAGAATTCTGGGCCGCCTACACCACCATGACCGACGCCCTGCGTCCCTGGACATTCGACTTCCATGTCGCCCAGAACGACGGCTCCGTGCACGGCACCGGTTCCCACGACAAGACCGGCCGTCACTGCCAAGCCAACGATCCCAACGGCAAGTTGGACATCGCCCAATGCGCCACCTACTGGCTCAAGGATGCCGAGGCCCGCGGCATGAAGCACATCTGCTGGGATGGCTGCATGTTCGACAACTCTGTGCTCGAAAGCCCCGACACCTGGAATGAGGTCCTCAAAGCCATGATTGCCGTCGACGAAGCGCTCTAAACCAAGTTGCTACCACTCACAAAGCCCGCCGCGCACTCCGTGCCGGCGGGTTTGATTTGAGTGTGAGGTGATTCCATTTATAGATTTCATGGCAGCAGAGCGGGGGATCTACGTCTGCGATATCAGGGTTAACTGAGAAACTAAGGTTTTCTAGGTCTGAAGAGCCCGACAGCAGGCCTTTCAGCTTTCAGCTTTACCCACGACTCCCCTCTTTACCCATGACTCCCCTATTACCCCGCCCCCCTTTTCCCCTTGTATAACGCACTTCTCAGGCTATTCTCACTAAGGATGAAAAAGCAAATTCCTAGCCACAAAATATCGATATGAAAGATACGAATATAAGCAAAAAATCCTTTAAAACGCTTAAATTAGTGGCTCTGACACATGTGGGTTTAGCTGTTATATCGAATACTGTATCAGCGGCTTCAATAGCGCTATACGTAGACGGCTCTGACACAAGTGATACATCGATTCCAGCGGCATCAAGTCATCCAAACGTCACCGCTGGCACAATAGTAAATACGGTAGATTCTGCTAACACAATCCGTGATAACTTTGGTGCGGTTGACTTCAACGGACCTGCTGCAAACACATTCTGGTTTGCAATCAATGGCGGTCAAGACGGTACATCGGCTCTGGGAGGTGTAACGCCAACTACTGATTATATTGGTTTCACGTTGACGGTAGATGCGGGTGGTGTCCTGAGCATGACATCCCTAACATTTAATTGGGGTTATGGATCGAACCAGACTTCTATAACTTCTGACGCTGGTTATGAGTTGTATGCTAACATTGACGGCGCTGGTTTTAGTTTGATAGAATCAGACTCAATCGCTAGTGCTACCTACAACGCAGGTGATTTTACTCTAGGAACTTCAGCCAATATCGATTTAACAGGTTTAGCTGCGACAGCAGATGGTGGAAATATTGAGTTTCGCCTGCATAGTTACACTTCGGCTAATAACGATTCTGGAGTAACTGCCTATGAGCAGTTTCAGTTCAACGGTGATGTGACTTCCGTCCCTGAACCTAGCTCGACTGCGCTACTTGGTCTTGGTGGATTAGCTCTGATATTACGTCGCCGCCGGAAATAGCACCCCTCCGGCGGGAGCCGAAGCCTCCCCTTTCCCCCTTGCTGAAGCGCTCTCCTCGGGCGATCCTCGATGAGGATGAAAAAGCAAATTCCTAGCATTTGAGGGCCACTCGGATGCCAACGTTCTCTGCCATGCCTTCGCGGATGCCGATCTCGGAGACTGAAATGAAAGCCCTTCAGGAAAAGGCACTCTGCAAAGGCTGAACCTTCCAGCAGAAGGCAGAACGCGGATCAATCCTTCCGCACGATCTTCATTGGCTTCGAAGACGTCCCGTCCCTGAACGTCACCCGGACCACCGCAAACCGCGTGTCACCCGGAACCGTGATATAAAGTTTATCACCGACTTCGAACATCTTTTCAGTCGGCTCGAACTCGAAAACCCTGTCGAGATCCTCGCTGTTCAGTGAATAGCGGATCTCACGGATCACCGGCCGGTATGCCAACAGCGTCGTAAAGTAGAGAAGCGTCTCTTCATTGTGCTCTCCGAACGCAAGCCACCCGCCGGGAATCGCATTCAGCATCATTTTACCCTGTGCGAGCTGCTCGCTCGATGTCGAAAATGACACGCTGTAGGGACCATTCATCACATCGTTCCTATCGGTGTATTTCAGCTCGATTTCGTGCTCTCCCGGCGAAAGATTCGGAAGCGGAATCTGAGGATTGATCAACGGCAGACCCGTTTGCGGGCTTTTCGTCGTCATATGCCCGGTCGATACAAATTCCCCCTCGCCATCCAAGCGGTAGAATACCTCCTTGATCCGGGAATCCGACAAACTCAAATTGACCGCCCATCCCGAATTACTCTGCTGCGCTGTGAGCGTGATTGGATTCTCCAGAACCCGCTCCGGCGTGGATCCCAGGCGCGCCAGATTCGCGGCCGCCTGATCCTCCCATTTCCGGGCTTCCTTCTGATCGATGAAATAACGCAGAAACTTCCCTCCATCTCTCGCATTTCCGAATTTTTCCAACCACTCCTTCTCCGATCGTTGGTCGGCAAGACTCTGATCTCCCAACCGCTCCGGAGAATATTCCCGGCTGATCAACCACGCCAAAGGACCGAAATCCGGATTCTCCTCAGCAAGCTCAAGCAGACGTGACAGACGCGCCTCCCCGTCCTCAAGCAAGGCCAGAGCGGTCTGATAGGAAACGGTAGGCGGATCGAGCTTGTCCTTGAAATACCGCAACGTCTCGATCGCTCCCGCACGCCCCTCCGAGGCTTTAAGCATCTCCATATAGCTCAACCAGGGATCCAGTGCTTCTAGATTGGCGGAAAGATATTCATTATACTCCCTGCGCGCCGCTGAGAAATTCCCTCCCAATTCGTAAACCCGGGCATTGTGGTAATGCTCCTCCGGCGTCTTCGGATCCGCTATCAAGCCTCCATCCGAGCCGATCGACTCGAAACGCGCCGCAATCATCTCAATCGTCTCATTTCCTTTTTTTACCTCCGCCGAAACGTCATCCACCGACTTCTTCGTCCCGCCCTGTCCTTGCAGAATCCAGATCGTCAGACCGATGATGACCGCAAGCAGCCCCACGATTCCGAACGCCCACATCCTCGCACTGCGACGCAGCGCCGTCAGATCGTCTCGCAATTTCAGAACACCAGCTTCCAGAGCCTCATTGCTCTTCAGCTCGTGAAACATATGCGTATCCGCCTTCAGAGTCTGCCGGTAGGCCAGCTGCAACTGACGCAGATCCTCAGGCTCAGCTTCGAACGCATCTGCCGGAAAACTCTCATCAATGAAAAGATACCAGACTTTGATCCCGCATTTCCTAGCGTAGAGAGCCTCATATTGCGTGTAGCTGACCCTGCCGAACTCCTCATCTTCCACTTGCGGCTCCGCCCCGTACGCGTAGCCAACAATCTGGACAACCCCTTTGCACCCGTCGATACGCGCCCTCAGCATTTCCCTCAGATCACCGCTCTCTGTCCCGAAAATGTCCTGCCAGACAGGTTCATAACCGAGGAACGTAAGCGTATTGGCAACAAGCTGTCTGGCACTCCGCAGCTCCTTGCTTACCGTGGAAATAAATATCGTCGAATGTGATTTCACATATAGCTTTTGCAATATCCCAACGAAATCCGCAAGGCTATTGCGGAATCCGCCCCCTCCGGCGTCACTTCTCCGAAGCTTTCGGGATGAATTCCAGCTCCGCCAGCCACCCCCCTTTTCCCCTTTCTGATGCGGGGGGGGCTCGGAGTATTCTTACCGAGGATGAAAAAGCAAATCCAAGCAAACAAAAAAGAGCCAAAAGGGTGCCAGTCCAGAATGGCACTGTTTTAAGAGCGCCACCGGCGCAATTCACTCAAGGAGCGCGGGCGTCCCGCCCGTTTGTGCGATGATCGTGGTTCTCTTTAATTCCCGAATAACCACTAAAAACAGTGACATTCGGGTCAGTCCAATTTTCCTGCGGTTCAGCGGTCGGAGATCTTGATTTTCATCTCGTCACTGTTCGCACGAAGCTCAGGAGCATACATCGCTTCTGCCATGGTCGGCAAGGCGCTGAACTTCCCGGGAATTTCCGCACGCAGCCTGTAGCTGAGGTTGTGCCTACCGCGAGGCAGGTTCTGCACGAACAGCGAAACCTTTTCATCCCGGAGCTCCATGTAAGCACCCAGTCCGTTCGGATTGTAGCCGGAGCGAACATCGACCGCTTCCATCCCGGCCGCCTTCCAGTCTTCAAAGACCAGATACTCGTAGTCGTTCTTGCTCTCGACGCTGAGCTCAACCTCGATCAGATCGCCACTCTTGACTTCGTCTCCGGATTCGAGAGGAACACGTTTGTATCTCGCCCGCTTCTGACCGATCGCCTGTCCTTGCGAATCGACCGCGTCGATCACCGTGTTGTCTTCCACGAGTTTGTAGAACGAACGCTCCACCTTCACTTCGAGCCCGGCCTTGGTGATGAAATCCTCCAGCGTGAAATACTCGACGTAGGCATTCGAATAGAGAGGACCTTTGCCGGTCTTGCGCAATTCGATCTTGTGCTTGCCGGCCGTCACGATATCGCCAGCAATGATCGCGCTGCTGTCGAATGTGAACAGATTCTCTTTCGTGATCTTGACCGTCTTCAACTTCTTGCCGTCATACATGACGTCAACGCTCATGTCCGGATCACCTTCTCCGGTGGCTTTCAGGTAATCACCGAGCGCCTCAAGGCAATACGCCGTGTCACGCGTCGAGTTCCAGTAAGTCGCGTTGCTGCGGTTGTTGATCAGGTATTTCGCCAGCCCTCTCGCATCCGGACTCTCCGGTTCCGCGGCGGCGAGCAATTTGAGGAACCACGCCTGCGCCTCGAACTCACTGCCATACCACCACCACCAGTAGCCACTGTTCCCGAGATCCAGATAAGCCGTCTGGTTCTCCTCATCGGTTTTCAAAAACTGCCGGATGTTGCGAATCAGATCGTCGCGCTTCTTGATGTCCTTGGTCCGGTGAAACTCCAGACCGACCAAGGCCTTCGCATACACGGGCAAATCGATCTTGTCCCGATAGAGAAAGCCGAGCATCTGCGCGTGATCCTTCCCGCCTTCACCAAGCACCCGCCGCACCAGCGCGTCGGTCGAATCGGCTTTCTGTTTGGTGTTCTTTTCCCGCTTCTTCCAGTTCGCGATCTTGTCCGCTTCGGTCTCCTCATGCTTCGCCAGCCACGCGAGCCCTTTCGCTATCATGTCGTCGGGAATCTTGGCACCATTGTCCCTGGCGAGCAAAAGTCCGTGCATCACGACAGACGTCGTATGCGGATACGAATGGTTGCCGAACGCCGAGAACCATCCCCAGCCGCCGTCCGGGTTCTGCTGTTCACGCAGCTTCTCGACTCCGGCACGCTCCATTTTCGCGACATCTTCCTCACCCCAGACCGGATTCCAATGCGGTCCTTTCGGCTGCCAGTCGGCCGCCCTTTCCTTCGGATCCCCGATCTTCTGCGGATTCAACTGCGCGCGCTTGTCTTTGATCGCACCAAGATCGTGCCCGAGTTCCTTGAGCATGTGATGCACCACGGTGGTCGGCACGAATCGGTTCAAGGTCTGCTCGGTGCAACCATACGGATAACTCGCCAGATACGGCAGGGCGTCGACCATCGCCGTGGCGATGCTTGGCGAGTAATTGACCGTCACCCGCGTTTCGGACGAGCGCCGTTCCTCGGGAATCGTGAACTCGATGACACCGGACTTGCCCTCCGGCGCGATCGCCCGGCTGTAGGATTCCGTCTTCAGAATTCCGTGCACGAACACAGGGAAACTCATCTCCATCGCATCCGAATCATCCGCCGCGATCGCCTTCATGCGGATCGTGACTTCACCTTCCTGAACGGCTTTCACGGTCCAATCGATCCGGGTCTCACCGCCTGCCCCGATCACGGCGCGACGCTCGGCATTGCCGGTCGACTCAAGATTGTTCCCGTCAAGCTCCAGCGAAATTTTCACGTCCTTCGCCTCCTCGTGATAGTTGTGAACCACCGCGCTCAAAGTCACCTCGTCCTTCTCGACGAAGAATCGTGGTGCCTGCAGGCGAACGATCAGATCCTTGCTCGTCACGATCTCCGCCGAGCCTTCTCCGACCCGCGTCCCGTGCCCCATCGCCCAGGTCTTGATCTTCCAGGTCGTCAGGTTGTCGGGCATTTCCAGATCGATGGTCGCCTCGCCCTTCTCATCGGTTTCCACCGAACCGACCCATTTCAACAGATCCGCGAACTCGGAGCGCACCATCACCTCAGGGGCGGCTTGTCCGCCATCCGCCATTCCTCCGTTGTCTTTTGCCATTCGTCCTTCGGCACTAGCCGCTGGCGCACTATCCGCGGCAAGGTCCATACTCGCAGTTTCGAGCATCACACCGGTATTACGCGTCCTCATGTCACGCCCCACCTTTCCTCCTCGAACCTGCATACCAACGCCTCCCCACGCCATTCCGCCGAAGATGCCGAGTTGTCGCATCATTTCGGTTTTCGGATTCTGGAGATGGTTCCCATGGAGATTCTGCGAATGCATGAAACTGCTTCCATGGTAATGCCGCTTCCAATCCCAGAAAAACGGCACGATCTCATCGACATTCGATCCGCCGGAGATATACTCCAAGCTCTTGTCGTAAACACTGATCGCCGCTGAACCCTTGTAGGGCTTCCCTTTCGAATCGGTGATCTTCACCTTGAACGTGGTCTTCTCCCTTGGCTTCAGCCTGTCCTTCGTCGGGATCACTTCGACGTTCAGCTTGCGCTTCTCCGGAGGCAGGACGATCTCGCGGGTCACGCTGTGAATCTGTCCTTTGGCAACCGTGAAGCCCTCGATGAAAAAGTTCGGCATGTCCCCGAGTGCCACCGGAATTTCTACCAAGCGCGACTTGCCCTTGACCCGGATGATCCGCGTCTCCGACTTTTCTCCCCCAGTCGTTCTGATGTGAAGCCAGACCCGTGAATTCGGCTGATTGACGTTCACCAGCAGTTTCACCGTGTCACCGGGACGGTATTCCTTCTTGTCGGGAATCAGTTCCAGATCGTTGTAGCGGAAATTCCCTTCCACATCGCCTTCCTCGCCGCGCACCGAAAAGACCGTCGCACCCTCCTGCTTGCGGCCTTTGGTATCGGTGAACTCGACCGCAACCCGGTATTGCCCGGCCTTCGAAGCGACGAATGTCCAAGAGTCGCCTTCCGGCTTCCAGTCACCTACCTTCTTCTCGACGATTTCTCCCTCATCATCCAACGACACCTCGTAAAGGATCGCCGTGGCTTTACCCTCGACTTCCTTGCCATCCAGCGTGCGTGCGGCGAAATTTCCCGTGACCTTGTCACCGGTCCGCGCATAGCCCCTGTCGAGCCATACGGTCACCTCGTAGGGCTCCCGCGCTGCCAGAACCGAACCGTTTCCAACAATCGTCCTTCTCGAAGCATCGACCACTTCCGCCGTGATCGTATAGCGGTGGTCCTGATCACCATGGACCAGCTTCGCGATTGAGCTGTCGATCTCCACCTTGACCTTGCCGTCCGGCCCGATCGGTCCGGTCTGTTCCAGCACCAGTTCGGGAGCACCCTGACGTCCTTGACCCCACCATGGAGGTGAAGGAGGTATGCAACCCCACCGCGCCCAACCCGGATACCAAGGATACTCGGGATGAAACCACCAGTAACCAGGTCCGTAGAGCCAGTCCCACTCGCCGGCCGGGAACCAGCGGTCGTTGTGGAAATTTCTTTCCACCTTAATCTTCACCGTCGCCTCGGTCACCGGAGCGCCGTGGTAATAGTTGGCCGAAACAGTCGCCTCGAAGGACTCGCCCAGCGCGACAGGCTCTTTGGGTGCCTCAACGGTCACTTCGAACTCAGGCTTCTTGTATTCCTCGACGCGGAAAGTGAAATGAGAATTCGGAACATTTCCCCGGACAATGACATTGTAGTTCCCGAGCGCGGCGCTCTCCTCCAGATCGAAGTCGAAGGTGATCCCCCCGAACCCATCGGCAACCAGCCCGTCTTTCTCGAAAACCACCTCATTGCGTCCGTCCCTGATCTCGACAATTGCCGACTTGCCGACGTAGGCGGAAACCTCCTCCAGATCGTAACGTGCCTCACCCGCCCAAAGTTTCAAATGCACCGTCTGCCCCGGCCGATAGACCGGACGGTCGGTGATGCCGATCGTCTTGTTCGTCTGGTAGCTCTGATAGCCTCCAGGATTCCGCCAGTTGAAACGGGCGTTACCCATATAGGCAAGCCGTTCACCGGAACGGGCGGTCACCTGAAAATTCATTCGTTGCCAATCCTCATCCTTCTCCAGAGCCACCCGGCCCTTGTCATCCGTTTTCTTACGGAACTTTTTCGTGATGACATTGAAGCGGCGGTCGCCTTCCCGCTTCTCAAGATGATCTGTCCGGTAGCCGAAGAATTCCAACTCACCTTCAACCGGTTTTCCGGCTTTGGCGTCTACAAGATAGAATACCTCTTCCTCACCCTCGCCGTGCTGAAGAAGAACAAGATCGCGCACCCATATGACGATCCATGCCGTGTTACCTCCCTCGACTGATGATTTGAGGAAATAACAGCCCGGTGAGAGCTTTCCGAGTTCGATATTCGTCCGAGTGTCTTGATGTCCTTCGGCCGGTTCAAGTTCCGCGGTCCACGACCGGATCTCCTCACCAAGATAACGTTTACTGTCCTCATTCAGCAACCGGCTCCCGAGTTGCTCAAAGTTGACCTTCTGATAGTCGATCCGTTGGGGATTACTCTCCAGATACTTGATGATGTCTTTGAGAACCAAGTCCTCCTTGACCGCCGTCAGAGTGAGTTCCACTTCGTCCGCATTACGAAACGTGAACGGAACCTCAACCGCCTCCGAAGGATGATAGGTTGGGGTCATGTCGAAGCGACTCCAGTTTCCACGGATCTGATTGAGAAGTTTCGTCCGGCGCTCACCATTTCCCTGACCGTGCAAACGGATAACCTCCTCCAAGGTTTCCGCCGCTTTGACATACTGACGCCGGTTCAGGAAAACCTGCACCAGAAGATCTCCCGCATCTGCGGCCGGATTACCTTTTCCACCACGCATCAACTCGCGTAGTCCGGGAATGAACCTGTAGTTCTCAATCAAGGTGAATCGGTTCACCCCGTTGGCCAGTTTCGCGATCGTCTCCTCCTCCTTGAGTGTCTCGGTCTGAAGGATTCCCTCCTGCTCCTCCACATCCGGCTGCGACCACCAGCCATACGAAGCCATTGTGTTCACACCGTAGTGCTGATGGCAGAACCGCCACCATTTCATCTCCTCCTGCAGTCCGTCATTTTTGGAAATGCGTCCGATCTCCTCCAGTAACCAGCGCCAGCGGGCACCATCGGAATCCGCATTTTTCCACGACTCTGGCATACCTAGATATTCAGGTTCGCCCTTGGCGTTCACGGGCGCGCCCGTACTCGTGATCTGATCATCCTGAACCGTGTAGTCTGGTTCGGCAGTCAGATCGGTCAGCAGATAAAAACGCCACAGAAAGGGCCCGGTCCGGTTTTGGGACAACGCATCCCCCAATCTCCTGAGAACCTGCACTTCCTCCGGCCCACCCTTTTCCACGACCTCCCATGCCTGCATGTAGCATTGAAGTGCGCGCAACCTGTCCTGTTCCTGAACGTTCCTCCACTCGCCCGAACCGTTGTTCCCTCTCTGAAACTTTCCGTCCAACATCTGGCCGTAGTGCTGCACCGATATGTAGGAAGCTCCCGCAGCCACCATGAAATCGGAATTGTCCTTCTTCAAATCCGTAAGCTCATCCATCAATGGATCAAACTTCTCCAACTCCCTCAGTCTCTGCAGCGAATTCACCGCCTGATGCAGATCCTGCCCCGACTGCTTGTCGTTGACCTCACGCAGTAGCTTCACCCGAAGCTCGTAGGCCTCCTTCCAATTTCCCTCTTTCTCAAGCTTGTCAGCCTGTTTTCTCATTTCGGGGGCTTCAGCGGCAAACAGGGCACCGCACGTCATCAGCAAAAATAGAAGAAATTTCATAGCTCTTACCCATGAGACACTTGACCCTATGGAAACTTAGAAAGTTTTTATAATTTTCTTCCAGAAAGGTCAACCCCGAATGGCACTGTTTTAAGCGGTAGTACGGCCGATTTAGAGAATCGCGTATATCGCTCACACGGGCGGGACGCACCGTGCTCCTTGATGAAAGACACCGATCGTGCTCACAAAACAGTGCCATTCGGTCCCCCCCCTTTTCCCCTTCCTGATGCGGGCCCCTTGGGGTATTCTCGCCGGGGGTGAAAAAGCAAATTCCTAGCATTTACAAGGTCGATTACGGCCAGGAAGAAGCCGCAGCCGTGCAAGGTGCAGCCCCCCGCGAATACATCGTCTCCTCCAGCAAGTTTGAGGGCGATGAGAACGGCAACGTGAAGGCGGAGTATGGTAAGTCAACCACCAACACAACGTTCAACTAACGCTGAATATTTCGGTTATAAGCAGGTAGTATCGGTCCGCAATACCGTAGATACTAATTGCAACTGACAATTCTCGCCAAGGAGAGCAGGAGAGCAAATTGAACTTTTAATAGGTGGCTTAATGAGCTAAGCAAAAGCTCAGACCATGCATGCTCGTTCCATCTTCCTGTCCGCCTTTATTCTGACATCCGCTTGCTTTTCAGTCTGCGCTCAAACGCAGTGGTCGGTAGTCCAAGAGGTCCAGCCCTCTTGGGTCGATAATGTTCGTGTCGCTTATGCTGACGTCAGCTTTCATGCCGCATGGAGCGAAGACAATGGCTACCCATACGCGATATCTTACACTAGGGTGGGATCTCTTGGCGTGCCTTCCCTGCCTTTCGAGTTGCGAATTGATAGTCAAAGTATGGGCGGTGATCCGGAGTTCGGAGTTCCCAAAGAATTGAACATCCGCTACGCCACTAGATATGGAGAGTTCCTAGCCACGATTCAAGAGGGCGACTACCTCAGAATACCAGATTACAGACATACCCAAGTGGGACCAGGGCTTGCTGATGACACCGTTCAGATAATTTATGCTAACTACAAAAGCTTTAGCGTTACTTGGGATGTTTCTCGTATCATTGAAGATGCGTTATTCCACACAGTTCAAACAATCGCAGGTTATGGTTTTGTCTTTTCAAACTTAGGTTTTGAAGTCGATGGCACACCACTATTTCTCGGAGACGATGGTTACGAACCCCATTATGTCCAAAACCCCCTCGAAGGTTTAAATCGTAGAGTAGAGGACTTTAATTTGGGCGGGTGGTTTGATGGAGCCTATGCTTCATCCATCGCTTACGGTAACGGAACTTACGTTGCCGGTCTCTCTGTAAACGAGAACTATAGGATGTATGACCCCCTACCCTGTTTTGTTTACTCTGCTGACTTGGAAAATTGGACGACGGTATCCTTTCCGCCTGGATACTTCGTCGAAAAGGTCGTGTTCGAGGATGGCCTTTTTATGGCAGTGGGGTATTATGACTACGGTGACTATTATTACGGGCCTCAGGAAGGCGTCATCTACTCATCGCAGGACGGGGTGAATTGGTCCCGAACTCACTTTGCGGATACCCCATTAATAAATGATATCGTCTATACCGAAAACGGTTGGATGGTAGTCGGAGATTCCGGTGCAGTTTACAGCTCTCCAAGCGGTTTTCTCTGGAGCAAGGTAACTACCAGTGGCATCAGCGGAGATCTCACAGCCGTTAACTACGGAAACAGCACTTATGTTGCCGGGAACACTAACGGTGCCATCTACTCATCTCTTGATTCGATTAACTGGGTCCAGCAAGGAAGTTACAACGGCACCGTCAACGACATCGCTGTCAGTTCCGATAAATTCATGGCTGGTGTCGGAAATAAATTAATCGAGTCTGATTTTGCACCATCTGGTATTGCTGATATTACGACTCAACCCGCCAGTGCTTACATCGTGCCCGGCGACCAAGTTACACTCAGCGTCGGTGCGTTAGGCGATACACTGTCTTATCAATGGTATGAAGGCTACAGGGGCGATGAGAGTAATCCAGTCAGCGGGGCGACGGCCCCCACATTTCAGACACCCTCTTTGAATCAAACCAGTCGTTATTGGGTTAAAGTGAGTAACCCAGTTGGGGTCGAGCATAGTTCTACCGCAACACTTACGCTCCAGGTGCAGCCAGCCATCATCCGTCAACCGGAAGGTGTAACGATCTATCTAGGTGAATATGTATCCGGCAGCGTCAGCGCATCAGGGAACAATCTCTCCTATCAGTGGTATGAAGGACTTGCGGGAGACAACTCCTTGCCGGTGGGAGGCGAAACCAGCAGCAATTTGCATTTTCGCGCCGAAAATGCCGGAGTCTTCAATTATTGGGTCCAGATCTCCAATGGAATAGGGAGCATCAACAGCCAAACCATTCAAGTGGTCGTTGATCCGATCTATCCCCAGATCATCAATCAACCAGCTGATCTCACCCGCAATGCAGATGCTAATCAGGGAACCCAGTTTTATGTGGAAGCAGTGGGCCCTTTGCTTTCCTACCAGTGGTATGAAGGATTTTCCGGTGACACCTCCAATCCCATTCCATACAGGAACTATAACTCCCACTATGCCTCCGATGACGTGACTGGGACATTTTATTTCTGGGTCAGGGTTTCGAATCCTGTCGGCTACGCGGATAGCCGAACGGCCGTCTTCACCGTGAACCCGGCACCTCCGGTTATTGTAGAACAACCGCAGGACACATCGATTGAGGAAGGCAAAAGTGCCAGATTGAGTGTCGATGTCGATTACCGCTCCGGCACCACCTATCAATGGTATGAGGGCCAATCGGGGGATACCACAACTGCGGTAAGCAATGGGCAATCATCCACAGCATATATTTATGACCTTACAGCAGGCACGCATCCCTACTGGGTCCGCATTACCAACCCCGATGGAAGCACGGACTCAATCACCGCATATGTCGTTGTAAATCCCGAAAGCTATGCCAGTTGGTTGGTTATGGAGGGGTTACCCACCGATGAATCCGGTATCAGTGCCCCCGAATACTCGGCACCAGGCTCCCGCTTTTCCAACCTGCTTCGCTATATGATGGGTGCAGGTTTAAATGAAAGGTTGACCGGAACAACTGCATTCCAACCCGGTTTGGAATTTGTGAATAATGAACCACATGCGACACTCCAATTCCGCATGAGAAATAATATTCAGGACGGCACCCTTCTCGTTGAGGAATCCATCGATCTCGCCACCTGGACCGAAACTGCAGAAGAAGTTAGTGTCATCGACAACGGCGATGGAACCGTCACCTGCACCTATCGCACCAGCGGACAAATCAGCAGCAACCGCTACTTCCTAAGACTCCGCGCCAGTGCAGAATAACACCCCCTTTTCCCCTGCCTATGCGGGCCCCTTGGGGTATTCTCGCCGGGGGTGAAAAAGCAAATTCCTAGCATCCATCCGGAGGTTGTTGCCCAAACTACTAAAGTATCCATGGCAGCTAGGGGCAAAATGTCAGAATAGTTGTTAGGGGGGGGCGATTTGTGGCTTGTGTTGGCCGAGTAGTGGAGCAATAACCGGTGACTATGTCACACTATCGTATTGGATGGCTGAGCTTATGCTTCGTTCTTATGTCCTCAGGTGAGGAAGCGGTGTCCATCGATCAATGGGCGGCGTCACTCGGAAGCGGGGACCCATCAGTGCGGCAACAGGCGGAGGAGCAATTGGCCGCTCGTGGCGCTGAGGCCGAGGCGTCTATCTTGGAGCTGTCGAAGGATTCTAACCCATGGGTGGCTGCACGAGCCACGCGCCTGCTGATGGCATTGCGGGGAATCGATCCACGGCTACCTTTGCAGCTTCAGAAAGACGTGTTTCAATTCTCAGACCTGAAGGATGAAGAGCAAGTTAGGTTACTCGAGAGTTTAACTCGGCAAGCACCGGGTCATCTCAACTCGCTCGTCTTGATCTATAGTCGGATTACCAATGAAAAAGCGCTCTCAGCGGGAGCGGAACTACAATGGGCGCAGCGCTTCAATAGGTCTGCTGCTGCAAACCAGGAGGACGTAGATGCTCTGGATGTTCGTAATCTCTCACCAGCGATGCTAGGCTATATCTTATCTGGCATGCGAGACGTCAGGTCTGATGAAACAATTGCGTTATACAAGAAATGGCGGGAGCTTGTCCCGTCTATCGGAGAGTATCTCAAGAACGCGCAGGCTTCCCTTGAGGTTGACTATTTACTGGCCAATGCTAGGCCAGAGGATTTGTTGGCTTATCTTCCAAAGATTACGGACGACAACAGCCGTCAGATGGCGGCCCGCATGGCTGCGACGGCTCTCAGTAAGTGGCAGCCAAAAAATATTGAAGAGCTAAGTGAAGATGTAGCACTTGGTTATTTAATTTTGATGATGAGTCGTGGGCGCGACGCCGTTGCGATGCCATTCTATAAAAAGTATCTAGCTGCACATGAAGGTTTAGCAAAGAGGCTGCCATCAGATGTCATCCAGCTTGAGGTAAGTCGTCTACTATCTAGCGGAGATGTGGTGGAAGCGATGAAGCTCGCGTTAGCACAAAAGCCGGATGCGGATCAAAGAAACATATTGAGGTATGAGTTACTTCAAGAGTTTTCAAAAGCGATGGGAGCGGATCCCACGAACTTACCCAATGGACTTCCTGCCATCTCTGATCCTGAGGCATTGCTGCGCATGAGCAATTTGCTCTCGGTTTGGTTTCCGATGTCACGCCCGAGCATGGGATATTCTGATATTGATGAGAAGGTTGCCTGTTTTGATCGTTGGGCAAAAAGTGATGATTGGTTGCAAGCAGCTAGGGAGCATGGTCCAGTTCCGCTTTATCACCTAGTGATGGCACGCAGAGGCAAATTAGGTGAAGCTGTGCTGCTTCATGAGTTTGAGAAAGAAGCCGATTCGCTCAAAAGTCTTGGGGCTCTCATTTTGATGAGGAACGAGATTGCTAAAGGGATTCCGGATGACCAATGCTCGGTGGAAACCTTGCGGCATCTTCTCGATGGCGCGATGACCTCGATTGGAATCGACAAGTCAACGATTGAACCTGTGTTGGCTTTGGCTGCTGCTTGGGAAGTCCGCTATCCAGATCTACTTGCAGATGGAAGCTTCAGCACACAGGCGCTTTATTCGGCTGCCAAGCTATGGAAGAAGGATCAATTTAAGGAAAGCGCGCTCGCGTTGTTGTCCTATACCAAGTCGGTTAAGGTGGATTATCCGCATGGATCTAACAGGGATTCTCGTGAAATTCCCAATCCGCTCGCAAGAAACGCGGGGTATTTGCTGGCTGATCTGATGGCCATGAACTCATCGGTTGATGTCAATGCCTTGCTTCCACCTGCAGAAACAAGCGAAGAGACACTGCAAAATATATACTCACGGCTGAATAGCTCAGAGAAGCCAGACTCTGGCCGCATCAGAAGTGCCATCACTATCGCTAAGCTGCTCAGACAGCGCTTCGACAACAAAGATGCGAAGCCTCTGATTAGCAGTCATGATGCTCGCGACTTTGCTCGCGATGCATGGATCGCGGGTGAGGCCACCTTGGCAGGTGATTTTTTGATCGAGGGTTTTCTGTCTAATCCGGATATCTCAGGGGATTACGATTCGAACTTCGTCCCCGCGATAGTATTGCTGGGTCGTGGTGAGGAAGCGTTAGCGGGTTTAAATGAGCTCAAAGAGAATTTCATCCTAACAGAAGCGGTCCGAAATTCAAAGAAGGCGAGATTGCTGCTTGAGTTAGGAAAGAAGAAGGAGGCGCTGGACTTGGATTTCGGGAATGAGGGCGGAGAGCTTCGACTTCGTATGGCTATAGAAGCGCAGGCATGGGATAATGCGATTAGCGCAACCCATTGGGTCAACGAGGACGGCAAAAGGAGGGAGGCGATGCGCGCTGCCATTGCAATCCTTTCTGAGAAATCCGAACTAACGAACCGGCATTATTTCAGAGACGAGCCTGTGTTGGCCCTGCTAAATGGTCAGGCGATGAGAGATGATGATCTTTCTGAAATGGCTCGGGATGCAGAATTATCTGCACGTCTCGAAGCCAAGCTGACCGGCGCCATTGCGTCTGGAGAACCAGCTCCGGCAATGGTCATGTCAGAATACTTGCAGCACCTTGATTTGTTGCCTGACCGAGCGCGTGCGATACGTATTACGGTGGATCTTGCGAAAAGCGAGAGCTGCACGGTATTTGGACGACCTGATGCTTTGAGGGGTAAGTCCATGCACAAGGTTATCGCGGCAGAAGCGCTGATGCTGCTTGGTCATGGAGATCTTGCCTTTGCTGCCATGAGGCCGCTGATGGAGGAATCTGTGCAGCCACATGATTTCAAGCATGTCAGAGTTGGGACTACAGGCGGATACACGAGAGTCGTAGTAAGCGGATATCAACAAGCTACTCGGATCGCGCATCTTGAGTGGCCGGAGGATAAACCGGCTCAGCGTATGGAGCGGCTTGCGGCAATCCTTGGGCAAGAAAAAGCCGAGGATCGCGGTCGTGAGATGCTTGCCTTGATCATCAAACATCACGGCTCACTGGATAACACAGAACTGCTACAAGCGTTGCAGCTGGTATTCCTCGATCTTGCGAATGCAGGCAAAGTGCCTGATGAATTCAAAAAGACAACAGGTGATTTGTTGCGTGAGCGCAAGGCTTCTGCGGCTGAGCTTAAATGGTTGGAATCACAATGGGTCAGTAACCATTGGACGGGAGAAACCACGCATCCACCGCTCAAAGGCAAGACGAGAATTCAGGCAAGCTTCACACCAAAGCCCGGTGCCAAAACAGATCCGCATGCAGGTGATTTTGTGCTCATCGACGGACTCGCGGAGGTGTCCAAGCTTAACAAAAAGGGAGAAGCGGATAAGGCTGATGGCTTACTCAAGGGTATTGTTATTCGCCTGTTGCTTGATCGTAATCTCTATCGGCAAGAAGTCAGGTGGAAGGTGGTAAAGAATAGCAGCGCGCGCACCTTTAGCTCATCCGGTGGCACGCGTGGATTTACAACCGTGCTTCGTTACTTGGCGTTGATGGACCTGCCCGCAGAGATGGCATCAGCGTATGTTGATGCCTGTGCGAACCCGTGGACCAATTACTCGGACAGTGAACGCCTGCTGTATGCTGCCCGCACGCTTGTGAAAGCGGGTAAGTTTTCAGAGGCCTTGGCCTATTATCAGCGCTACCTGATCGTGACGGTGCCTCCCATCGGCAGTGAAGACATCGGGCTGTCAGGTCGAGAGGAGATGGCGGAAATGCAACGAGTCCGTGGTTTGGTTTGTGTAAAAGAGAATGATTCTGCAGGTGTTCAGTCATCGGTGCTTCGGCTTCTCCAGCTTGCGCCCTATGAGCCGAAGCTCGCCGCAGACATCTCTGCGGCGCTCAAGAAAAAAGGAGATTCCGCTAGTCTAAAAGCCGCGCGAGGTTTGGTCGATGGGTACTGGCAAGCTCGGTTGCTTGAGCTGCCGGACTCGGAGACTTATAAGTATTGGAAAGAACGTTGGTGTGCGCTATTTCCCTGAAATAGGGCATACCGCGAGTTTTGCGCCTCTTTGGATTATGCGTCAGAAGACGTCAGGTCAAACATTATCCCCAACAAGGTCCTCAGGGACACCACGCAAAAAGCAAATTCCTAGCAATATTCGGCAGGAGTTTACACTCTTTTTTGAGCGCGTATGAGTCTGGCTTGGGAGCTGCTTGATTCAGCTGTTCGGACAGAAGCATTTGAAAAACCGCGCTTCTCTGTCACGGTAGTCCCTCACACGAAACAGCTCCCGAATCGGTCAAATAGGGCCTGGGCACACTTATTATATGAATTATCCGCCAATCGACCAACTTATCTCAGACATCAAAAACCATCCCGGGGACGATCAGACCCTCGCGGAACGTGCCGTGGATCTTGCCGCGCAGTTGCTGAATACCAGCAGGAAATCCGAGACCAGGTCAGAGAAGAGGCAGGGCTCGAAATTGGCGAAGATGATGGACGATCCTTCAGGGAAGGCGTTTACCCTGGCTATGGCGGATCAGATTTTCCGCCCCCCCTCGATGAAGCGGTCTGCCGCCCAGTTCCGTCACTTGGTGGATTCTTTCGGTATTCCGGAATACCTCCCTATCCATGAACGGGCAGCGATGAGTGTTGGTTCTACTGTTTCGGCATTTCTCCCGGATATCGTGATGCCAGCCATCACCACCGCGATGCGTCATGAAAGTGCCTCGGTGATTCTGCCAGCGGAGGAACATAAACTCAAACCCCACCTCAAAGCGAGACGTGAAGCGGGGATGCGTATGAACCTCAACCAGCTCGGTGAGGCAGTGCTGGGTGAAGAGGAGGCGCGTCACCGTATTCAGATTATTCTCGATCACATTGCCGATCCCGACATCACCTACGTCTCGGTTAAAGTTTCTTCGATCTACAGTCAGATCCACTTGGTTGCTTACGAGAATACCAAATCTGAAATCAAGGAACGTCTCCGTAAAATTTACCGCGCCGCAATCGCGAATCTGAATAAGGAGAAACCAACGTTTATCAATTTGGACATGGAGGAATATCGGGATCTTCGCCTGACGTGCGATGTGTTCCGTGAAGTTTTGGAAGAGCCGGAGTTCATGAAACTTGAGGCAGGCATCGTTCTGCAGGCCTATCTTCCGGACGCTTGGACCTATCAGAAAGAGCTCAACAAATGGGCCAAGAAGCGTCGGGCCGATGGAGGCGCTTCGATCAAGATTCGCATCGTAAAAGGCGCGAATCTGGCGATGGAATCCGTTGATGCTGAGCTCCATGACTGGCAGCCAGCTCCATACGGGAGCAAGGAAGAAGTCGACGCGAACTTCAAACGCATGCTGCATGAAGGCTGCGATCCGGAGACCGCCGCTGCAGTGAAGCTCGGTGTCGCGAGTCACAATCTTTTCGATGTCGCTTATGCACTGCTATTGCGTGAGCGCGAGGGTGTCTCTGATCGTGTGGAGTTCGAAATGCTTGAAGGCATGGCGAATCACCAGGCACGGGCAGTGCGTGATGCTGCGAATGATCTGCTTCTCTACGCACCCATCGTCAGGCACGAAGACTTCGAGCATGCGATTGCTTATTTGGTCCGTCGCCTTGATGAAAATACTTCGGAAGAAAATTTCTTGCGCGATATTTTCTCTATTCAGGTAGGTAATGCCGCATGGGAAAGCCAGAAGAAGCGTTTCCTCGCCGCATGTGCACGGAAAGATGATGTTGGATCGACATCCAAACGTGATCAGATCCGCACCAAAGAGGTATTTGAGATCAAGTCCGCGGATGAGAAATTTGAAAACGCGGCCGACACCGACTGGGCGCTACGTAGTAACTCCAGGTGGGCGCGTGAGAAAGTGGACGAGCATCGCGAGTCCACCGTTCCAACTATTCCCCTGGTGATTAATGGACAGGAAGAAAAAGGCGAGACCGAAGATACGGTGGAGGATCCATCGCGCCCGGGAACCGTTTCCTATGTTCACGCCATGGCCGGTGCGGAGCAGATCGAGAGATCGCTAAAATGCGCGGTTGATTCACGTGAAGCCTGGGTCGCGTTGGGATTTGAAAAGCGCGGTGAATTACTACGCAAAGCCGCAGTGGAAATAGCAAAAATTCGTGGAGAAGCGATTGCGACCATGACGCGCGACGCTGGCAAGAGTATCATGGAAGGCGATGCCGAGATCTCCGAGGCGATCGACTTTGCGAATTACTATGCACGGGCCATCGACAGCGATGGAGCGGATTTCGAAGCGTTTGGAACCGTGCTGGTGACTCCACCATGGAATTTTCCATTTGCGATTCCCTGCGGCAGCGTGCTGGCTGCTTTGGTCACCGGGAATACGGTTATTCTAAAGCCCGCTCCGGAAACAGTTCTCACTGCATGGGTGATGGTTGAAGCGCTTTGGAAGGCAGGTATCCCGCGCGATGTTCTGCAGTTCGTTCCATGCCCTGACGACGATCTCGGGAAATCCATGGTCACTGATGACAGGATTGGCGCTGTGATTTTGACCGGTGGTTATGAGACCGCGAAGATGTTCCTCGGTTGGAAACCGGAGTTGCACCTGTTCGCTGAGACCAGCGGGAAAAACGCGCTCATCATCACGGCTGCTTCCGACATCGACCAAGCGGTCAAAGACCTGGTGAAAAGTGCCTTCGGGCATTCCGGTCAGAAATGCTCCGCTGCTTCCCTGGCGATTGTCGAAGCCGAGGTTTACGACGATCCGGATTTTCACAAGCAACTGAAAGACGCCGCTGAGTCATTGGCAGTTGGCTCTTCATGGAATTTTGCATCGTTCGCCACGCCTATCATTCGTCCGCCAGGCGAGTCTCTCAAACGGGCCCTGACGACTTTGGAGCCGGGCGAAAAATGGTTGCTTGAACCAAAAATGATAGATGACAATCCGTGCCTATGGTCGCCGGGTGTGAAAACCGGGGTTTCCCATGGCAATTGGTTCCAACAAAACGAGTGCTTCGGCCCCGTGTTGGGAGTGGTGCGTGCCGACAATCTCGATGACGCGATACGTATCCAAAACGATTCCGAGTTTGGTCTGACGGGCGGTATTCACTCGCTGGACGACAGGGAAATCGCCATCTGGAAAGACAAGGTTGAAGTCGGGAACGCTTACATCAACCGCCCCATCACAGGAGCGATTGTCCAACGCCAGCCATTCGGTGGCTGGAAGCGTTCCTACTTCGGTCTCGGTGCCAAAGCCGGCGGGCCTAATTACGTCCCACAGTTTGCGATCTGGAAAAACGTCGAGCTACCAAGCAAAGTTGCTGAGTCGAAGCTGCCGATTCTGGGAGAGCTTTTGAAAGTGCTGCCTAAAGAAGCGGAAGCTTTGAAAGCGATCGCCGGAAGCGACGCTTACTGGGAGGAACGCGAGTTCAATAAAGAACACGATCCGACCGGACTGCGCTGCGAGGCAAACGTGTTCCGCTACCGCGCTTTCAACAAATCGACCATTCGTATCAAATCCTCTCACACCGATCTTGAAGCCGCGCGATTGATTCTCGCTGCGGAAGCAATCGGAGCCCCATATGAGATATCCTGCGGCAACCGCCGGGACTGGATGGATGCACTCAAGATTGAGATCATCGTAGAGAAGATCGAAGGTCTGCTTGAGCGTTTCCCATCGAAGTCCAAGACCAAAGATCTGCTACGTGCGCCCGGGGCGACTGCCGAGCTTCGCATGGCCGCCATTGAAGCGGGAATGCGTGTCGCCGATGTCGATGTGATTTGGAACGCACGACTTGAGCTCCCGCTCTGGTATCGCGAGCAGTCGATTACCGAAACCCTGCACCGCTACGGAAATATCAACCCCCTTTCTCCCCTCTCCGATCTCCCCAACAACGTCCTCAGGGACACCACGCAAAAAGCAAATTCCTAGCAATCAATCAATAACTCTGGAATGCCATCGTTTCATTTTGAAAGGCAGGGTGAACGCAACCAAACAAAAGAAACGTGAGGGCAATAAGCAGAGTTATCTTCATTTTCTGTATATCGTCTAAGGTGACTCACGCGCGGGGCGCGTTGAGTCCACCGCCTTGTTCGATACTCCTGCCATCACTTTGGTTTTCTTCAGCGTATTGGCGTGGTGGGTATGGTAGATGAAACTGCTAGCAAAATATTATTCTCTTGATTATTCAAATAAACGAAACCGGTCCAATACCTCCCCATCTGTCGTCAAATAGCGTGGATACACTTCCGCGGCGAGACAGGAATGAACTGGTAGAATATACAAGGTCTGCGCCAACTCGATTTGCTCAAACACTTCCCGCGAGACTTTAATTGCTGACACCTCCTGGCAACAGCTAATCACTTTCCCGTCCTTCAGCGGAATAATCTTCCACCCATCTGATGTAGGTAGTCCGACTTGTCCGAACAAACGTTCCCCATTGATAGTTACAGAGTCCTTGGAGAGATGAACAGAACCACCATAAATGACGACCTTTAGGTCATCTTCATATTTCCCAATTACTGGACAAGCTACTGCCACAGCAATGTCAGCCTCGCTGCATGAGCCTATCTGTGTTTGGGTCAGATCGTAGAACACGAAATTTCCAGGGCGCATTTCATCGACACCCTCAAATGCTTCCACCAGACTGGCCGAAGGCGTATCTCCCATCGATATCCGTGCGCGAGAGCCGTTGGCGAGCAGTATCTGCTTCAATTTCAGCATGCGTCTGCGACTTTCATCAAATCGGCGTATGACTTGTTCATGGCCGCGACACTCGTAGGTGTGCCCTGAATGTGTCAGCAAACCGCAAAACTCTAACTGAGGAGAATTTTCCACCAGGTTTACCAGCTCTATGATTTTCTGTTCATCGTGCCATTTAATGCCTACCCTTCCGTATCCGACATCTACCTTAATCCATAAAGGGCACCTTACCTTCAGTTTATTATTCAGCATTGTAGCCACTTCAAGCGAATCAACCAATAGGTTTAGGCTGACGCGTCGAGCCAGCCGATCAATATCCTGGAGCTGACCCGGATTCACGGGCACGGCTAAGGTGATATCGTCCCAGCCGTGCTCGGCAAAATAAGCCGCCATGTCCAACGAAGACACAGTGATAGCGGTAATACCCATGTCTCTATACAATTCGCCTATTGCAGCACATTGGTGTGTCTTGAAGTGAGGACGAAAGAACACTCCATGTCGCTTGAACTTATCAACAATGCGTGCAATGTTTCTGCGAACTTTCCTAGCATCTATCGTCAACTGTGGCTTTTCTAAATAGGATGTTTGATAATCAGGCATTAGAGTCTTCCGTCTTTGTGTGATTTTACTTGTTCATACTGGGGCGTCGAACGTTTGAGTCATCCTACGCCTTGTTCGCGTTGTATCGGCACTCACCTTACGACCTTCTTTTTGTGACCTTGAACTTAGTTCCGTCCCAAACAGCAGTAATGTCATAAGCCTTTGTCTTATTCTCTAAGGAGCTCTCCATCCATGTATACAAATCGTAGGCAAGCGTGCCGTCCTCGTTGAGGATCACGACCCCATTGCCACTGTATCTTTGTGGTTCTGCGACCTTGTCGGCTTCCGCATAGAAGTCGTTGATCGAGATTACCGGGAGGAATTGCTTCTTGGAAATAATCTTGTCGCGAGCCTCGTATAACCACGTCTCTCGCTGCATACGGAAAAAGACGTCAGGTCAAACATTTTAACATTTGTAATTTTCGGTAGTAGAGGACGTCAGAAAAAGACGTCAGGTCAAACATTTTAACATTTGTAATTTCCGGTAGTAGAGAGGGATTGGGGGGCAGTGTGCATCTGTGGACTATTTTACTGTTTTGCCAAGAGATGCACACTTATCCTCTATCTTGCCCGTTCGCGGGGGATCGGCGCTTTCTTTCCAGATAGTTCAGCGGATTGGTATTAACTTTCCTCACGCGATGGCGACTTCTCCCACAAAAGCCACCAGAGCAAGGTGAAACCGACAGGCGCGCCGAAGACCGATCCGACCAAAACACCGATATTGCCGGATTCTAACAATTCGTCGTCCAACCCCCTTTTCCCCTTCCTGATGCGGGCCCCTTGGGTATTCTCGATGGGGGTGAAAAAGCAAATTCCTAGCAACCATCCAACTCAAATCCCGATCAGTCGCTTGACTTGACGAGTCCCGCCATTCACTCTTATCACTTTCTTTCCTAATCTTCAGGTTTCATCTCCCATGGCTAATTCAACTTCAATTCTCGCGGATAAACTACACGAATACCCACAACAAGATGTCATCGATGGAGGATCGGATTCGATTCTCGAGGACTGCCTCAATCAAAACGACGGGGTGCTGCAGCTTCTGCACCGCTATGCCGGCAGAACATTTTGCACACCGGGCAAGCGCCTTCGCCTGGATGAGAAATCGTATTACCCAGACTACATGAATGGGACGGGGCTCGATGAAGTTTGGATGTGCTGCACCGTGCCCATTGTGACAGGCGTCATCGATACCCGCACGGGAAAGGCGCCATTTCGTGAAGGAGAAGCACACGTCCTCACACCGAACGGGCAAGTCATCTCTCTTCAAGATTTGATTGCGACCAATCCAGAAGCAGTCATGGGAGAGAAAGTCACGGCTTTCTCGAAATCCTTGTTCGGCAAGGCCACCTGGCCGATTGTGTCCAAAAAGTTCGACAATCTGAACCCCATTCCGCATCACCTTCATTGGGCAAAGTGGGAAGTGTACGACATCAATTCGTTCGACAACCCCGGAGTCAGTCCGTCGCATTATCACACTACGGCAATGGGGTTGTATCCGTTCGTGACAAAGAACCAGTTCCTTGAATGCATGAAGCGCTGGGGACAAGGCGATTACAATGGGGTTCGCCATCTGTCGCCTCACACCATGATGCACATTGATAACGGCTTTGTGATGCCGAATGGTGTTCTTCATTCGCCAACTGACCTTTGCACGCACGAGCTGCACGTCACGATGGACGAGCATTTCCTCGCCGAGGATCTGACACTTGATGGACGGATCGGAGCAGCCGATGCGTTTTACGCCTGCCGGGAAGAGGACTACCCGAAGGACAAACACGAAGACTGGGAGTTCCTGGTGGATACCTTCGACTTCGAAGCGAATCAGGACCCCGACTTCGTCATGAAGAATTCACGTCCGGCAATCACCGCCGAAGAATTCGCCGGCGACGGAGTGGACGCAAAGTGGATTGTTTACGGTGAGGTTCTCGGTGAGCAGAGATGCTCGATTCTTCGACTCATTTTGGAGCCCGGCAGCAAGACCAATTTCTGCCCGGAGAGCCCCGCGCTGTTCCACACCAATGGCGGAAGTGGTCGGGTCGGAAAACTCGATGTGCAATATCATCAGGACATGAAGCTTGGCGAAATCTATCCCGAGATTGGATTCATTACCCAGGCTGCGCTGAATCGCGGTGGTGTCGAAATCGAGAACACGGGCAATGAACCGCTCGTCTTGACCTTCGACTTCCCGCAACAAGCGCATTCTCAAACACCCGGCGTTGCCGCTACGAGCTAGAACATGTTTTTCCGTATCACAGACCTAGAGCTAAAGAAAAACTACGCTGGGTTTAAGAAGTGTTGGGTCACCACCGGATCTTCTCGTGACATGGCGCCCTTTGGCAGCGCCTTCCCAGCCGAGGCTCACGGCGAGGTGGAGGTGATCGTTGTGTGCTCACTGTTGAGCCCAAAACCAAATGAGGAGGCATTGGACATCAGCGCGAACCTCAAGCATATGCAGGAGTACACGAGCTACGGGTTCATGTCTTACCGTGATCAGGTTCGCACCGAATTATCCCACACCCCGCTGCAGACCTTCCTGTCTCGGATCCCACAGAACGCCGACGGCTTTGCCGCCATTCCCGGTTTTGAGGACTGGACCCCCGAACGGGTGGAGGAGACTTTCATGACCAAGGGAGGCATGGTGCCCTTCCTGATGCCGCGTCGTTGGGTGCTCGACAAGGGACTGCTGCAGATGGATTTCTATCTACCTCTAGACTCTCACCTGCCGAATGGAAACTTTCGTATCGCTCAGGATAAGAATAAGGGCATGGTCTTTGTGCCACTTACGGAGGACGAAGCTCTGCCCCCGCAGTCCGGCGTTACTTCCATTCCGGTTGAGCGCTCTTTTAACTGGATCGTGGAGAGCCGTCTGGTGGCCTTACCTATGCCGGAACCGCATGAGTATTCGGTCTTGGCTGCATCCGGCATCACTTCGCTGGCAGTGGTAGGCGCGTCAGTTGATGCCGCGGCGGCGGAAACAGCGGGCATCCGCTCCATACAGCTTCAAGTGTCCGGGGAGGAGGAACTGCGGGAATTTATCAATTTTTTCAGGGAGGCGGAGGGCGCTGTTGGCGTGTGCGGCGACAGACCCAACAATATTGGCACCCTGCTGGCCATAGCCTTGGTGGCCGGTGGCAAGTCGGTTGAAGAAGCATCGACTCACCTCCACAACACCTATCCTCTACAACGCCTATCCTGCGGGATGGGACGGTTTCGAGCAAATGGAGTTTCTGTTCAAGGCAGCGGACCTGTTGGGCTTCGATCCCTTTGCGGAGTAAGGCGATCCACTTTTTAGAAAGCTACTTCAAATGGATTCACTGATGAGTGAGTTCGGCCATTTGTGGAAGGAGCTATTGAAAAGCTACTTACCCGCAATACCGGGAACAAAATAGGCCAGCTTGTCGCATAACAAGCTGGCCTTGGTGAGGGTTCGTTATTTCCGTAATTATAAAAGGTCACCTTCAACAGGTGCGCTTTCAACAATCTTGACCTTATGTTCACTGAGAACTTCAGCGACTTTGTCTTTGTCGAAAGCCCCTTTCTTCGCCATATGAAGGATGATTTCCTTATTCACATAGGCAGCTGCAACGCCATCCATCTTTTCCAAAGCCACACGGACTTTGTCATTGGTGATGCTTCATCCAGTGCCTGTGGCTTTGATGTTGTAACCTTCCACTGGGACAGCTGTGGTTAATTTTTCCAAGCCTTCAAAAGTCAGTCCTTTTTTCTTGATCGCAGTTTCGACTTTCTCACTATCCAGCTCCATGCCGTCTTCCATGATGACTGTAGCACGATAGCCGGAGAAGAGGATTTTTTTCACCCCTTCCTGGGTCTTCAAAGCCTGACCGGCTTTGCTCGCTACGCTTCACCCCTTGCCTTTGAATTTCACAACAAAGACAGTGGTTGTGTTTTCAGCAAAAGCTTCCGTGGAAGCCTTATCGGAAGCTGCACTGTCTTCTGCAATCGCTGGAGCGACTGAGAAACCGAAAGCAGCTACTGTCGTGGTTAATAATAATGTTTTCTTCATGACAATGGTCGTTACGTTTTATAATCCTGATAAGATACCGTCAATCCTTGATTCAAGATAGCTAGGCCGAAGTATTCAGTGCGAAGATTAGGTATCATTACATGGTGTGATCTGAGGTGGCCCCGCTTTTCCGTCCGGAAGTTGGCTGTGCTAAGTTATGATGGCAGGAGCGTAGAAAGGTTTGTGTGTGATGGTGTTGTTTGCAAGCGGGAGTTCAAAATGGGGAAGCTGTAACGGAAGGACGCACACG
>JAGXGH010000050.1 GCA_024636835.1 Verrucomicrobiales bacterium | reverse complement strand
GCTCCCACTCCCACTCCCACTCCCACTCCCGATCATCCCGAGATCGCTCCAGAAATTACGAAGGGGGTCCCCGATGTGCGGCAGGAGAAAAAGCCCAAACTCAAGAAGCGCAAGACAAAGCAAAAAGACAAGGACGATGAAATTCAAATCAACTGACCTTTCCCCACGGCCTCGCACCTCAATCGGTGCCACATGCTGCCTCGCCACACTCGGCCATCCCACAGCCTCACCGGCTGTTTACTGGAACCGCGTCAACCGCGCTTCACCCTGCGACTGCCACAACGGCAGTCCTCGCATCACGCATCAAGGGCGTGACAGGTTCGCCAACGCGAACCATCTTTACCCTCAACGGGTCAATGCGCCGGAACAACTCCGGCGGGAGCCGCTCACCGTGCGTGCTACCGACGGGCTTCAACAGCCCGTCCGTTCAGCCCGTTTCGTGGCGTCTCCATCTACGCAAGATGCCGATACCCCTGCTACCGAGATGCTACCGCACATCGTTTTCAGGGGTATCGGCATCTTGACAAGAAGGGGTGAGCGCACCCCCTCTTGTATCTCCCCCGGCGAGCCTGATCCTAGGAACGTCTTCCTGGAATCGCTTCGCCACTACCCATCCCATGGGGCTGCCGATCGGCAACCCTGCGGTTCGATGGGTAGGAACTGCGACCACAATCCCGATGTGCCACCTTGCGTTGGACTCTTCCCGGGCCTGTTCCAGCACCGCACCGCTGACGGCGGTGCGGAACCTGCCAAGTGCCACCTGACCATAGCCTTCAGGAGCATGATCACCCTCTGCCTATTCTGACAAGTTGGGGTCATACCCGGTATCTTTACTGATTAAATACCATGACTCTCTCCACGGCCAAAGCCTCTGTATTTGTTTGCCGCAAAATCCCAGCGACAGCCAGCTACCTTGAAATCTGGTATTTTATTTGATAAAATACCAGATTCGCTATATGATCGCTCCATGCCCAAATCCAGACTGGATCCCCACGCAGAACTAATCTTGGACTTACTGGTCAAGGAAGCCGACAACGGCGAGATCCTTGACATCTTGTTGGCCAAGTCGGTCGACACCTCGCAAGAGGGTGTTCGGACATGGATCAATAGAAATGCCGACCCGAAACTTCTGAAAGATCGTGGCAAAGGCAGAAAGCGAAAGCCGAAACATGCCAGATTCTCCTTCATTCCGGATCACCGCGACCCCATGGACATGCCTGCTTTTTTGGAGGCCGCCCTAAGCCTTTTTTCGGGATCACGTTCGTCTCGGCTGAATGACAGGGTAAAGGCTGCTGAGGCGTTTGTGAGCTCCGCCCGCATCAAAGTGGATCCGACGATACCGCCCTGGCAGTGGATCCTTCCAGCCAAGTCCCTCGCCGCTCTCGCCGATGTCGAACTCCTGCTCTTGGCCTATCTACTCTCCGACCGGACCGAGCCACCATCTCGCGGCACAACTTCCGCCTATCAGAGCTGGCTGGTTGACCTCATGCGGGACGCAGCCAAGCTTCGTGCAAAGATCAACGAGAGCCTGAATTTCCGTTTCGAGGAAATCTGATCATCATGCGCCACCGACGGTCTGAACGATCTCCAGCGCCTCGCGGATCACTTTCTCCATCTCCTCGACCTCGGTGTCCGTTAATAATTCGAACTCGGATAGCTTCCGCTTCTTCTTCGACAGGGTTCCACCGTTCTGACTGACCAGCCTGACGAACAAATCTGCATGACGATCAGGCATCTCGACGATGTCCCTCATCTTAGCCCGGATCTCATCATACATCGTCAGGTAGCGCAATTCGGAGGGAAGCTCGGTCTCGATCGTCTCCCTAATGAAGTCGATGGTGATGCGGGTCAGCTCGGTGCAGTCGATGTAGCGGTAGAAATCCACCGTGTCGTTGGTCACCGTCATACGGAGGCGCTCATCCATCGTGTATTCCACCCGCTCCATCAGCGGCTTGGAAAAACTCTCCAGCGCTTGGTCGTATTCCCGTGGCCGGTTTAGAATCACGGCGGACACCGGAAGTATGATACCTTCGGGACCAAATCCTCGCCGCGCCAATACGTGGTGGAGGATGAAACGGTGGATCCGCCCGTTTCCATCGCTGAAGGGATGGAGGAAGTTGAAGGCGAATGCGATTACCGCCGCCGCGACCAGGGTGGGCACGGCCACGGATGGAGGCGGAACCGAACCATCATCCAACAGGTCGAAACCATCTTCGATCATACGCCAGGCCATCAGGAGATATTCCTCCATCATCTCATCTAGATCCTCGGGTTTCGGAGCGGCGTAATGAACTCGTTCTACACCCGGCCCCAATGTTTCGCCGACGTAAACTTGCCTGTCACCGGATTCGGTCAGTTCGTTGCGCCATCCCCGATTTGCATACCGCGGTTCCACAATTGCCTGCTGTAGCTCAACCAGCGCCGGCTTGTTGAGGAAATCCCGGTGCCACGCCTGTTCCAGTAGGGCGATAAATTTCTCGGCCCGTTTCTGATCCGGTATCTCCCGTTCGATCTCGTGGCTGCTCTTGCTTTCCTTCGCATAGAGGTAGCGGACGGCTCTCTCAAAAATCTCGGCAGGGTAATCCCCCACGATGTCCTCACAGCGTTTCCGCATCTCCAACTCATTCCATTTACCCAATCCGGCAATACGCACCATCGGTGAGAAATTAACCGTGCCCAGCAGGTTCATGTTGATCCGTTGCCGCCTAATCTTGCGCACCGGCCCGGTGATGTAGATGCCTGAGTCCAGCAAATCCACGTAGTTCCCCATCTTCAGGTCGGGCACGTCGAGGCGTTGTCCTGTGAATGTCTCATAGAGAAACCAGAGGACGCGGGCGTAACGCCCTGTAGGCCGCCCACACAAATACTCCGTCAAGTCCTGGACTGGGATCTGAATCAGAACCTTGCGCAGCAGCTCCATGTGCAGCCCCTCCTTGCGCAATGCAAACTCCAGTTGGTTGAATACGTCGTCTCCCGGAGCCTGCGTGGCAGGGAGATATTCCAACTGCCGCCCATCAGTTTCTACCAACCGACGAGCTCCCCTGACTAAAATACGCGTTTCTTTCCAGTGTGGCATCGCCGCCACTCCGAACCGCTCCGCCAGCCATTGGTATCCGGCAAGATTACTTTCGTGGGTTTCCATGCGTTTTCAGTTACCACTCTCTCAAAACGATTACAATTCCTGTTTTTGGAAATTTTTTGATTATCGCCAGAAGATCAGCTGCGAGCTACCTCACAAAACGATTACGAAATCTCATTTTTCGATTACAATTTGAACTTTTCGTGTCGAAATGATTACATTTTAGAAGAATAATGGCAGTGCTATTCTTTTTTCTGGATACGGGGTAGGGAATCGTCGCGCACGAGCTTTGCCACTTGATCGAACCGAGGCATTCGCCCGCATTCCGAGCGATGCTGTACAGGACCCTTCCACGCTGATCGGCTGAAGCAGCCAAATCCTGCAGTCGCGTGGCATAAGCAGGCCGGAAGGACTTCCGACCTCCATTCACGCCATGGCCTGGACTCCCGTTTCCGGGACTCCGGCCCTGCGGCAATCACGAATCTGCACTACCATGTCAGATTCCAACGAACAAAACACCACACCCTCCATCCTACCTTTTCAAAAGCGCATTTTTGAAAGGCTTTGCGCTTACGCAAGAGCAAGCCTCTATGTGGATCGCAAGTCGATCACGGCCCTCAAGCTGAGGGCAAATTTCATGCTTCTAGGTCCGACAGGCACCGGCAAGACCTTCCTGGCCAAGCCGTTGCCAGAGAGTTGAACGTCCCTTTCCTGGCAGTATCAGTATCAGTATCGGACTGGATTATCCTTGGAGGCAGCAGTCGCGGAAGCTCGGTTACGTGGCCGAACATCGTTAAGTTCATCCGGGAATCCAAAGGGAAGACAGGAGCGATCATCTTCATCGACGAGCTGGACAAGTGCCATCACGACAGCAATTGGAACTCATTTCTGCGCTCGGAGATCTTTAGCCTGACCGATTCCCGTGCCCCGCTTGGCTTGCGTGATTCGGATGACGACGACCTTCCTGAATTGAGTATTCAGGAAGTGGAGAGCTTCCTAGCGCACAAGACGATGATCATCGGTGGGGCGGCATTCCAAGGCATTTGGGAAGAGCAATCAGCGCCAAGAATGGGGTTCAACCCAGACTCGCACCAAGCCCATTCCACTGAGCTATCCGATCTGGCAAGGTTTCTGCCGCGCGAGTTGGTCAACCGGTTTTCTTCCGAGATTATCGTGCTTCCCCGCCTAGCGCGGACGGATTACGAGCACATGATTGATTCCTTTGCTGAGAATCTTTCGGACATTTGGAGGAAAAGGTTTCTAGAACTCGGATACGAAGGATTGGATCTGGCGGTCCGTCATCAGAAGGGCGTTCGGTATGCCGAAGAGATCCTGATGGCCACCATCGTGTCAGAGAGGGGAGGCATGGATAACTTCGTGCGTGAAAAGGCGCCTGAAGAGGTTCCCGAAGAATCTTCTGATGAGGACGACGATTCCATCTTCGTCTTTTGAGGCATTCCGATGCCTGCGCACGGTCATCGTCCGATGACCGCAGGTATGCCTCTCCGAACATCGCTTCGCGACTCACGTGCCGTGAGGCCCATCCCTGTGGCGTGGTGAGACCCTTTCGGGTCTGCACCATGCCAAGAACATCCCTATCACTCTCCAGAGATTACGATTCCAAGAAGGAAGTTGCTGATTCTGGGAAAACACCAAAACAAAACAAAACAAAACAAAACAAGAAACAACATGAAAAACAACACGATTGAATTCCACGATGATACCGATGAGATGATCTCATCCGACTCAACGTGGTCAACACCCACAACAAGTGCCTATCAGGACCTGCTGCTCAAACCTGAATACAAGCCTCTTCGCTTCAGGTTCCCGATCGGCCAGACCTGGTTCCGGATTCTACCGGCGATAAAAGGCGGAGACCACAAGAGCCCGATCCTGAAAGTTCAAACCCTAAGCTACAAGGCGGGTCGGCACGTTCATAAAAGGTGTGTGATCCCGGGCGCGAAAAGTGTCTTTGATAAAGCATACGCGTGGATGCAAGCGAACAGCCCTGAGAGGCTTTTCACCAAACAGAACAAAGAGGGCGTAAGGCTCCTAACCGATCCCATTAACCTCATGTGGATTATCACGGAAATCGAGGGCAAATCCGTTGCCCGGCTGCTGCTGAGGTCCGGATATGACGGAAGTCGCGGAGGAACCCCGGGCCTCGGTCATCAGATCTCCCATCTGGCACAGGAGAAGGATGAAGACGGCAATCTTGTCGGTAATCCTGCTCATTCCCTTGACGGCACGCAGCTGTGTGTCGAGACGACGCAGCCTATAGACTCCCGATTCCCCAACTACTCCCTGAAGCGGGGCCGCATTCCCGTTCCAGCCAAGGAGATGATTGCGAAGTTGAATGCCGATGATTCGGCGGCTCTGGTTCCGCTGGAGCAAGTCTTGCACCTCCCCAGTGAAGAGGAGGAATGGCAGTTGCTCGAACACGTGATCGATCCCGAGACAGCGCGTCAGATCCGAGAGTCTTCTGAATAAGCGTTTCTGGGCATGGACAAGAGGGCCGGGCCAGCGATGGCTCGGCCCTCACGCTGTACTTTGTCCTATCAAGACTTGTCCCGCATCCAAGCCTGTTCACGAATGATCTCCAGAGTGGCTGCTCTGAAGACGAACAAGCTCCTTGGTAACGGTCGGGCAAAAGACATGGTGCATGCCGGATCACTCATCCGCATGAAGGGCGCATCGCAGTAAATTCCCCAACGATCCATCATGGCCCTGCGGCAGTATGAATGCACAAACCCAATACGACCGTGATACACAACCAACACCAGCACGGTGCCTTGGCAGCATTCGATGATGCGGCACGGATCACTGTAAGATGCCGACGGCTGGCCTCGGCCCGGAAAGGGGAAGATATTATCCTTCATACCCGTATAAAGGCGTTTGGCGCCACTCCGTACAGGTGAGAGGTGAATTTTTTTCATAAAAATAACAGGCTCACCTGTACGGAGGGCTGTCGGATGGCTTGATAAGGTTGACAGCGGGCAATCCGCGCACCTCAAGCCATGCAATCCTCACATACCCGACCCACTAGCGTCCTTCACCTCACCGACCTTCACCTCGACCGTGCAACCCAGGATCAAGTTTACGATCTGCTGCACCGTCTCCGTCATACCCGTTACGACTGCGTCATTATCACTGGAGACATCACCGATTCAAGCCACATCAGCCAGCACATCAGGGCTCTTGCCACGGCCTGTTTGCCTCGTCCTCTGTATTTTGTCTGTGGAAATCACGACTACTACGGAAGTAGTTTCAAAGAAGTCGAAACCGAAATCGCCAAGCTTTGCAAATCGATTAAAAACCTGCACCAATTGGATGGGACTCGCGTGCTTTCACTCGGAAAAGGCATCGGTCTGATCGGAGATCGCGGCTGGCCCGATGCGAGAGCTGGTGACGCCTTGGCAACCCCCATCGAGAACCCCGACCGCTGGCAAATCGAGGACTTCCAGGGTCTCGACCACCAGCAGTTGCTCCACCGAATGCAATCGATGGGCCGGGAGTCCGCTGCGCGAATCCGCAGCATCTACCCACTCGCCCTGACCCGCTTTAGGCATCTGATTGTTGCCACTCATGTACCTCCGTTTGACAACTCAGTGTTCCACAAGAACAGCCCCGCTGACGATCAACACCTCCCGCACTTCTGCAATCTGTCCGTCGGCGCGATGCTCATCAGTGTTCTCCGCGCGTTTCCGCACCGACGTGTTTCGGTGCTCTCGGGTCATTCACATGGCTCTTGTGTCAGGCAAATCACACGCAACCTGACGGTCAGGGTGGGTGCTTCAAGGAATGGCCATAGCATCCCGATGGAACTTCTACGATTCGTAGCGTGACGGGACAGAGCGGGTCCGAATGCCCAGGCTTTCGCCATCAGACATTCCACGACGCCACATCGGCATGTGCATGAAAGCACATAAACAAAAATACACTAAATCCACCCTATCCAAAACCAACCAATATGAGGGCAAATCCCTTGATCACGATCTTGAATCTGTCGCAGAGGAGCTTGTCGATCTTGCAAGAACTCAACTACCCAGCGGGGTGATGAAGGGAGTCCTGAAGGGGAGTGAGGATGACATCCGGCAGGAAGCCATTCTATTGGCTCTAAAATGGTATATCCGTCACAGGGCGGGCAATCCCACTCACGGCAAATCCGACTGGAACCCCGTGCAGGCAATTTGCGCGGCACTCCGTTTCCGTAAACTGGACACCATCAAGCGCCACGCCAAGGAACAGAAGGTCCGGCGCGCGCTCACCATCCAACAGCAGCGTATGAATCACGAGTCTGCTTACGAGGAATGGTCCCCGGCGGAGATTCGGGAGGTTTTGAAAAAATCGATCCAACAAGCATTGAAGGCCGGACGGATCAGTCACGCCAACGCCTCAGTCGCAATCCAAGTCTATCTCGACAGCGTCACGGTTCAGGAGCTGGCCAACCAATTGGGGCGGTCCAAAAGCTCAATCCACCAACACCTCACCCGCGTCAGGAAGGCGATTCCCGGAATCATACACTCCATGCTCGACTGATCGAATCCCACAAAATCCAGAAACCCATGAAACAAAACGAAATCATCCAATACATCCAAGACTTCTCGCACACCGGAATCATCCCGGACAAGTTGATCCCTTACTACGATCAACATGGAAAATGGAGAGGAGACAAAATCGGCTGGAGGAGGCCGATTCCCAAGTCGCTTCTGGCATTGATCCGAAGATCCCATGTGCCTGAGGCAAGACGCATCAAAAGAAGCAGAGGGAAAACAATCCTACTTACCTCCTGGTATGTCCGCAGTGAACAGGATTCTCGAATCCCCTATTCAGAGATCCGGGGCAGTCTCATCGCGCATCCAAGCTGGCCCGTGTGGGCGATGGCTCTTCGACTCATCGGCGGACATTTCGACGGGCGCACGGAACATCGTATTGACCTACCAAATTTGGTTTATGTCGGCGGAAACTTTGAGACTCCTGAGGCATTCTCCCTTCACGCTCCCAGGCTCCGCATTGTCAGAGGGAGACTCAAGGTCGCCGGAACCGTCCCACCCAAGCTGGAGTCCGTGGGAGGGAGCTTGTCTACCTTCGGGTGCTTCGAGTTCAAGGCACCAAGGTTGGAGTTCGTGGGAGGAGCCCTGATCCCTCACAAGGCAAAGTCCGTTGATGCACCCTTCTTAGAAGCCGTCGGCGGTGGCTTCTTGCTTGGTGACACCACAAAACGAATCAGAACGCCAAAATTGCAAGCCGTTGGAGATGATTTCTACGCTGGCTCGGCAGAACTGATATATGCGTACCGACTGCGCACGGTGGGTGGGGATTTGGACACGCGGTCTGATCCAAGATACTACCATCCGGCGATCCGGGTCACTGGCGAATGGTACTGCAACTCAGATGCTATCCACTACTGGATCGCTCGTACTAAGGCCTTGGATGCTCTTCGTGGTCGAGGTGACGATCTGGAACTGTAAGCCATAGTCCATTTGGCAGGGAAGAGGTCTCTTCCCTCGCGGATACGTTGTTATCCGCTCCCATCTCTGCGGGGACACCCCGCAACGCCCCGAAGAGACGACGCCATCCCACGTCCTGCACAAAGAACTTGGTGAGCCAGGGTCCCGGCCCCCCAAACCCCCGGCCTTATCCGGCCGAAAACAATGTTTCCGGCTGCCCGAATTCGGCAGGCTACTTGGGGAGCTCCCAACTCAAAGCACTTTCTTCAGTCTGCTGGTGAACGAAACCAAGGCTACCAATTTATATATTAATGAATCACTCAATTCACGCGGACTTCTCCGCCTTCTTGGTTTTCGCTTTGCGTCCCTGAGACATCACCACTTCCGGACTCAATGCCCAGAATTCCTTCGCGTCTCCTTGTTTCGTCTTCCAATTCCAATAATGCCGTAACACGACAGCAGGGAAATTTCCCATCTCATGCGATACCTGCTCGGCGTCCTTGATTGTAGCCATGCGATAGCTACCGAACGAATGCCGCAGCTGGTCCAGATACCACTCATGAGGCCAATGCTTGTCCCGGAATTGATCCTAATGCTTTCTCCAACCGCCTCCACGCTTGCCAGCAGCTAGGACAGGCCCAGATAAGTTTCCTTTCTTTTTCCGAATGAGCTCAATCCACTCGGGTAATGGGTCAATGATGGGAACGATACGTGCTATGGTCTTCGCATTCTTCGGATGAATTTCGATGCCATCGGGAGTCACGTGGCGCCAATCCAAGAGGACAGCCGGCGCGCCGCGAAATTTTTTCCTGAATTCCATCGGCCTGATGCCAGCGAACAGACCCAGCGCAATGAATGACAGGGATGTCCAGTCTTCAGCTAGGATTGCAGCTCGCAGGAGATCGGATGCTTCCAAAGGGGAGAAGATCACAGCCTCAGGGACAGATTTTTTCTTGGTTCCTTTTCGCCTCTTCGGGCGAGCACATGGATTTGAAGGCAGATAACCCTCATCGACCGCCCATCCGCACCATGCGGAAACTGTTCGGCGCAAGGTATTCCCAGGATTTTTATTGAAAAATGCCTTCATCACTTCGGGCGTAGCCTCTCGCATCTGCCTGTCGTCTCCGAACCATCTCAGAAAGCAATTCACGCGACCGCGGGAATCATCGGTATAAACGGAGTGGCCCAAGTAGGTGGTGAGATACTTTGTGAGGCACTCACGTGCGGTGGAATGTTCCGTGACCGCCAAGGTGTCTTTCAGAATTCGGTTTCCAACCTCCTTCAAACTGCCGGCCCCCGCTTCGAGAAGTTTCTTGTCCAGATCAAGCCAGGCGGCAACCTCGACCCCATCAGCGCCAGCCGTGATTTGCCCATGCGCACTCTTTCGCGCGTCCTCGTCGCGGCAGAATTGGAGGGCATCCGCATTATTTGCGAAGATGCGCCGGGGATTTTTCCTCTTCCCATCCACCCACTCCACACCCAGCGACACTTGCCACTTGCCATTGGGTAATTCCCTAGGTTTCAATACCGCCCATTGGCGCTTCTTTTGAGTTTGGGCTTCCTCGGCATAAACCAAAGTTGCAAAAAAGTCACAAAACGTCAATCAGATACCAAAATTCCCTGATAGGGGCTGTAGCTCAGCGGTTAGAGCAGGGGAATCACTAATACCCCGCCTTTTTGATACAATCTACGCATCTCCTAAAGAGGTTCCTTGGCCGGCGTCAGTAAACGGTATCCATCTGGCAATCCAGATAAACATCAAAGTGCATTCGCCGGAGGCTCTCGAAGAAAAAAAGAGCGTGGCAGAGGCAGCCATCCAAGCGAGGAACAATCTGATTCACAAGCGATTGCTTGATGTTGACTTCTCCAATGATGACGACTGTCACAAACTCATCACGGAACTTGATGAACAACTTGCTCTCATTCTCCCAATATACGATGAGCTCGAAGATGCTGAAAAACACTTCAGAGATCACATAAACTTCTTACGAGACAATCCCGGTGTTGCCGTCGGCCAACTTCCCAAGAATTTCAAGATAGGTGATCATACATACACACGCGAGGAGTCCAGAGAAAACGAGCAGTCCTGACCTTGGATCACTTCCCACCCATCGCCTTTATCTCATCCGCGACGCGATTCTTGAGCTCTTTGGGGGCGATCACTTTTGCCAAGCGTCCCCAGCTGAGCACCCAACGGACGAGTTCTTCGATCCGCCCGACTTCGAAGCGGACTTCAACTCTGGTCCCCTTTGCGTTCAATCGCTCTACCTGTTGGCTAGGATGCCAGCGGCGTTCGTCGGCAAGAGCCGCGGCGTATCCGGTGAGTTCAATCCGAACCACTTGGAGCGGCTCGTTATCCGGCGAGGTCCATATTCCAAATGAGCGTTGAAGGTAGGCGTCGCCATCGAACCCTTCCGGTGGGTCGAAACATTTCTTTGCGACCTTCAGCCCGGTAATCCTTGGCAGTGCGAAGGTTCTCAAGCCATCACGATCCGGATCGTGACCTATCACATACCAACACCCTTCCACCTCACCAAGATGCAATGGGTGAAGCGTCCGTGATTCCCGTGACTCAGCCCCCAGCTTACGGTAGGCAAAGGTGACGGTGTTGCGATCGATTGCAGCCTTAGCCAGCTTGCCAAACAGTTGCATGTTCGACTTGGTCACCGATGCAGGCTTTCGCGAAAAGGCATGTAATGCCTCCGCCCAGGAAAACCGAACTGTTCCTTCAATCCTTTTGGTCAACTCACCGAATATCCGTCTGAGATCCTCGCGCATTTTTGCAGAGTTGACTGAATCCAGTGCCACTCTCGTAAGGAAAAGCGCGGCCAACTCCTCAGCCCCAACTTCAAAGATGGGAAAGTCTTCGATACTCTCGCGGAAGTAATACCCATGGCAGCTACCGTCATACTCGATGGGCAAGTTCAAGCTATCGCGCATAAAGCTAATGTCGCGTTGCACTGTCTTCGGTGTCACCTCCAGATCGTCAGCGAGGGAGGTGCAGTTCGGAAACCCACCATCATTGACGATGCGAAGGATTTCGTAGATCCGTAACATCGCAGGTCTATTTAATCCCGGTGCCACTCTAATTTCTTGCGCGCTCATATCGGGAATCAAACTCATAGTATTGGAATAAGGCAAGATAAAGAGTCCCCCAGCCAATGTCCCACCCCAGATGCGAATCTTGGCTCATGAACAAAAACCTCACCAGCATCACTTACATCCCCGACCGCTCAGGGTCCATGGCTCATCTCACCGAGCCGGCGATCTCGGGCTTCAACACCTTCGTCAAGGGGCAGATGGACACCCCGGGCGACGCCAACCTGACTCTCGTCCTCTTCGACGATGAATACGAAGTGCCCATTGCAGCGACTCCACTTCAGCACATCAGGCAACTGACAACCGAAACCTTCATCCCCCGGAGAACGCATCAACAAGTTAGCGGAAGACCGTCGCCCTGGCCAAGTGATCGTCGCTATTTTCACCGCTGGTGCTGAGAACGCATCGAAGGTGTTCACCCTTTAGCAAGTCAGCGAATTGATCATAGCCATAATACCGCGGAAGTTACTTGCTCCGACTGTCTGAAATCCCTAACGAATTAGGAGCCCATGGATGCCCTCAATTTACACAGCAAGATCGTTTCGAGTTATGAGCAATATATTCGAAGCTTTATTGACATTCACGATGATGACATCCGCATCAAGGTCGAAAAGGATCTTTCTGGGAATAAGCTCTGGCCCGAGCCGCTGATTCAATTTAATCCCTCGTTCGAGCGGAATGTTTCGGTGGGCGAATTGGTGAAAAACAGGCTTCTCCATGAGGAAATCGGTAAGGTTTTCCACGGATACACGCTATACACCCATCAGGTCGAGGCCATCACTCTAGGGGCGAACGCGAATAGCTTCATTGTCACTTCGGGCACCGGATCCGGCAAGTCGGTCACTTTCTTGGGAAGCGTATTCAACCATCTGTTCCAGCATGGATACGGCAAGGGCATTCAGGCGGTGCTGGTCTATCCCATGAACGCCCTCATCAACTCTCAAGAGGAGGAGCTGAAAAAATTCGCCAAAAACTATCAGGATCAGACCCAGAAGGAGTTCCCCATCAGTTTCGCCGCCTACACTGGTCAAACCAAGGGAGAGCATCGCGACGCGATTCTCAAAAACCCTCCCGACATTCTGCTGACAAACTACATGATGCTGGAGCTGATCCTCACCCGTCACGGTGAGAGGGATCTCCGCGATTCGATTTACGAAAACCTCCGCTTCCTTGTATTCGATGAACTCCACACCTATCGCGGACGCCAAGGCGCGGACGTGAGCATGTTGATCCGCCGCATCAAGGGACGCTGCAAGAATACCGTCACATCGATCGGCACGTCGGCGACCATGTCCTCAAAAGGTTCCACCGCGCATCGAAAAAAAACCATCGCCGAGGTGGCCTCAACGATTTTTGGTGAAAATTTCGGAAGTCACCAGATCATTTCCGAAACGCTGACGCGATCACTCGACAACAGCAAATTCCCATTCGCTCCACAAACTCTCGCGACGGCCATTAACAGCGAGATCGACACCGATTCCCCCCCTGAAGTGCTTCGAGCTCATCCCGTCGCCGTCTGGCTGGAAAACCGCATCGCATTGCGCGAGGAAATCGTCGATGGTTCACAACCAATTTTGCAACGCGCCATTCCGATTGACATGTCGAGCATCGCAACTCGTTTGTCAGAAGACTCTGGTTTACCGGAAGAGGCCTGCCGGGAATATCTTGGGAGTTTATTGAAATGGATCAGCCTCGCAAACTTGCAGCTCGTTAGCGAAGGTAAGCGCTACACCTATCTTCCCTTCAGGCTCCACCAGTTCTTCGCTCAAACAGGCTCTGTGTATGCCACTCTGGAACCGGAAAACACCCGCTTCATCACATTGGAACCCGGCATCCACCACGGAGGCGGAGAGCGGATGATCTACCCTCATGTTTTCAGCCGCGCCAGTGGACGCACTTTCGTCTGTGTTTCGATGGACGAGACCAACTTGAAGCTTATCCCGCGCGAATTCACCGAACAGACTTCCACCGACTCCAACAACAAGCCGGGATACCTCATCCCCGGTGGAGCGGACATCTGGAATGAAGACGAAGACCTCGAAAACCTCCCCCCCGCTTGGCTCACCACCACCAAGCGAGACGGTCTCAAGGTCACCAAAGGCTATGCGGATCGCATGCCATTAAGCATCTCATACGACGAAAACGGGAATTTCGAATTTGGTGAAGCCTCCAAGCTCCCCTCCAAAGGCTGGTTCATGCGAAGCGCGCCAAAAGGCCTGCTCTTTGATCCCACAGCGGGGCTGTTCTTCGACGGCAATACTAACGAACGAACCAAACTCACCACGCTGGGAAACGAAGGCCGGAGCACCTCCACGACCATCTCATCATTCCTGATTCTTCAGGGCTTGGCCGAAAATGGTTACATCCCCAAGGACCAGAAGCTGCTCAGCTTCACCGACAACCGTCAGGACGCCGCGCTTCAGTCCGGGCACTTCAACGACTTCGTTCGCGTGGTGCGTATTCGTGCTGCCATCGCCAAAGCCGCCGCCAACTCAGCGAAGGGTCACCTCGGTTTTGCGGAAATTGGCCGACTCATCCGGGAATCTCTCAATCTTGAAATCCGTAGCTACGCGAAGAACATCGATCCAGATCCTTGGCCCAATGTCATTGAACAACATGAAAAAATCTTCGAGAAATACCTGCTCTATCAAGCTATCTACGATCTCCGTAGAGGCTGGCGCGTGATTCTTCCAAACTTGGAGAAATGCGCGCTCATCGATATTGATTATGAAGACCTAGAAAAGGCCGCCGCACATGATTCAGGATGGTCAGATGTCCCATGGCTCTGCGAATTGGATCAGGAAACGCGCACCAGTTTTCTACGCAACGTCCTCGATCACTTCCGCCTCGAATACGCCATCCACAGCGATCAACTCCTCGAAAGCGCGCCACTGGCTGATGCCGAAAAAGAGTTTGGCGAACGCTTGCGCAGTCCGTGGACTTTTGAAGGCGACAAGACCTTCGCGCCATTTTTCATGAGAACCGGGCGGCTGAACCGCCGCGATCAGCGACGCTCCGGCTCCATGGGTTTGAGAAGCGCCTTTGGAAAGTATGCCAAGCATTTCATTCGCGACCAATTCCCAGACGAGAAAATAGGGGAAGAGAACTACGCATCCTTTATCACCGCCCTTCTCTCCACCCTAGCGAAAGCCGGCTTCCTCGTCTCCTTGAAGGCAAGGTCTGCCGAAAACAAAGACGTCGATGTTTATCGCCTGCGACTCGACAAGATTTTTTGGAAACCCGGCGACCTCACCACTGTGCGGCGCGACGAAGTCAAACTCCGCACCTACAAAGGCTTCCAAAGCAAAGCCAACATCTTCTTCCAAAAACTCTACCTCACAGATTTCTCGAAACTGAAGAACCTCGTCGGCGAGGACCACACCGGCCAACTCAAAAACGAGCAGCGGCTTGAGCGCGAGGATCGTTTCCGCGCGGATTGGTATCTCGACGAAGATCAAAAGCAGTTGGATGAGGCCAAAATCCGCACCGAGTCCGTCAGCGCCTTGTTCTGCTCGCCTACCATGGAGCTCGGCATCGACATCTCAAACCTGAGTGTCGTCCACCTCAGAAACGCACCACCCAATCCCGCGAACTACGCACAACGCAGCGGGCGGGCGGGACGCAGCGGCCAGTCCGCGCTCGTCTTCACCTATTGCTCCAGCTACTCACCGCACGACCGCCATTACTTCGCGGAAAAGGAAGATCTCGTGGCCGGCTTCGTCGAAGCGCCTCGGATCGATCTTAAAAACCGCGAACTGATCGAATCCCACCTCCGCGCCTTCGCCCTCTCGGAACTCAGCATGCCGCACGTCAAACAGTCGGTTATCGAGTTGCTGGAAGTGGACCTGCCGACCCAACCCCTAAAGGCGCAAACCATCGCCGCGCTCACGCTTGATCCACCACAACTCGCCAACCTAACCGCGGCATTCCTCAAGATTCTTGGAACACTCGCTGCCCAGTTGGAAACCGAATCATGGTTTTCAACCGCCTGGATTCAAAAACAACTTGGCAATCTCGAAACCGATCTCGACCAATCTCTCAAGCGGTGGCGCATCCTTTATCAGGAAGCCAAGGCCACGCGCTCACGGGCCAGCCATGAAATCGATCTCGGCACCTACACGCTCAAGAGTCCGGAATACCGCGACCTCAAGCGTCTCCAGGACCAGTCCACCCGCCAGCTCGATCTGCTTCAGAACCGGATGGATTTCGGTTCCGGCAGTCCGGAAATGACTGAGTTCTACGTTTTTCGCTACCTCGCCTCCGAGGGTTTCCTACCCGGCTACAACTTCACTCGGTTGCCGGTGCGCGTTTTCGCCAGCCAAGGCAATGGCGGCGAATACATCTCCCGCCCCCGTCTCATCGCGCTGCGGGAATTCGGCCCTGGAAACATCATCTATCATTCCCGCGAAAAATTCTCGATTTGCCAGATTATCCTGCCCGACATCCCCAGCCAGATCCGCAAGGCCCGTGTCTGCAAGGGCTCAGGCTACTGGCTTGATCAAAATGAGAACACCGCCGACACTTGCCCGTTCACCGGCATTGATCTCACCGAATCGAAAAACCGCGAGGAATTCGTCGATCTCATTCCGCTCAGTGAATGCCGCGCTCAACCCCGCGAACACATCACGTGCGAGGAAGAAGAGCGCCGCCGTGTCGGCTTCAATATCGAGACCTTCTTCTCCGTGCCAGATGGCGACATGACCCGGGTCAAACGCGCACGCATCCTCAGCGGTTCGGATCACCTGCTCAATCTCGCCTACATACCCGCCGCGCAGCTCATCCAAGTCAACAAGGGCGACAAGTCACAAAAGGAGGAAGGATTTTTTCTCGATCTCTCCACCGGTTACTGGAAACCCAAGCCCGACCCGGAAAAGCCGTCCGCCAATGAAATTCGCCGCGTCCAGATTTTCACCCATGCCAACGCCGACGCCCTCTACATCGAGCCCGTCAAAACACTTGCCTTGGATTCCAATGGAGTTCTTTCCCTCCAATACGCGCTCAAGCGTGCCATCGAGCAGGTCTTCCAAATCGAATCCGCCGAATTGGGAGCCACCACCATGGGCGACAAATCGGCTCCGAACATCTTCCTCTACGAAGCCAGCGAAGGCAGCCTAGGCGTGCTTTCCCAGCTCGCGACCGATGTCGAAGCCTTTCGCAAAGTCATCGAGAAAGCCATTCAGATCTGTAATTTCGACGATCCGGAATACGTCGAAAAAGCCTCATACGACGATCTTCTCAGCTACTACAATCAACCCCACCACCTGATTCTGGACCGCTTCGCGATCCGCGAGGCCCTCGACAATCTCAAGGCCTGTTCCATTGATCTGGCAGACCCAAGCGGACACCGCAGCTACGAGGAGCATTACCAATGGCTCCGCAAACAAATCGACACCTCATCCAGCACGGAGGAAAAATTCCTCGATTACCTTTACGCACAGAAATTCCGCCTCCCCGACGACGCGCAAAAGAACGCTCCCGGGATTTATGTGAAGCCCGACTTTTTCTATCACCCGGACACTTGGGTCTTCTGCGACGGCACACCGCATGACGAAGCCTGCGTTCAGGAAAAAGACGAAAATCAGCGCAAGGCGCTCAAGGATCGGGGCAATCAGGTCATCGTGTATTACTACAAGGACAACCTCGCCGATGTCGTCGCCAGATACCCGGACATCTTCAAGAAAGTCGTTCAAGCACCATGACTCCCCCCACCAAGCTCCAGCAACCCGGCAGCCTCGTCACCCTTCGCCAACGCGATTGGGTAGTGCTTCCTTCCGATGATCCAGAACTTTTACTCATAAAGCCTCTGGGTGGATCGGAAGAAGAATCCACCGGCATTTACTTGCCGCTCGCTACAGGAGCAGATGTCCCATCGCCTGCAGAATTTCCAAAACCCGACTCCCGTGATCTTGGCAACTTCGCCCAAGCCCGACTTCTTCATGATGCCGCCCGCCTATCCTTTCGCAGCGGAGCTGGCCCCTTTCGCTCGCTGGCGCGGATCTCCTTTCGCCCCCGTAGCTATCAGATGGTTCCGCTCGTCATGTCGCTTCGCCAAGAGACTGTCCGCCTGCTTATCGCCGATGATGTAGGCGTTGGAAAAACCATCGAAGCCCTACTTGTCGTTCGCGAACTCCTCGACAGGCGCAAAATCCGCCGCTTCGCCGTCATCTGCCTGCCTCATCTCTGCGACCAGTGGCAGCAGGAAATCCGCGACAAGATCGGCGTGGAAGCCGTCGTCATCCGCTCGAACACACAGGCCCGCCTCGACCGGGAAATCCATGGCGACACCTCGGTATATCAGTTCTACCCGTTCCAGGTTCTCAGCGTGGACTACATCAAGTCGGATAACCGCAGGGCCACCTTCATCAACGAGTGCCCGGAAATGGTCATCGTTGACGAAGTTCACACCTGCGCCCGCCCGCAAGGAGCATCCGCTTCACAACAGCAGCGCCACGATCTCATCCGCCGCATCGCCGCCAAGGACGGCCAGCACCTCGTCCTGCTCACAGCCACCCCCCACAGCGGCAAGCAGGAGGAATTCGCCTCTTTGTTAGGACTACTCGACCCTTCCTTTGAGGCTCTCGATGTCGCCACCGCCACCCAATCGGAACGCCAGCGACTTGCCCGCTGTTTCGTCCAGCGCCGCCGAGCCGATGTCGAACGCTGGATGAACGAGGACACGCCATTCCCCACCCGGGAGTCCGGTGAGTTCGATTACGATCTCTCAAAACCCTACCTCGCATTTTTCGAGAACCTCCTCGCCTTCGCCCGCACCCTTGTCGTCGGCAATGACGAAAACGACCGAGTCAAACGCGTCCATTATTGGACCGCCCTCGGCCTGCTGCGCGGTGTCATGTCCAGTCCCGCTGCAGGTGTTGCCATGCTGCGCGCCCGCCGCGCCAAACTCGGCGACGTGAGCGATTTTGCAGATATGGATTCCGCCGAAAGCCCCGTTCACGACAGACCTGATGGCTTCGAGTCTGATCTTGCTCCCGTCGAATGTGTGGAAAACACCGATTGGACCGACAACCAACTCCGCAAACTCCGCGAGTTCGAAAAGCAACTCGCCGCTCTCAACGGCCCCAAATCCGATCACAAACTCGAAGCCGCCCGTATGGTCGTCGAGGACTGGATTCAGACCGGCCTCAATCCCGTCATCTTCTGCCGCTACATCCAGACGGCCATCTATCTCGGCGAGCAACTCCGCCCGCTACTGGCAAAAAAATTCCCCAAGGCCGACATCCAGGTCGTCACCTCCGAGGATCACGACGAAATCCGCCGCGAGCGCATCAACGCCATGGGACAATCCAAACACCGCGTCCTCATCGCCACCGATTGCCTCTCCGAAGGCATCAACCTCCACGAGCACTTCACCGCCGTCCTACACTATGATCTGCCTTGGAACCCGAACCGACTTGAACAACGCGAAGGCCGCGTGGACCGGTTCGGTCAGCGCGCCAAAGAAGTGAAAGCCTATCTCCTTTTTTCCAAGGACAGCGCCGTCGATGGCGTCGTGCTCGATGTCATTCTGCGCAAGGTTCGCGAAATCAAACGCTCCACCGGCATCAACGTCCCGTTCCCCGAGGACAGCCAGAGTATCATCGACACCATCACTCAGTCCCTGCTGCTCAATCCGGATCGCAAGATCTCCACCCGCCGTGGCGACCGTGGCCAGACCGAGTTCAACTTCGAGGAATTTGACGAAGCGGGAAAACTCCGCATCGAAATCTCTGACAAATACCGCAAGGCCGCCGACCGCGCCTCCCACTCCCGCTCCGTCTTTGCCCAGCATGCCATCAAGGCTGAGGAGATCGAACAGGATCTCCGTGAGAACGACGAAGCCATCGGCTCCCCGGCAGCCGTGAAAGCATTCGTGATCGAAGGCCTCCGCTCGCTGTTCGGAGTCCAGATCGACGAAGAGGGAGAGGGCTTCCGCCTCTACATCGCAAACCTCCCCCCAGCCGCGCAAAACCATCTCCCAAAGGCAGGTTCCGTGCTGGTCTCCTTCGATTCCCCTACCCCGGAAAACCACATCTACCTCGGTCGCAATCACCCCTTCGTCGAGCAGATCTGCCTAATCGTCCTCGCTCACACCATAGCCCGTCAGAAGCATGCCGCCGCCCGCACCTCGGTCATGCGCTCGGATTCAGTCACCAAGCCCACCACCCTGCTTCTCTTCCGATGCCGCAACGTCATCGAGGAAAAGAAAGGCAGCGGACACCAGCTCGTCGCAGAAGAAATGCTCCTTTGGGGCTACCGTGGAAATCCGGAGGACAACGAACTCCTCTCGTTGGAGGAAGCCCACTCTCTGCTCTCTATCGCCCGCCCCTCCGGCGATCTAACCCCAGAGCGCCGCACCCGCCTCCTCGAAGAACGCCTTGAGTCCCTCGACACCCTCCGCCCCGCCTTCGACAAGCTCGCCGAACAACGCTGCATCCACCTCGTCGAGGCCCACGAACGCTTCTCTTCCCTCGTCGAACAGAAGCGCTTCGGCGTCGTTTACCCCGTTCTCCCCATGGACGTCCTCGGCATCTACGTCCTGCTTCCATCTTAAATACTATATATCCGCACGATACACTTGACGACTGTATCGTGCGCACTCACTGTATTGTAAATGATTCCCCTGCAACAAAACTTACTTGATTACCTCAGTCTCCTATCGGGGGAGCGGCCTGACCTTGTCCCACAAAAGGCAGCAGGGTTACCCCTCTTTTTACGGGAACGCTTCGAATTTCAAGGGATTCGCCTCTTTGGCCAACACTACGTTCTCGCCTTGGAAGAGGACAATAAAGACGCCGATTCCCCGGGAGAATATGAAAATCAAATCGGCATCATGCAGGCTCAGTTCGCGGAAACCGTGGTCTTGGTAATACCGCAACTCCCCTCTTATGCCCGCAACCGCATGGTTCGCTTGGGCATCCCCTTTATCGTTCCCGGTAGCCAGACCTTCCTGCCTAAAGCCTTAATCGATCTGCGCGAGCGATTCACCCAGCCGAAGCCGAAGCAGGGAAAAAAGCTCACCCCGTCCGCCCAGTGTCTGGTTCTCTACCACCTCCAGCGCCAATCGCTGGAGAACCTAGCTCTCAAGGAAATAGCGGAAAAGATCGGCTACTCTCCCATCATGCTTACCAAAGTGAAGGATGAACTGAAGGCGGCGGGACTGTGCCGCACCGCTCGAATGGGGCGCTCCATCGCCCTCGAATTCACCTCGCGGGGGAGAAACCTCTGGGAAAGCGCCCAGCCTTTCCTTTCCAGCCCTGTTAGGAAAACCCTCTGGGTTCGCTGGGATCAGCCAGGCTATCCAGCCCTGATCGCGGGACTCACCGCCCTGAGCAGGAAAACCATCATGGCGGATGATCGCCTGCCCACCTACGCGCTGCCTTCCGCCACCTTCCAAGCCAACCTCGAACACGGCCTCTACCAGGGTTGCAGAAGCCCGGAAGACGCGAACCTCCGTCTTGAAAGCTGGAGCTACAACCCGCTCCTCTTTGGCGACAATGAGGCGGTCGATCCACTGTCCCTCTTTCTCAGCCTGCGTGACTTCCCTGACGAGCGGGTTCAGCAGCAGTTGGAAACCCTCATCAACAAAATGCCATGGTAAAAGGTCTAGACATCTTCCGTGACCGCTTCAGCGAGTTTGAAGGCTCCTTCATTCTGATCGGCGGTGCTGCCTGCGACCTTTGGTTTGATCAACTCCGCCAGCCATTTCGCCCCACCCGGGATCTGGATCTGGTGCTTTTGATAGAAGTCATCTCCCCGGAATTTGTGAAAGCCATGCGCGGATTTATTTCCGAAGGCGGCTACCAATCCCGCCAACGCACCAATGGCAGCCCGGAACTCTATCGATTCGCTGATCCGACCAACGAGTCTTTCCCTGCGGAAATCGAATTGTTCAGCCGCAATCCAACGGGCTTCGAAATTGCCCCCGGGGATGTCATCCCCGTGGAGATCGAACCGGATCATCACAGCCTCTCCGCCATCCTTCTCAACGAGGATTACTATACCCTCATCCGCACGCACTACGACACCCGGGACGGCTTGGAAGTAGCCAATGCCACCTCGCTGATCCCGCTCAAAGCCTTCGCTTGGCTGGATCTCACCCGCCGCAAATCAGAAGGTGAAATGATCGACTCCAAAAAAATCAAGAAACACCGAAACGACGTCTTCCTCCTCGCCGCTACCCTGCCGGGAGAGCCTGGCCCTGAACTACAGCCCTCCGTAACTGCCGACATCGCCCGTTTCCTTCAGTCCTTTCCGACAGATTCACCCGATTGGGCGGCCATCATCGCAGCGTTGAAATCCAATCCAGTTAGCCGAGGACTTCGTCCCACCACCCTTATCAACGTAATCCAAACCTACTTTCGCCTAACATCGGAATAGCTCCTTCTCCCACTTCTCACCGCTCACAATGGAGCGAAGTGACATGGAGGCGCAACCCTCTACTAACCTCGCCTCAAATCTCTTGCCACTTTCACCCATGCTCCACCCCTCCATCCGCCTCGAAGGCTCCATCCTTTCCGCCGACATCCTCGATGCCATCGAGCGTGGGGATCGCTCGCATCAGGCCCCCAAGGACTTCGGCCTCGATCCCAGCACTAAGGTCAAGGATGAGATCGCCGATGCCTGGGCTGCCGCCCGAGCCTACTGGGCCGCCTATCAGGTGAAGATCGGCAGGCTCAAGGAAGGAGCCACCGGCACCACCGAGACCCGCAACCAATGGCTCGTTCCCTTGCTCGGCCTGCTCGGCTACCAGCTCAACCTCGCCGAATCCGAGACTCTCCAGGGAAAAACCTACCGCATCTCCCACCGCGATCCTGCGCGCGACCAACTCCCCGTCTACCTCATCGGCTGGCACGAGTCACTCGACCGCCGCAGCACGGTGCCCAACGCCCCGCGCATGTCGCCCCACGGGCTGGTCCAGGAATACCTCAACCTCACCGAGCACCTCTACGGCATCGTATCCAACGGCCGCATCATCCGCCTACTCCGGGATTCCTCGCGCCTCGTCAAACTCACCTTCATCGAGTTCGATCTCGAACGCATCTTCACCGAAGAACTCTTTTCCGACTTCGCCCTCTTCTACCGCCTGCTCCACGTCTCCCGCCTGCCGGTCAGACAGGACGCCGTCGCCGAGGCCCCGATTGAAATCTACCACCAGGACTCGCTCGACTCCGGCTCTCGTATCCGGAATGGCCTCAGCACCGCCGTCCACCGCGTTATCCTCGATCTCGCAAACGGCCTGATCAACCACCCGGACAACGACCGCCTCCGCCAGCTCGCCGCCACCGATCCCCACGGAAAGTTCGCTGGCGATTTCTACGCCAACCTCCTCCGCCTCATCTACCGCCTGCTCTTCCTCATGGTCATCGAGGAACGCGGCCTCGCCCATGTCCCCGGCACCGACAAGCGCTTGCGGGAAATCTACGATCTCGGTTACTCGCTCGCCCGCCTCCGCCGCCTCTCGGAAAAACCGCACTTCGCCGATGCCCGCCACAGCGATGCCTGGCTCGCCCTCATCGCCCTCTTCCGCCTCGTGGACGAATCCGGCCGCGGCCTCAAGCTCGGCGTCGCCCCGCTCGGCGGCGATCTCTTCAACCGCGGCTCGCTCGGCGTGCTGGAGGATTGCTCCCTCGACAACGCCACCTTCCTCGGTGCCCTCCGCCAGCTCACCCTCTTCACCAATCCCGTCACCCGCCAGCTCATGCGGGTCAACTATGGTGCCCTCAACGTCGAGGAATTCGGCTCCGTCTATCAGGGCCTGCTGGAGTTCGAACCACGCGTCACGGAAATCGACGGCAAATACCACTTCGCCTTCGCCCAAGGCGACGAACGCGGAGCCACCGGCTCCCACTACACCGAGGACGAACTCGTCCAGCCGCTCATCAAGCACTCCCTCGACCACCTCATCGCGGAGAAACTCAAACAACCCGATCCCGCCACCGCTCTCCTCTCCCTCCGAGTCGCCGACATCTCCTGCGGCTCCGGCCACATCCTGCTCGCCGCCGCCCGCCGCATCGGCCTCGCCCTCGCCATCGTCCGCACCGGCGATGACCAACCCAGCCCCGCCGCCTACCGCGAGGCCGTCCGCGATGTCATCAAAAACTGCATCTACGGCGTGGACCTCAATCCCCTCGCAGTGGAACTCTGCAAGGTCGCCCTCTGGCTGGAAGCCCACGTCCCCGGCGAACCGCTCGGCTTCCTCGACCACCACATCAAGTGCGGCAACGCCATCGTCGGCTTCGTCACCCGCGACGAACTTGACAAAGGCATCCCTGACGAAGCCTTCAAAACCCTCCCCGGCGACGACAAGGACATCGCCGCCGCATTCCGCAAGGTGAACAAAGCTGAGCGAAAGGAACGCGCCACCGGCCAGAAGTTACTGCCGCTTGCCCCCGAGCTTCAGGAAAAACTCGACGCCGTGTTGACACGCATGCGCGAGCTATCCGCCCTGCCCGAGCACACCCCCGCCGAGATCGCCGCCAAGAAAAAGCGCTACGCCGCCACCCAATCCCAGGACGCCTACCTCCTCCGCCAGATCGCCGCCATCCCCATCGCCCAGTTCTACCAACCGATAACCGCCGGCAACAAAGCCAACCTCATCACCGACGCCACCTTCCGCCACTACCTCGCCGGCCGCACCCCGCAAGGCCAGGCCACCGCCTCCGCCTGGGCACTCGCCGAACGCAAAAAAGCCTTCCACTGGTTCCTCGAATTTCCCGACATCATCGCCAACGGCGGTTTCGACTGCATTCTGGGAAATCCGCCCTACCTCGGCGGCCAAGCCCTCAGCGGCACCTACGGCCATCCCTTCTGCGAATACGTCCGTTGGCAATACGCCCCCACCGGCCTCAGCGAACTCATTGCTTTTTTCCTCCGCCGCATCTTCACGCTTCTTCGTCCCAACGGCTTCACCGCCTTCATCACCACCAACTCCATCAAGGACGGCGACGTGCGTAAGGATGGACTCGAACAGGTCATCGCCGCAGGCGGCACCATCAACATGGCCGTGCGCGGCATCAAGTGGCCGGGCGTAGCGAACCTTGTTGTCTCTCTCGTTTCAATCCATCGTGGTGAGTGGAACGGTGATCGCATCCTCGATGGTAAGCCGGTTGAAATGATCAGCCCCTTCTTTGAGAACGAGGAAGACCATGGCGAACCCAAGAACCTCACTGATTGCGCAAATCAGATGTATTCCGGTGCCTATTTTCTGGGGGACGGATTCTTGATGGATCCAAAAGAGGCAGATGAAATGCTCAGGCAAGATCCAGACCTTTCCTCCGTCCTCTTTAAGGTCATCAATGGAGAGGAGCTAAATCGGAATCCCGTTCAAGCACCGGGCCGCTCTGCTGTGTTTTTCTTCGATTGGGCGCTTTCTAAGGCCGAGAAATTTGGCGCGGCATTCCAGAGAGTTGTCGAATTGGTCAAACCAGAAAGGGACGAATCCACCGAAAAGGCTGTTCGGGAAAAATGGTGGCTTTGGAAAAGACCGGCACTTGAAATTTCACGAAGAATCAAAGGGAAGGACCGTTGTTTTGTAACAGCGAGAACTACGAAGCACCTCAGCTTCACAGGAATGCCGACGGATGTAGTGTTCACAAACGCTACTTACGTCTTCACCACCGACCGCTGGGATCACTACGCCGTCGTCCAATCCACCATCCACGAAGTCTGGGCACGCAAATACAGCGGGGCATTGGAAACCCGACTCCGCTACTCCCCGTCGGAGTGCTTCGACACCTTCGCCTTCCCCGCCGGGCAATGGCAGCAACCCAACCCGGAACTCGTCGCCATGGGCGAGCGCTACCACGAGCACCGCCGCGACCTCATGCTCCGCCTCTGGCTCGGCCTCACCGACATTTACAACCTCTTCCACGCCCCCGATCTCGACGCCCGCCTCGACAAGCTCTTCCAGAAGCGCGCCAAGACCGGCGATTGCCAAACCGCCGCAAACGTCCCGCCCGAACACCGCGCCACCGCCGGCAGCCTCACCCAGCCCCAAGCCCGCGACGCCATCCACCACCTCCGCGACCTCCACCGCCAGCTCGACCAAGCCGTCCTCACCGCCTACGCCTGGCACGAACAAGGCCCCGACGGTCCCGCCATCGACCTCGCCCACGACTTCCAACAAGTCGAAACCCTCCCCGAAAACGACCGCACCCGCTACACCATCTCCCCCGAGTCCCGAAAGGAACTCCTCACCCGCCTCCTCAAACTGAACCACGCCCGCGCCGCCGAGGAACAAAGTGTAGCCCTAACCAAGGTGAAACCCAAAGCGGTGCGAAAATCCAAGGCAAACACCACTCAAGTTCCAGATCTGGAACTTGGCCTAGATCTCTCCGGCAATGTCCCCGCTAAGACTCCTCTGGCACCTGCCGCCGGGATTGCTTCCTTTACAACCGCATATCCATCCTCCTCAGCCGATAGATTCATCTGCTCCCTCACATTGGCGATGCTCGATTGGGAGGACACCATCACCGCCTCCGATCACCTAGATGCACTGATTCTCGTCACCGATACCACCCTTTGCGACTCCCTTCTGCAACAGGGTCTAACACCCGAGAGCAAGCGACTCCTGAGATCCATCTCGAAGGAGTGCAGAATGGCTAAACGAGATGGCCTCAAGTGGTATAACTGCATTCATTACCTACAACAGCGCAAGGCCATCTCACTCAGCCAGGGCAATCCTAGAGTCGTCCATAGAGGTTCGGATTTCATCCCAGTTCAACAATCCCTTCCAAAAACCAAAAGTTCTATCGCCGCTCTGGCGCTCGAAGTGACAAGGAAACTCAATGAAGTCAGGGATCGCCATGATCTCACGCCAGCTCAAGAGTCCGCTTTTGCCAGCTTCAAAAAAATCCACGACGAAGCCTACGCAGCGATCTAGCCATCTACCTATGAGCATCTTATCCCAGCTATCACAGTCGCCCGTCAAAGCCTCTCCAGACGTTTGGATTCATAGGATTGCTCTCCTGAGCCAAATCGCCCCCCAACCCTCATACATTCGTGAAATCATCACCCTCCGAAAGGGGCTCAATATTATTTGGGCCGAAGAGCCGGAATCAGAAGAATCCGTAGGAGACGTTGCGGGCCACAGTGCCGGGAAAACCACCTTTTGCCGTATCGTTCGCTACGTCCTCGGAGAGAAAACATTTTCCAACAAGGCCAATGCCCAAGCGATCAAGAGAGCTTTCCCCTCCGGCTATGTCGCTGCGGAACTTTATGTGAAGGGTCAGCGTTTCGCAGTTCTCCGCCCATTAGGAGACAACCGAAATTCATACGTCCTCAAAGATGGCACTATCGAACAAGTGATCAAGGACAGGGGCGAAGTCGCCTATCAGGACAATTATCCGGCCAAGCTCGGTTTGGATAAGTTCATCGATGAATTCGCGAGCAGTAGCGTCGTCCGCACCAATGAGCCTATCCTGTGGGGTCACATACTCGCTTGGTGCGCCCGTGATCAGGAGGCGCGCTTTCAAAACATCTACGATTGGCGTTCATCCCGTAGCGAATCCGACTGGCCGTCATTTCGTTTCCCAAAGTCCGACCCACTTTTTGTCATGCGTGTCGCTCTCGGACTATTCTTGCCTGATGAACTGAAATCAGAAGAAAGCCTTGCCGAAAAATCGAGAAAACTCACCGAAGCGGAAACGGCTCTTGAGCGTGCAAAACGCGAACCGGAATACTGGCGCGACCATCTTACCGAGAAGCTGCAAACCGATCTAACGAAAATTGCTCGGGCGTATCAAAAGGAGATCGAGGATGCGCCTTTGGAAGCAGATGGTCTTTTTCCCGATCTGAAGCGATTGACCAGCAAGGCCGTTTATGAATTGGGAGAAACTCAGGACAACGAGGACACCCGAACCAAGATCATCGAAACCGAAATCAGTAATTTACTGGAACTGACTACAAAGGCAAAGGGCGACCTCAAGCAACTACAGGCTCTTTTCCAGGTGGACACGAGAGCGTCAAGCGAACTCAAGAATATCCAGGATTCCGTTCAAGGCGCGAAGGATCAGATAGAACAAGCCAAGTTGCAAAACTGCCCTTATGGGAACGTTTTAGTGGGGGAATGCACTCACGTAAAAACCCGCCAGACACTGCTATCCGCAAAACCGAGACCCGATGAAATTCAAAATCCAGAGGAACTCAAAGCCCGGAATGCCGAGGTAAAAATGGTAAATGATCAAATCGCCAAACTTCAGCAAACAATTACAGCTAAGGATCTGGAAATCGCCGGACTGACTGCGGAGAAAAAGAACCTCGAAACCTCCAAAAACAATCGCACCGAGACCGTGAATGATCTCACCACGAGTTTGAAAGATCTGATCTTATGGACGGAGCGAGCCTCCAGCTCTCAGAAATTTGAAAAGCTAAAACCCATGACTGAGAAGATCGAAAGTTTGAAAGATCAGATTGCGGAAAGTCAGGCAGCGCTGAACAAACTCATCGCAGAGCACGATGACAACCGAGATCTGCTTTCGCTTATCTTCTCAGCTTCTGCGAAGGCAGTCCTGCCATCGTCCTCATACGACGGAGTCGTGAAATTCCAGGATCGCGAACTTAACTTCCAGATCACAAAGAAGGGAACCATGACCGGTGAGGCGATGGAGACATTGGCCGTCCTGCTGGGCGACATCAGTTGCCTGATCTACAATTCCCTATCCGACAAATCCAATCTCCCGGGAATCATGATTCACGATAGCCCACGGGAGGCCGACCTGGGGCTTCGCCTTTACCATAGCTTCATTCGCTTCGTGGCCGATTTGGACCAGTCCTTCACTGAAAAAACCGGTTGCCCATTTCAATACATCCTCACGACAACCACGCCACCGCCAGAAAAAATTAGACACTCAGAAGCCGTTCGCCTGCAACTGGACGCGGCCAAACTAGAGGGACTACTTTTCGGAACGGATCTTTCATTCACAGAGGAAGATGTGAACCTGCTGTCGGTGTGATATTCGGCAAAAATCGTCTTTCTGTGAACAAAATTCCTCATCCGATTAAATAGAATGCCTTGGACCGATAAAGACTACATTCTGATCAGCGATCTCTACCTAGCTTACCGTAAGGCTAAATCGGAGGCATTCTCAGACTCGAACTGCGCCCACGGCCTGAAGTTTGCCAGTTACGAACAAGATCTGCCGAAAAACCTTCGAGGCCTGCTCCAACGACTTAACAGGAAGCGCCCAACTTGGCCCACCGATATTTCCTTCTTGGGGCCTGCAACGTGCATCCCGAAGTCGATCAATCCGCCGAAACCCACCAACGGTTCGGATTCTTACATGCATTGCGAGTCTTCCAATCCTTTGGATCAGTGGAAGAAGCAATGTCGGCTTCACGGCGACGCGAAGGTGGAATTCCGCCCGGTGATCGACGCAACTGTCGATTACATGATCGTTTCCGCTCTCTGGATTCTCAAGGTCGGTCACGTTTACGACGAATTTTTGGACACCCGCCATGCGATGGGAAACCGCTTGCGCCGATGGCGACCAAAGAGCGAACAACCAGCTGGCGTCCCCGGAGAACTGAATCGCTCTTCGCCGAACCTTTTCGCGCCCTATTTCACCGCTTACGGCCAATGGCGAAATCGCGGACTTCAAGCCATGAAGTCGGAGTTGAAGCAAGACCATCGGATTGCGGCCATCACAATGGATTTGAAGCGGTTCTACCACCGCGTCGATGCGTCCTTTCTTGTCCATCCTGAATACCTGGAGCCACTAATGCCATGGCTAACGAAGGATGCTTTGAACTTCACGCGGCTAATGATTGCAAGTTTTGATCATTGGAACCAGACAGCCGCGCAGAGATTCGGCTGCCATCCTACCGGATTACCCGTTGGGCTAACCGCATCAAGTGTAATTGCCAATGTTCTGATGCGGGACTTTGATCGTATCGTCGTGAATAGATTATCCCCCTGCTATTATGGCCGTTATGTTGACGATGTGATTTTGGTCATACACCAAGAACAGGAATATGACGACGGCGAAACACTACTCCGCGAGATTGCCGACCGACTTGCCCCTTTCCTGGAATTCGTCGAAACGCCTGACGATGGCAAGGCACTCAAAGTCAACCTTCCCTATCACTCCACCACTGCGGAATCCGAACTGTTGTTTGTGACCGCAAAGCAAAAGATCTTCCAACTGGAAGGCGCTCATGGTCTCGACCTCATCAATCCCATCGAGGAACAGATCAGAAGCCAAGGCAGCGAGCACAGAAACCTGCCCAGTTTGCCATTGAGTGAAGGAGCCATGGCCAGTCGCGCCCTGCTCGTCAGTTCGGACTCCCAGTTACAAGCCGACGCGCTGAGAAAGGCTGATGCGGTGACGCTCCGCCGGTCGGGATTTGCACTCCTCCTGAGCGACGTCGAATCGCACGCCCGCGACGTGGAGCCGAAATCGTGGGAGGAATTGCGCAATCACTTCTACGGGGTCATCGAACGGCATCTGCTAACACCACAAACATTTTTCGACTTGTCACGCTACCTTCCCCGGATTTTCAGTGTAATGACGGCATGCCGGGATTGGGACCGGGCTCATGTAATGCTTGAAGGCATCGAGCAGTTGTTGGTCACGATCCGAAACACCTGCGGACACCATTCTCCCGAGCAATTCTTACAGATCACCGAGGCGCGCCTCACATTTGGAAAGCGGTTCGCCGAAGTGATCTTCCAGAACAGTAGCACTCCGGATTCAGATCTCCGGGCATTGCTAAAGCAAGTTCGCCACACATTTGAACTACCAACGTCCAAACCTTACAGCCTCAAGTCCATCCGCGAAAACTCGGCATCCCTTCTCCGGACAGACTGGTCGAAACAATCTTACGCCAATCACTGGCTCTCCTCCGACGCACCTCAGCCAGATTCGCCTCCACGTCCGAGGAAGGCTGAAATCACTGATATTCTTCCGTTCCAAGCTATCGATACATTTGCCGAATTCAGTGGTCGTCCAAAGCCCTATTGGCCGGCATTGGCATTCCCGACGAGGCCTACTCCCCTCGCGCAGATTTCTACGACAGCCCCCGCCTTAATCCAGCAACCCAAGCTCTTCAGCATGGTGGTCCGAGGACTGCGCGGCATTTGGATGCCCGAGAATCCTGGCTTCTTAGTCTATCCGGATTCCAGAGGACAGTCCGAGCCACGGCGTTACTTGATTCCTTTCGATCTTCCGATCAATCCGAGAATCGCGCTAACAAGCCTCGAAATAACCGATGCCCAGTGGACGGCAGCCGCGAATGGCGATCCTGATTTATCCTTGGAACGCTACCGGAATCTCCATACGCTGCTGAATAGAACAGCCAAGTCCAATCCAAAACCGGACTACGTAATTCTGCCCGAGCTTGCAATACCGCGTCGGTGGGTTCACTCGATGGTGAGAAAACTACTCAATCGCGGCATTTCGCTGATAGCAGGCGTTGAGTATCGGGAAGACGCCAAAAACGGCAGTATGGTCCATAACGAGGCTTTGATTGCCCTTAGAAGCAACTACCCCGGATATTTCACGAATTTCGTGGTGTTCCAGCCCAAGCAGGCACCGGCATGGAAAGAACTGACTGACCTCGAAAGAAATCACGGCAAGCGATTTGCCGTGCCAGCATCCGGATCGCCGGATCGCCCGGTTTACATTCACGACGGGTTCTGCTTCGGAGTGCTAATCTGCAGCGAGCTGTCGGACATCGAGAATCGCCTCCGTTTTCAGGGACAGGTGGACGCGCTTTTCATCCCGGAATGGAACCCTGATGTGGACACGTTTTCTGCCTTGGTCGAGTCAGCCGCCCACGATGTCCATGCTTTCATCGCCCAGGCGAACAATCGGCGCTACGGCGATACCAGGCTCCGCGGTCCGATGAAGGAGCGATTCGATCGGGATCTGATCCGAGTGAAAGGTGGAAAGAACGACTACTTCGTCGTCACTGAGATCAATTACCTCGCCCTGCGCCGATTTCAATCGCATCCGACTCCACCAACCGAGGGGAAGCCGAAGTTCAAACCGTTTCCTATCGGATTCCGAAAGCGGCTTTCCATTGAGCGGCTTTCCATTGAGCGGCAATTTAGCCCATTTTGATTCGATTACCCAAAAAAAATCACCATGCTCCATGCTACCGTCAGTAACAAACCCGGAAGGATTACCTCATTCACTGAGGATACGCTTACCTCGTCCGTTTTCGGCCATCTCTTCTATCTCCCTTTGGAATTGGCATGGGAGATTCTCCGTGAAGCGGTCTTCGACCATGACTTGCCCCGACATTGCGGAGACCTTGAATCCTACGAATTCTGGCCGAAATGGGATAGCGAAGGGACGGATAACAGCCGATTCGTGGAGCCGGATGTCTTTCTGCGTTTCTCGGAATTCGACATGATCATCGAAGCCAAGCGCTGGGAGTTTGGCATGCAGAGTTCCACCCAATGGAAGAACCAGATCATCGCTTACCGCAACGAATACCCGGAGACTGCCAAACCTCTTTTCTATGTCGCCATCGGCGGTATTCATGGGGAGGGTAAGCAGTCGCTTGAAATCAATGGCGTTCCTTGCACCATTGCGATGTGCCAATGGTTCCGCGTGCTGCGGGCGACCAAACAGGTGGAGCGTCAGCTTGAACGAAGTTCATACCGAACTAGCGCGTCTGATTCGCATCTTAGAATCCTTCGCGACATCACCTCCCTTTTCGGACTTCACGGATTCGCGACGGGGGATTGGCTGGAGAACATCAACGTGAACCGATTGACGCTCAGCGGAAGCCCCCGAACTGACCTGCTTAGATTTCGACCGCATTCCACCGCGCAAGCATCATGAACAAACACGACCGATCCGAAATTGACGGCATCCTTTTGGATGTCAGGAAGTCATACCGAACCCTATACGCCTACCAGAGAATGGTGCTGGATCTCGCCAAATACATCGGTGACCGGATGTCGTTTACTTATGCAGGAGGCTGGCCTGCCTTCAGTGAGGTTTCACCACGGAAAGGAAAGGGCGAACTCGATTGTTGGGCCTGGGATTGGCTGAACATGTATCACTACGATTTTCACTACTCGCCCCGCTTCCCGTCAGGGTCGGGGATAAAGTTCAGCGTCGAGATCATCAGCGACACCGGCTACTGGCTTTCCCGGCATGAGGGTTTGAGCGCGCTCGATCTCGACCGCTTTGAATTGCCAGAGCACTCCGGCACCAAGCTGCTGTTCATCATCGGTAAGGACGTCTGGAAACCTGCCAATACACGGGACGACTATGACAAGATGAAATCCCTGCTATTACGCAGCGATCCATTGTTCGAGCGGATCGACAACGGCATCATGCTGTTTCAAGTCTTCGATCTCGCTGACTTCCTGAACGCCGAGGACACCGACAGGCAGCTCAGCAGCTTCATAGCCTCATGCGGCGCACACGGAATCACGCTTCCTCCACTTTCCGAGAAGATCTGACGCATCAAATCAAACAAAGCACCATGTTCACCTGGATTTCCATACACGAAGAAGCAGCCAAGCGCCTACTTGAATTCAAAGATCGCAATCATGAGCTGGTGGACATCCTCGCCAGGATGCACGCAGCGGGGCTCAAGGCGACTCTGATCAACGACCAAGGTTCAAACGGAAGCACCTTCCAACTCAAGGAAATCGACCCATTTTCCTTTTTAGCAAACTTCAACCGGGGGACCAAGGACTCCAACCGCATAGCAATGTGGCAGGTTCTCAAGGACGAGTGGCAACTTTCATCCGACGTTCCAATGGACTTCGACGGATTACCGATAGCCAATGCCCAGAATTCTTGGTTGATGCCCTTCGCCAAGAACCGTTCGCTGGAGCATGTGCCTCTCTTATGGAAGTTCTTTGAGCATATCATGACCGTGGAGCCGGAGTCTCTGGATGCGGATCTGATGCAGCAATGCCTTGATCTTCCCAAAGTCGGATTAACGATGCTCACCATGGGAATGTTCTGGTCTTGCCCTGAGAAATGGATGTCGACGGACGGCAAGAACATCGGGTTTGCTGCGACCAAAGGCGTATCCGGCAAACCTGGAAACGCAGCGGAGTATCTCGCCTGGTTGCCGGAGATGCGTGCTGTTGTCGGTGGCGACGGGGTCGAATTCTCACAGAAGGCTCATTTGTGGGCCATCAAGGCTGATGCGACCTTTGGCGCTCCCTTTGACAGGTTTTTTCCTAATCAACAAGCCGATCGAGTTCTGGATTATTTTGCAAAGGTCATCGAATTGTTAAAGGATGAGGCTGAGAATCCAGAAGATCTCCTGTCAATGACGTTGCGGAAGAGGTCCGGCGGCATGGTCCAGATCCGTCTCAATATCGGGATGTGGGCCATTACAGCAATTATGGCAAAGCCAGGCCACATACTCATCGAATTCCTGATGCCGTTCGAACACGCGGAAGCCGTGCGCTATCGTAAGCGCATAGAGGCTGAAGGGCAGAAAGCTACTAAAGGTTTTGCTGACGTCGTGGATGGAATCCGATATGACTTGTCTTATCTTGAGGTGACGGAGTTTTTCGAACGGTTCGATGAACTGTGGCCAGTGATCGCTGCTTCCGTGCGGGCTGCCAGTCGGCATTTCTCGGGTAGGCGCACGCCGTTTCGATACAATCATCGCCAAGAACTCGAATCCCTGTGTCTGGACAAAACGCAAAGAAAGGAGATTCTAGCCAAGGGACTCCCCTTCCGAGCCAAAGCTGCGGGATCGGAGATAAAACACAGGCAGTATTGGTTGATAGCACCAGGGGAGGGTGCGCGCTTTTGGGAGACTTGGCAGGATCAGGGTATTGCTGCCATCGGTTTAACTAGGATTGGCGACTTGGCCTTGTTTGATTCGCGCGATGGCCTTCAGAGCGCCCTGGAGCAAATCTCCAACCATGATCAAATCCACGAGTCGTTGATGCTATGGAATATCTCTCATAAAATGAAGCCGGGCGACATCGTATTCGCCAAACTCGGCAGGTCCGAAGTCATCGGATGGGGGGAAGTAACAGGGGAATATTCCTTTCTCGGTGACGATGAGGAATTACCTCACTCCATCGCGGTGGAATGGAAAGTTTCGAAAGCTGTTAAGGTTACCGAAAGAAAGTTTGCCATCAAAGCCCTAACAGAACTTACACTAAAACCGAAATTACTGAAGATTCTGGGTGGCCTTTATTCCGGTGTTCCAGGACTCAGCGACTCGTCTCAGGACGGGGAAGACGATGATGTCGCGGATGTGGATGATGATGTTTCGATCAAAAATCTCACACCCTATTCGATAGATGATGCCCTTGCGGAGCTTTTCATGTCGCGCGAATCGTTGCTACATATTCTTGAGCAACTCAGGCGCAAGAAGAACATCATCCTGCAGGGCGCACCCGGTGTGGGGAAAACCTTCATCGCCAAGCGACTCGCATGGCTCCTAATGGAGGCGAAGGACGAATCGGCCGTGGATATGGTACAGTTCCATCAGTCCTACACTTACGAGGATTTCGTTCAAGGACTACGCCCAACGAAGGACGGCCACTTCGAGGTCAAAGATGGCTGCTTCTATCGTCTTTGCCGGAAGGCGCTCGCCAATCCCCAGCAGGATCACTTCCTCGTCATCGACGAAATCAACCGCGGCAACCTCAGCAAGATCCTCGGGGAGCTGATGATGTTGATTGAGACCGACAAACGTGGAGAATCCCTGACGCTCGCCTACAGCGAGGAACCCTTCACAGTGCCGCCCAACCTTTACCTGATCGGCACCATGAACACGGCCGACCGGTCGCTTTCTCTGGTGGACTATGCGCTGCGGCGGCGCTTCGCATTCTTGACCCTCGACCCCGGATTCAGCGAGAAGACATTCTCTGCCCATCTGGACAAACATGGTGTCACTCCCGATCAGATCAGCCATATCATCAATCAAATGGAGACCCTTAATCAGGAAATCGAGAAGGACGAGGCGAATCTCGGCAAGGGCTACCGCATCGGCCACAGCTTCTTCACTCCGACCGCCCCGATCCCGGACTTCCAGAAATGGTATCTGTCAATCATGCGCTATGAGATTATGCCGCTGCTTGAGGAATACTGGATCGACGATCCCAAGATGGTGCAGCAATTCCGAATCTCACTCACCGAAGGGCTTCCCTAATGGCGACCACCATCCCCATCACGAACCTCTACTACCTGCTCGCCTACGCTTGGGATCATAAACTCAGCGAAGCCGAGCTGGTCGCCGTCGATGCGGATTCGTGCCCAGACCTCAACAACCTGTTCGCCAAGATCCTCGCCACAGCGACCCATCACCTCGTTCGCCGTGGATTGGATCGGAACTATACCCCGTTCGAAGAGGAAACGTCACGCATTCGCGGCCGGATTGATTTCTCGGCTGGCGAGAAAGTCCAGAGTCGCACGCGTGGCAAGCTGGTCTGTATCTATGACGAACTCAGCCCGGACGTCCTCCACAACCAGATTGTCAAAGCAACCCTCCGCCTGCTTCGTAACGATCAAGAGGTTCACACCGACTCTCGGAAGCGACTCGCACAATCCTTGGAGGCATTTTACGAGGTCGGCGATCTCCGGGTTACTCCCCGTCATTTCCACCGGGTGCAACTTCACCGCAACAACCGCGCCTACCGCTTCATCCTACACCTCTGCGAACTGATCCACGCCTCGCTTCTTCCCGACAAGTCCCAAGATGGCAGCCGTCGATTCCGGGACTTTACACGCGATGAAAGGATCATGGCTAAGATCTTTGAGGACTTCGTCCGCAACTTTGCCAATCGGCATCTCCCGGAGGCCACGGTATCAGCCATGCACATCAACTGGAGGGCGTCTGAATTGGGAGAGAAAAGCTCTAGGATGCTTCCCCGCATGATCACCGACGTCACTGTCGCCTGGCCAGACAGGAAGCTGATCCTCGACTGCAAATACTATCAGGAGGCTCTGGTGAGCCGCTACGATGCCCTGAGGTTCCGCTCCGGCAATCTTTACCAACTCAACGCCTACCTCACCAACAAAGCTGCGGAACCGGGCTGGGAGAACGTGGAGGGCATGTTGCTCTATCCATCTAACCGCTACAGCTTCGATCACAGATTCACCCTTCACGGCAGTCATCGGATCCGCGTTTCCACGGTTGATCTACAAAAGCAATGGACGGAGATCGAGACTGAGCTTCTTGATCTTTTCGAAAGCAAAGAGCCCAACCGGTTGCAGCACCAATGAGCAAAGAGCCCCTGCCTACAAAACTACGCCCGTAGCTTCATCCCTGCGATTTTGGCCCACACTGGAAGCCGTCTATCATTGAATACTAGAACTTTAGTAGTGAAAATTGAAAGGAAAGGCGATGAAATTCCCAAGTTGATTACGAAAATTCATGCTCTTCCTCTTTAAGTGCCAAATCATTGATCAAGTTTCTATCATCCACTCATGGCTCACCCATGCTTCAAGACCCGCTCGTGGCACTTGCGGATCGGCGTCAGCCGAGAGAACGACCTTATCGCTTCGAAGGTATTCAGCCCGGCTTTCTCAAGACGAGGCCGATAGACGTTCTGAAACACTTCAATGACCGTTCTCACGTCACCAAGGGCTGAGTGCGCTCCCTCCGCTGAGAGGCCGTAGAGCTTGCGTAGGGTATCCAATCGGACTCGCTGCATCTCTGGCAGAATCCGCCGGCCAAGCAACATGGTGCAAAACCCTTTGGTGGCAGGAGAACGAAAAGCCAACCTCCCCCACTCCGGAATCAAACACCGATCCCAATCATAGGTCAGGTTATGAGCAATTATTGGTGATCTACCGGTGTAGGCAGCAAACGCACGATGTGCATCCATCGGGTTCTGACCATTACTTTGCAAGAACTCTGTCGTCAGCCCATGGATCGCTACCGCATCCGATGGGACGTGGACTCCATGGTTCAAGTAGGCATGAAATGGCTCGCCCACTGGTTCCCATCCTCGCATCCGTTGCCCGGCGATCTCGACCACATGGATCGGCGACACCAAACCCGTCGTCTCTGTATCGATAATTACCCAATCAGCACCGTTCATCATTTGAAATAGTTATACACGTATCCAGTTTCTCCACCAGCTCGATGAACTTCTCATCAAACACACCGGACTCCATGTCGGCAAACACCCAATCGTCCCAATGGCGAGGATTCCACCATGTCGAGGTGATCCATTCTTCATCTCTATGAATGTCACCAAAGAGTTGCTCAAAACGTTGGACCCAGCTCCCTTCGTTGTCGCACGGCTTCAATGTGTTGAACTTCCTAAGCCCGAAGCGACAATCACGAAATGCCACCGATTCGAAGCAAATATCGAACCGTAGATTATACTCGCGCAGAGTTGGATGCACTAGGCGAATACCTGTTGCCCCATCGAGTGGCGATGACGTGTTGGGCATTTGGCACGTCGTCCAATCGTCACTGAATGTCTCGGAACCCTCTGGCGGATCTTGAATCCGGCGATCCAGTTCGAAGCCAGTAGGTAGTAACTCGGGAAGACGTTCAACGAATCGTCGAAACAGTTCTCGTTTAAGGGCCGTCTCGCTCTTCTTGAGGAGCATGAACGATCGGTAACCGTATGGCTCGGCCAAGGCCACGCTTGTGAGTTCACTCTCTATCTCTCTTCGCTGTTTTCTATTCATACGGTTCTCCAATATAAGAATAAGTTTTTCTGCTGCCAATCGAACCCCGGCCTGCTCAGAGGCGCTGTCATTCATTCTCCGAAAGGCTGGAGCCAATCGCGTTTCAAAATCCACGACAACAAGGATCGCCTTACCCAACCTCATCCGTCCGTCGAAACCATCCGCAACCACAGATGCCCCCGATGTGATCGCAATCACATGATCACGTTCCCCGAGATCACGCCAGTCTATCTGACCTAGTAAGGGAAACGGGGATCCCGGCAACCGGTCGACGATGATGAGTTTACGATCATCGTCAGTTTCAATCCACATATCGACTATCGGTTTCTCAGTCTGAGCTTCTTCATCATTCCAACTCCCCCATTCCGTTACCCGATCTACCGGCACCCTGTAGCGCACGTGACGAAGTTGTAAGCGTGACGGGAAAGCCCTCACCTTCTTGAGCCAATCTCTAAGGAAAAGAAAACTGGAATCGCCTGAACTGCATGTTTCAAAGAGCGAACCAATGATTGCGGGCTGATCTGGTTCCCCTGGTCCGAACACATGGCACCACTCCTGACCATGTCGCTTGAGTTGGCGCTCGAAGCGGCCTAACGCCCCACCTGCTTCGCAAAGCATCGCTGAGGAAGTGGTAACGACAAGTTCCTGCTCGTCCCTTAGAACACGCGCTCTGAGTTCTCCTAGTTTTGTCGCAGTCATCGGCTAAACCCCACGGAAAAACTGCCAGAGACGCACCATTGCCCACGTGTCCAGCTTGCAATACTCGCGCAATTGGTAATCAATCTGCTTCTTTCGCACCGCATTCGTCCCGGGATCGATCGCTTCGAGATAGGCATCGCCGGCCATGTTACCGTCAGCCACACCGACGAGATCGCCGTAGGAGAGATCCGGGCAAGCACATGGAAGCACTGCTTTGATACTCCAGCTTCCGTGTTGGTCGGGATGATAGTAGTAGTCACGAGCCACCGGTAGCAGATCAAGCACTCGATCAATGATTGCGTGGAGACCATCGGCATAGTCAGGGAACCTCGTAGCCAACTCACGCATCACTCTGATTTCGAACGAGGCATTGTAGGCAAACACCGGGCCACTGACACCGCATTGATCAACCAGACACTGAGCCATGCGCTCTGATGGGTCGTTGCCCGTCAGATCAAGAAACTCCGTATGCTCGGTCTCCCCTTTTCCACCAACCCTATGCAGGCTGAACTGATAGGGAATCTGTTGATACGGACGAGTCCCCTTCCATATCGGCACCCCGAACATGATGGTTTCGAAGTCGAGGAAGTAGGCAGGGAATCCCAGACCGCTGAGACACGCAGAGGCACCTTGCTGGTCAAAATACGCCTCACCGGAAATCGAGTGATGCTTTACTCGACGCTGCTGGTCGTTCAAATGCGCATCAGGCACCTCTCGCAAGTCGAAGTAGCCTGCGCTCTCCAAGCTATCACGTTTGCTCGATCCAATACGCGGTAGCGACGACAGCGGAAACTCAACCTGTTCTTTATCCGCAAAGCAGTGTGCCTTGAACGGACAGGCAAACGGCTTTTCGCAATGACACCCCGTGGCCACTTCGGGCTCGTCCTTCAGGGCAACCGTCTGCTGCGCGCCAGTGATCCACTCCTCCACCTCGGCATGGCGGGACATCGCTTCACTGGTGAGATCAGCTTCGGCGAGGAGTCCATGATAATCCCCATCGCCCTGGTAAACGAAAGCGTTGTTCACATGGGCCAGCTTCACCGAATCGAGTTCCAATCCCTGCGCCTTGGCGACATAAGATTGCACAGCCACATCGTCGCGATGGTAGTCCTTCACGGAGGTCGACGACTTGACCTCGATCATACTCCACGACTTTCCTGAAGCAGATGGGATCATCACATCGGCGAACGCCAACGCCCCACCAGCCTTAAACCCAGCTTCGAACACAGGCCCCGCAGAGGCCACAAGAAGATCAACACTATACTGGAACGCCCGTTCAAATCCGAGTTCGTCAATATCCACCAATGAACCGGTGCCATCATCGTAGATAGCACGCGCCACGTCTCCGACTTGATTGCCGATAGCAAACACCCGCTCGGAAGCCGAGTCATCACGAAGCTCGGGACGATGAATCTCTAGCCACATGCGTTTCGGACATTGGCGGAAGGCAATGATTTTGGATTTAGAAAGCGTGCGCATAATTGAAGACTAGCACCTCCCCGCGACAGAATAGGACGCGAACAAATTGCTGACCTATTATTTAGGGAGCGGTGGTTAAAGCAAGATGTCCAACTACGTCATATGATTGAAACGAGATTGTATGCGATATTGTCGGTGCTCCCATGCTTCACCGCAAGCCATAGAGATAAAGCACCGCCGCCCAACCGCTCGGCAGAGTTTGCGGAGGTTCTTCCAAATTCGCATATCGCACGCACATTTCCAGCATGAAGCGCGCGTGGAAAAACGCCTCAACGATGGGACGGGTATGCCGTAGCCAATCTTCGTTGCACGACATCTCGAATTCATTCCCTGTGCCTTCCTCGACGATCTGGCGAAAGAACGGATTCAGCTCACGCTCCGGCATCAGTGATTGCAGTTCGGCGACGATCGTTGCGGTCGAATCCTGAATCGCATAGATCTTGAAGCTCTGGTGATAGAACCGATAAATGCGGTCTTCATAACGCCCATGGTCAGAGTAGGTTTCGAGTAACTCTGCAAGCGCTTGCCGACGGTTTTTGATCGCCGTCAAAAGTTCGCGCTCCAATTTCAACTTTTCTTCATGCCTCATTTTCTAGTTACCTTGTAGCAGCCAGGAGTAAGGAATCGGCCATCCTTCGAATCAACGCCATATTTGCGATCAAAGGCCTCGTAGACCAAGACTCCACCATTGTGCGAAACCGGATTGGAATTACATGATACCTCCACAGACATACCCTTTTCGCGGCGAACGCCATTGGTAATACCCGAGTTTGTTATTTCAACGATATATAGTGCCATAGGATCTTATTTCTTTCTTGTGACGGGTGGACGTTTTCTTGACTTGGAAAACTGATTTCATTCGCAGTATCTCACCGTGTGCCAACGAGTGAGGTATTGCTACGCGCTGGGTGGTGGGATTATTGACAGGGGGAGCCAGCTGCGCCCAGGTTGTGTGGGCTCAAGAACTACTCTAGGAGACTCGATTTTTAATCTTTATTCTATTGTTATGAACCGCTTCAACCGCAGCGGTCCATTGTAAGTATCTAGCTCGTGAAGGATGCACAATAGATTGGATAACAAAGCCGTCTGGATGAATGTAACACTCTTTGAACCTAATAGGCTTATCTAAACCGAGTAGAGTATTAATGGCGACCAATCCAGCCTTCCCTGAGACGAATATAACATCAGGGTCCAGCGCCCGTATCTCTTTCCAGATTAAGCGTCCAAGGTCAGAACTTCCGACTGAAGTAATGGCTTTGATGTTCTGACTCTTGCTCGAATTGGATTCGGGACGAATATTGTAATAGGTGGTTCGCTGAAGTGTATTTTCTATCAATTCTTGGTTTCGGTATGCGGCTTGAAATGCAGCATATGATGCCTTATCGCCGCCTTCGAGGTGAGACAAGGCAACAGACATCATCGCGAAAGTTCCTTTGACAGTTTTTGACCGGTGTTTGGAGCTAGAATCGCTGATCCATTTTCTAAGCTGACTATCGACGGCACGGAAAATCCCGCAACCCCCATAACCCCAGGGCTCTAGATTAATCGTGACCATCCGTATAGGTTCACTCCAATACCTATCAGATATCGGCTCGTAAGAAATGTGATCGGTTATACCCTTAGCATTTACATAGCTGAGGGTTTCTGCTTGGGCGGTGCGATGTTCTTGTTTAGACATTCTTTCGTTTAATTAGTTATCTTAGTAGCGTATCCCTGAGCGATGTCTATTAGAAATGGGTAACAAGTAAGGTGGACATCTATTCTAGCTTACAGGTTTTCAGCCTTTTACATACAACCCTCATTCAACCAGTCCCTGTTTTCGGAAGGCAGCCGCAAGTGGTTCATATATCCGACTTTCTGGCGACTTACTGGGCGAAGCAAAGTGCCAAGTGTCGAACAAAGGTATGGGGCGCTCAGTAGAACGGTATTCCCAACGCGTCACGTCTGTTGACCACTGCATATCTCCGACCTCACCGAGAAAATCGAGTCTGTGTTCAAGGTTCATCGTGATTATGAGATCTGGCTGAAGTATATTGATCTGCTCGGCAAGGAAATTCCGAGATTGCGTTGACGTCTTCAAAAAATGATCAATCACTCCCCAGTGCGAACCCCAATCAGTCGTATCATTTGAAACCTTCGACAGGTTCATAAAAGCAAAGCTAAAACCGTATTCCACTGCGAATTGCCCGGTAAGATCCGATGCCATAGGCACATCATCCCATTTCCTCATTTCACCTCTCTGTAGTTCATGAGCAAGATAGATCATCATTGAGTGAAATCTGGACTGGTTTAGGTGGCTTTCCCCAATCATTAATTCTTCTCTGTAACATTTATGGAGGACATCTAGGTAATTGTGCCCTTCTAAATCCCGGGCTTCGCGACCAACGATAAGCACCTTCTTTCGAGATGAGAAGTAATGAGGGTAGAAGCCTTCAAAAACCATTCCGTTTGCGAGATTTGGAAGGTCAGGATGTTGTTCATCGACCCGTTCCATCTCATTCTTCCAGTCGATAAAAAGGCGATTGAGATCATCCAGTTTCGACTGTTCGCAATCTGGAAAGGCTAGATTTGAAGTTAGATTCATGGTATTTGAGAGCGTGCGCATAATTAAAGACTAATTCATGATCGCGACAGAATAGGACGCGATACGGTCAGCTTACTTATTTTTTATGATCGATAATTGGACAAGGCCGACTCCAGCGTGTTCACGACCGCCTTTTTCAATGAAGCCGGTCTCGTTACCGTAATTGCCGCCCCTTGGGAGAGTATCCAGAACTGCAGCTGCCAGGAACTCACCACTGTAGCGACCAGTTTCTTCGCCCCTTCCGCACCTGTGATCTTCTGGTCGGTGCTGACCGGAGTTTCTTCGAGAATGCGTGCAAGATGATCAGAAATCGATGCCCTAAGTGTAATCCTCTCTCCTTCCCCGAACTGACCACCGCCCTGTTCGATATACCCTCCAAGATCAAACCCTTTGGGACGCTTCGAAGGGCTCTCCAGCACTTCAGCACCACCGATGCGATGGACTGCATAGTGGACCACTCTCTCGTAATCGAAGGTCGTCGCGACGACATAGCTTCGCTCTCCTTGCTGAATCAATCCAAGTGGATGAAGCACCAAAGTCTTGAACTCATCGGCTTCTGCTCCGCGATATTTTACCTCAAGCTGTCGGCGTTCCAACAGACTCTCACAAACGGCTTCCATAACATCGTTGTCCACTGAAGGCGGCTGAAATGGAATCCCCGGTGGAACGTATCGACAAAGGTCTTTCCATTTGGCGCGCCCGTTACGGGGAAGCGCTTGCAGTTTTCTCGTCGCTTGATCAAAACGCACGTCAAGACTTCGCGACATCGCCTTCGGCAAAAGCTGACACATGAGGTCTTGAAGCAATCCTAGCGACATCGCTTCGTTCAAGTCCATTCCCGGCATATCAAATGGTTTACCGGGAATAAGATGCCAGCCATACGGAATACTCTTGTCATTGCATTCCACAGGGAAGACCGCTGAAAGCTCATTCAAATCGCGTTCAATCGTTCGCTTGCTTACGGCATAACCGATTTCCTCCAGCCTTGCCCTCAGGTCACTAGCCTCCAGACCCGGCCTGCGATTCGGCAGCAGCTTCATGAGTTCCCATTGGCGGGAGAGGGTTTCTGTGGAACTGGCTCTGGGCATAATTGCTTTCTACACATCCGACGCAAAGAAGCCAATCTTTGGTGCTTGAATCTGTTTGTGTTTCAATTCCCCTATCACGGCATCGACCAGACCTTGGGGACCTTGAAGAGGGTGAAAACGGTGACGTCTGGCAACAACTGCAAAGTCTCCTGGCGTGACTCCACTGAGCAGGGCCGCAGAGTCGAGGACTTCCTCTACAGGCTCTCCCAGTTGCAGGTGACTGGAGTAGACCTGAACCAACTTGGAGACTTGTTCCCCAGATAGAAAGTCGACATGAAGTTTGATGTCGAAGCGACGTAAAGCGGCTGAATCAAGACCTTCGACCAAGTTGGTAGTTGCCAAGAACACACCGGGAAAACTTTCCATAGAAGTCAGCATCTGATTCACCTGGGTTACTTCCCAAGATCGAACCGCCTCACCACGTGGCCTGAGAAACGAATCCACTTCGTCGATCAGCAGTAAACTTCCATCCCGATCCGCCTGCAAAAAGGCTTCATCAATCAATCTTTCCGCTTCTCCAACATAAGGACTGAGTAAATCTGATGCTTTCTTGACCAACAGAGGCTTGCCCAATCGTTTGGCCAGCCAGTGTCCGAATGCAGTTTTTCCTGTTCCCGGTGGCCCATACAGGCAAATTCTTGCACTGGGATTATGCGAGAGATTGCTGGCTATACTCGCCAAATCACAGTCTGCATTGACCAATGAAACGTCGTAAACATCGTGAGGAATATAATCAACACGAGGCTCATCTACACCTCTAAATCCCTGCGCTTTCAGTGTCGCACTCGTAAGGTTTAAAAACGCGGACTTCCTGTCGAATGCAGACGCATTCTCACCAAGGGCATCCACCACCTTAACCGCTCTCTTCAAAATAGCCGGTGAGAGACGATCATTTTCCGCCAAACACTCAATCGTCTTCTTTTCCATAAACTGCCCAGCTTCACGCTCAAGCATCTCAACCCGCTTCGCATGTGGGGGAACCTGCACTTCAAGGATCATATCAAAACGTCGAAGTGCTGCCGAATCCATTGAGCGCACAGAGTTTGAGATCCAAATCGTCGGCATTGCGTTTTCCTCAAGTAGTCGATTGATCCATGCCTTGTGCTCAGCTGCTACGGAACGCGATAGAAAAGACCCACAAAACACATCTTCTGCTTCGTCGAAAACGAGCAGCCCCCCACTTGAGGCAAGAACAGTCCCCGCCATTTGCAGACCTTTCAACCGATCCATAGGACTACGAATCCCCCCATTCTCATTGGTTGGAGATTGTTCAAAGACCACCATGGATAATTCGTCTCCTATTGCTCTAGCCATCTGCGTCTTTCCCGTCCCTGGTGTTCCATAGAGCAAAATATTCACACCCCTCACCTTCGATTTCTTTATCACACGTAGGTAATTTAGGAGCAGTTCCAACGCTGCTCCGATGTGAGTGTAGCTCTCGCAGGTAAGTTCTGCATCAGGCGCTTTGTTCACGCCATAAAACTCGATCAAATCCGTATCAGATAATTTTCGTTCAAAAAACGCCTCAGCTAACTCCCACTCTTTAAATCCGTCTTCGCTTTCGATTAAACCAGTTTGAATCAATCTTGATCTTGAATCCAACGCACTCTTCACATTGATCCGACTCACACCCAATATTGCCGAAACAAGATCGACCATTCCTGAACCAACACGAATTTTTCTAAGTAGTCTCCACATATCACGAAGTTCAGGTGACCCGGCTATCGTGATCAACAATGAGAGGATTTCAGAGCTGATTTGATCAAGCCCCAAAGCCTGAGTAAACCTCATTAGATTTCGCTGCGCTAGATGTGGAACCTTGCTCACCTTGGTTGTAGCTTCGAGCTCGTGATGCATGCGATTCATTGCAGTGGTTGTAACTGCTCGATCCCTTCCGCCATTACCGGTTTCCATCAGTCCAAGAAATTCAGCCAGGTCGTCATCAGCAAACCCGGACACATTGAAGAAACAGTCTTTTCTCTTCGATGTGGAAAATGCGCGAAGTATCCACAGCGCTTTCAAACGAGCAAACTGCGAGCGGAACCTGGAGATTGATGGATTACGTGATGACATAGCTCCACAGTATCCATGGGCGCGACATAATACGTCGCGAGCACCAAATAACTCAAATCTCTCTATCGTGGGCACGGCTCATTCAACAATCTGCGCAAAGAGCTGCCGGGCACGACTTGCTGCCATGAACCAGTTGTAGTGATCATGTCCACGGTCAGTAGTAATATTCTCATAGAGCGGCATACCGACCAGAATCACGGCCTTGGAATCCAGCCCCTTCGCTTTGTTGATCGAACAATGGCGGATGGTGTTCTCCAGCGCATTATCATCGCTGATCTCTCTAAGATTGTAGGAACCAAGAACACCACCCTCGCCAAGCACACTAGATGTAATGTTTGTCCGTCTATAGAGAATCAGCACCTCGTGGGGCTGACTCAATCCTTGCGCCTTCCAACGACTAATTGTCTCCAGCACCACATCGCGCACAGTTTGATTTTCGCCGATGGTAATAAACTCCGGATCAGGACCTTCGGGCAGGAACTCTGTTCGCTCGATAGCGGAGATGAGCGTCGACGTTTCATCTGAGCGATTCCTCATCAACAGTTCATAAATGTTGCGAGTGTAGCGTAGTGCCGAATCAAGACGCACCATAGCCACTTGAGACCACATGCCCAGAAGCGCATTCTCATCAAAGCCATCCTTAGAACGAAACGGTGGTCGCTGGCCTATGTCGTAGAAAATGCTTGCCGGGGAAGCAGCGCCTTCCTTGAGCAAGGATTGATAGACCGCCCACCATCCACCATCAGGAATCGATTCGCTTGTCTCCGGTCCTTGCGTGTCGTGATCCTGGCCTTCATCGACCACCAGTGCGTCGTAGCTTGGCCAGCTTGCACATCCACCATTGGATGACATTCGCATGACCGCTACCGGAAGATTCTTATCGTAGTATTGCTGCAAGAGATCGTAGTTATCCGATGCAGGAGCCTTCACCTCATCACCGACCAATTCAGTGAACAATTCTTCCCACCCTCGGACAGTCACCGATCCCACGGCCAGCTTGCGCATCGCGACGATGCGCCGAAGGTGAAAAGTCAGCGCCTTGTTGTAGACAAGGAACAACACATCCATTCCCTGAGCGGCATATCGAAATGCCTGCTCAAGTGCATGCATCGTCTTCCCCGTTCCGGCTCCGCCCGAGACCAGTAATTGCCGGTTTCCTGATAATTGTTCCAACAGTCCAAACTGCCCTTCAATGTGCCGGCGAAACAACTCCTCCGTTTGATCGATAAACGCTCCTTGTTGTGAGGCAGCATTGCCACCACAGAACGCGTTCGCAAATACCCGCTGCCGATCGGGCTCGACTGGATAACGAACCTTCTCACCGAATAAGCGAACCCACGTTTTGATCCACTCCTCTAGATCAGCTTTCCCTAGAACCATCGTGCGCTGAACATCCGCAAACCCAGCCGCATCGACCTCTGACGTCTCCGCCCCGGGAACACAGATCGCTTTGGCGGCGAATGGGCCATGCCCCTTCTTGTTCATCGTCGAAACAACGCCACCCCATTCCTTCATCAACTGGGCAAACGGATCTCCACTATCATCCCCCTCGCCGTATCCCGTGCCAGTGTAAACCCTTGGGATACTCGACTTCACCTCCAGCACTAGCGCTCCACCTGCCGGGCCCAGGATAAGAAAATCCCCCTCTCGCTCTAAGCCCTTCCTATCCTTGTAGAGATACCCCCAAACGACCAGCCACTTGTCGTCAAGCTTCCGCAAATACTCAGCCACTCGGATCTCCGATTCCTGTGCCCGATCTGCCGGACGATAAATACACCAACGCGCCATGATCTAAGGTCATAACCATTCATGGGAGATACATACAACAATCATCGCAAGGAATTTCGAGATTCCCGCTTCCATTCAAGCTACTCAAACTCTATCAAGAACTCATTACTCCTACACTAACTTACAACGATGCCCGGACGAAAAACCCAAACAAAAGAAGGAACTCACCAAGCCATGAAAAACAGCTCATACGAGAGTTTGAGTGTTGCCTGGCTGATGCGGGATGGTTGGCAAGTATTCCTACCAATCCTCGACCATGGGCATCAGACCGACATTCTCATATCCGACGGTCCAAACTTTTTCAGAATCCAGATCAAAACCGTCGATGCAAAAAATGAGGACCACATTGTCTACAACCAATGGGAGGGAAGCAACGTCGATTATATTGTTTACTTTGCCCGCAACTCCAACTGGGGATACATCGCCCCCGCCTTCACCGATGAGAAACGTCCACTAAACCACGATACTCATCGTCAGTTCCTGCAAAACCGCAAAGACTTCATCAAGCAATTCCATCAAATCTAGCAAGTAGCTCACCTCCAAACTTATATCAATGCGCTACGACAGACTCAATCCCAATGTCCAGAAGTCCAAGGGCGATGGTAATGCACGACACGCTCCTCAAAAGCCTCTGCTTCTGCTCTGCCTTTTTGACATGGCGGAGAACAGCCTGATCGAATCACCGCAATTGAACAAGTCGGCCGAGCTACGTTTGCGCTTTGAATCCTACTGGCGGGTTTGCCAACCTCGCTGGGGTGGTCAGCCGGGACTAGACCTTCCCTTCCACCATCTCAGTACACAAGGATTTTGGGAACCGCGGACGAAAAGCAATCACCTCAGCGAATCTCCGCACAGCACGGATCACGCCATCCTAACCGATGACTTCCTCCAGGATCTTCACAACAAAGAGGAGCGAAAGAAGATTCGCTATCAGTTGATAACCACTTGGTTTCCTGAGAACGAACAGGCCGCCTTACTCGTCGCCCTAGGGTTCTCGAAAGCCGAAATGAAGAAGCTGGAGTTCACCCTGTCACAATCAGACGACGACCTACAGCCGACCGGACGTGACGCACGGTTTCGCGTTACTGTGGTCACCCAATACAGGTTTACCTGTGCGCTTACTGGCTACGGGAGTCATACCGCAAAAGGCTATTCCATCGTTGAGGCCGCACACATCCATGCCTTCTCTAAGAGCCGCAACAACAATCCAACCAACGGGCTCTCCCTCACCCGAGACTCTCATTGGATGTTTGATCGCGGCCTTTGGACCATCGACGAAAAACTCCGCGTGATTGTCGCAGAGGAGGTCTTCACTGAATGGGGAGACGAAGCCCGCCAGCTCAAGTCCTTCGATCAGCATCCACTCCGATTTGCCGAGGGCGTGCAGCTTCGCCCTGCTGAAAAACATCTCGCATGGCACCGGAAGAACGTGTTCGCCAAATAGATTAAATTACGCCCGTCTCCACCGACCTATGGTGGTCAGATCCAGCGAACCGTCAGCGTTTTTGTCCGCCACGCGTTCGAGGAGTTCATCACGCCGGCGCTTTGCCTCACCGAGCTTGCGCGTGCGCAGGCTGAAGCGAATGCGGCGACTGGTATAGTCGGGCAGATGGACGGTGGCATGGAACCACCAAATGCCGTGATTGTTCCAGAGATGGTGATTGGGAACGGAGGTTTTCTGGCGATGAGAAATGACGGCTCCTGTGGGGATTTTCATGATGCGTAAACAAGGTTGAACCGCACAGGCATGCCCGTCACAGAAAACGCCCATCCCGGGCATCAGAATGGGCGTCGATGGAAAGTAAACGAGACTTTCGTTCGGTCGGGTGTTTCTCTCCCGCTCCGCACATCGTGGGGGATCTCCCCCATCTGGGCACCTTGGCGTCTCGGCCAGGTTGCCGGAACTCACGTGAGCAAGTCCCTCCTGATGCTGATAAAGGAATACCCGATCCAATACAAACACTCAAGCAATATCCCGAGCATGGTTTGTCATAAATTACCTCAATAATGGGAGAGAACATCACTCCACCCCAACTCCTCAAGGCAGCGTAAAATCAATTCAGGGTGAGGATATAGCAACAACACCTTAGCCACATTTTCAGCATCACTTGAAATCGTGCTCCCAAAACCCATAAAGCCACGACTGAGGGCATAACGTCCAGTAGACCCTCGTTCGATCCGACAATAAACAGGCGGTTTACGTAGTTTAAGTTTACCCTCCTCAATCCAAGCAGCAGGCTGATCCCCATAACCTCGTGTCGCATCATTACGCATGCAGCGAATATCGGAGCATAGCGGTGAGGCAGGCAATCCTAGCGGTTGTCATAGCAGGTATAAATTGGCGACCTTGAACCCGGTTTTATCGAGACCGCGTCCTGAACTATTTACTGTCGCAATGTACTGCCGTGTTTTCTGACTGCTGCTTCAGTTGCCATGTCCTGGGTGCCGTTTCCGGCACCCAGGTTTGGCAATCAGGAAAGAGAGGAAATGAATACTTCTAATCCTCCATCAGCTAACCCTTTGATTCTTCCCTACCAAAAGCCAGTATTTGACCGACTCAGCGCCGTTGCCCGAGCGTGCCTCTATGTGGACAGGCGCCAGTTTTCCGCAATCAAGTTTCGAGCGTGTTTTTGGCTCATTGGACCTACCGGATCAGGAAAGAGCTTTTTGGCCAAAGCTCTCGCCCAAGAGATGGAGGTCCCTTTTCTTTCCATTTCGGTGAGCGACTGGATGATTCTTGGAGGAACCAACCGCGGAAGCGCCACCACATGGCCGACCATCCTCAGTTTCATCAATCAGAACATAGAAAGCCAGGGCGCGATTATCTTCATTGATGAATTGGACAAGTGCCGGGACAAATCCAATTGGAATTCTTTCCTTCGTACGGAAATCTTTTCTCTGTGTGACTCCCGAATCCCGCTTGGGATTCAAGATTTGGACATGGATAATGATGGCGAACATTCCATCGAAGAGGCTGAAGCTTTCCTGCGGAATAAAACCATGATCATCGGTGGATCCGCATTCCAGGAAATCTGGGAGGAACGATCCAGCACCGGGATTGGTTTCAACACGACACCGCAAACCACGTCGCTTCCAGAACTTCCAGACCTTACCCGCACACTTTCGAGAGAGTTCGTGAATCGCTTCTCTTCGGAGATGTTCATTCTCCCACAAATTCAGGAAAAGGACTACCTCGACATGGTGGAATCGATGGCCGTTCATGTTCCTGAAATATGGCGGAATCGTTTTATCGACCTGGGATTATCTCGGATCGACCAAGCACTACGCCATCAGAAAGGCGCCAGATACCTCGAAGAGATCCTGCTTTCTGCGGTAGTCGAGGAGAGAGCGCATCTCGTGAATTTCAAACCGGAACACCAGGTCGATCTTAATACAGAAAATCCAGAAGACCTGAACATGCTGAGGGTTTGATACCAACAGCATGAATTCAGTCACCCAAATAGGCCTTTCAGCCTATCCGAAGGGTGGAGTAAGTCGTCTTTTGAAGAGTCGTATGGATGAACCAGCTGGGCACGAAGATCATCATCCGGCGCGCGAGGAGAAGATAAGGAATAACTGACTGTGATGAAAATTCTATCGTTTCTCAGCGCATGCCAAAACACACGTTTTGAGAGGTTCAATTGAAGTCAGTGCGAGAACGGCCTTGTCGATCGGCTGAAAAGCCAGAAAAGGGCATTTGAGGACGACAACTATTTCAAACTCAAGATCCTCGAAAACCACATCACCTACCCTCATCATGAAAACACCCTATCCAACTGAATTCCGTATCGCAGAACCATCCAAAACAGAGTTCGCGAAAGCCTCGCAGTCATTTTTGACCACGGGCAAGATCCCTGATCTCCTCCTTCAGTGTTTCGACCAGAATGGAATCTGGCTGGGCGAATCCCCTGCCAGCGAATATGTCGATCCAGCCGCTTACGAGTTGCTTGAGGAGATGTCCATCCCTGAAGAACGCCGATCCATCACCAATGATCGTGGCGAATCCATTCTGTTGACCTCGTATATCGTGGAATGCAGCAGCTCACACACCATCCCGTGGCACGAAATTCGAGGCATGTTTCGAATCGATACGGGATCGGATCTCAACGCACCGAACCTCAAACGGCTCAGTCCATACTACGAGTACGATATCAATGCGCTGACAACAAGCCTGCCTGAATTGCTCAATGTCCACTCCATGCTCATTACCACTTACCAATTGGCTATTCCAAAGTTGGAATGGGCCGTGGACTTGACCATCTTCTATGTTCCCATCCTCATCGCGGAACAGCTTGAGACTGTCGGCATACTCAGACTCAATGGAGTAAAACGCGCGACGTTTCCCGAACTGCGTAACGTACATGAGCATCTCGAAGGCTCTCAATTATGGCAGTTTGTCGCTCCAAAGCTCGAAAGCGTAAATCCCCATGTCCATACCCATTCCCGTGCCCATGCTGATTCGGATATGTTGACCGGATTCATCCTCCCCGATACGACGGTTATCAATGCTCCTCAACTCGCGTATGTTGGAGGCCTGGTGGATACCCAATCCGCTGAGTATTTTTACTTACCCAATCTCATTGTCACCTGGCATTGGTACAGGCACCCCAAGGCCAGAAAGAATTATTCCAAGGAGGCTTCACGTGGATCGGACTCTCTTTAGGGTTAACTTCAGGGCTTTGGGCGGGGAAGAGGTATCTTCCCCAACGCGCACGTCGTTTCACTCTGTTGCGCGTACCCCATCACAGCGGGGACACCCCGCAACGCCCCGAGAAGACGGCGCCCACCCACGGCCTGCGGGATCGCTTGGGTCTGGGTCCCGTTCCCCCTTACACCCCGCCCTGTCGGCCGGAAAAGAAATTTTCCAGCCGCCTTGGTAGTCAGGCTCACAGGGGTATCCCCATCTCAAAGCGCTGTCCTCTGCCGCTGGGAATCATGCCCAGGCTACGGGTTTGGTTAGAGCGAGATCGACTTTGTGCTCTACTATTCTTACACAAAAGGCCACACCTTTTCACAATCATCATCCCACCCTTTACCTTGCCCATGAGCTTCTGGAACTAACTGGCATTCTTTGTTGCCGCTCACACGACAACCACCGCCTCGTCAGTCACGAAGAGCGATTCGATCTGTGCGCCGATCTCGTTTTTATGAAAATTATTTGATGCCAATCCAAAATTTTCCAATTAAGCTCCTTAAAGATGCTGTTCAAATTAAAAAAAATTGCCATAGCTATCTCAATCTTGCCTTTTCTCTCACTGGAGAGCCTGGCTGCCATTTCCATCACTAATTTCTCTATTACGGAAAATAGTGTGAGCTTCGACATATCTGGAACCCTACCTCCTGTTGGTGATTTTATCATCTACCCCACGCCAGTCCGAAACAAAATTTACTTCGTTAATCATGATTTATATGCTGATCCTGGTTTAGTGATAGGCAACTGGGCTGCCACAAACAGCGCCTACACTGGTGCAATACCGATGCTCAACGGAATCGCCGGTGACCCTTCTAATAGAGACCATTTTTACTTTGTATTTGATGCATTAGATCACGATGACGATCTGTCTGGAACAGTGACAGCCACATGGTCTAGCACAGTTTTTGACCCGAGCATATTCTCGAGACTTGACGTGCTTTGGGGAGATTATTACGGCGCAATTAATATTGATTCTCCGATATCCCCAGGCGGAACTATTCTCACCTCGATTGTAGTCCCCGAACCATCATCCCTCCTTCTCCTCGGACTTGGTGCAGCTACTCTCATATCTCACCGCCACAGAACATAACAAGCCCCACGACAACAGGAGCGTGTCCGACCATCAGAGTCGGGCACGCTCTTAACGTAAGCGTCAAGCGAAGCACCACTTGATCGTCGAGTCGTAGATGTCGTATGTGTAGGAGCTACGACCCCTACGACCTCAACCCGTGAGTTTACCGGACTCGGCCTGCTGTTTTGCCCAGTTCCTTGGCAGTAGATCGGGGACCTCGCTGTTCATCATCGAGGGCAGGCGTTCAAGCACGTCCTTGAGGTAGGCGTGTGGATCGAGGCCCAGCACTTTGCAGTTGCCCAGAAGGGTGTAGAGGATCGCCGCTTTCCATCCGCTCTCAGGTGTACCGAAGAACAGCCAGTTCTTCTTGCCGATGGCACTGGGACGAATCGCGTTTTCAATCAGATTGTTGTCAATCTCCACTCGGCCATCTTGCAGATACACGCCGAGCCGATCCCGCACATTGAGTGTGTAGGTGATCGCTTTACCGAACCCGCTTTGAGGCAATATGCAGGATTGGAGTTTGTTGAGGGCTTTGCCGATTCGGTGGTAGATCATCGCGCTTTGGCTGGCACGAACAGCTTGGCGCAAGCTGGGTCCGGCGCGGGTTTCTCGTAGTTTCTCTTCGATTTGATAAAGCCTGGCGATTTGGCGAAGTATCCACCCCACGAGTCAGGGGTGTTGATCTTTGGCTTCGAAAAACTTGCGTCTGGCGTGTGCCCTGCAGGCGGCGAGTGCGATTTCTGAGCGGTCTTCCGCGTGGGTCTGGTAGACGCTGTAGCCGTCGCTTTGAAGCACTCCGGCAAAGTCTCTCAGTCGGAGACGTTTGGCTTCGTGGTCAGCTTGCAGGATGGGGTTGAGGCATTCGTGGCTGCGCCCGGTTTGCCAGTCGAAAACCAAGGTGCCGTTGCCGTGGCGATAGATCCACAGGTATCCGTGTTGCGCTTTGCCGGTGCCGTCTTCGATGTATTTGATGCATGTTTCGTCGGCCTGGAGGACGTCGGCGGTGAGTAGTTCGTGGCGCAGGTGATGGTAGAGCGGCTTAAGCCAATTCGCAGCCATGGCCTCCCAGTTGATCATACTCTGGCGCGGGATATGCACGTCGTGACGTCGGGCGATGCGTTTTTCCTGACGGTAGAACGGGAGGTGATCGGCATATTTGTTGACCAGCAGTTCAGCGATGAGTCCGGGCGTGGCCAGGCAGCCTTCCTGTAATCCGGCGGGAAGTTGCGCGATGATGGGCGCGGCTTCGTTGTTGGCGCGGCTCACGTATTTGCGACGAATGGTGCGCAAGCGTGTGAACTGACCCGGGGTGTAGTTGTTACGACGTTTATGACTAGAGGCGCTTCGTAGGACGCTTACTGCTTTCGCGGGGAAAGCTGGAGGCGTGATCAGGCCGCCATCGGGTGGTGTTTGATACCTGACAACGATCAGAAAAACATGGAAAATTGGACTGAACCCTTACAGGTTCCCTTTGAGGTTGGTTAGTCCTAGGCGTCCTTCGTAGCCTTTCCATGGTGCAGGATGACGAAGCTTTGAAATTGATTCTGTGATCTGAAGCACCTCTTTCGGAGCCGCCGCATGCTCCAAGGGCTGATCCGCAATGCTGCGGCCTGCGACGAACACGGCAGCCAGTATGACCAGGATTCTGACAAACAAGATTCTCATTTCTTGGGCGAACTTCGAAGTGGAGGCACTGCCATCCGAAGGCGAGGATGGACCACAGGAAGAAGGTTCAAATTGAGCCAAGACGCCGACTTGTGGCGGGATGGCGGTTGCTCTCTCACGCCTTGTTAGCGCTTTGGCCATTTCCCGCGTATTAAATTTTTCAATTCTGTAGGGCTAGTTCCGGCAGGAACCGATTGATACAAAAAATTCAGGACAGCGATGTCCAGATGCTGGAGGGAGGGCTTGATTTTATCATCTGTGCTGAGACAGCTATTATCGGCTCTCTTACTCTGTGAAGGAAGTCCGAAGACCGCAAGTAGCAGCTCAACTATGCGGTCTTCCAGTGCTTCGCCCTTAAACTCATCTGTGGAAACAAAAATAACGACTCTATTCACAGTATGAGTGCCATCCCACCACTTCCAATATGTTGCTCCGTCCTTAAAGCTGATCTCCTTATCGATGTCTGCTGCCTTTGCTTTAATGTCGGCGGTGCTTCCGAAATAGACCTGAAGATCACATGTGATTCCAGATTCACCCTGAGGCTTCTCAGTCGTGACCCCCGTCGCTGCAAGGAACTGCTTGAGTTTCGTATTGAAGATCACTTCACCGTTTTTGTCACCGTGCATCTTGATCTGTAGGTGAGGTGCCAGCTTCTTGAACTTCTTGTCACGGTCGCCTGCTTCGACCTCATAAACAACATCAGTGATAAATGTTCGGAGACTGGTTGAATACTTCGAAGGATCAACATCGCGGGCATTAGCAGTTCCAACGACGATGCTAATAGCGAGGGTTGTAATTGTGAGGATGTGTTTCATTGTTTTGTGCTAACGTATAGGCCATCCACGGCGGGGAGGAAAGCCCGAATTCAAACTAGGACGTTACCCGCCGTTGGATGTGCCTTTATTGTTGTGCTTCTTTTAGATTCGCAGCCTCCCTCGGCCTGATCTTACTCCGCCACTCTGGGTCAGCCATGGGGACATGAATGAAGAAAGCACGCCCGCGCCAATAAATCACCAAGTATCGCTCACCCGCCGCGCACTGAGAACCCTCCCGCTCGAATTCACGTCCACTTAGGAGAAGTTCCGTGCCGTCGTCCCCAAGCGCCTTCTTGGCAGCATCCATGTCAGTGACTTTTATATCGGCAACAATGTGACTCCAATTCTTGGGTCGTTCACCCCGAATCACTTCGAGTACCTTGCCGCTAACTCTATAAGTCGTTGCTCTCGGGCCGTCGCCCTCCTTCGTCTCTGTAGCGATGCCCGTTACCTCGACCAGAAGAATATGATCGCTCACTCGACTAACCTCCAACCGATCAGCGGGGAATGGAATTGGGGAGAACGCAACGACAAAAACGGTCTGGATGAAGAAAAGTAATGCCGTCGTAATCGTCTTCATTTTCTGCACAACAGTTGTTGTTCGTAGCCCCTCGCCGAGCGATATCTGGTGAGGAACGCATCCATGATGAAACCGGACATTAATCGGTATAGCAAGGATTTAAATTATTAGGAGACGAGTTCCTCTATCAGTTGCCATTCAGGGGTGCACTGGCGTGATGGGTTCCCGCTGTGATATCACTATCGACTCCAGCACGGAACGCCAACTCCAACCCATAGCTAAAAAAAGAATACCATCGCCGGACCAGTCCCCCCGCCCCGGCATCAGGCCGGAGCGGAGGGTTGGGAGTTAGGATTGACGCATTGTGCTCTTTTTTAATTAGAAGCGATGTAGCACCCAGGCAATCGAACCTCCAATTGAAACTGCGAGTCCGAGTAGCCCGAAAAGACAGAAATGCTGCGTGCCGACCTTATGATATTTCGGTCGGTTGCGAAGCCACTCAAAGAACGCCCACCTAAAAACGCCTCCAAATGTGAACCACAGTGCATTCATCGTCCTCTGTCCTTCCGTCGCGCCTCGCGTTCAGCAGCTGTCGGCAAATGTTCTCGAGTATCCAAAATCTTCTTCTAGTCGCGGTAAGCCGTAGCCCATTCGGGGGTATTCTTAAATTCGATAAATTCTGTCTGTGATGGATCTGGAGCATCTGCCATATCCACCCGATCTGACTGGTTGAAATTCTCCTCACACTTCTGAAGCAAGTGAAGCCGAGACAGCAAGGAACCTGTGTGCATTCCTTCGAGCGCACTCGGATCGCAAATGGGGACGCGGGATGACATTTCTGGCACAACGTCTAGCTCATCCACGGCGGGGATGGAAGCCCGAATTCAAACTGGAGCGGTACCCGCCGTTGGATAGAGCGTCTTGTCTCGGTCTTTTCGGTCTGGTAGAATCAAAGCCATGAGCAATGGAATCATCCCTCCTACACCAGAGGATATCGCAATCACCAGCAAAAAATCGTAGGCACCATCAGTCAGGACAAATCGAAAAGAGGCCGCAATCAGCCCGGAGACCCCTCCCATGAAAGCCCCACAACCTACGTAGGATCGAATCCCATAACGTGAACTACATCTGTGGCGTTCGAGCAAAAAAGGAATACAGCAACGACGGTATCCCCATTATGAGATATCCGACCGCTATGAAAACCACGGCATCTGTTTTGAGATGCTGCCGAGAAATATCGAGATTGTGCTGGCCAGTAACATACTCCTTCGTCTCATGATCGAAGCCATGGTAGGACGTGTATAATTACGAGAAGTAGAACATGCCCACGAAAAGAGGAACGGGCAAGAGCGCACCCAACAAGAAGCGAATGATTCGTTTGGGTGTCAGATTCATTTTGAGAGAACGTCGAGGCCTGGCACCCGCTACCGGGAGCGCCACTCCGACTCTGGGTTAAAGCTTCTAGTTACGTCAACCATTCAAACTCTGGGCGTGTAGGCGGTTGCCCAGCACTGTCTTCAACCTTTGTTTGGCTAACTCCGATTCTGGCGAGATTCATGACGAATACTGAGTCATCGGCCCATGTCATGTGAGCGCTCCCGTCTCTGGTGCAATACAATGAGTAAAATGTGGGGCTTCCTCCCATGCTCGCGATGGGATCTGTGGAGATGGGCTTGATGATCGTGGATGTTGAAGCTTGCTGTAGACCCCGACACCACAAAACCGCCCTGACGAGCTTCCGCTTGGTGTCGCCAGACGAGCAGAGCTTGTTCGTTGTGCGCGACTAGTTGTGGCCCTCCATGAACCGCCCCCCTCCAGAAGGGTCGCAGAAGCTTCACCCCACTTACCATCTGTATAATGGCAAATGTAGATCGCCTCCTTGTTAGCTTCGCGCTCTCCGTCTGCTACCTGATAGACCAAGATCAAACAACCATCTGTAAGCGCCTCAATATCTATATCGTCGCCCTTGCTGGCTCGGGGCGTAAGCCGAATGGATCGTGTAGAAACAATCTTATCGTCGCGAATGACCACGTGAGAGGGATCTGCCTGCGTGTTCCAAATGACATGAATCTCACCCGAATCCGCGACTGCCAGGCGAGGCCTAAAGTAGCCGTAAGTCCCATCATACTTGACGTCCTTCTCGATCACAGTAGGGCCATGCCAATCCCGACCGCTATACCGCCAGTAGCAAAGCTACTTCTGGCTGAAGGTCGTCACATGCAGGGAATGAGGCGGACACCCTCATACAACAACTGGAATCCAATTCCGACTCCAGCTCTATAATGCTTGATCCTTCTTCGAGGCAATCTAGCGGTGAATACTTGTTGCCACTGCTGAAAACCGAAAACAACGAGAAATATATTGTGCGCGTCAATTTGAACCGCCGCGTATTTCATCACCGATTCTCAAACACCTCTACCCGTAGGTTACCATTCTCTTGGAGCACTCCGAATTCTACCCAACTAGGGCGCGTGCGGGTTTGCCGGACGGAGAGCCGTTGACCGGCATCCGCACCGTTTTTGCAGAGTTCTGTCTCGATGGCGTAGATCCGCGCGGTGAGTTTGAGCACCGCCGCGACGTGTGCGGGGTGGTCGTCTTTGGCTTCGATGAATTTTCGTCGGATACGCGCGAGGCACGCCGCCCGGATGATGTCGATCTTGTCCAGCAGCCACGCGATGTAGGCGCTGTAGCCGTCGGTTTGCATCAAGCCTTTGAAGTGCTCTCCGGTGATTTTGTCGATGAGGATGTTGTTGTTGAACGCCGTCGATGAGCATCGCCAGCGCGGTGGGGCTGAGCGCAAGCTTTGTGTGACCACCCGCGGCGTCCGCAGGCAACTGAAGGTGCCCTTTTCCAGACGCTTCGCCACCACCCACAACCCGCTGCCATCCCAGTAGAGGATCTTCAGGAGGGTGCGCTTTTTGTTGGTAAACACAAAGGCAGCTCCACTCATGGGATCGCTCTGGAGTTTTTCGCGTGCCAGTGCGCTCAAGCCGTCGAAGCTCTTACGCATGTCGCATGGCGTGATCGCCACCCAGACTTTGAGGTTTCCGTTGAATCCAAGCATGATCTCTTCGGGAGGGGTGGGGTTCAGCGGGCAAGTTCGCGCACGAGCACCGCAAGCAGGCGCACTCCGTTTTCATCAACCGCGCTCGCACATGCTCCGCCGGGAAGCTCAATACGAACCGTCCCAACAGATGCCGTTGCTTGAGCGCACAACTCGGCGAGCACGAAACGTTGCTCCAAAGGCGGATCATCCGGGGCACTCTTCTTCTTGATCCACGATTGAAGTGTGGCGTAGTTCACCCCGCAATGACGGGAGAACGCCAGCACGCTCATTCCACTTTGCTCGCAAGCCCCAACCACCTCAGCCTTGAACTCAGCGGTGTAACGCGCCCGACCCCGAGTGTCGGATTTAATGATCGTGGCGCTGTCCGGTATATCGTCTCTGTGGAGGCACGCCAATAACGACTATGAATACACCAAAAGACTCCGAGGCGTTGCCTCCCACGGCTGGTTCTGCTTCTTCGTGCCACCACGCGGAATGCACACGCCAGCCCGACGGAACATGGAAATGCACCTGTGGCAAAACATGGAACCGCTCCGAGTTCTGGATGCGCGACCTGTGCGGGTGTGGAAACGACAAGCCCGCAACATGGATCGTGTGCGGAGCCTGTGACCGCCGAATCTATGATTGAGCAGAACAATTTCATTCATCACTGTCATAGAACAATCAATCTATGACGTTTTGATCCAATCTGGATAGTGGTGCTCAGTTAAGCGCTTACTCGGCGAGCACGAAGCGTTGCTCCAAAGGCGGATCATCCGGGGCACTCTTCTTCTTGATCCACGATTGAAGTGTGGCGTAGTTCACCCCGCAATGACGGGAGAACGCCAGCACGCTCTTTCCACTTTGCTCGCAAGCCCTAACCACCTCAGCCTTGAACTCAGCGGTGTAACGCGCCCGACCCCGAGTGTCGGATTTAATGATCGTGGCGCTGTCCGGTATATCAATTTCATTCATCACTGTCATAGAACAATCAATCTATGACGTTTTGATCCAATCTGAATAGTGGTGCTCGGTTAAGCGCTTACCGTACAACCGTAAGCGTCAAATTTGATATTTTTTAATTGGCACCATTCCTGAACCGTCCGAAGCAGTCAGGCGATCCAGTAGGTCAGAGCTCGCCTGACTGCTTCAGCGGCTGTTCGGGGATCGTCTAAAATGGCATTCTCACGATGCCCTGAAGAAATCATAACGTAAGCGATTTACCGGGCACCACTTCCCAAAGCCATACCCTCTCGTCAACGAAATTCCACGATCTGTCTCTTTGGCCAACTCAGCTAAATCTAGCTTACCGAAATGAATTATAATTTTTGCGAACTCAATTAAATACGAGCTAGAATTATCCATATCAATTCCTGCGAGCGTTGTGAAATCACGCAGGCAACTGTTAGCAAGTTCTTTGAATTCAGCGGGACATGTTATTTTGTTCTTAAAACATCAGGAAGTTTTTTTGAATATTTTCACGACCTCCCAAAGGCAATTCAAATATAACATCATTAGATAAGCGCCTCAATTTACTGGAAGCTTCCTTCAAGTTGACTTCACGCGAGATAGCATTTAATGCACCTATCTAAAAAGATGAAAACAAAGATCACAAAATTACATTTAATATTTTTATTTGTTATATATAATATGTATTATCCTCCAGCATAGATTTAAATTCCTCGCCTTAACTACAAACTTGAAAACCAGTCCAGCATGTCTTGCCCATTGGATTCACGATGGGCTTTTAGGCGGTAGGCGGTTTCATGGACTCTTGTCGCACATAAATTCTCTTCCGAAGGTGTATTATTTCGATTGGGCTTCTCATTCAACACAACAGGTGGTGTGGATTTCTTGAAATTGAGACCAAGCCATTCCAGTGAATCCCTTCTATTCGGATCCTCCAATGAACAGATCGAGATTCTATATCTTTCGTTATGGCGAAAGCATGCTATCGCCATAGCCCCATACTCTGGGTGATCTGCAATCTCATATAGATAGTCCAAAGAAAACGCGTCTTTAGTTAAGAGGCGGATATAGCTCGAATTCGTTATTTCGTACTCCCATTTCCATCCTGAGACCCGAAGAAAAACGGCGAGCTTCCCATTTTTGAAATGTTCTGTAAACACTTTATGCATAGGATCAGCATAGCGCTCCAAAATTTCTTGCGGAATCCAAGGCATCGACCTTCCATCAACGGGGGGCATTTTATCTTCGAGAGCATCACCGTATATCTTGTCCCACTTGATGTTTCTATGGGCGAGCTCAAACCAGAAATGACTCTCACGGATAGATGAACACTCAAACATCGAAAGCACAACAGATATAACCTCATCAACTTGTTCCTTCTTATTGGTAATCAACAAGTAGGAATCACCGATTGTTTTACCGTTAAGACGGTAGCCTGGAATGAAGTCAAAATCTGAAAGCCTGTCTGCGAAACCCAGAAACTGCTCTTGAACATCTAGAGAAAGTCTTTCAACCTCCTCCGTATCCACCCTATCAAGAGATGGCCCGCGGAAACGAATCCGGTAACCCCGCTCATTACCAAGTGTTTGAATTGAGGTAACAAAAATACACCATCCATCTAACCACTCATCGGTAACCTCACTCGTTCCTGCATGCAGCGGAATCTCGACACCTGATACTCCAGGATTATCGCCTTCTAGAGCATCGAAAATAGCTTTCGTCCATAAGCATACATTTGGTGAAGCACTTTCATCAGTTTGATTATAAGGGCACCACCGAGATTCTATTCTTACAAGATTCACTTCTGATATGGCAGATATGGACTCTCCACGCAGACTGATATTTCCTGCGACCGCATCCTCTGAGAAAAAAGATAAACATACTACTCCATATTCATTCCTAGCATCTTTCCATAAAGGATGAAGGGTATGAACTTCCGAATTCGCCGTTGGATACGTGGACTCGAGTTCATTGATAAATGAGAAGAACCTCTCAGAACTTAAACTATCGCTAACCAGGGAAAACATAATATATCAGATAATACCACTAAGAGCTAGTAGTTCAGTTGGCGCCAAGCAGCTTTTTTAATTCTGGAAGATCTTCGGGCAAATCGCTACTCCACTGTAAATTATCGCGGACATCATTACCAAGCAATCCCTCGCGAGATCGATCAACTGACAAATCCATTGCAATCCAGCACCGCAAACCCTTTCTAAGAATAAAAACGTCTCTTTTTTCAACAAGCTCATTTCTAAATTTCTTAAGATCTTTTGAAGATCGCAACCAATACATCTTCGTTCTAGTATGATTAAAAACACAAAGTCGATTTTTCTCAAATAGGATTGGAAGATAAAACGCTTTAGGCTTGTTGTGATAACCTTCATCTAAGCCATCTAGATATAATTGAAGACTCATATCGATATGATTGCTACCTGCAAGATCAGAAGTAAAAGCGTGAACCCTATCAACGCTGAAGTCAGCAAAGTCTAGACTAGCTCCCTCTCCAGAATCTTGTCCTGATAATAAAACTGAATGAGGTAATCTGTTCCCCATAATGCCTGGACACTTACCCTCTAAATCACGCTCCCCGGAGAACGATATATGGACATTTATATCAGACTTGATTTCTTTATTCAATATATACGGGAAAGACAGCATGGGGAAGTTCTTTTCGCAGGCATGATCCAGTTGCCATTTCATATAAAGATTTCCGTCACCTCTCGAGCAGACATCAAAACAACCCATTTTTTCACCTAGAGACTCTGACAGCAATTCGAGTACCTTACGATTATCACAATCAACTCTGAAGTTTGAATCGATAACAGCACCATCATCATCGAGCTCAAATGTCCACAAGCCTCTTAATTTTGCTCCATCGAAGCCGGGAAATATATCCCCGGCTTCTACAAACCAACATGACTGACATGATTCTAGGGCGTGGGCGTTATATTCCGATACGAAATCGTGAAACCGATGGGGAAGCTCCATAAGACGCTCCCAATTATTCTTCAATAAATTATCCGCTGGAAGGTTGAAGCTAAAATACATGAACCGATAGACCATTAGAGCACGTAAATCATATTTAGATCTCGGAAAATTTCTACCTACAATAAATTTAGAAATCAAACTGTAGTCATCTGCTGGAGGCGACGTAAAACAAAATTGCGATTCGGGCTCAACAAGCTTTGTTAACCGATGAATACTTAAAGTGGGTGAAAATTTAATATCAGACATTATAAACTTTTCTAAAACGGGATATCAATCTCGATCATAACAGGCTCAATCACTCTCCTGAATTCGTTCTGAAACAATATTTTTTGATTGTCATCTAGACCTGAATATTTACGAGCAAATGCACCACTCTCAGGGAGACCAAGAATATTTCTCATCTTAGCAACAGGAACTTTTTTAAACATAGTTTCGAGTAGCTGTTCAGACTCCCAAATAGGATTACTGCTAGGCGGCATTGCGTAGTAAACTTTTTTGGATTCGAGCATTACCAACGGATCACCACTATTAGAATTAGACGCTTTTTCTAGCCATAAATAGAACTTATCTCCTTTATTAGTAGCACGACCACCAAATGTATCAGCGTTGTAAAAGTAATCTGATAATTTAGCTTGCACATGTATAGTGTCACCAGAAGTATTCCGCAAGACCACATCAACATCAGAACGACCTAAAGGCGACCTCACAGAAATCACCTCATACCCAGGTATGGGTTTATAAAGTTTAAAATAAACCGCTACAATTAATTCATAAAGATTCCCTCTTTGTGAATTAATATTGGTTGTTCTAACCGCATTAAGAATCCCTTGCCGGCGACTCCCCCTCCCACCTTTAGAATTTTTGCCGTAGGAGTAGCTAAAATTCTCAACATCTCGAATTTCGATCAAATCATCTAATAGATCTTCAATATTGTAACGTTGACTATCCCCAAAAGAACTGACAACACTTTTTGTTTCTGTAGAACGATTTACTAATGCTGCTATAGTAGCGGCTTCTTTTTTTCTATCCCCGAATGTCATAGAAAGGCGTTCACTCCCAATGACTTCACCTCGTGTATCCAGAGCTTTATAGGCTTTTTCTGCAAAACGATTTAAATCGTCAGTGTTATTAGCAATAAGACTCAACTTGGCTTCATCAATCAAGCTAATGCATTCTAAGAAGGCACCTAAATGCTCTATTGAGTCATCCGAAACATTTTTGCCAACCAATTTCGCCAAAGGCCCTTTAACGAATAGATATTGAGCTATACCAAGGTCTACTCCATCAACCGAAATAATGATTCCTTTAGCATTATCAATGCTTCGTATTAAACCACCAACCTCGAGTGTTTTCGTTATATCACCTTTAGTAACGGCAAGAAACGCTTCAATCAATTGCTCCTTATTATGTGCAGACTTAGTTCCAGACGCCCCCTCAGCAAAGGAAAATGAGAATATAAAAACGATTATAAATATATAAATGCATCTATTTGTAGATTTGAAGTATTTTAGGAAATTGTAACTGTATCGGGTTATCATAAAAAATATAGTTGAAGTATTATTATTTTATTGGCCTACGGCATCAATTGCATCATCCGTTTTAATAATTGGCTCCAGTGAACGCTCTAATGCGTCCAACCCCTTCGGAAGACGAGTGCAGAGATAGTCCACATAACGATTCATTGGTGAAATAGGTCTACCCAAGACTTTCAGAGCTTTCGTAGTCGACTTTAATCCAGCGAGAGCGGCAGAAACATTAGGCACGACCGTAGTCACTATACCTAGACATGATAGGGTCATCACAAACTTATCAACACACTCACCAGGTACAAACACTTTTGAGCCCTCCAAGGCTATGTCACGAAAATCCCCATATAGAAAGAATGACGCTGTAGCATCCGCTACAATTGCCTCGACACTACCTCCAGCGATATCTGCACCTGCCAACGCACCTACTAAAATATTTTTTCGCACTAGAATATAATTTTCAGCAGCAATAACAACGAAGGAAGGTATTATCAGACCGTCAAAGCCCACATTCGGAGTTAACTCTACAAAGTCAGCATCCACATTAAATTTATAACTTCTCAACGAGTCTTCACTCATTACATCTTTACTACTAACGACAAAGTAAGCGACCGCGTAATCCCCCTCTGCAACCAATGTAATCGGATCGCTTGCGCCACCTGCTTCGGATTCAATCACAATCATGCTAGTTGAGCCTACACCCGAGTATCCAACTTTGGGGAGGATTTTACTATTTACATATTTCTTATCAGCTATAAAGCGGTATCTACCGAAATTTCCAGCTGTAATAGGACGGTCTTCCACAATATCATTTCCATTAAATCGCTCAAACATTTTGGTCAGCGCTTTACCGGTTCCATTGAGAACAGCTTCACCTTCAACAAGCTCTATTCTTGGATTTTCACCCGTGAACTCTGCCACTGAACCAGTAACTTTAGCGGTAGCATTTCCGCAGAACGCGTCTACTACAATCGGTTTAGATGATGTAGAAAATTGAACACCCAGCTTTATTCGCGCATACCCAGTAGTATTACCAAGACCATCAAACGTAAGGCCAGTTTCCGGAGAACCGATTACATCGGCGTTACGAACATTCCACCTAACTTGCGCGCTGTCTGAAATCGCTTCTCCGTTAGCCGTGAACTCAACTTTTACAATTACAATCTTCCTTGGATCATCAGGATCAAGTTCGAAGGATGATGCATTGTCATCAGTCACCAATGAGTAATTACCGGACAATTCAGTAAAATCAAGAAATACCCCATACTCATAGGAAGTAGCATATGTTTCATATATATAAGTTTTCGAATCTAATTTTACATCGGTTAATTCATCATATTTGATAACTTGGTTTTCACAAATAGCATATAAGTCATGAAGTGGCTTTGGATTACAATCTTCTAATTCATCAGGGAGCAATTCGACCCAACATTTACCTTGGTCATCTGTTTCAACGGAATAGTCAAGGATGACGCCGTTCCCTCCATACGACCACTCGACAGGAACACCAGTTGGCATAAGATTTCCGTGGATATCCTTAAAGGTGCCGATGATGCGAACCTTGGAGTGACCATCGTGAACAAATGTGGCTAAGGGGTTACTAGTGCCGTCACTGTTTTCCACTTCAAAAGTCACTAGTGGATTAGTATCGGCAATAGTGGCTACCGACATTGGGTATTCATTATACGTAGACTGTCCCAAAACACGCCCTGGAACTATCACAACTTGCGTAGTCTCTACTCCATATTTATTGAGTAATACTTGGGGATCGGACTCGTCTTCTGTAAACACTACGTTCTGATTATCGTCTAAAAGCTCATCGACAACTACCTTGAATCCATGAGCTCTTCCACTTTCAGTTGAGAGCTCCGCATCAATTGCGACGCCACCTATGTCATTAAGGACAAGTGTAACGGGTGATTTTTCGAGGTTGATATAGTCTATGTATTTCACCTTGCTTCCAGCGGAAGCCTGAACCATCGAAAAATCACCAGTAGACTCGTCTCTTTGCTCGATCCAAACTTGTATATGAAAGGGCAAAGTAGGAATTGATTTTGGATGGTCTATCTCAAGATCACCATAATCTAATACTGCGTCAGAGGAAATACCCGCTGCTTCGCTTTGTATGACCTCAATCTCGTAATCTACATCATAGACAGATATACTATCTGATCCACTCCGCTCATCTGCAGAAACACTTAGTGCCACACTATAATTTTGGCCATCCCTAGATAGTGTAGATTTTCCATACAATCGAAATCGCCGTTCTTCATCTCCACTAGGTAATTCGTAGGGACTACTTAATGGAGAACCATCCTCTTGTATCATAATTAAGTTTGAATCGTCCCATGACAATATTCTTAACGGATTTGTTAATCCGGTAGGCTTCACAATAATCACTGCAGAATCGTGAGGCAAACTACCATTCCCTCCTTCTATTGATAGCCTCGCACCTGAACGGTCTTCAGCAACTTCACTCAATTCTTTACTATTCCCCATGGGGATGACATCAAGGTCTACTCCACTTACTTTGACTTCCATAGCGGTATGGCCCCACATAGATTCACTATCTTGAGGCACTTCCTCATCTTCAAATAGCTCCATGATGAATCGCAACAGATCACGAATTGTGGCAGTATCTCGATTCGTCTGGATAGAGCCATAATAGAAAACTCCTCCAGCACCGCCACCACTGCCCGGCCATCCTGTAAGTGTGCCACCAGCACTCGCACCTGGAGAATTGAAGACTTCTTTGTCTAATTCTTCTTTTCTTTCTTTTGCTAATGGGTCAGGGAGTTGCACGGCTTCAAGCGAGAATATAAGAGTCACAGTGCCATCTGCATTCTCTGGAGCATCAGAAACGAAGGTCGTCAGATCTATATCTCCTGAAGCCTCTAGCACTGAAGATACAGGCTTACCCACCAGGTTCTTAGCTTCATCTAATCTTACTACTATTCTGTTGTTTGTAAGCACCACACTCCGCCCGGATGTGTCTGTTATAATCAGATTGGTGGCTGCATTTGGACCGGTGGACACCTGTCCATTTGGCACAGAAAGAATAAAACGACCATCACGAGGTTTTGAAACTGTAACAGAAGCTGGATTACCAACCTCTACCAAGCGCTCTTTGTGGTCTTTACTCTTAGGCGCAATGCGTAAACCGGAGTCAGACGACCACACTACTGCTCGCATCATTCCAGAGGTCGTAGGATCTAAGCCTAGATCAAGTTCCTCTTTAGTTGATATACCATCACCATCATGATCAAACTCCCCAATGTTTAAGTTGGCAGATGGCGTATCGTTCAAATTTAGCGAATACCTATGCCTGACTGAGTCACTCCATTCAAGAGTTTCGTCACTCACAAACTGCTGAGCATTTAAGGCCACATATTCATTCTCTACTGCATCAAGTACACCGTCTCCATCACTATCACGCGTTACTTCATCGATATAAGCATCACGTGCCTCTAAATCCTCCAGAGTAGGCATTTCATCATCATTGTCAGGATCCGTATCATCAGGCATTAAAGGATTCCTTTCCCAATCGAGAAATTGGTACTCCTGTACATTGGTCAGACTATCACCATCAGGATTTTGTCCGGCATCAACAGGACTGTTAGGGTCGAGATGAAAATACACTTCCCACCAGTCATCCATTGTATCCCCATCAGAATCCGCCTGAAGTGGATTAGTGAACGACTTTTCTATTTCTTGACCGTCACCAAGACCATCTCCATCAGTGTCATATCTAATTGGCGAAGTCAGATGAATTGTTATCTCGTCTCGATCCGAAAGACCGTCATTGTCTGAATCCGCGTTATTGAGTTCAGTGCCTATTGCAAGCTCTTCACTGTCAGACAAGCCATCACCGTCGGTGTCATCATCTTCGGGAGAACCTCCATTTGTATACTCTTCGTAGAAATTGAGACCGTCACCGTCACTGTCGATTAGATTTTCATGTCCGGAATTAGCATGATCTCCTAGTTCGCCAATTACATTACTCGATAACATTTTATTATAGAATCGAAGATCTGCAAGGGAGTAATTAGCGCCATAGTTTTCTATGCTCGCCGGCGCTCCAATCATGAGTGGTAGATCTTGATTGAAGCCATTTGCCACCCACCCAAGATTTGCAGAACCGGATAGCAAACCGTTTACATGTATCGAACACACGTTATCTGATAAGTTCAAAATAACACTATTCCACAGATCCTCGTCAATCGCTGCACTAGATATTAATTCTTTAGGCACACTTCCTGAGTTTGTAAATCTTAGAAACACCCTACCATCAATTGTAATACCCACCATGAATCGATCATCAACAAAGAGTATAGAGCGTTCATCTTGATCTGCAGGTAAATCATGTAACTGAATTTTAAAAGATATCGCCAATCCGGGTGTCGAGTTTAGAAGAACACACCCACCCGGAATAGTGGCAAAGGCACGTGAGTAACAGCCTTCTGTCCTGAACCATGCAGAATCATAATTACTCCAAACACCGTTATGATAACTCAATCGAGCATCCATCTTGTGATTCTTTACTCCAAGAGCTATATCACCATCTTGGAAGATATAGCTCATCGGATATCTAATCGTCAGATCTTCATATGCAAAACTCTTTGGATTTAGTCCATATTGTATTTCATAACCATCTGGAAGCCCGTCGCCATCGCTATCATATGCGCAAGGGTCTGTACCAAGGTTTTTTTCTTCCTCGTCAGTTAGCCCGTCACGATCATTATCGAAATCTATTGGCTCTTGAAGCGTTAAACTTCTATTAAAATATGCGACTTCAATTCCATCGACAATACCATCACTATCACTGTCCGCTAGTTCAGGATTAGATCCTAGAACCAACTCTTCGCCATCAGTTAAACCATCCATATCGGTATCCAAAAATAGCATATCGTCGGCAATGTAAGCCATGATTGAGGAGTCAATTCGATGACGTAAAAGCGACGCACGGCGATCATCGTATTCCAAAGGATCACATCCCGTAGAAATCTCAAAGGAATCGCTCATTAAATCACCAATCACAAATCCTCCAGTCTCACCGTCAATGCTAAGAGGATTGGAGCCGTAATAAAACTCATACAAATCAGAAATCCCATCCTGATCACTATCACCTGTATTTGCTATAATAGGACTAAGCCCAAAACTCACCTCCCAACCGTCAATAATACCGTCATCATCAGAGTCTGGATTATTTGGATCGCAACCGTGAATCGCTTCTTCACGATCTAACAGTCCGTCACAGTCGCTATCTCCTGATGGCACTGGATTAGGTGGCGTTGGTTGCGTTGGTGGGGGAAATATTGGCGGATCTCCTGTAATAGGAGGCAGTGGCGGTAACGGAGGCATCACCGGTGGCGTCGGATATACTGGTGGACCAACTGGAGGCAAGATTGGTGGCATAGGTGGGGGAAATGGTGGTGGCCACCCACCGCCACCGCCACCGC